>CBCTIZ010000007.1:0-93585 GCA_965147105.1 uncultured Collinsella sp. | reverse complement strand
AAACGTCCTCGGACATGCAAAGGGCTCCGCTGCGCGCTTCGCGCGGCGGAGCCCGTTGCGTCCTGCGGAAATGTTTTGGAAAGTAACCCAAAGCGGCCCGGCGGGGGTCCTGTGTAGTCACCCTTTAGGCGGAACTCTCCTAATTATTTGGATGAGTCGTTTACTTACTTGTGCTGTTACCGTCTTCCCGCTGTTGTTGGAGTATGCTTTGTTCGTATGTAAACGTTTGACATGTTGATGGGGGAGGGTGCTATGGCTCGCGAGGGCGCTCGTTCTAAGGATTCTGCTAAGCCTGGCATCAAGGAAGTTGCAGCGGTGGCGGGGGTTTCGCCTACTACGGTATCTCGCGTGCTTAATAATCGCGGCTATATTAGCCAAGAGACCCGCGATAAGGTCCATGCCGCGATGGAGCGCATCAACTATACGCCCAACGATATCGCCCGTGCCATGCTCAACGGTCGCCTGAATCTTATCGGTATGATCGTTCCCTTTGTGAGCAGCCCGTTCCATGCTCAGGTTGTGCAGGCGGTCGAGCGCACGTTAGCGGAAAACGGCTTTAAGATGTTGCTGTGCAACAGCGCCAATCGACCCGATCTTGAGCGTTCCTATATTGACATGCTCCGCCGCAATATGGTCGACGGCGTCATCGTCAACTCCCTCAATATCGGTGCCGATGCATATGCCGAGATGGGCTTGAGCCTGGTTGGCATCGACTGCGATCTTGGCGAGGGCTCTGTCCAGATTGCAAGTGACAGCTATGGCATTGGCGAGCTCGCCACGCGCCGTCTGATTGATGACGGCTGCAGGCGTATCCTGTGCCTGCGCAGCAATAGCCGCATGCGCATGCCTGGCAATAAGCGTACCGATGCCTACCTCGATGTTGTTGAGCAGTCCGGTTTGTCCGCGCTTGTCCGTGAGGTTGAGTTCGTTAAGCCCGACGACGAAAAGGGCGCGGTCGTTGCGAAGATCCTCGATGAGAACCCCGATATTGACGGCATCTTTGCGGGAGACGATACGATGGCGGCCATCTGTCTCAACGTGATGAAGCAGCGCGGCTTGAGCGCTCCGGACGATATTAAGGTCGTGGGCGCGGATGGTGCCCGCCGAACTATGACGTTTATGCCTGACTTAACAACCGTACGTCAAGATATCGATCGCATCGGAGAGCTCGCGGCGCAATCCATCATCGCTCTTATTAACGGCGATAATCCCGAATCGAATATCAAGCTCCCCGTTGAACTCATTGAGGGCAAAACCGCGTAGTTCATCCCGTGCCAAAAAAATTCCTCAAACGCCTCTGATGACCGTTCACCGGCATATGTCAACCGTTTGCCGACGACTGGAACTGCGAAAAGACGTATTGGTGTGAAAACGTTTGACATATGAAAACGATTGATATATCTTGCCATTGTACCGAGTTAGTATGTCGTGGAAAGGAAGTCTCGGATGCACAAGGTGTATTACCAGCCTGAGGGAATTTAGGTAGGCGACATCATGCCGTACGGCGAGGACGGCACGTTCTATCTCTATCATCAGCGTGACACGCGTAACCCCGAACCTTTCGGAGAGCCGTTTGGCTGGGCACTCGCTACGACCAAGGATTTCGTCAACTACAAGGACTTTGGCGAGAGCCTTGAGCGTGGCGGCGACGAGGAAGTCGACCAGTACATTTATGCCGGCACGGTGTTTAAGGTGGGCAACAAGTACCATGCGCTCTACACTGGTTGCAATCGCGATAAGGTCCGCGCACGCTTGATGAAGCAGGTTCTTCTTCACGCAACGAGTGACGACGCCGTCAAGTGGGAGAAGAACATCGCCGAGACGCTGCTTCCGCCTCAGGAGGGTTACGATGACCGCAACTGGCGCGATCCCTTTGTGCTTTGGGACGAGGAGAACGAGGAGTATATGCTCATCCTCGGAACGCGCGTGGGCGAGGACAAGCGTCTGATGACCGGCCGCCTGGTCAAGTTCACCTCCAAGGATCTGACCAACTGGGAGTTCCAGGGCGACTGGTGGAACCCGGGCCTGTACACCATGTTTGAGATGCCTGATCTCTTTAAGATGGGCGACTGGTGGTACCTCGTCTTTTCCGAGTACAGCGACGGCAACAAGACCCGTTACCGCATGTCCAAGTCCATCAACGGTCCTTGGATTACCCCCGCTGACGACTCCTTCGACGGCCGCGCGTACTACGCCGCTCGCACCGCATTCGATGGCGAGCGTCGCGTTCTCTTTGGTTGGGTTCCTACGCGTGACGAGGGCGGCGACCCCAGCTCTTACCTATGGGGTGGCACCTTTATGCCCCTCGAGATCGTTCAGCGTGCCGACGGAACGCTCGGCACCAAGCTCCCCGACAGCATGCTTGGCGCCTTTGGCGAGGCTAAGGCAGTCGAGACCTTTGAGCTTTCCTGCGAGTCGGGCAAGGTCGAGCAGGTGCTCGCCGCGGATGCCGGCTCCACCTACTTGCTCGATGCCGACATTGAGCTCGGCGGTAACGCTGCCGGCTTCTCGGTCAAGTTCGCCGAGGACGCCGAGACCGGTCTTGCCTATGAGTTCCGCGCCAACCTGCGCGAGGGCAAGCTCGAGTTCACGCCGGCTCCCCAGTACCCGTGGTTCCAGGTCAACAACATGGGCCTCGAGCGTCCGTTGTTCTTTAAGGGCGAGGGCACTCACCATGTGCGTCTGGTCGTCGACGACGACATCGCGACCATCTTTGTCGATGATGTTGCGCTCAACGCTCGCTTCTGCAACAAGCAGGGCCAGGGTGTGGCGCTTACCGTCACCGACGGTGCGCTCAAGTGCGCAAACGCAACGATCGCGTCTCTGTAGCGGCAACGAACCGTTTTATGATTTAGAAAAGGAATGGAGAGGAACATGGACTACAAGGCAGTGTCCCAGCAAGTCGTCGACAACGTCGGCGGACTGGAGAACATCGAGGGCGCCACGCATTGCGTGACCCGTCTGCGTCTGGTGCTCAAGGATACGAGCAAATACAACAAGGCCGAGCTCGAGAACATCGATGGCGTCAAGGGCGTGCTGTACAACAGCGGCCAGCTCATGATCATCTTCGGTACCGGTACCGTCAACAAGGTTTACGATGAGTTTATGGCTCTGACGGGCGTTAAGGAGATCAGTGCTTCCGAGGTCAAGGGCGCCGAGGCGGACAAGAAGGGCAAGTTCTTCTCGGTCCTCAAGGTATTCTCGGACATCTTTATCCCCATCATTCCCGCCTTCGTCGGCGCTGCAATCATCATCGGCCTTAAGTCGCTGATCGTTGCCAACGGCCTCTTTGGCATGGAAGGCAGCCTCGCCGATCACAGCGAGTTCCTCAAGAACCTCGCAAGCTTCTTTGCCATTATCGCCACCACGTTCGACTACCTGCCTGTCCTGGTTATGTACAGCGCGGTCAAGCGTTTTGGCGGTAACCCGATCCTGGGCATCCTCGTCGGTATCGTCATGGTTCACCCGAGCCTTATGAACCGCAACACGTTCGTTATGGACCCGACGGGTGCTGAGTACTGGAACTTCGGTCCGCTCTCCATTCCCATGGTTGCTTTCCAGGGCGGTGTGTTCCCCGCAATCCTGACTGCCTGGTTTATGGCCAAGGTCGAGAAGATTGCCCAGAAGTACATCCCCGAGGTCGTTTCGTTCGTCTTTGTCCCGACCGTTACCCTGATTCTTGCTAACGTTGCCCTGTTCACCGTGTTCGGCCCGCTCGGCAACCTGATCGGTGACGTCCTCGCCGACGTAATCGATATCCTGTACAACAGGATGGGCGTCTTTGGTGCCTTTGTCTTCGCCGCGTTCCTGCAGCCGCTCGTCGTTACCGGTACGCATCAGTTCATCCAGGGTATCGAGGCCAACCTCGTTGCCACGACCGGCTTCAACTACATCCAGGCCATCTGGTCGGTTTCCATCATCGCCCAGGGCGGCGCCATCGGTATGTACCTCATTCACAAGAAGCACTCCAAAGAGCGCAACATCTGCATGTCGTCCTTTATCCCGACGCTGGTCGGAATCTCCGAGCCCGCTATCTTTGCTGCAAACATGCGCTATTCGATCATTCCGTTCATCTGCGCATGCATCGGTGCAGGCTGCGGCGGTGCCTTCGTGAAGTTCTTTGAGGTGCGCGCTATCGGTCAGGGTCTGACCGGCGTGCTTGGCCTGCTCATCGTCACGCCCGAGACCCTCGTGTGGTATGTGGCTGGCAATCTCATCGCCTTTATCGTGCCGATCGTCTTGATCTTTGCCTACAACAAGGCAAAGGGCGTGCCGACCACCGATGAAGAGGGCGCTGGCGCAGGCTTCGACGTTAGCTTCTAGTTGAGCCGTTCAGTGTAATCTGAGGATAAGTCCATTTGAGGAAGGGCGTTCGACTCGTGTGAGTCGAGCGTCCTTCCCCATAGACGAGAAAGTCAACGGCGATGTTAAATCAAAAAAACAAGGTGACACGCGCGGACTATGAGCAGTGGCGTGCCGGACAGGATGAGACGGCGGCTCGCATCGCGTCCGACCCCGATAGGCTTCTGTTCCATGTGGAGCCTGAGCTTGGCTGGCTCAACGACCCCAACGGTTTGGTTCAGATTGGTGATACGTATCACATCTATCATCAATACGATCCGTTCGATGCTGCGCATGGCGGTCCAGTGCTTTGGAACCATCTGACGACAAAGGATTTTGTGACGTACGAGAATCACGGCCCCGTGCTGTTCCCCGATTCCGATTTGGATTCGAGCGGAGCGTATTCTGGTTCTGCCTTTGTACGTGATGGCAAGATTCACTACTTCTATACCGGCAACGTCAAGCATTTTGACCGCGATGATTACGACTACGTGTTGACGGGCCGTGAGCAAAACCAGATTCATATGGTTGCCGAGAATCCCAACGAATTGGGCGAGAAGCGCATAGCTGTTGGACCGGTCGATTACCCCGACGATATCGGTACGCACGTGCGCGACCCCAAGATCCTTGAACACGACGGTATCTACTACATGGTTCTGGGCGCTCGCACGAAAGACGACCGTGGCTGCGTGCTTGTCTATACCTCGCGCAATCTTGAGGACTGGAGCTATGCGACGCGCATTGAGCTGGGCGAGAAGTTTGGCTTTATGTGGGAGTGCCCCGATCTGTTTGAGCTCGATGGTGAGCTTATTCTCGTTTGCTGTCCGCAGGGTGTGCCTGCCGATGGTTGGCGTTACCGCAATCCGCATCAGTGCGTGTGGTTCCCCATCGAGGCCGATTGGGAGGCGCCGAGCTTTAAAATCGTCGGGCAGGGTATGCCCCCGATGGTCGATGCCGGTTTTGATTTCTATGCTCCGCAGTCCTTTGAGGATGCTGCAGGCCGGCGTTTGATGATCGGATGGTCGGGTTGCCCCGATGCGATGGCGGAAAACCCGACGGTGGCGCGCGGGTGGCAGTGCGCGTTGACGGTGCCGCGAGAGCTGAGCATGCGCGATGGTAAGCTCTGCCAGCAGCCGGCGCACGAGATTGAGAGGATGCGCGGCGGCTGCGTTCGTGCTGTAGGCGGAGAGGCCGTCGAGGAGCCGGGCCGCCTGTTTGATCTTGTGGTTTTCTGTGAGGGAGCCAAGATGATCGAGCTCGAAATCCGCAAGGGTGTCTTTGTACGCTATGCAGACGGGATGCTTACCCTCGACATGGGTGACGAAGGCTATGGGCGCGACCAGAGGTCGATCGAGCTCAGCGAGCTTCGCGACCTGCGTGTGCTTTCGGACACTACGATGGTCGAGATTTTTGCAAATGGCGGCGAGGCGGCACTTACGAGCCGTACCTATTCGCCGGCGGTTTCGGCGATGGGGTTGCATGCCGAGGGTGCGGCGTCGATGGATTTCTACCGCCTCGCGCATTAACCGTGCGTGGAGCACGATTGGACTTGCCGGGCGGAATGTGTCGCAGTTGCCGCAGCGAACTACCGTTTATCGTGTATAGCTACCGATTGCGGAGTAAGTAACACATTGTTGCAAACCGTGTAGAATCCTAAATAAGCACGGAGTTTTCCAGGGAGACGCTGTCCTTTGTTGTGTGCAAGGGGCGGCGTCTCTTTGGCGCTCTGCCGCCGTTGTGCAACAGTGCGGCGGCGCGTGCCATGTATTGAAAAGCCAATGTCGAGATGGGTCGTGATAAGAATGGGCAAGTACGTAATCGTGGTTGAGTCTGGGTCGGATGTGACGCCGGAGCTCTGCGAGCGCTACGGCATCGTGCGCGTGCCCATGCATGTCACAATTGGTGACGAGACCGTTGAGGACGGCTCCATCGATCCGCTCGAGATTTACTCGCGCTGCAACGAGTTTGGCGTAATGCCCAAGACCAGCGGCTGTGCGCCGGCAGATTTTGCGCACGTATATGACCGTATCCATGCCGAGCAGCCCGATGCGACCATTCTGCATCTTGCGTACTCCGAAGTCACGACTTGCTCGCATCAGTCCTCTAAGATTGCGGCTAAGGGCCGCGACTACGTATTCTCCATGGATACGCGTTTTGTCTCGGTGGGCCAGTCGCTCGTTGCCGTTGAGACCGCCAAGTATATCGAAGCCCATCCAGATGCCACCGTCGACGAGATCTTTGCATTTGCGAATTCCGTCATGGATCGCGTGCTGTTGGGCTTTGTTCCTACCGACCTAGCCTTCCTTAAGGCGGGCGGTCGTCTGTCCAACGTGGCATTCCTTGGCGCCCACCTGCTCAAGATTAAGCCCTGCATTGAGGTAACGGGCGGTAAGTTTGTGGCGACCAAGAAGTTCCGCGGCTCTATGCTCAAGTGCGCCCGTGCCTTTATTGACCACATGGTTGCTAAGGGCGAGATTGACTACTCGCACATTGGCCTGGCGTATTCGGTAGGCCTTTCCGAGGAGCTGCGCGACGACATGGAAGTCTATGCGCACGACCTGGGCTTTAAGGACGTTACCTGGACTCAGGTCGGCGGCGTGATTTCGAGCCATTGCGGCCCGACCGCCTTTGGCGCGGTGCTCACACTCAAGGCGTAACGCCTGGCGTCTATCGATTTCTATTGCCTCGGCGGCGGGCGGGTTGCGACAACCTTCCCGCCGCTTTTGCATGGGGCCAAATAGGACAATCCAATTGACCGCTAAACCGTTTCGCCATCAAGCATATGGGCTAGAATGACTCTGGCATTTATGTAGCTAAAACCAATGAGAGGCAAGGTAGCGGGAATGGCTGAAATGACGCTTGAGGGAGTGGACGCTCGTCCCGAGGACTCTGCGTTTACCCTGGGCCGCGTGCATTCGATTGAGACGATGGGAACGGTCGATGGACCCGGCATCCGCTTTGTGGTGTTTGTTCAGGGCTGCCCCATGCGTTGTGCGTATTGCCACAACCCCGATACCTGGTCGGTTAACGGCGGCACCATGGTGACCGTCGAGCACCTGATGGACGAGTTTCAGAGCAACCATGAGTTTTACCGCAGCGGTGGTATTACGGTATCCGGCGGCGAGCCGCTCCTGCAGCCTGAGTTCTTGGCCGACCTGTTCCGCGCCATGCACAATAACCCCGATGGTCGCGTGCATACATGCTTGGATAGCTGCGGCTATGCGTTCGATCCCACGCATCCCGAGAAGTTCGATGCCGTACTCAACGAGACCGATATGGTGCTGCTCGACATTAAACACGCCGATCCCGTCGAGCATAAAAAGCTGACCGGTTGCGATCCCGCACGTATTCTGGCGTTTGGTGATGAGCTCGCGCGTCGCAAGATTAAGGTTGTTATCCGCCACGTGGTAGTGCCGGGTATTACCGATACGGTGGAGGAGTGCGAGGCACTCGGTCGTCTGATTGCCCCGTGGCATAACGTGGTCGGCCTGGAAATGCTGCCGTATCACACGATGGGTGTCGTCAAGTATGAGCAACTGGGCATTCCCTATAAGCTCGACGGCGTGCCCCAGATGGATACCGCGCGCATGCCCGAGCTGCGCAATGCCGTCATGATGGGCATGAAAAAGCGCCGCGCGGAACTCAAAAACGCCATCGGCTAGCGAGCCATTTTCAGGCACTCATTGGGGACAGACTTAAATGAGTGCCCCTGAGCACCAAGTTGATTGCCAAAGAGCCCCGTCAAGTTGCGGTGGAATAGTTCTTGTTTTTCGGCTTATGCCGTTCAAATAGGAACTATTTCACCGCAACTGCGTTTTGGGTAGAGATGTGCAACAGAATTGGCAAAAATGCATAGAAACGCTTGTGGTTTCTTTAAAGACACCTTAAACGCCACTGAATATCTTTGGAAAGAAATGCCTGCTCGGTATCATGCTGCTCGTATATAAACGGTAGCAGTCAGGAGACCACGTGCGAAACATCGCATCGCGGGATGAGTATGTGCCGCAGCATAGCAGCAGATATGAGACGAAGGGCACGTCTTCGCGTGGCCTTGCCGACGCTCGCATCCGCGTGAGGAAGATTGCCGCCATTGGGATGCTGACGTTGGCGGTTATTATCCTCGGAATTACCGCCAAAACCTACGCGTCGGAGCGAATGGCACACTCAGATGCGTCAACGGTACAGACGCAAAACAAAAAGGTCTCTGAATCTAAAGCCACCGCAAGCCAAACCCTGTCGACAGCGAGTCTCAAGACGAGGCTTTCGAAGGCGGACTTTAACGATATTCCCTCAGGCGATACCGTGCAGACCTTTTCACTGGTTGATGACCAGATTCCCGCCTTGGAGGATGAGAGCCTCGCCGCGCTCCAAGATGCCCTGAGTCAGGCGCAGGAGCTGGGCGATGTGGGCGTGGTGTTCTACGACCTGTCAAGTGGCAAGGGCGTGACGTATAACGCGGACGCCGAGGTGTACGGTGCGAGCAGTTATAAGGCGCTCTATGTACTCTACGTCTGCGAATCTCTGGTCGAGACGGGCCAGGTCTCACTCGATGATTCCCTTGGCACCTATGGCGGCTACAACATGGGCTGGCAGACGGTGCGCGACCTGATCGAGGCCGCGGTCGTTAATTCGGACAACGATTCGTTTATCGCGTTGCGTGCGGCGTTTGACCGTGTCGGTTACGAGGATTGGATTGTCAGTCTTGGCATCGATTACGATACCGCACTCGATCCAATGAGTGATTTTCCCACCTATTGCCCGCGCACCTCGGCCAAGTTGTGGCGCGAGATGAGCGAGTATTTGAGCCGTGATACCGAGACGTCGCAATGGCTATCGGGCCTTCTGACCTCTACGACCCGATCGTTTATTCGCGATGGCATTGCGGACGACCAAGCCTTGGTGCGCAACAAGGCAGGCTGGATAAGCGAGGATGGTTGCTATTCGACATGCGATGCGGGCCTCATCGATGTCGATGGCGACACCTACATTATGAGCATCATGACATCGATGCCGTGGAGCGATCGCTCGAGCGAGGTTACGGCTGCGATTGCAAAGGCTCTGTTTGATACGCGAGCTGCACTGGCTTAGCGTGTTCGTTTGGCGAGGTCAAACAAAATGCTGGTACCATACCTTGGTTGAGAATTTCGTATAGGTTTGGGGAATGGTATGGCTACCATCGCGATCATCGGTGCACTCGAAAAAGAGATCATGCAGATTAAGAAAGAGCTGAGCGACGTTTGTGAGGCACAGGAGGCTGGATTG
The DNA here is from genome assembly GCA_965147105.1 of uncultured Collinsella sp. GTDB lineage: Bacteria > Actinomycetota > Coriobacteriia > Coriobacteriales > Coriobacteriaceae > Collinsella. Next base: position 83,982 of record CBCTIZ010000007.1, on the reverse strand, counting down.
ACCGTTGTGAGCGGCGAGCTCGACGGTCTGTCGATTGTCGCCACAACGGCGGGCATGGGCACGGTGAACGCCGCCGCTGCGACGCAGCATCTCATTAGTAAATATGCCCCGCAGGCTGTTGTGTTTTCGGGTATCGCGGGCGGTTTGAACCCCAAGCTCCATATCGACGACGTGGTCATCGGCAAACGTCTGCGCTATCTGGATACCGATACCGCGCTTATCGCCGAGTCTGCACCGGGACTCGAGGAGTTTGCCTCGACGCCTGCGCTTGTCGATATCGCAGCCGATGTGCTTGCCGAGCGTGGGTTTGTTGACGCTTCGACAAGTGCAACCGCTTCGAACGAGGGCGCCAAGCAGTTCCTGGTCGGAACGATTGCCACGGGTAACCGCTTTGTGACGGGCGCTACTATGCGCAACGACGCTATCGAGGCGACGCATGCCGATTGCGTCGGCATGGAGGGCGCGGCAATTGCCCATGTCGCAACCAAAAATGGTGTCGATTGCCTGGTGCTGCGTGCTATCAGCGATAATTGTGACGAGGCGTACGATGCGATTTGCGACCGTGAGTTTGATCTGTTCGACTACGCTCGTGCCGCAAGTGACATCACGCTCGATATCGTCCGCCGCATTGCCGCTGCGCAATAGCGCGTCTATTTGTAAGAACCTACGACCAAGGAGTGTCCATGGCCGATTCCATTAACTACCAGCTTGCCAAGTTCGTCGCCAGCTACGGCAAGGTTTCGCAGATCCCCGAGTCCACCTGTCCCGAGGTGAGCTTCGTTGGCCGCTCCAACGTGGGCAAGTCGTCGATTATGAACAAGCTCTTTGGCCGCAAGAACCTGGTGAAGGTTTCGAGTACGCCGGGCAAGACGAGCAACATCAACTTCTTTGAGGCCGACGACGTGCACTTTGTGGACCTGCCGGGCTACGGTTTTGCCCGCCGTTCCAAGGCTGAGCGCGACCGTTGGGCTGAGCTTATTGGCGACTTCTTCGACTCCGAACGCAGCTTTAACTTGGTCGTCTCGCTGGTGGACATTCGTCACGACCCCAGCAAGCTCGACCACGACATGATTGACTACCTACAGGGCAACGAGTTCAACTTTATCGTTTGCCTCACCAAAGCCGACAAGCTCAGCCGCACCCAGCAGGCCCGCCAGGCAGCAGCCATCAAAAAGCAGCTCAACGTTCCGGCCGAAAACGTGATCATCACAAGCTCCCAGACCGGCACCGGCATCGATGAACTCAAAAAGCGCATCGCCGAGGCTTGCCTCTAATCAGGCCTAACCTTTCAAAAGCTCCCATCTATATCACCTCAGTGATAGTTATTGGTAAACTATCACTGAGGTGATATTTTTTAGGAGGTCGATATGGAGCTTTGGCATGGGTCGGACGTTGTTGTCGATCATCCATCGTTGGATAAATGCAGGCAATTCAATGACTATGGGCGCGGGTTTTATTGCACACCGCATGAGGAAATGGCAATGGAGTGGGCATGTCGGACCGAGTCTGGTGGCATTGCCAATCGATATGAGCTTGATTTAGATGGCCTTGCGATTTTGGATTTGGAATCAGGTGAGTTCTCGATTCTCAACTGGCTTGCAATTCTGGCGAATAACAGAGAGTTCAATGTTTCAACGCCAGTAGCACGCGAGGGGCTTCATTATCTGCTGGATAACTGCCTGATTGATATTTCTCCCTATGACGTTATTCGAGGCTATCGCGCAGACGATTCCTATTTCTCGTTTGCAAGACAGTTTGTCAACGGCATGATTTCGCTCAGGCAATTGCAGCGCATTATGTTTTTGGGGGATTTGGGCATTCAATATGCGCTTATGAGTGAGCGTGCGTTCTCGGCGATCAGGTTCCGCGATTGGAAGCAGGCCCCGGGAGCTGAGTTTTATCCCAAACGATTTGAGCGAGAACAGAACGCTCGACGCAAGTACCTGGATACGGTAAACGGATTTGACTCTGATGGTGTCGACATTAGGGATTTGATGGCAGGGAGGGTTGATTTAAATGATCCAAGAGTTAACGGATTGTGGGCCGAGTAGGACATACCCCGTCTACTATCTCGAGGATGCAATGAACAATCTCGGCGACTGCTTTGACTATGCCGTTAACGATTATGGAGCAGAAGGATCGGAAGTTGCTGAACTCTTTTGCCTGAGCGGCGTAGCTCGCGAGTTCGAACGCGGCAACGCATGGGTAGTGTCGGGAAAATCGGGCGTGGAGTTGTTTGCGCTCATTGCTGAAAGGTCTGGCTATCAATCGGGGTCGATGCCTGATCGTGCCTATCGATTTGAGAAGACGCCGGAATACTGGACAGGCTGGATATTGGCATACCTGCAGTGGCGTCTAGGAGAGTCGTTCGAAGACCTGTTGCATGTTGTTCCCTTTGATGAGCTCTGCGGCATGTATTACCCCTGGCATGAAGCCTCGGAAGAGCGCGTGGCGCGTCTTGTTTGCGACATGGCGAAGAAAACGTCTCGCCAAACCAAACTGGCGCTAGCAAGAAAGAGGCTCAAGAAAACCCAACAAGACCTGGCATACGAATCGGGTGTGTCACTCCGCTCAATCCAAATGTACGAGCAGCGCCAGAGAAACATCAATGAAGCTTCGGTAACAAGCGTAAGAGCCATAGCAAAAGCCCTCCACTGCAACATCGAAGATCTCCTAGAGCCAGTCTTCGAATACAAAGAAACCAGCGCCGCCTAAACCAATATATTGCCAAGGTTTGTATCTAGTAAGCGCTCCTTACCAGCAAGAGTCCCTACCAATAGATAGCGGCTTAAAGGGCCGAAATCGTATGAATGGCATTGCGACTTCCAAATGGGTGACTGCTGCTTGAAAAGCTATAGAAATAGGGGCCGATTTAACGGCCCCAAGCATCGCAGAAATGGCATATACGTTTTATCAACTATTTCTTGTTTTTAACCCATTTGCAGATACGCCAAATAAGCACTCCGACGAGAATCCAAACGAGAGCGATCATAATGTCTGAGCGTGCAGGAATTGGGATCATTGAACTTCCTCAATTGATGTGAGTCTAGTTTGCATAGGTGTGGAGCGTGCTGCCTTCCATGGTCGCTTGCAACACGGCGATACCGGACGTCATCCCCATCGATTCATAGTTGAGTCGATATGTCGCCTGTTTCGAGTTCCATATAAAGGACTCGTTAGTTACCGTACAGCCGATAGTCGTATAGTTTTGTCCCCAAGCGCTGGTAATGAGCGAGTTCGCTATCTTGATCTTGAATTCGCGATAAATAAAAGGACTGTTGTAATAGATAGTCCAAGTTCCAGATGCGTTGTTGTAGTAACTGTCCCATATCAGGCTGGGTTCATTGGTTTTTTTAATTCCTATTACTGCAACGGTCCCATCCTTAAGCTTGATTTGATGAGACTGCTCGGGACCTTTCGTTAAATCAAAATCTTGGGTTGCGCCAGAAATTGCGACAGCATCGCTTTCTGCAGCATAAGCAGTCGAAGGGCTAAACGAGAAACATATCGGTAATATCAAAAGTATCGAGAGGAAAAACGAAGCTTTGAGTGTGCGTAACACTTTGACCACCTCCATACTGCGATGCCTAGTTAAATAGTAGCATAGATAAACAGTTTATTATGTAACCTAAAAGCCCCTATCTGCCCGGCGCCCCTTCAAAGCGTGGGTCCCTGTAGACATCCTCAGCAAGGTAAACGCAGGGATGGTCGGGGTGTTCCCCTCAAAATTATTCCGCAGCGCGAAGGCCTCTCGTCTGTGGCTCCGTTGGAGCACAAGATTAAATCAGCGAATGCGATTATCCTGTCGAGGCTGCGCAGGTCCCCTTGGGGCTTCCCCTGAAAACAATCCGCAGATCGAATTGCCCCGTCGCGCGAAGCGCACGACGGGGCAATTCATGATCGAGGACGTTTTCAGGGGAAGCCCCAAGGGGACCGGTGAGAGCAATGAGGCAGGGCGCTACAGGTACTCGATTTGAGCGCCCTCGGTGTCGCACGTCAGAATGTGCGTGTCACACTTGGGGAACTGCTCACGCAGCTTGACCTGCAGGAACTTTGCCACGATGGTGTCGTCGGTCACAGCCATGAGGGTCGAGCCCGAGCCGCTAATCCAGATGGTTTTAGCGCCGCCGTTAAGGCAGGTGTCGCGCACGGCGTTGTAGTCGGGAATCAGGCGGCGACGATAGGGCTCCTGAATGCGGTCGTCATTAGCGGCGGCAATCAGGTCAAGGTCGCCGGTCTCCAGGCCGCGCGTCATGCCGGCGATGCGGCCCATTTGCCATACGGCGGTGGAGAGCGGAATCTCCTGCGGCACGACCTTGCGCGCCTCGCTCGTATGTACCTCGTAGGGTGGAATTACGGTAATAAAACGTAAGCGATCGCTCACCTCGTAGCGCAGGCACTGGGGGAGCGAATCAGTCGGCGTAAAGGAGCAAACGGCACCGCCCAGGATGGCAGGGGCGACGTTATCGGGATGGCCCTCGACCTCGGTGGCAATGCGGACGAGCTCGGCGCGGTCGACGGTGTGGCCCGTCAGCGCGGCGGCCGCCATGATGCCAGCGACGACGCAGGTGGAGCTGGAACCCAGGCCGCGGGCGACGGGCACATCGGTTTGAATATCGATGGCAACGGGAAAAGCCGGCTCGCCCCATGCGGCCAGCGCATCGACAAAGCTGACGTAAACCAGGTTGTTCTCGTTTTGGAACTCTTCGGGGCAGCCCGTGATGGTGAGCTTGTCGGCGCGCTCAAAGGTAAAGTGCGAGTAGAGGCTGACGGCCATGCCGAGGGTGTCGTAGCCGATGCCTAGGTTTGCGCTGGTGGCGGGGACGGTGATCTTGATCATGGGAATCTCCTGGGCGGTCTGCCTGTTTAGTTCGCTGCTCGGGCAGTCCTGGCTCGCTCGGAAAGCACATTAAGTGCTTTCCGGCTCGTGCGGAACTCGCGACGAACTAAACAGGCAGACCCGCATGTCAGTTCGTCATCATCCCGGGGGTTATCTGATGAAAGAAGGTGCGCCGGCTTTCGCCGGCGCTTAATAAGGGGTTTAGTTGGTAGCCATCTTTTTTGCAGCCTGCTCTACGTAGTTGGCCATGTCGGCAACGTCGCAGACGTCTTCGAAGCGGACGGGCTTGGACTCGAGCTCGGCGAGCTGAGTCGGTGCGACCGTATTGGTGGCCTGCTCGAGCACGCGCATGGCCTCAAAATCATCCTCGGGAACGTCGAGGCCCAGGGCGTCGCAGCAGGCGCGCGGGAACTTGTAGGGGCTTGCGGTCGAAAGTAGCACGCGGGCCTTGGCGCCCTCGGCGGGAGCGACCTTTTCAAAGACGTGATAGCCGCAGGCGGTGTGCGGGTCGATCACGTAGCCGTTCGCGTCCCAGCAGCTCTTGATGGCAGCGCGAACCTCGTCTTCGCTGGCCCAACCGCAGCCAAAGACGTTCTGAATTTTTGCCAGCAGGTCGGCGGGAACCTCGTAGCGACCAGTCTGTGCCAGCTGCTCCATAAGGCCGGCAACGAGCTCGCAGTCGCCATCGGACAGGAAGTACAGCATGCGCTCCAGGTTAGAGCTGATGAGGATGTCCATCGACGGCGAGATGGTCGTGAAGAACGGACGGTTGCGATCGTAGATGCCGGTGGTCAGGAAGTCGGCGAGCACGTTGTTCTTGTCGCTGGCCACGACGAGTTTGGCGACGGGCAGACCCATGCGCTTGGCATAGTAGCCGGCCAGGATGTCACCAAAGTTGCCGGTCGGTACGCAGAACTCCACGGCGTCGCCGGCCTCGATGGCGCCGGCGCGCAACAGCTGCGCATAGGCGGCAAAGTAGTAGACGACCTGCGGCACCAGACGGCCGACGTTGATGGAGTTGGCGCTCGAAAGCACCGTGCCGGCGGCCTCAAGACGCTCGGCAAGCTCCTTATCGGCAAAGATACGCTTGACGGCACTCTGGGCATCGTCAAAGTTGCCGCGGATGCCGCAGACGGCGACGTTGTCGCCCTCCTGCGTGGACATCTGCAGGTTCTGGACGCGGCTGACCTTGCCCTCGGGATAAAAGACGGTGATGCCCGTGCCCGGGGCGTCGGCAAAACCGGCGAGCGCGGCCTTGCCCGTGTCGCCCGACGTGGCGGTGACGATCATGATGCGCTCGGCGCCGCCGTCCTTGGCGGAAGTGCGGGCCATCAGACGGGGGAGCATCTGCAGGGCGACGTCCTTGAAGGCGCTTGTGGGGCCGCCAAAGAGCTCCATCACATAGGTCTGAGGGGCGTCAGCGCCCGGCGCTGCGTCGAGTTTGACGAGCGGCGTAACCTCTTCACTCGCGAACGTGCCGCGATATGCCTCGTCGACACACGCCGAAATTTCTTCGGCCGTGTAATCATTCAGTAACATTCCCAACACATCTTGAGCGATTTCAAAGTACGATTTATCTGCAAGCGAGCTGATATCGACCTGCTGGGTGCCGAGCTCGTCCGAGACAAACAAACCCCCGTCGGGAGCGATGCCGGTGCGGATTGCCACCTTACTTGAGCACGATAAAGTGCGTCCTCGTGTACTATGATAAGTTCCCATATAACACTGCTCCTCGGATGCCTTGGTCCCAATCGGTGAAACCATGGTATCAGAGCGCGCAAAATAGGTTCGCAGAGGCTTTTTAGAAAGGTAACCTCCAGCCCATGATTAAGATTGCCAAGTTTGGCGGCTCGTCGGTCGCCGACGCCGAACACTTTAAGAAGATCAAGGCCATCGTCGACGCCGACCCTGCCCGACGTTTTGTGGTGGTTTCTGCCTGCGGTCGCCGCTTTAAGGGCGACACCAAGGTGACCGACCTGCTCTACTTGGTCAACGCGCACGTCAAGTACCATGTGTCGTGTGAGGAGTTGCTCGAGGACATTGGCCAGCGCTATTTTGATATCGCTGACGAGCTGGAGCTCACCTATCCCATCCGTGAGGAGTTCGCGGCCTTTGCCGAGCGCGCCCGCTCGGGCGGCTACTCCACCGAGGAGCTTGTGAGCCGTGGCGAGTACTTTACCGCCCGCCTGATGGCCGAGTACCTGGGCTTACCGTTCCTGGACGCCGCGACGGTTGTGGCGTTCCATCACGACGGTACGCTCAGCATGAATCGCACCTCTGAGCTGGTGCAGGAGTACGGTCAGCAGGGTGGCTTTGTTATGCCCGGTTTCTACGGCGCGACGCGTGAGGGCCAGATCAAGCTGCTCGATCGTGGCGGCGGCGATATCTCGGGCTCGATTCTGGCCAAGTGCCTGGGCGCCGACCTTTACGAGAACTGGACCGACGTTTCGGGCTTCTACTCTGCCGATCCGCGTATTGTTCCCGAGGCTCAGCCCATTGCGCGCGTTACCTACGAGGAGCTGCGCGAGCTTTCGTACATGGGCGCAAGTGTCCTGCACGAGGAGGCCGTGTTCCCCGTGCGCGAGGCAGGCATTCCGCTGGTCATCAAGAACACCAATGCGCCACAGGACCCCGGCACCATCATTAGCGAGACGGCTGATGAGGGCGAGGCAGAGCCCATCATTACCGGCGTGACCGGCAAGCGCGGTTTTGTCGCCATCAACGTCGCCCGCGACCGCACCAAGCCCCGTGTCGGCTTTATGCGCCGCGCGCTTTCGGTCTTCGAGCGCTATGACGTTTCCGTTGAGCACATGCCCACCGGCGTCGACCGCTTTGGCGCCGTGGTGCAGGAGCGGGACGTTCACGATTCGCTGTACTCGCTTGTGGGCGACATTCAGCAGGAGGTCGAGCCGCTCGAGATTGAGGTCGTTGAGGGTCTGGCGCTTATCGCTACCGTTGGCCGCAACCTGCGCGGTCGTGCCGGCATCTCTGGCCACCTGTTTGGCATGCTTGGCCAGGCGGGCGTGAGCGTGCGTATGATTTCACAGAGCTGTGACGAGATCAACATCATCATTGGCGTGGAGGAGAAGGACTTCGATCTGGCGATTCGGACCATTTACCGTGCCTTCTCCGATGAGAACGGCATTGTGAAGGTCTCCGACCTGGAGGCTTCCGCGCCGGTCGATCCCGCTCTGGCTGCGCTCCACAAGTAGCTGCTATCTCGCTAGATTTTTGGGACTCGCCTCAAAAATCTACGGCGGGGCGTTTCGTTTCGGTTTCGTTTCGACGGGGCGGGTTTCGTGCCTGCCCCGTTCTTGTATACACTGGCAACAATAATCGGCCTGCTCGGCGTGCGGGCAAAAGCCACAACCTTTAAAGGGGGAAGCATGAAACAGTACACGATTGCTATTTTGGGCGCGACGGGAGCCGTGGGCACCCAGATGCTTGAGTGCCTCAACGAGCAGGAGTTTCCGGTCGGTAAGCTCAAGCTGCTGGCGAGTGCGCGTTCCGCGGGCAAGACCGTTGAGTTCCGCGGCGAGCAGATCGTAATCGAAGAGGCTTGCCCCGAGGCCTTTGAGGGCTGCGACATCGTACTCGGTGCTGCCGGCGACGATATCGCCAAGGAGCTGCTGCCCGAGGCCGTCAAGCGCGGCGCCGTCGTGGTCGACAACAGCCATGCCTTCCGCATGGATCCCGAGGTGCCGCTGGTCGTGCCCGAGATCAATGCCGACGATATCAAGTGGCATCACGGCCTAATCGCCAACCCCAACTGCGCGACCATCATCGGCCTGGTTCCCACGTGGCCGCTGCATCAGCTCGCCGGTGTGAAGCGCATGATCGTCTCGACGTATCAGGCGGCTTCGGGTGCCGGCGCTCCCGGTATGGCCGAGCTCGAGGCTCAGCTGACCGCCCTGGGCCGCGGCGAGGAGATTCCCGAGCCGCGCGCGTTTGCCGCCCAGCTGGCGAGCAACCTGATTCCGCAGATCGGCGGCGTCAAGGAGGAAGGCTTTACCTCCGAGGAGATGAAGCTGCAGAACGAGGGCCGTAAGATCATGCACCTGCCTGAGTTGCGCGTGAACTGCACCTGCGTGCGCGTGCCCGTGCTGCGTTCGCACTCCGAGAGCATTACGCTCGAGTTTGAGCGCGATATTACGGTCGAGGAGGCTCGTGCTGCGCTGGCTGCCGCTCCCGGCGTCAAGCTGGTTGACGATATGGCTGCCGAGGATGCACACGACCGTTTCCCCATGCCGATGGATACGTCCGACCAGGACCTGATTTGGGTCGGCCGCGTGCGTCGCGACATCTCGAACCCCGAGGCCGCGCGCGGTATCACCTTCTGGTGCTGCGGCGACCAAATCCGTAAGGGCGCGGCAACCAACGCCGTCCAGATTGCCAAGCTGCTCTGCGAGTAGTGGTGGACCTGTCCGGCGGGGGCCGGGCTTGGTTTTCAGAACGTCCTCGACCATGTGTGGCGCCTTGTACTGCTCCTTCGGAGCCGCGGACAAGGCGCCACACTGGTCTGCGGAGTGTTCTGAAAACTAAGCCCGGCCCCCGCCTGTGGTGACGCTGCTGCGAGCGGCCTGCGATGGGGCCGTTGTTGGTTGGGGCCGCTGGGCTGATGGGGAGCACGTGGCCGTTGCGGGCCCTGATCCCGGCAGCGGCCTCGGCGCTTCGCGCCTGCTGCCTTGGGTGACTTTGGGGTCGATTGGGGTTGTCTGCACAATTCGCGGTATTATGTTGCGGAGTTTTGAAAGGAGCCGCTGGTGGTCACGACGACGTTTGCTTCGCCTTTGGGCGAAATCTTGCTTGCCGCTGATGGCCGCGGTCTGACGGGGCTTTGGTTTGAGGGACAGGAGCACTTTGGCTCTACACTGCTCAAAGAAGATGCGGAGCACGTTGAAGGTGCCGATGCGGTTTCCGGTATTGGTGGCATATCGTCGGTGAGTCCGGCAAATGGTGCGGCTTCTTCGGTGCTTGAGCGTTCGTGGGCTTGGCTGAATGCTTATTTTGCAGGGCAGGAACCTCGGTTTACGCCGCCGTTGCATATGATTGGCACGGCATTTCAGCGTGAGGTTTGGTTTGAGCTGCTCTCTATCCCGCGTGGCGAGGTCGCTACGTATGGCGAGATCGCTCAGCGCGTTGCGGCTCGACATCGTGTGTCGGGAAACGAGGCACCTGTTGTGTCTCCTCGTGCGGTGGGGGCTGCGGTCGCGCGTAATCCCATTTCGATTATTGTGCCGTGCCATCGCGTGGTTGCCGCCGACGGGTCGCTCAACGGATATGCCGGCGGGCTTGATCGCAAGGAGTGGCTGCTTCGGCTCGAGGGTGCGTACGAGGAGTAACGCTCGAGTACTTTGCCTGAAGTAGCCGACTTCGACCAAAGCTCGCTCGAGTTCGCTTTGATCAGAGCACTTAAGACCCTTGTTTTCTGTCAATAGTGCTATTTGTTCGTTGATGGATATCCGCGACTTCTGGTATTTCATTAAGCCTCTTGATAGAAAAAGAGCTGGAGTTGCGCATCGTTGAGAGGCTTTCCAGCTTTAGCAAAACAAACTTATAAGATGCGACGGGCCGCGTCAAGATAATTACCGGACGGCCTAGGAGGCGGCTGGTTGGCTGGCTTAAAACCTAGCGCGTGAAATGACGCTCCACGCTATTCAGCGCGCTTGATAGGATGACGAACCACAGTCTTAAGTTTCTCCGGTGCACATTTGCGTGGATCGGAGAGATAGATTTCGTGATGTAAACGGGTGTCTGAGAGGTCGGGGACATAGCCCAGCTCGGTCGCGTATTCATGCATAGCGTCTACGGTCGCCGGTTCGTTGTCGTAGGGCCCGGTGTGCATGCATTGAACGCAGAGGCCCTCGTCAACTTTAAGCAGTTCGACGGCGGAAAAGTCCAGTTTCTTTTTGGCCGTGGCTTCCGCGACCGCCCAGTCAAAGTCATCTCGGGTGACGAAATCGGGCAGGCGGATGCACGAGATAAAGTTGAAATCGTCCTTGCGTACATAATCGATGTCGCCGCTCGGGGAGTCTTGCCACCAGAAACCCTCGAGCGGAGGTACCACAAAGTCGAAATAGCCTTTGATACTCGCTACCTTCAGTATTTGGGTCGCCCTTTCCGCGAACGGCAGCGTAGCTCATAGGCGGGACAGTTACGATACTCGGCTTGCTCGCAGGTCTGTAGAGCTCCTTGCATTCCTTCTTAAAGTCGAACGCCATGTTGGCCGCCTTTCTGCGTATTGGCCTGCTTAGATAACGGAATCATATCATAGAAACGAACATCTGTTCGAATGATTTTGCTGACAGATAGAGATGCGTGCGTTGTGTTTGGCGGCCGGCCTGACCCCGTCGATGATTTCTCTGCCTCCCGGCGCTTGCCTGCGCTCCCCGTTTCCCCATATAAAACCTGCCAAAATGAACCTGTCCCTTTTTGGTTGGCGTGAAATGGGTAATACTAAAGAGTTATCCGACCAGATGGGAACCGATCGATGGCCTATATCGAATTCAAAGACGTCATCAAAGCATACGGCGAGGGCGATGCCCGCATCCATGCGCTCGACGGCGCGAGCTTTACCGTTGAGCGCGGTGAGCTCGCCATTATCCTGGGCGCCTCGGGTGCCGGCAAGACCACGGCGCTCAACATCCTGGGCGGTATGGACACGGTAACTTCCGGCACCGTGACGGTGGACGGGCGTGACGTGAGCGCTGCCAACGAGGCGCAGCTCGTGGAATACCGCCGCGCCGACGTCGGCTTTGTTTTCCAGTTCTACAATCTGGTCCCCAACCTGACGGCGCTCGAAAACGTCGAGCTCGCGGCGCAAATCTGCCCCGATTCGCTCGATGCCGAACAGACGCTTCGCCAGGTTGGCCTGGGCGAACGCCTGGGCAACTTTCCGGCACAGCTTTCGGGCGGCGAGCAGCAGCGCGTGTCCATCGCCCGCGCACTGGCAAAGAACCCCAAGCTGCTCCTGTGCGACGAGCCCACGGGCGCGCTCGACTATAAAACCGGCAAGCAGATCTTGCAGCTGCTGCAGGATACCTGCCGCAAGCAGGGCATTACGGTCATTATCATCACGCACAACTCCGCGCTCGCGCCCATGGCCGATCGCCTGATCCGCTTTAAGAGTGGTCGCGTGGAGAGCGAGACGGTCCAGCAAAATCCCGTGCCGATCGAGACGATCGAGTGGTAGCGCCCATGGACCAGGACCGCCAAAACAGCCAACGCCGCGACGCGCGGAACATGGAGCACGAGCAGGATTTTACGACCTATCGCACCGCCCAAAGTTCAAACGATATGGTGCCGACGGTTTTTCGCCGCGGCATCCACCGCACAATCCGCGGCAGTCTTAAGCGCTTCTTATCTATCGTGGTCATCACCGCGCTTGGCGTGAGCGTGATGTGCGGTCTTAAGGCAGGCTGCGAAGATTTGCGCGATTCGGTCGACGCCTATTTTGACCAGCAGAATGTCTATGACATTAACGTGCAGTCGACCTATGGCCTTACGCGCGACGATCTTGCGGTTATCCAAGAGGTCGACGGCGTCGAGACGGCCGAGGGCATCTACACCGAGACCGCCTACACCGCCGTGGGTACAGCGCGCGAGCGCGTGGTCGTGCAGAGCCTTTCCAAGGAGAACATCGATCAGCCGGTGCTGGTGAACGGCGATTTGCCCGAGAGCGCCGATGAGGTCGCGGTGACTTCGAAGTTCCTGAAGGCTTCGGGCAAAAGGCTCGGCGATACCGTGAGTTTTGCCGCCAATGACGCGAGCTCGTCGAACCAAAGCGCCAAGGACCAGTTTGCCGCGGGCGATTACACCATCACGGCCGAGGTTCTCGATCCCACCGACGTGAGCTCCGACTCGACAGTCAACGCCTTTCGCGCTGCTTCGGCTGCGGACTATAAGTTCTATGTGAGCGAGGATGCCGCGACATCTTCTTCCTATTCCGCAGTCCACGTGATCGTCGAGGGAGCCAAGAGCCTCAACTCCTATTCGGATGCCTACACGGCAAAGATCAATGAGGTCAAGGGCAATATCGAGAAGATCCGCGAGGAACGTGAGAAGGCGCGCGCTCAGGAGCTGACGGTCGACACGCCGGCAAGCTTGGATGCGGCCGAGCGCCAGGCCGCCATGCTCTTTGGAATCGAGCAGGACAACATCAACCGCATGGCCGAGGGCAGCGACGAGCGTGCACAGGCGCAAGCCGACCTGGACCAGCGCCGTGCCGTCGCCGACCAGCAGTTTGCCGATGCCCGCGCCGAGCTCTCTGACCTGGGCGAATGCACTTGGTACATCCAGGACCGCGGTAACATCGCAAGCTACTCGAGCGTCGAGAGCGATAGTTCCTCAATCGAGGCCATCGCCACGGTGTTCCCGTTTATCTTCTTTATCGTCGCCGTGCTCATCAGCCTCACCACCGCCACGCGTATGGTTGAGGAGGAGCGTACGCTCATCGGCCTGTATAAGGCGCTCGGTTATTCGCGCGGGCGCATCCTGTCCAAATACGTGGACTATGCGCTGTGGGCTTGTCTGATCGGCGGCGTGCTTGGCAACATCATCGGCTTTGTGGGGCTGCCGCTGTTCCTGTTTACGGTGTTCGACGACATGTACTCACTGCCCCAGATGCTGCTTTCGTACGACATCGTGTCCTCAATCGTCTCGGTGGCGCTGTTTGCCGTGGGCGTGGTGGGCGCCACGATTATCGCCTGCCGCCACGAGATGGCCGAGACCCCAGCCTCGCTCATGCGCCCCAAGGCTCCGCGCGCCGGCTCGCGTATCTTGCTCGAGCGCATCGGCTTTATCTGGCACCGCATGGGCTTTTTGAACAAGGTGGCAGCGCGTAATCTGTTCCGCTACAAAAAGCGCGCCTTTATGACCATCTTTGGCATCGCGGGCTGTACGGCGCTTGTGATTTGCGGCATGGGCATCCGCGACACGTCGGTCGCGCTGTCGCCCAAGCAGTACGGGCATATCACGCGCTATGACCTGCTGGCGGTTGCCAATCCCGACGATTTTTCGCAGACGTGCGCGGCTCTCGACGAGCGAAGCGCGGCCAAGGATTCCGACGTGACCGTGACTTCGACGCTGCCGATCATGACCGACAACGTCACTTTTACGTTTGGCGGCAAGAGCGAGACCGTACAGCTCATTGTGATTTCCGACGACCGCACGGGTGACTTGGGTGACTACGTGCGCCTGGAGGATGAGTCCAACGAACCACTCGCCCTGCGTGACGGGGACGTGTATTTAAGCAAGAGCTCGCAGCTGGTGCTGGGGATTCAGCCGGGCGATACGGCTCACGTCCAGGATTCGTCGCTCAATGTTGCCAAGGTCAAAGTTAACGACATTTCGCTCAACTATCTGGGCAACACGCTTTACATGACGCAGAGTACCTATGAGCGCGCGTTCGGTCGAAGCGCACGCCTTAACGGCGTCTTTGTGCTGCTTAAGGGTTCGTCGGCCGACCAGATTTCGTTTAGCAAGAATCTTAAGAGTGACGGTTGGCTTACGATTTCGAGTACGGCCGAGCATTGGGAAAACTATGAGGCGAACTTTACGATTATCAATTCGGTCGTGGTGCTCGTGACCTTTATGGCGGCGTGCCTGTCGTTTGTGGTGGTGTTTACGCTGTCCAACACCAACATCTCCGAGCGCGAACGCGAGCTGGCGACCATCAAGGTGCTGGGCTTCCGTCGCGGCGAGGTGCACCACTACGTCAACAAGGAGACGTTGATTCTCACGGCGATTGGCGCCGCTCTGGGCGTGCCGTTAGGCGGCTTGCTGGCCGAGAGCTTTACCTACATCCTGCAGATGCCATCGCTGTACTTTGACGTTGAGGTCGAGCCGCTGAGCTACGTGCTCGCCGTGGTGCTTTCCTTTGGCTTTACGTTTATCGTCAACCTCGCCACCAATCGTACCCTCAACAAGATCGACATGGTCGGCGCCCTCAAGAGTGCCGAGTAGCCTGCCAAAAAGGGACAGGTTAATTTTGGCAGGTTTTACCTGGCCAAACGCCGGGCACCTACGGGCGACCCGGCGTTTGCCCCGTTTTTGCTGGGGATGTCTGTCGTTCAGTGCTCTTACTGGCCAATCCAGTGTTGCGCACAGCTCTTAATGTCCTCGGTAAAACCGTCAAGGTCGTCAAGGGTGATCACGCTGTCGATAAGCAAATTGGCTATCTCGCGGTGCATTGTGCTGCGGCGAATGTCGTTTGCAATTACGCCTGAGGACAGCTTGTCTCTATTGAGGCGCTCTTCCAGTGCCCAAAATCTACTGGACGCTTCGCTGTCGCCGTTCAGCATCTCAACGTACTGGCCGATGAGCTTTTCCATATAACGTTCTTGCCATTGGGGAAGCATTCTCTTAAACAGCTTCCAGTCGCTTTCGGCTACGTCGCGCATATGTCCTCCGCTCGTCAAACGGGCTTTCCATTTGCCTTTCATTCTATTTGGTTTTCGCTCGCAGGCATGGATGAGAGGCTCTCTTCAGCCTTCGAGATTGAGCTTGAATGGGTCGTATGCCACAAAACGGGCCTATCTACTACGTTTAATTGGATACCCTCAACCATGCCGGGAAAACGAAAAATAAAACCGCAGGTAGAAGGCCTATCGATTTTCGAAAAAGGCGATCATGGTTGGCCTCATCGAGTTGAACGTAGTAGATGGCCCCTTTTCGTGGCGGACCATCAAACGAACGCCGACGCTTGTGCTGTAGCCGCTCCGACCATTCGTAAGTTGCGGTGGAATAGTTCCTAAACTCGATTACTCAAGGCTAAAACCGGAACTATATCACCGCAACTTAGGGGGGATGGGCGGGGGAGTACTAGTTGGATGCTGCTGTCGGGCTGGGATGGTTTAGGCTCGCTTGCGGTGCTTCCATTGTTTGCGGCACCAGCGCATGAGCGCCTTTATGACGGGAATCGTGATGAGGATGGCCCATGCGGGATGGGGCTGCCCCAGGCAAAGCCACATATAGAGAAACCATGCAATGGCGGCTGATGGATAGATGCATTCAATGAGCTTTGACAGATGGCGTCGATCGATAAAGTCACCAATCGCGTAGTAAGCGGGAACCAAAAAGACGAGCAAGAGCCCCATGCCCCATGTGCCGTAGACAATGCCGAGCACCAGATAGGCGAGGGCGACAAGCGCGGGGAAGGGGAATTTGTTCCATGTACGTCCGACCTTGGTGTGGAAATGCTTGCCATGATGGTCGAGCTTGTCGTGTGCTTCCTTCCAGCTGGAGAACGTCTCGCCGTCGATGGTGACGGTGCCGTCGTCATTGGTATGCACGCTATGTCCATCGTCCTCAAGCGTATCGACATGCACGCCGTCCGGCCCCACATGCACCTCTTCGCCCTTGCGCTCGTTGGTCACATGGATGCCGTTCCAGCCAACATGGACTTCCTCGCCTTTATTGGGATCAATAACGTGGATGCCGCGCGCGAGGGAAATATCGACAAGTGGCTTATCGCTGCAATCAGCGTGCTCTGCAGAATCTTCGGCCTCTTTAGCCTCATCCACCGTTTCGGTGCTGCCGTCCTCTGAGCCATCGGCATCACTGGCCGCTTCCCCATACAACAACTCATCCAGCGACACGCCATACAGTGCGGCGAGAGCAATGAGGTTATCGGTATCGGGTGAGGATTCGCTGCGCTCCCATTTGCTGACAGCCTGGCGGCTCACGCCCAACTGGGCGGCAAGCGCCTCCTGAGAAAGCCCGGCAGCTTTGCGGCGGTCGACGAGACGCTGCGCCATCGCAAGATCCATGGCAGTTCCTTTCGTTTGATGGTCGAATCGAATGAGCCGAGTATGCCGAGAACAACCGGTAGCGACCACCATTTCTAGTTAGAATCTGCTCCAACCCTACCGCAACTACTAGTAGCAACCCCTAACGACCAGCCATTTCAGGACAAATGTCAGTGCAAGTAGCAGCCAAGAGCCCCCACTCAGTAAGTTGCGGTGGAATAGTTTCTAGATTCAGCCATTTGAGGGCTAAGCAGGAACTATTTCACCGCAACTGAATTTCAGACCAGGCACCCGCAGCAAGAAGACGAATAGCCTCGGCGAGTATGTAAACGCAGGGCCCTCCGGCCCCGCCCGACGATTTCGATTGGCGACCTTTGACGGAGTCAAGGGAGGAGCCAAATCGGAATACGTCGGGCGGGGCCGGAGGGCCCGATGGGATGGATTTCGGCCGAGGCTATTCGTCGCCGAAGCTGATGCCCAACGCCTTGGCCTCGCGCACCAGATCGCTCTGGGGGTCGACATACTTGAGCTTGCCGGCGACCTCCTCGAGTGGCATGTGGCACATCTTGCCGTCGCGCAGGGCGATCATGTAGCCAAACTCGCCGCGTAGACAGCCCAGTGCCGCCTCGACGCCGCACTGGGTCGCAAAGATGCGGTCCTGGGCGTCGGGCTGGCCGCCGCGCTGCGTGTGGCCGGGGATGGCGACGCGGGTCTCGCGACCGGTCTTGGCCTCGATCTCCTTGGCGATGTCGTAGACGATCGACGGGCTCGTGCGCTCGGCGAGTTTCTTCTTGTACTCCTTCTTGGACAGCGCCGCGTCCTCCTTGGAGATAGCGCCCTCGGCGACGGCCACGATGGTAAAGCGGCTGCCGGTCTCCATGCGATGCTCGATGGTCTTGATGACGTTATCCATGTCGTAGGGGATCTCGGGAATCAAGATGACATCCGCGCCGCCCGCGACGCCGGCGTATAGCGGGATCCAGCCAACCTTGTGGCCCATGATCTCGATAACGAACACGCGGCCGTGACTCGAAGCGGTGGTGTGAATGTCGTCGATGCACTTGGTGGCGACGTCGATGGCGCTCGTAAAGCCAAACGTCAGCTCGGTGCCCCAGGTGTCGTTATCGATGGTCTTAGGCAGGGCGATAACGTTGAGGCCCTCTTCGCGCAGACGGTTGGCGGTCTTGGTGGAGCCGTTGCCGCCCAGCATAAACAGGCAGTCGAGCTGCAGCTTATGATAGGTGTGGACCATTGCCGGCACCTTCTCGACGCCGTCGGCCTCGGGAATATCCAGGCGCTTGAACGGCGTACGGCTCGTGCCCAGGATGGTGCCGCCACGGGTAAGGATGCCGCTAAAATCGGCGGGCGTCATGACGCGGAACCGGCTGTAGATAAGGCCCTGGTAGCCGTCCTCAAAACCATAGATCTCAATAGGCTCTTCGCTATTGGTCATAAGCGTTTTGACAATGCCGCGCATGGTGGCGTTGAGCGCCTGGCAGTCGCCGCCACTGGTAAGAAGACCGATCCTAAGCATGATGAATCCTTCCGGGCAAGTTATAACATGCGCATAAGTTTACCCCCGCACACTGTTGATACGGGGGTAAAACGTGTTAGCTCAAGCGTATAGAAATGTAAACAACGTCAGGCGAGCGTAAGGTCGACGAGCCTGGGTCCTTACAGTGCGAAGGCGTCGACGTCGCCCCAGTGGCGGCGCAGCGTAATGGCGGCGGCGGGTTCGGTATTGTCAAAGACGACCGACCATTGCGTATTGCTGGTGATGTCTTCCGGATTGGGTTCTTGCGCTGCGGCACGCAGGGCTTTCCAGACAATCGTTTCGTCCTGGGCACCGACATGGGCGTCAAGGACATCGGCGATTGCGACGGCGCGCTCTTTACCATGGCCCAGCTCGCCATTCTTTTGGTTGGGCAGCACTTCGTCGCCATAGCAGGCGTAGAAGTTCGTAACCTGGCGTACAGGAGTCGCTTTGAAAGCACGGTCCGGATCGCGCGGATCCCACTCTACTACGCGCGCGTCACCGGCGGCGTCGTTGATAAAGAAGTGGTAATCGCGTCCTGCCATGGCGTGCATGTCGTAGGCGGAAAGCAGGTCGACGGCCTCTTGCGTGGTAGCCGCGCGGTCGAGCACCAGACGGATGGCGAGCGAGGTATTGATGACGGGGCGTTGCGTGTCCTGGTCACAGGGCTTGGAATCCAGGGTGAGTACGGCAATGGACACGCCGCATTCGTTAACACCGTCGAGCTGGGCAAACGGGCCCATGAGTGCGGCGGCGCGTCCGCCGACGGAGTCAAGCGGAGTGTTATCGCCCAGGTTGTTAAGGGCAGCAAACCCGATGGAGGCATAGCCGTCGCGTGGGTGATTGCGCACCAGCAGCGCCGAGGTGTCGTCCTTAAAGTCGTAATTGCGACCGGTGCGCACGCGGCCTTCGGCATCTACGGCGACAAAAGCGCTGCAGGCAAACTGGGGCGCCTGGACATGTACCGGCACACCGGGCAGCACCTGCGCCACCACGGCATCGATGTAGGCCTGGTCGTCGCGCACGCCAGCGGCGATGATGCGATCAAGATCGTAGTCGTAGGCGATGTCGATTGCGTACAGGTCATAGCTATCCGCGTAGCCGGTCAAGCGTTTGAGCGACGCGGCGGACTTGATTTGCTTGCGGTAAACGATGCCGGTGGCGGCGGCAAGGCCGACGGCGACTCCCGCGACACCGCAGGCGATGGCAATATTACGTGGCTTCATGACGGCTCCTCTCGTCCTGTTAGCGCAATTGTCGCAAAAGGAGCGCGGGCATGATGGCTCAACTTGGTGAGTGGTGCGGAATTAAGCACGGAATGAAGAGTGCGGTGCTGGCGCGGCGGGGTATGCTGGAGGGGACCATCAACCCAGCGAAAGGGGAGAGCATGACGGATCAGGAAACGCCCGAGCGCGTGCACGTGACGGCCGACGATATCGAGGCCGCCAACGACCTTATCGACTTTATCGAGGCATGCCCCAGCATGTTCCATACGGCGGCGACTATTATGGCCGAGCTCGACGAGGCAGGCTTTACCTACCTGCCCGAGAACGCGGCGTGGGACATCGAGCCGGGCGGGCGTTATTACACGCAGCGCAATACCTCGAGTGTTGTTGCCTTTAAGGTGGGCGAGGACCTGGCCGCAACGTGGGGCGAGGACGGCGTTGCCGGTGACTATCATTTTCAGCTCACGGCGTCGCACAGCGATTCGCCGACGTTTAAGGTCAAGGCCGTGCCCGAGCTCGACGGCGCGGGCGAGACGCTGCGCCTGAACACCGAGGCCTACGGCGGCATGATCGACTACACCTGGTTCGATCGCCCGCTGGCGCTCGCGGGCCGCGTGTTGGTGCGCGAGGGCGACCGTATTGAGAGCCGCCTGCTTGCCACCGAGCGCGAGGTCGCTATTATCCCGAGCCTTGCCATCCACATGAACCGTGGCGTTAACGAGAGCTTTGCTCCCAACCGAGCTGTTGACCTGTGCCCGCTTATCAGCGCCGGCGAATTCAAGCAGGGCGACTTTGATGCTCTGATCGCCGACGAGCTGGACGTTGAGCCCGAGCAGATTCTGGGCCGCGATCTGTTCCTGGTCAATCGTCAGGATGCGCGCATTTGGGGTTGGGCCGACGAGTTTATCTCGACGCCCAAGCTCGACGACCTGGCCTGCGCCTACACCTCGCTGCAGGCATTTTTGGGTGCCGAGAACGCGCATGACGTTTCGGTCTTCTGCTGCTTCGATAACGAGGAGGTTGGTTCCGAGACCAAGCAGGGCGCCATGTCGACGTTCTTGGCCGACACGCTGCGCCGCATTAACGGATCGCTGGGCTTTGACGACGAGTCGTACCATCGCGCGCTTGCCGCCTCGATGCTTGTAAGCTGCGACAATGCACATGCCGTGCACCCCAACCACGCCGAGAAGTGCGATGCCCGCAATCAGGTGGTGCTCAACGGCGGTATCGTCATCAAGGAGGCAGCCAACCAGCACTACTGCACCGACGCCTTTAGCCGCGCGGTGTTCCAGGCTATCTGCGATGACGCCGACGTACCCACGCAGGCCTTTGCCAACAAGAGCGATATGGCCGGCGGCTCCACCCTGGGCAACCTGTCGAACATGCAGGCGAGCATGCACGCCGTGGACGTGGGCCTGCCGCAGCTGGCCATGCACTCGAGCTACGAGACCGGCGGCGTACGCGACGTGATGTACGCCATCCGCGCCCTCACGGCCTTCTACGAGCGAAACCTAACCATCAACGGCGCCGAAAGCGTGGAGCTTTAAATGCGAGCCGAAGGCGAGAAGACCGAGGGCAGGTCTCAACTAATCGATCAGGGGTCGAAGCTGTTCGCCGCCGCTTGCCATGAATCGGGAATCGACGTGTCCAACGCGTGGCCGGCGAGCGATGAAGAACTCAAGCGTAGCGCCTATTCGGACCACTATGGTAAGGAGATGGACTGGCTCTAATAGGCGAAACGTCGAAAACGCCAGATGAATGTCTGATGTCACTTTGACAAAAGTATCGCAGGCAGAACCAACGTCATAGTGCAAACTAACCTGACCCCATTGCACCAAACAGCTGGATTGAGCTGTTAAGACACCGCGGGTTGAGCAAACGTCAGCGAGCGACGTCCAGAGCGAACAAGTTGGCATGAAAAGGGCGAGGCATTGACCTTCTGGTCATGCCTCGCCTTTTGAATGACAAATTGTTGTTCTGGACGTCGCGCAGCGTCGACCGGTCCGCCGTTCGTTAGAACGGCGGAACCCATGGGGCTCGCAGCGTCGAGGGGTTCCGGCGTTTGGAAAACGCCGGAACAACCTAATGTTCGATCCAGCAACGCAGGGTCTCGCCGGCTTGCAGGTGACGCAGATTCTCTGCGGCAATGTCGACCACATTGTTGAGCGTGGCGGCCAGATGGAACCAGCCCGAGATATGCGGCGTAATGAGCATGTTAGGCGCATCCCACAGTGGGCTTGTCTCAGGCAGCGGCTCGGGGTCGGTGACGTCGACCGCGGCGCCGGCGAGATGACCCGACTCCAGGGCGGCAACCAAGTCGTCGGCGACCACAAGGTCGCCGCGGCCGCCGTTGGCAAAGAAGGCGCCCGGTTTCATCGCGGCGAAGAACTCGGCGTTCGCCAGACCGCGGGTCTCGGGTGTGCTGGGCATAAAGGATGCGACGATGTCGGCCTCCGCCAGGCGCTCAGACAGGGCATCCATGCCGTCCATGTCCTCAAACACAATGGGGTAGACGAGCGGATGGCGCTTGATGCCGCGGACGTGCGCGCCCATGCTGCGGCAGAGCGTGGCAAAGTGGCCGCCAATGTCGCCCGCGCCCAACACCAGCACATTGGCATTTTTGAGCGAGGTGACCGGGCCTAAGTCCTCCCAGCGATGCTCGCGCTGCAAGTCGTGATAGCCGGGCAGGTGCTTCATCATGGAAAGGACCATGGCAAACATGTGCTCGCTCACGGCCTGGCCGTAGGCGCCGATTGAGCAAGACAGCTTGGCTTCAGCCGGCACGGTGCCGGCGGCGAGATAGTCGTCATAGCCGGCGGTCTGCAGTTGCAGCAGCTGGAGGTGCTCGCATGCGGTCAGCAGGGAAGGGTCGATGTTGCCCAAGATCACGTCGGCATCGGCGACCTGCTCGCGCGTGATGGCGTCGGCACTCGTGTAGATAAAGTCCTCGCCCGGAGCGCTCGACTCAAGAATTGCGCGATGACGGTCGTTGACGGGCAACAAAACCAGGATGTTCACAAACGGTCCTCTCCGCCCAACCTGCCAAAAGGGGACAGGTTTATTTTGGCAGGTTTTATCAGGCAAAACGCTATAAAAACGCCGGGCTTCGCGATGGTTAACATATCCATCGCGAAGCCCGGCGCATCCACGGCTACCAGCTCAGCAGCTCGTAGCCGTCCTCGGTCACCACGAGCTGTACCTCGCACTGGGCCGAATCGCTGCCGTCCTTGGTGCGCACGCACCAACCGTCGCCCTTGCTGATCTTGATGTCGGGCGCTCCGGCGTTGACCATGGGCTCAATGGTAAAGACCATGCCCGGGGCCATGATGGTGTCCACATCGGGCGCCTCGGTGGTAAAGCCCACAAACGGGTCCTCGTGGAACTCTTTGCCAATGCCGTGTCCGCCGTACTCGCGCACTACGCTAAAACCGGCGTCCTCGACCGTCTTTTGCACGGCCTCAGCCATCACGGAGAGCGGCAGCCACGGCTTGACGGCAGCCAGACCCGCCTCCACGCTGGCGCGGGTGACGTCGACCAGGCGCTGGCGCTCGGCAGAGACCTCGCCGATGCAGAACATGCGGCTCGAATCACTAAAGTAGCCGTCTAGGATCGTGGAGCAGTCCACGTTGATAATATCGCCCTCATGCAGCACGTCCGTATCGCAGGGGATACCGTGACAGACCACGTCGTTGATCGAGGTGCAAACGCTCTTGGGGTAGCCCTCATAGTTGAGGTCGGCCGGCGTGCCACCGTGCTCGACGGTGTAGTCGTAGATCATCTGGTCGATCTGGTTGGTGGTCATGCCCGCGGCGATGTGTTCGCCTACGTAATCGAGCACGCCCACGTTGATGGCGGCCGAGCGCTTGATGCCCTCGATATCGGCGGGCGTCTTGTAGAGCGTGCGGGGCAGAACCTCCCAGCCCTCTTCCCACAAGCGCTCGAGGCGCTCATCAAAGGCGCTATGGCATTTCTTATATTTTTTGCCGCTGCCGCACCAGCAGGCGTCGTTGCGGCCGGGCACGGGTCCATTGTCAAACATGGCTAACTTCCTTTCATTCGCAGCTAGTATAGCCCACCTTCAGAGCAGCTGCGCGCTAGTAGCTCACCTGGCAGGGAATGCCGAGGGCGCGCACGCGTGCGGCAATGGCATCGAGCACCTCGGGCGCCGCTTTGGCAAGGCCGGCAATCGGTGTCTCGCGCGCCACCGTGTAGATGGTCGCTTCTTGTGGGCGAATGCGCTCAAGTGCCGCGAGCCAGGGGGCAACGTACTCCTCGCCGGTGTTGTCGATGGGCTTGCCCAGATACTCACCGGTCAAAAAGATCGTCTGGATAATAACGTGACCGTCAAAGCTTGCGAACGTCTCAATCTGGTGCTCGACGTCGTAGGGGCCAACAGGCTGGTCGAGCAGCTGGATAAATGCCGGATCGACCGTATCGAGCTTGAGGATGTTGTCGTCGACCATCATGAGCGCATCGTGCACCTCGGGGCGGTCGGCGCGCGTACCGTTGGAGAGCACGGCGATTTTGGAGTTTGGGGCCAGCTGATCGTGCAGCGCGACGGCGCCGGCAATCGCCTGGGGAAACTCCGGTGCGGCGGTGGGCTCGCCGTTTCCTGCGAAGGTGATCACATCGGGGAGCTCGCCCTCGGCTGCCATCTCGCGCAGCTTTGCCTCGAGCGCGTCGAGTACCACGGCAGCTGTGTTGTACGGCTCATGGCAGGGGCGCTCGGCGTTGAGGCCGTTTTCGCAGTAAATGCAGTCGAACGTGCAGATTTTGCCGCTGGCCGGCATCATGTTGACGCCGAGCGAGAGACCAAGGCGACGGCTGCGAACGGGCCCAAAGATGGGGCTGGCATTCAAAAACGTAGACATAGGCATATGCTCCTCAAGACAATTGTGCCTAAGCATAGCATCGGCTCCAAAGCAAGGTGCGGGCTCTTGCTTTACAAGTTTCGTTTTTTCACGTCGCCCATTATGCCGCGCCATGAAAAGCCTCGGGTCGGGTAAAGTTAATCTGTTAACAAGGTGTAAGGCAATGTGGGTCCATCCAACCGCGCTGACGTGCAACTGGATGAGCATTGATGATGGGGGCACAACATGAATTTTACGGTCGAGAATGCGGGCACCACGATTGCCTGTCGCGAATATGCCGGCCCAGATGTGTCGCCTGATGCTCCTGCCTTGGTGTGCGTGCACGGCGCTTGTGTCGACGGCACATTTTTTGACGGTATCGCTTGTGAGCTCAGTCGCAACTACCGCGTAATTGCTTACGACCGCCGCGGCTGCGGTGACAGCAGCGATGCGGCAGACGACAGCTATGATCTTGCCGCTCAGGCCGCCGACCTGCAAGCCGTGATCGAACACGTTGGCGCTCCGGCAAATGTGCTTGCGCATAGCGCCGGTACGTTGGTGGCGCTGGAGCTTCTTCGCACCGAACCCCATCTCGTCGCCCGTGCGATTCTGCATGAGCCGGCTGTGTCGGCCGAAGGCGTCGGTATGGGCGCAGCTCCGGTTTTGCTCGATATGATTGCGGCTGGAAAGGTTTCAAGGGCGCTCCGGCTTTTCTTGGGAGCCCTCGGCGATTTGGACCCCGAGGCTCCTGGGACGACCGAAGCGGAAGCCAAACATGCCCTGCGCAATGGTCGTTGCTTCATGGCCAATGAATACGGAACAAATATGACATATGCTCCCGACTGGGAGCGCGTCCGCGCGTCAAAGGCAGTGTCGGCCGTGTTTTTGGGCGAGCTTTCGGTCGGTACGCCCCGCGAGGCTGGTACGCGAGCGGCTGCCGAATATCTCGATTGCCCCCTCGTGACGATCCCGGGCGCGCATAACGGTCTGCGCGATCGTCCCGTTACGGCGGCAAACGCCGTTCGCGATATCTTGGAGCGTTAGCGCGCTCGATGACCTGCGGGGAGGGGGACTGTTGGCGTTTCGTCATTGTTAACGAATGCGCCCATAACCGCGCGCCCGCGGCTCCATTACCGCCGTTTGCCAGGTCATAAAAATGCAACGATAATCGCGCGTTTGCCTGCAGCTGTTAGATGTTACCCTTGTATCATTTGATATGCGCCGTTGCCGTGCGTGACGATCGAAAGGCCCCCATATGCTCAATAATCACGAGGCAAATCTAACCGACGAGGAGGCTGCCGCTGAGGTCGCCCGCGTCGCGAAGACCTACCCCGTGGTGCGTTTGCTGTCGGCCGATCAGATTAAGAGCGAGCCTAACTGCCTACTCGCCGGCGATCGCTGCCCTTGTCTGCGTCAGTCGAGTCTTGAGGCCTTGGAAGACTCCGATGAGGTATCGGAGCAACTGCTCAACGATGGTGTTGAGTACCGCGCCCGTCTGCGCCCTCTAAATGTCGAGGGCGAGCCTCACGTCTTGCTGATGGTACGTCCGATCGATGAGCAAGAGGCCGCAGAAGAGGACCTTGTCTACACCGACGTGCTGACGAGTGTGCACAATCGCCGATATTACGAGGAAAAGCTCCGTAGCGCCCGCATGAATGCCGGCGTTGCGGTGATCGACCTTGATGATTTTAGGGTCTTCAACGATACGTGTGGCCGTCATGCCGGCGACCTTGCGCTCGGTGCTGTGGCGACAGCCATACGCAGCGGAATTCGTTCGACTGACGAGCTCGTACGCTATGGCTGCGACAAGTTTGTGGTCGTCATGCCCAATATTCCCTCCGATGACTTCACCCGTCGCCTGCATCAGGTGTCCGATGCCGTTCATGCCACGATTGTTCCGGGCCATGAGTACGTGAGCTTGACGGCATGTGTTGGTGGCGTTCGCATTCATGGCGAGACGGTCGATGAGGGCGTTGGCCGCGCTGTCCAGTTACTGAGCCGCGCTAAGGCAAAAGCCGGTACGGTCGTGACCGATGCCGATTCCATCGAAGCCTTCCAAAGCGAAAAGCCTTTGGTGCTTATTGTCGATGACTCCGAAATGAACCGAGCCATTCTCAACGAGATGCTCAAGGACGAGTATTGCATCCTCGAGGCCGACAACGGTCGTACGGCGCTCGACATGGTCGACCGCTATGGCGATGAGTTGTCGCTCGTGCTGCTGGATATTGTCATGCCGGGTATAAGCGGCTTTGAGGTGCTGGCCGATCTGTCGCGCCGATCGGGTATCGACAATCTGCCTTTCATCATGATTTCGAGCGAAGATTCCGATGATATGGTTCTGCGCGCGTACGAGCTGGGCGCCTCGGACTATATCAACCGCCCGTTTGACTCCCGTGTCGTGCGCCGCCGTGTAAGCAACACCATCCGCCTATACGCCAAACAGCGCCGCCTGACGAGCCTGCTGTCCCAGCAGTACAACGAGCGCGTCAAGAACAGTCGCATGCTCATCGACATCATGGCCGGCGTCATGGAGCTTCGCAACGGCGAGAGCGGCAGGCACGTTACGAACATCGAGAAGCTGACCGAGCTGCTGCTTGGCTGTCTGGTCCAGCGTAGCGGCACCATCTTCCTTGACAATGAGGAACGCTCCACGATTGCCCTGGCTTCGGCGCTGCACGATATCGGCAAGATGTCGATTGACGATGCGATTCTCAACAAGCCCGGACGCCTTACGCCCGAGGAGTTCGAGATTATGAAGACGCATACCACGATCGGCGCCGACATGCTGCGTGAGCTGGGTAGCCATCACGCCGGCAATGCGCTTATGGAATATGCGTACCAGATTGCGCGTTGGCACCACGAGCGCTGGGACGGCAAGGGTTACCCCGATGGCCTTAAGGGCGACGAAATTCCCATTGCCGCACAGGTGGTTTCGGTGGCCGACGTGTACGATGCCCTGACGAGCGTGCGCGTATACAAAGACGCTATCCCGCACAAGGAGGCGATCCAAATGATCCTGGACGGTAAGTGCGGCACCTTTAACCCGCTGTTGCTCGACTGCCTGCTCGAGGTGCAAGACCGTATTGCCGAGACGTTGGCGCGCCCCGCCGACGTTGTCGCGTTCCCCACGATTTAGTTTGACCAAAGGAGTTTTTAATCCATGATTTCCATGCGTGAGGCGTATGAGAAGATCGGCGCTAATTATGATGACGCGTGCGCTCGGCTGATGGGCGAGGAAATGCTTGCCCGCTTTGCCCTCAAGTTTTTGGATGACGAGAGCATGGACAAGCTGGAGGCCGCCATGGCGGCAGGAGACGCCGAAGGTGCGTTTATGGCAGCGCACACGCTCAAGGGCGTGAGCCAGAACCTGGGATTCGATAATCTGTACGAGCCGGCGGTCGTGGTAACCGAAGCGCTGCGCGGCGCCGATGCCGTTGACGGCGCTCGCGAGGGAATGCATGCGTTGCAGCGGCAATATGCGGCTACGATGTCGGCCCTGCGCGAAGCGGCTGAATAAGAGCTTGCGAGCCTTGGGTTGCGTGCCGGCCACATATAGGTAAAAGGGCGCCCCGCCGGACCATGTGGCCGGCGGGGCGCCCTTTTGTGTTGTGCTGTCCGTGAACTAACGGGCCTGCTTAACCTTTGCCGCTGCCTCGACAAACGACTTCCACAGGTTAAAGTCGGTCTCGAGCGTCTGCCAGGTGTACTCGGGATGCCATTGCACGCCCAGGCAGAAAGGCTGGCCTTCGACCTCGATGCACTCGGGAACGCCGTCGGTTGCCTTGGCGACCAAGCGCGTGCTTTTACCCAGACGATCGACGCAACAGTGGTGTGCGGAGTTGGTCTGGATTAGCCTGTGCCCGCCAACCGCGCGTTCCAGCAGCGAGCCCGGCACGACCTCGACGGGGTGCACGGGATCGTTGAGGACGTGGGTGTGGCGCCACTGCGTGCGACCCTCGCGCGCACCCAGGCTCGGCACGTCCATGCACAGGGTGCCGCCGGTGGCGACGTTGAGCAGCTGCGTGCCGCGGCAGGTGGTAAAGAGCGGCTTCTTGGCGCGGAGTGCCTCGCCGACCAGCTTAAACTCAAAGCTATCGCGAATCTCGCAGCAGAGGGTGGGGTCGTAGGGTCGATCATCGCCCCAGCGCTTGGGGTTGACGTCCGGGCCGCCGGGAATGGCGATGCCGTCGGCGATATCGACGTAATGACGGATAACCTCAATGTCCTCGGTGATGGACATCTGCAGCGGCAGACCGCCGGCGGCAAGGATGGCATCGACAAAGACACTTGCGATCTCCTCGTTGGGGGAGAGCGTTTCGCTCAAAAACGGCTTCGCCTCTTCCCAGCGCGGCGCGACG
Organism: uncultured Collinsella sp.; assembly: GCA_965147105.1. Classification (GTDB taxonomy): domain Bacteria; phylum Actinomycetota; class Coriobacteriia; order Coriobacteriales; family Coriobacteriaceae; genus Collinsella. Next base: position 55,427 of record CBCTIZ010000007.1, on the reverse strand, counting down.
AGGATGAGTGGGCGGTCGGCGGGGGCGACGTCGACGTGCGGGGTGTAGGACGATGAAGTACGAGTTCCGATCATAGGTGTAACTTTCGAGTTTGGATGGGCATGGCGGGCGGGTGGGCGGTCTGGCTAGTGACCCTTGATGGAGTTGAGGAAGTCCTGGGCGCGCTTGGTCTGGGGGTGGTCGAAGAACTCGTCGGGCGTGCCGGTTTCCACGATCTGGCCGTCGGCCATGAACACGACGCGGTCGGCCACGCGGCGGGCAAAGTTCATCTCGTGCGTGATGACGATCATCGTCATGCCCTGCTGTGCCAGACGGACCATGACCTCGAGCACCTCGTTGATCATCTCAGGGTCAAGGGCGCTCGTGGGCTCGTCAAAAAGCATGGCCTTGGGTTGCATGGCAAGCGAGCGGGCGATGGCTACGCGCTGCTGCTGGCCGCCCGAGAGCTGTGCGGGCACCTTATCGGCCTGCTCGGCCACGCCCACGCGGCCCAGCAGGTCCATGGCGCGCTCACGGGCCTCGTCCTTGGAGACACCCAGCACATCGACCGGTCCCAGCATGACGTTCTGCAGTACGGTCATATGTGCGAACAGGTTGAACTGCTGAAACACCATGCCCAGCTCGGCGCGCATGCGGGCAAGATCCTTGCCTTCTTGCGGCAGGGGCTCGCCCTCGATGAGGATCTCGCCCGAATCGATGGTTTCCAGGCGGTTGATGGTGCGGCACATGGTCGACTTGCCCGAGCCCGAGGGACCGATCACAACGACGACCTCGCCGCGGTCGACCGAGAGATTGATGTCGTTGAGGACGTGCAGATCGCCATAGTGCTTATCGACGTGTCTGAGCTCGATCAGCGGCTGATTGCCGGTGGAAGAGGTGCTCTGTGCCATGGTGCTCGGCTCCTTATGACTCGAAATGGTAAAGCGTTAGCGGATGATGGTCGCGCCGGTCTTGTGCGAAACATAGACAGCGGCCTTGTTGATCGCGACGTTGATGAGGATGTAGATGACCGCGATAACCAGGTAGACCGACACGAGGGCGTCGTAGTTGGTAATGAGCACGCGGGCGTTTTGCATGAGGTCGGGGTAGCTCACCACGTAGGCAACGGTGGTGTCCTTGACTACGACCACAAGCTGCGAAATCAAGGACGGAATGATAAATCGAATAGCCTGCGGCAATACGATTTTAAAGGTGATTTTAGCCTTGGAGAGACCGAGCGCCTGGGCCGCCTCGACCTGCCCGCGCGGTACGGCGTTGACGCCGGCGCGGAAAATCTCGGCAAGTACGCCGGCTGCAGCGAGTGCGACGGGAAGCGTGAGCATCCAAAACGACGGCAGCGCGATCTTGTACTGGGGCAGCACCAAAAAGAAGAAGTAGATGAACAGCAGGCTTGGCACGCCGCGGAAGAAATCGGTGAGCACGCGGCAGACCAGCTGCAGCGGCTTAATGTCGCTGGTGCGGCCGAGCATAAGGGCTAAGCCCAGCACCAGCGCGATGGCGCCAGCGGTGAGTGCGACTTTAACGGTACCCTCAAAGCCGGCAAGTAAGAACTTCCAGGTGGTGAGGTGAGTAAAGAAATACCAATAGTGGACCGAAAGCTGACCGGTCACATAAAAGCGCTGCAACACGAGGGCGACGAGCGCGGCGACGGCAACAAGCGAGACAGCGGTGCCGATGCGAATCTTGGTGCGCATCTTGGGGCCGGGAGCCTCGTAGAGCGCATCGCGCATGGTGAGCGCGGAGGTGGAGCGCTTGCTCATCGGAGGATCCTCACCTTCTTATCGATATAGTTGCCAATGTGGCTCACCACAAAGGCCGTGCCTAGGTAGCCGAGCGCCGAGATAAAGAACGCGGCGACGCCGCCGAGCGAGCGCGTGTTGATGTAGCTCACCACGCCGGTGAGCTCCTGCGGTTTAAGCGGCACCTGGCTGCCCAAGGCGGTAGTGAGCATGACGGCGATAAAGAGGTTGGTCATGGGCAGCACGCTCGAGCGCAGCGCCTGCGGAATCACGATTTTGGCGAGGATACGGTTAAAGCTCATGCCCAGCGAGCGGGCGGCTTCCACCTGGCCGACGCCGACGGTGTTGATGCCACTCATGAAGTTCTCGGAGCCAAAGGCCGAGCCCAAAAGGACCGTAGCGACGATAACGCAGGTGCGGTAGGGCAGAACGACCTTGAGCGGCGGCAGTGCGTAGACGACGATGATGAGCAGCGCGATGCCGGGGATGTTACGGAAGACCTGGACATACAGGTCGCCAAAGACGCGCAGCGGCTTGAGCGGCGACACGCGCATCACAGTGACGGCGACGGCCAGCACCATGGCGATGGCAAACGACTCAAGCGTCATGCCCCAGGTTGCTAGCAGCGCGTCGATATAGTTCTGGCCATAGAGCGACCAGAGCTCGGAGAGACTCATGCGGACCTCCCGCCGATAAGGAAAGGGGCTCCCGTGTGTACGGAAGCCCCGACAACTCAGTGAGGAAACAGTTTAGCGCAATAAAGCGCATCGTGCGTTTCCGTATGGTTTCGCAGCGGCCGTTACCAGACTCGCTGTCTAGGCGCCGACCTCGGGCAGCTCGGGAACATTGGTGTCGCCCGTACGGTCGCCAATGCAGATCTGCCACAGCTCGGTCCAGGTGCCGTCGTCCTCGATCTTCTTAAGGAAGTCGTTGACGAAGGCAACGCCGTCGGAATCGAGCGGCAGGCCGATGCCATAGGGCTCCTTGCTGCCGAAGGGCTTGCCGGCGATCTTGTACTTACCGGGCTCGCGGACCAGGGCGCTCTGCTGCATGTTGTTATCGATGACGTAGGCGTCAACGCGGCCCTGCTGGAGTGCTTGGCGGGCCTCCTCGTCGGTCTTGAACTCCTGCTGGCTGGCCTTGGGAACGAACTCCTCCAGGATGGCGGGGCCGTTGGAGCCAGACTGGACGGCGACGTTCTTGTCGGCCAGGTCGTCGACGCTCTTAATGTCGTCGTTATCGGCGAGCACCAGGATGGCCTGCTGAGTGTAGTAGTAGGGACCGGCAAAGGAGACGAGCTTCTTGCGCTCGTCAGTGATGGTGTAGGTGGCAAAGACGGCGTCTACCTGGCCGTTCTGCAGGACCGACTCGCGCGTGTCCGAGGTCACCTGGGTGATCTCGACCTTGTTCTCGCCCAGAATGTAGTTGGACAGGAGCTGTGCGATACCGGCATCGAAGCCGCGGGTCTGACCGTCTTTCTCGTTGAGGAGGGAGAAGAGCGTGGAGGTCTGAACGCCACCGATCTTAAAGACGCCGGCGTCCTTGACGGCCGTGGCCCAGGTGCTGGCGGCGATGGCGTCGTCATCGGCCCTGGGGCCGTTGTCGACGAGCTTGTCGAACGCCTTGGCGTCGAGCGTGGTAGAAGCCTCGGTATCTTCGGAGCTCTTGGAGGAGCCAGCGGCGGAACCCTTGTCGGCCTCGGCGCTGGTGTCAGAGCAGCCGGCAAGACCAAGGCCGGCGACGGTTGCGAAGGTGGCGGCAACGAAGCCGCGGCGGTCGAGAACGACCTGCTGGGAGAGGTTCTTGCTCATGGTAGAACACCTTTCTCAATAAAATCCCTAGCGGTTGAGTAGAGTTATACCCTATCCCGCTCAAATGGGTCAACATGAAATAACTCAGAAACATACTTGCCTTATGGGTTATTCTACCTTCCAAAAAGGGATAGGTTTATTTTGGCAGGTTTTATCTGGGCAAACGTCGAATATTGCAGCTGAGATAGTGCTTTGAAATCCACCACAAAGGGGACAGGCACCTTTGTGGTGGTTCTTGCAGATGTGGCGGCCTGCCTTGCTGTTTTGTCTCAATCTGTAACAGTTAGACGGGAATTCGGGCCCTAGATGTTACAGATTGAGATAATCACGTCGCGAAAATAAAAACCTCCGCAGGGATGCTTCCCTTGCGGAGGTTTTTTACTCGTTGAGTAGCCTTACGGCTTCGGCGGCCATGTTCTCGACCGTCATGCCGTTCTGCGCGAGCAACTCGTTGGGGTCGTAGCGGTCGGGGAAGCCCTTGGCGATGCCGAAGGTGCGCGTGCGCACAGGCGTGCAGGCCAGATAGCACGCGACGCGCTCGCCCCAGCCACCGTCCAAGATGCCGTCCTCGAGGGTGACGACAACGCGATGCTCGGCGGCAAGACTGTCGAGGAACTCACGGTCAAGCTCGGTTGCAAAGCGCGGGTTGACGAGCGTGGCCTCGATGCCGTACTCGGCAGCCAAGCGGTTTGCCACGCGCTCGCCCAGCTCAAAGAAATCGCCAAGCGCGAGCACTGCTACATCGCGGCCCTGACGCACCACGTTGTAGCGAACGGCGCTGTAGTCGGTGTCTTCGGCAGGCGCAAGGTCGGGGCGGCTAACCAGGCCAATGCCCGGTACGCGGATCGCCACGGGATGCTCGCGGTGGTCGAGCGACCAGCTCAGCATGGACAGATATTCCTCCATGCAGGCCGGCGCCAAGTAGCGCATGTTGGGAAGTCCGCCCAGCATGGAAATATCAAAGAACGAGAGGTGCGTCTCGGACGTGGTGCCAAAGATCGACGCGCCAAACACCAAGATGGTTGCGGGAGCGTCGTTGAGGCACAGGTCGTGCCACAGCTCGTCGTAGGCGCGCTGCAAAAACGTGCCGTACACACCAAAGACTGGCTTGGCGCCCGAGCGCGCAAGCGCGGTGGCAAAGGTTACGGCATGCTCTTCGGCAATGCCCACATCGACGAACTGTTTGCCAGCGGCAGCGCGAAGCTCGGGTGTAAAGCCCATGATGTAGGGCGTGGCGGCCGTGATGCCAACGACCTGCGGATCGCGCTCGATGGCGGCGCTGAGCGCCTCGCCCGTAATGTCGGCATAGGTGCGCGGCGCAGGCTCGCTCGGATGGCCCGGGCAGAGCTTGCGCCCGGTCGCCATGTCAAACGGACCCACGTGGTGCCAGCGCTCGGGGTCGCTCTGGGCTGGCTCAAAGCCCTTGCCCTTGGCGGTGGAGACGTGCAGCACGATGGGATGATCGATATTACGCAGTTCCTGCAACGCGTCGACGAGGGCCAACACATCGTTGCCGGCGTCCAGATAGCGGTAGTCGAGCCCCACCGCGCGGAAAACGTTGCGCTCACAGGTGCCGTTGCTGGCACGCAGCTCGGCCAGATTGCGATACAGGCCGCCATGGTTCTCGGCAATGGACTGGTCGTTATCGTTGACGATAATGATCAGGTTGCTATCGAGTTCGGCGGCATTGTTAAAGCCTTCAAACGCCAGGCCGCCCGAAAGCGAGCCGTCGCCAATGATGGTGATGACGTTGTACGCATCGCCTGCCAGGTCACGAGCGTGCGCTAGCCCGCAGCCCAGGCTCACCGAGGTCGAGGTGTGGCCCATGGCGAACAGGTCGTGCTCGGACTCGTCGGGATTGGCAAAGCCAGAAGCCTCACCATAACGCTCCGGATCGATATAAGTGTACGCGCGCCCGGTCAGCGCCTTGTGGGCGTAGGTCTGGTGCGAAACGTCAAAGACAATCTTGTCGATGGGGGAGTTAAATACGCGATGAAGCGCAACCGTAAGCTCAACGACGCCCAAGTTGGGGGCAACGTGCCCGCCGACGGCGGCGGAGCTTTCGAGGATTGCCTGACGGATCTCGCCGCAGAGCAGCGGAAGCTCGGCGCGGTCGAGAGCCTTGACGTCCTCGGGCGTTGTCGTTTGCGTAAGCAGCATCGTTGTGGGTTACTCCATGCGAATCGTGCGCCGGCACTCCCTCGGCCGGCACAATTGCACAAGACAGTCTCGCACATTTTGGCGTTTGATATGTGACGGCGGCGCGGTAATTCGCCAACTGGTGGGGCAAAACGTTTTGTCCGATGCCATACTGATATGTTCCATGATGTTTTTATCGATTGTGCACAGGCCGTGGCTTGTCGCCGTGAGTCACTGGAAGGAGGCAGCATGTCCGATGCCGTTCGTGCCGAAAAAATCGCGCACGAGGTCGACTATGCCGCCCGCCAGCTGGCCCAGGCGGGCCGCTTGGACCTGATGCACGAGTTTATCCAGCATGGCGACGTGACGGTCTATGCACATGTGACTTCGGTAGCGCGGGCGAGCCTGTCCTTTGCCGAGCGCTTGGGCCGTGCCGGCATTTCGGTCGACCGTGCTTCGTTGTTGCGCGGGGCCTTGCTGCACGATTACTTTCTCTATGACTGGCACGATCCTGACCCAAGCCATCGGCTGCATGGCTTTCGCCACCCGTTTTTTGCCCTGGCACGTGCGGAGGAAGATTTTGAGCTGACGCCGCGCGAACGGAATATTATCGTGCGGCATATGTTTCCGCTGGTGCCGGTGCCGCCGACGTGTCGTGAGGCATGGATTGTGTGCCTGGCAGATAAATGGTGCGCTCTACGCGAGACGGTCGCCGGCCGCCTGCGGCGCAAGGACGAGGCGGACGATGGCGTGAGCAGCGAATCGAGTGAAAAGAGGAGAGGGTAGACGGTGGAAACCGCGATTGACATGGCGTTTGGCGGCGCGACGCTTGCCGCCTGCCCGCTTTCGGCACTGGTGCTCTCGTTTGCCTTTTACGGGTTTTGCGGTTGGGCATGGGAGTCGACAGTATGCGCCATGCTCAATCACGGACGATTTGCCAACAGTGGCTTTTTGCTGGGGCCGTGCTGCCCCATCTATGGCGCGGGCGGCATAGCCTGCTGGCTTTTGCTGCGCGGGATTCCGGATGCCCCGAGCCAGTTTGTCGCCGCGGCGCTTGTATGCAGCGTAATCGAGTACAGTGTGGGCCTTCTGTTGGAAAAAACAACAGGCGCTCGTTTTTGGGATTACTCACACCTGCCGTTTAACTTGCACGGACGCATCTGTCTGTACTGGGCCTGCGCGTTTGGCTTGGGTGCGTTGTGCATTTGCCGTTTAGTGGAGCCGGCATTGCTGGGGCTGCTTGGCCATCTGCCGGTGCTGATTGTGCGGCTGTTCGCCTTTATCGTCGCGGTCGCGATGATGGTCGACGCGGCATGCTCTTTGGCCAGTTGGCGCCGCCTGTCCGATCAGCTGGAGCGTGTACGTGCCGACCTTGCCGACCGCATCAACGAGTCGCTTGCCGATGCGTCTGACTCCATGCTCGAACGTATTCCCGATTCGACGATTGACTCGGTGGCGCAGACGCATATTCGTAGCCGTGCCGTTAACGCGTGGCTGGCCGAGCTGGGCGACGCCGCGCTCGATGCCCTGCGCGAGAAGGCTTCGATGCCGACGTTTATCGCGGATGGTGCTCGCGGCCTGGCGCTTGCCGCCCGCCGTGTGGCCGATGCCGCGCCGAGCATGCCGCGTCCGTCGCTCAGTCGTCGCCTTGCCGGCAAGCGCATGAGCCGTCCGGTGCCGAGCGTGTCACTCAGCCGCCGCGACCTACGCTTCTTTAACGCCTTCCCGCGCCTGCGCATCAATCGCTACGAAGGTGTCATTCGAGCAACTAATCTCCGCGACCGCGCCCACGAGCTGTTTCGGCGCTAGTCGGGACGGGCGCGCTCACGGCTTCCTTGCTCGCGTATTTCCCGTTCGTTTCGCGCCCGTTGCCGCGCCGTTTCCAAGATTGCGGCACCGTTTCCATTCGACAACGCAGCGTTTAACAACGCCGTATCTGGTCTACACCAGTTGCCCCTCGACCGCATCATGGGCGCCGACAACGTTCATGCGACCAAGGGGGAGCGAATGTACGATACGGGATCGACAACCTTTATGCTCATCTGCACCATGCTCGTGTTTTTAATGACACCGGGTCTGGCGTTTTTCTATGGCGGCCTGTCCAGGCGCAAAAATGTCATCAACACCATGCTTATGTGCTTTGGCGCCATTGGCCTGGTTGGTGTGCTGTGGATTGTCGCCGGCTGGTCGCTGGCCTACGGTGGCGACGGTTCCAGCCCGTTTATTGGTGGCTTTGACCAGCTGCTGTGCCTGCCGGTGCTCAACCAGGTGCTGCAGGCGGCCGAGGGCAATGCCGCGGACGGTGCCGTCTATCCTCAGATCATCAACATCGCCTTCCAGATGGCGTTTGCCATGATCACGGCCGCTATCGTCACGGGCAGCCTGGCCGGCCGCGTTAAGTTTGGTGCCATGACGGCCTTCCTGGGAATTTGGCTGCTCGTGGTCTATGCGCCGCTCGCCCACATGGTCTGGGGCGGCGAGGGCTCCTTTATCGGCGACATCATCGGCGCGCTCGACTTTGCCGGTGGCGACGTGGTGCACATTTCGTCCGGTCTGACAGGCCTGATCCTCTGCTTAATGCTCGGCCGTCGTCGCGGCTTTGGCATGGTGAGCTATCGCCCGCATAACGTGCCGTTTGTGGCGCTGGGCGCCGGGCTGCTTTGGTTTGGCTGGTTTGGCTTTAACGGCGGCAGCGAGTTTAAGGCCGACGCCGTGGCGGCACTCGCCATCCTCAACACCGTGACGGCCAGCGCGGCGGGCATGGTCTCGTGGCTTGCCGTCGAGCGCGTGCACACCGGTCGCCCCACGCTGGTGGGCGCTAGCACCGGTCTGGTCGCGGGCCTCGTGGTGGTCACGCCGGGCGCGGGCTTTGTCGAGCCGTGGGCGGCGCTGGTCATGGGCCTGATCGTGTCTCCCGTCTGCTACCTGGCCATCAGCCATCTCAAGACCAAGTTTGGCTACGACGATGCGCTCGACGCGTTTGGCTGCCACGGTATCGGCGGCATCTTGGGCGGCGTGCTCACGGGCCTGTTCTGCGTGCCGGAGCTCTCGTGGACCGGTAAGGGCGGCCTGCTCTACACGGGCGACGTGTCGCTGCTCATCTCGCAGATTTTGGGCATTGTAGTGACGGTCGTCATTGTTCTGGTGCTCGATCTGGTGATCGCTACGGTGGTCAAGGCGCTGTTCCATGGCAGCCTGCGCGTGGACGAGGCCGACGAGGCGCTGGGCCTGGATGCGAGTCAGCACGGCGAGAGCGCCTACCCTTCGTTCTCCGGACTCGATTAGCAGCTTCCCCAAGCACCGCACCTCGGCCTTCAATCGTCGTTTGCGTACCTTAAGTACGCGGCACTCCTCTTTCAGGCCGATCTGCGGCACTTAGGAAACCTGTCAAGACCAGTTGGTTGCACTATTTTGATTTGCAAGGTTGGTCTGTGGCGCCTGGGAAACCCGCGTCTCATGTAAAGGGATGCGTTGATTATTGAGAGGAATTCATTATGAAAAAGATCACGGCTATCGTGCGCCAGGAAAAGCTTGAGGTTCTTAAAGATGCGCTGTTTGCTGCTGATGTTCGCGGCATGACTATCAACCAGGTGCAGGGCTGCGGCACACAGCATGGCTGGAAGGAATACGTGCGCGGCAACGAGTTGCTTGTCAACACGATCCCTAAGGTGCAGTTCACGCTCATTTGCGCCGATGAGCATGTCGACGGAATTGTCGAGATTATCTGCAATGCTGCTCGCACCGGTGCCGTTGGAGACGGCAAGATCTGGGTCGAGCCGGTCGAGGAAGTCATCCGCATCCGTACCGGCGAACACGGCCCCGCCGCGGTGTAGAATCGACCGCCTACCATCCGCAACGTTAAAATGCTGCAATGAGGCACAAGACTTGCGTTGCGGATGGACGGATTATGGGTCGTAATAAATATCCCGAGGAGACGGTTGCGAAGATTCTCGACGCGGCGCTGGAGCTATTCTGCGCACAGGGTTATGAGGGGACGAGCATTCAAGATATCGTCGACCGCCTCGATGGCATGACCAAGGGCGCTGTCTATCATCACTTTAAGAGCAAAGAGGAGATTTTCAACGCCGCATTTAATCGGGCAATGGCTCCGATTGTTGAGCAACGTCGCTCAACGCTTGGTATCGGCAATATGACCGGAGCCCAAAAGCTCAAGCGACTGTACGCGCCCGAGTCTGTCGTTCCGCAAATTGAGCTATGGGCACGCATGCATCCTGCGGCAGATCCGGTAAAAAGCTCGCGTCTACTGGCGATGCAGTACCAGGGCTCGTTCGACGAGTCGGCCGACGGCTGTCTCTTGCCAGTGATCGAGGAGGGCATCGCCGACGGCTCCATTGCGTGCAAATGCCCGCGCGAAGCGGCTGAGGCCGTATCGTTGTTGGCGAATCTTTGGCTGCTGCCGCTGTTCCGTCCGCTCGAGACCAAAGATCGAATGCTCGCTCGCGCGCAATGTTTGGCGCAGATGGCAGCTGCGGTAGGGCTCGATTTGGGTAATGAAGTGCTTCAGACAACGGCTCAGATTTGGGACGTATGGAACCGTGCTGGGTGGTAATATAGATACTGACGGTATGTAATTGATTTGTAAGGGTAGCCACGGCTGCCCTTTTCAAGTCATTAAATACATACTAATGGTATGTATAGGGGGCGGGCTTATGGCTGGAATGCGGAGGAGTAGCGTCTCGTTGGTGCAAAAAACAGTGCGATCTATCAGGCTTTTTGGTCTTCTTGTTGCACAGCTGTGCGCGTATTCGATGTTGTCGGCACTGTGCTTTGCGTGCCCGCTTTACTTGTTCGATTGCAGCGGCTCGTCAACGTTATATGGCGCCGTCGCGGCGATAGAGTTCATACCGGGCGTGCTCGCGACTCCGGTTGGCGGAATCTTGGCGGATCGGGGAAGACATCGCGGGGTTCTTGTGGTGCTCGGCATTGTTCTGATGGCTGCATCGCTGCTGTTTATCCCCATGAAGCGGTCGCTGCCTCTTGCGATTGTCGTGGCAGCAATGCTTTGCGTCCAATATGGCATCCAATCGCTGCTGAAGCCGATGCTTCAAATTGAGACGGTGCGCATGACGGGCCCAGAAAAGGTTGAGCGTGCCACTGCGTTGGTCTCGCAGATAACCATGGCGAGCAATATCTTGGGGCCTGTAGTCGGGACGGCAGTCTATGGGTGCTTTGGTATCGATGCTCTATGCGAAACCGCGGCGTTGACGTTTGCGATGTCAGCCCTACTGTTCGGGGGCGCACTCAAGCAAAATGCCTCATCTGGAATGACAGGGGACAGTACGACTTGCTCGACATGCCGAAGCGATTTTCGGGAGTCGATTCGGTACCTGTTTCAAAACGCATCATTGCTCGTTGTGTTTCTGCTTGCGGCTATTTTGAACCTTGCGTTAGTTGGGTTAACGATTGGTGCTCCCGTTATTGTTGCAAAGCATCTCGGGATGCAATCATCCTTTGTTGGGATTATTGAGGTGGCTATGGGCTTGGGTGGTCTTGTCGGCAGTGGTTTGGTCGGTATTTGGCCGCATCGTTTTTCCTTCAAGGGCATATGTCGATATGTTGCGATGATTAGTTTTGGAGTCGTACCGATTATTGTCGCACTACTGAGCGGTCCTGATGAATTAGCGTTTGCCGCGCTTGCGGCCGGCTCGGCATGGGTTATGGCGTGGGCAAGCATTACATCGGTCGAAATCGTTTCATTCGTTCAGCGGTCAGCGCCAAAGGAACTCTGCGGAAAAGTGCTGGCACTCGTTTATATGACGCTTTCCTGTGCAACGCCTATTGGCCAATTGGTTTACGGGCTCGCATATGATCGATGGACACCGGCGATTGTATTCGCAGGCATGTTGGCGGTGCTGACGTTGACGACGGCGCTGTTTAATCGGCTGAAAAGTCGCTTATGGCGAATGTCTTAAGGCGCTGGGGGACCGTGAATTTGTGGAGGCAGTGGCACGTCGCGCCGGGACGGCATTGTTTGGGCATGCCTCTCCTTCGTCTACAATATCGTGCAGACGAAGGAGAGGCATGCCCATGATCAAGATGTTTGCGAGTGACTTAGACGGAACGCTGTTGAATGCCCTGCACGAGGCAGACGGGACCATTCGCCGTGCCATTCGCGAGCTGACCGAGGCTGGCCTGCGTGTGGTTCCCGCGACCGGACGCTCGACGCTGCCGATCGGCGAGCATGGCTTTACAGGTCTGGCACTCGACGCCTGCTGCTCCAACGGATCCATCGTGCGTGACAGCCATGGTGAGGTGCTCAAGACCTGGACCATCGACCCGCAGGTTACCGAGGAGCTGCTCAAGGCGTTCCCGGACATCTGTTTTGATTGCTCCACGCCCGATGGCATGTTTTCGAGCGGTTCGTTCGAGATGCATCAAGCGGGCTTTAAAAAGGACAGCCCTATCAAGCGTATCGTGATGCGTGGCATGCGTGCACGTGGCGGGTATCACGAGGAACAATATTTCGACCAGTCGATCGGTGACATCCTGCGCCACGATGTGTGCAAGATCAACTGCCGCGTGACCTCGCCCGAGCTGGAGCGCGACCTTAAGGCGTATTTGGTCGAGCGCTCGGACCGCGTGGTCAACGCGCCGTTTGACCCGGTGATGTTTGAGATTACGGACGTAGCGTGCAACAAGGGCGAGAGCGTGGCCTGGCTGGCGGGTTACTACGGTATTGCCGAGGACGAGGTCGCGGTCTACGGCGACGGCGGCAACGACATTGCCATGCTCAAGCGTTTCCGCCACAGCTACGCGACCAAAAACGCAAGCGATGCAGCCAAGGCCGCCGCGAGCGCGACCATCGGCAGTTGCATGGTCCACGCCGTCCCCAAACACATGCTCGCCACCATGCGCAAGCAAAACTCCCGCACCATCATCGAATAATGTGACAAAGGGACAGCCCCTTTGTCACAGGGGTCTGTGTGCTTGGAATACGAACATATATTCGTATATATAACTAGGCTCTGGTAGAATCGGTATCGTTGACGGCAGTTCCATGTGCCGGGCAGCGCCCTCCATCTGATGGGAGGTGATGCCCATGACCGATCTGATTGATTTTGTGAGACTTCTGACCGCTTTGGTCTCGTTCTTCACAGCGCTCGTCGGGCTTTCCGAGGCACTCAAGCAACGTTCGAAGCAACGTAAAAGGGGTCGCCGCCGCTAAGGCGTTGACCCCTTAATCCAAGCAACGGCGCTGCCCAGCTTTCCAGAACTTGGGCTGCCGTCGACACTATTCTACCCACGAATGACATTTTGGACAATCGGTAATGCCGCTCTAAAAGCCTGGCACAACCGGCACAACCTAGGCGGTCGCTGGATGTGACAAAGAGGCTGCCCCTTCGTCACATCCCAAATATTGCCTTTACGTGTTGATGCACACGGTGTGCAATAATACTCGCACTGTGCAATAGCGCACAGGCTGAGTAACAAGGAGGACGCTTGTCCCAGCTCGAGAAATGCGATCGCCGGTCTCTTCGCTCGCAGCGTGCCCTTCGCCAGGCACTTGCCAGCGAGCTTGCCGAAAGCGGCGACCTTTCGCGCATTAACGTCGCGTCGCTCACCGAGCGTGCCGGCCTTACGCGCCGCACGTTCTATTCGCACTACCGCGATATCCCCGACTTTATCAGCCAGATCGAGGACGGCCTGCTTGCCGAGATTCGTGAGCGGGTGGAGCTTATCACCGCAGCTCAATTACCCGATCTTTACCGCAACATCGACGAGCTCGAGCCGGCACCCGGTTCGGTTGAGCTGCTTCGCTATCTTGCGGCTAATCGCGACCTTATCGGGGCCCTACTGGGCCCGGGCGGCGACCCCGCCTTTATTAAAAAGATCATCGATACCGCACGCGAGGCCGTGGTGCCGCGTGCACAGACGGGCATCTTGGGCCTGGCACTGGGCACCTTCTTTGACTACTACGTTACCTATGTCGTGAGTGCCGAGGTCGGCCTGATTCAGCGCTGGTTTGAGCGTGGGCTCACCGAATTGCCCGAGACCATGGCGCGTATTATGACGGTTATCGCTTTTGTGCGTCCCGGCGACTTATATGGCCAACCCATCGATATCAACGTGCCGGAATACGGCATGAAGCTATTGAATCTGCAGCTCGAGGACGCGGTCGACACCGCCGCAACCGTCGAGTCCAACTACTAAGAGGAGAAACAGATGAGCAAACTCGTCGAGGGCATTAAAGACCGTGTGGTCGCTGCCGCACGCGAGGCCGCGCCCGCCGTGGTGGACGCCGCGCAGAAGGCCGCGACCGCGGCTGCCGAGAAAGTTGCCGAGGCGGTTGCCGAGGCCAAGAACGCGGCAGAGGAGACGTCCGTCGTCAGCGAGCCCGCCACCGCCGCTGAGCCCGTAGCCGCCGCCCAGGCCCCCGAAGGCGCGATCTTCAACCCCGAGAACGCTCGTGGCAACCTGCACCTGGGCATTGACGTGGGCTCCACCACCGTTAAGCTCGCCGTGCTCAACGACGACAACCAGATCGTCTACGCCAAGTACCAGCGTCACCACACCGACGTCCGCGCTTGCGCCCGCGACTTGTTCGAGGGTGCCGCGACCGTGCTGCCGACGGCCCAAATGACCTGCGCCATTACCGGCTCGGGCGGCCTTCTGCTGTCCCAGTGGCTCGACCTGGAGTTTGTCCAGGAGGTCATCGCCAGTAAGCGTGCCGTCGAGACCCTCATCCCGGCCACTGATGTCGCCATCGAGCTGGGTGGCGAAGACGCCAAGATCATCTACTTCGACAACGGCATCGAGCAGCGCATGAACGGCACCTGCGCCGGCGGCACGGGCGCCTTCATCGACCAGATGGCCACTCTGCTGCACACCGACGCCAGCGGCCTTAACGAACTCGCGGCCAACGCCACCACCATCTATCCCATCGCCAGCCGCTGCGGCGTTTTTGCCAAGACCGACGTGCAGCCGCTGCTCAACGAAGGCGCCCGTCCCGAGGACGTCGCCGCCTCCATCTTCCAGGCCGTCGTGACCCAGACCATCTCGGGTCTGGCGTGCGGCCGTCCCATCCGCGGTAACGTCGCCTTCTTGGGCGGCCCGCTGCAGTATCTCTCCGAGCTGCGCCATCGCTTCTACCTCACGCTCAACCTGGACGAGGAGCACCGCATTGTGCCCCAAAACGCTCACCTGTTTGTGGCGAGCGGCGCCGCCATGGCGCATGAGTCCAACAAGCTCAGCACGTTCCCGCAGCTCATCGAGGCTATCGATGCCTTGGGTGACACACAGGGTGCCGAGGTCGAGCGTCTGGATCCGCTCTTTGCCACCGACGAGGATTTTGCCGAGTTCAAGACTCGCCACGACACCGAGGTCGTCCCCAAGGGCAAGCTCAACGGCTACACCGGCCGCGTGTTCATCGGCATCGACGCCGGCTCCACCACCATGAAGGCCGCGCTCGTGGGCGAGGACGGCCAGCTGCTGCATACCTGGTACGGCAACAACAACGGCGACATCCTGGGCACGGCCAAGGTCATCATGGCCGATTTCTACAACCACATCCCCGCGGGCTGCACCATCGGCCACGTGACCACCACGGGCTACGGCGAGGCGCTTCTCATTGAGGCCCTCAAGGCCGATTCCGGCGAGATCGAGACCGTCGCGCACCTGCGCGGCGCCAAGGCATTCCTGCCCGGCGTCGAGTTTATCCTGGACATTGGCGGCCAGGACATGAAGTGTCTGCGCGTCAAGGACGGCGTCATCGAGCACATCATGCTCAACGAGGCCTGCTCGTCGGGTTGCGGTAGCTTTATCGAGAGCTTCGCCGTCTCTATGAACATGGACGTGCGCGCGTTCGCCAACGCTGCCATCCATGCCAAGGCCCCGGTCGACCTGGGCAGCCGCTGCACGGTCTTTATGAACTCGCGCGTCAAGCAGGCGCAAAAGGAAGGCGCCACGGTGGGTGACATCGCGGCCGGCCTGTCCTATTCCGTCATCAAGAATGCCCTGTTCAAGGTCATTAAGCTGCGCGACCCCAAGGAGATTGGCAGCCAGGTGATCGTTCAGGGCGGCACCTTTATGTCCGACGCCACACTGCGTGCGTTTGAGCAGCTCACTGGCGTTCACGCCGTGCGTCCCGACATCGCCGGCTGCATGGGCGCCTACGGTGCGGCCCTGCTCGCCCGCGATCGCGCCGGCGCCGACGGCACCTCGACCATTCTTTCGGCTGAGGACATCGCGCACCTCACCGTGACGCAAAAGCATGTCCGCTGCGGCCGTTGCTCCAACAACTGCCAGCTTACCGTCAACGACTTTGGCGGTGGCAGGCGCTTCATTACCGGCAACCGCTGCGAGAAGGGCGCCGGCCACAAAAAGCAGAAGACCGAGGCCCCCAACCTCTTCAAAAAGAAAAACGAGCTGCTCTTTAACCGCGAGGTCCTGAGCCCCGACGAGGCCCCGCGCGGCACCGTCGGCATCCCGCGCGCGCTCAACATGTACGAGAACTACCCCTTCTGGCACGCGTTCTTTACGCGCCTGGGCTTTAGCGTGCAGCTGTCCGACCAGTCGAGCAAGAAGACCTACCAGGCGGGCATCGAGTCCATGCCGTCCGAGAGCGTATGCTATCCGGCCAAGATGAGCCATGGCCACGTGATGAACCTCATCGACCGTGACGTCGACTTTATCTGGATGCCGTGCGTGCGTTGGGAGCGCAAGGAGGATCCGACGGCTGGCAACTGCTATAACTGCCCCATCGTCATGAGCTACCCCACGGCGCTGGCGCTCAATATTGACGAGATCCGCGAGCAGAACATCGAGTTCCTGTATCCGTTTGTGCCGTATCACGACAAGACCGAGCTCAAGCGCCGCCTGTACCAGGTGCTCGCCGTCGACCGTGTGGCCGATGCTGAGGCCGGTCGCGGTCGCGTGCGCGGTCCTAAAATCACGCGCTCCGAGGTTGATGCCGCCGTCAACGCTGCTTTTGAGGCCGACGCGCGCTTCCACGAGGATATCCAGACCATGGGCGAGGAGGCTCTCAAGTGGGTCGAGGACCACGGCGGTCACGGCATCGTGCTCGCCGGTCGTCCCTACCATAACGACCCCGAGATCAACCATGCCCTGCCCGAGCTTATCTCGAGCTTTGGCTTTGCGGTCTTTACCGAGGATTCGCTCGCGCATCTGGTGAAGCCCGAGCGTCCGATTCGCGTCGTCGATCAGTGGATGTATCACAGCCGCCTGTACGCCGTCGCCCGTTTTGTGACGATGCGCAACGACCTGGACCTGATCCAGCTCAATTCCTTCGGCTGCGGCCTGGACGCTCTGACCACTGATCAGGTGCAGGAGATCCTGGAGGCCAGCGGCAAGATTTACACCGTGCTCAAGATTGACGAGGTGTCCAACTTGGGCGCCGCGCGTATCCGTATTCGCTCGCTCATGGCGGCGCTCAAGGACCAGGAGGCCGAGCGCTTGGCCGAGGCTACGGCCGCGGGCGAGACTTACGAGCAGGGCGATGCCGCGCCGGTGGCGCCCTCCACGGATGCCCCCGCGTTCGCGAGCCGTAAGTACACGTTCGAGGCGCAGCGCGAGAGTGCTTCGACCGCGTGGCCCAAGGTGCCCTTTACCGAGCAGATGCGCGAGGAGGGCTACACCATCCTGTGCCCGCAGATGGCGCCGATCCACTTTGACCTGGTCAAAGAGGTGTTCCGTGGTGCTGGCTACAACTTGGAGCTGCTGCCCTCGACCGATCACGATGCCGTCGAGGCCGGCCTGCGCTACGTGAACAACGACATCTGCTATCCGTCGATCCTGGTGACGGGCCAGATCATGGAGGCCATCGAGAGCGGTCGGTACGACCTGTCCAAGACAGCCGTGGTTATCAGCCAGACCGGCGGCGGCTGCCGTGCCACCAACTACATCGCACTCATCCGCAAGGCCCTGCGCGAGAGCGGCCACCCCGAGATCCCGGTGATCTCGCTTTCGGCCGTGGCGCTGGGCGAGGACAACCCCGGCTTTAAGATTACGCCGGCGCTGCTTAAGCAGGCAGTCTACGCGGTACTCTTTGGCGACGTGATGATGCAGATGCTCTATCGCTGCCGCCCGTACGAGGCCACGCCCGGTGCCGCCAACGCACTCTACGAGGAGTACATGGCGCGCGCCCGCAAGCTGGCGCCCAAGTTCAACCGCCACAACTACACCAAGCTGTGCCGCGAGGCCATCCGCGCGTTCGATACCATGCCACTCGTGGGTGAGGGTACCAAGCCGCGCGTGGGCGTGGTCGGTGAGATCTTGGTCAAGTTCCACCCCACAGCCAACAACCACGTGGTCGATGTCATCGAGCGCGAGGGCTGCGAGGCCGTGGTGCCGGGCCTGCTCGACTTCTTCCTGTACTCCATGAGCAATGCCGAGCTGCAGAAGGACGAGCTGGGAAGCTCTGCTACCACGCGCGCTGGTATGCAGGCGCTCATCAAGCTCGTGGACTGGATGCGCACGCCGGTGGAGGAGATGCTCGAAAAGTCCCGCCGCTTTGAGGCGCCCGAGCGCATCGGCACCATGGCCGACAAGGCCCGCACGGTGCTTTCGGTGTGCAACAACATGGGCGAGGGCTGGCTGCTCACGGCCGAGATGCTCGACCTGATCGACCACGGTGCGCCCAACATCATCTGCACGCAGCCCTTCGCGTGCCTGCCCAACCACGTGGTGGGCAAGGCCGTGATCAAGGAGCTGCGCCGTCAGCACCCCGAGAGCAACATCGTTGCAGTGGACTACGACCCCGGTGCGTCTGAGGTCAACCAGCTCAACCGTATTAAGCTCATGATCAGCGTGGCAAAGGAGAACATGCGCGCTGGCAAGGGCTTTAAGCTCGAGAAGGTGGCGCCGCTCGCGATGGACGAGGTCACCGGCCAGATGCGTGCCCACGACGGCTGTGCGAGCTGCGGATCTGCCAGTGAGGAGGCCGTTGCATCGGTCGCTAAGCGCCTGGGGCGCGGCATTAAGAAGTAGCTGGTCTGCTATGGGCTAGATATGAGACAAACGGGTGGTAGCCGTAGCGGCTACCACCCGTTTTTGCTGGACATATGTTGCGCAAATGACCTTGCTATAGCCTTCCGTGGGCTCGTATTTCAGAAGTGCGGTGAAAAACGCGAACCTCCCGAGCACACCGCCTTTTTAGACGTTAGACTCCCGCGACCTGCGGTTTTGTTGTCAAAAAAGCCGATCTGGTCGGCGAAACCCGATTTTTCCCCGCACTTCCGAAAACAGCGGTTCAGCAGCGCCAAAAAATGGCCTCAAAATCGAGAGTTAATGAACAAATGTAGCCGTTCGCCGCGAAATACCGTCCGTTTATAGAACCCACCCCCGGCTTGCGGCCTCCTTACGGTTGAATAAATACACATCTATGGAATTACGTAAGAGAGGACCGTCCCATGAGCTACAAGACCGTTTGCGTCGCCGGCGGTGGCGTGCTGGGAAGCCAGATTGCCTTTCAGGCTGCCTACTGCGGCTTTGATGTGACGATCTGGCTGCGCAGCGAGGGCAGTATCGGCCGCACCCAGCCCAAGATCGATCATGTGCGCGAGGAGTACATCGCTGCCATCGAGGGCATGGCAGACGGTACGGGCGAGTGGTGCGCCGGTATCGCCGATAGCGGCCAGCCCTTCGACAAGGAGGCGGCACTCTCCGCCGTCGAACGTGCCTACTCCACACTCAAGCTGGAGCTCGACCTCGCCAAAGCCGTGACCGACGCCGACCTGGTCATCGAGTCTATGGCCGAGGACACCCAGGCAAAGATTGACTTCTACAAGAAGCTCGCCCCGGTTCTCCCGCAAAAGACCGTTATCGTAACGAACTCCTCCACGCTGCTGCCGAGCACCTTTGCCAAGTACACCGGCCGCCCCGAGAAGTACCTGTCGCTGCACTTTGCCAATTCCATCTGGAAGAACAACATGACCGAGGTCATGGCTCAGGACCAGACCGACAAGCGTTATTTCGATGAGCTCGTCGACTTTGCTAACGATATCCGTATGCTTGCCCTGCCCGTCAACAAGGAAAAGAACGGCTACCTGCTCAACTCCATGTTGGTGCCATGGCTGCTCTCGGGCCTTGACCTGTATGTCTCGGGCGTCAGCGACCCCAAGAGCATCGACCTCGCGTGGACGCGCGGCACCGGCGCTCCCAAGGGCCCGTTCCGCGTATTCGACACGGTGGGTATCCAGACGGCCTACAACATCGTCATGCAGTATCAGAAGGTGCCGGGCCTGGTGAGCCCGCTGCTCAAGAAGATGATGATGCCCTACAACTTTAAGGCCATGGCCTCCGTCCTCAAGAAAATGCTCGACGAAGGCAAGCTGGGCGAAAGCTCGGGCGAGGGCTTCTTCAAGTACTAAGAACGATCCCTCGGGGTCGGAGGAAAACGGATCATTTTCGGCCGCCAGCAGTGAGAAGATGGACCCAGAAATAGAAAGGAGTGGCAATGGGCTGGCTCGGGCTTTGAGGACAAGTTGCTGCAGGCCCAAGGCGATTTTTCGCTCAACGCAGGCCAGCACAGTGTGACCTATCTGCCAAACGACGAGACGACCGTGATTGGTCGCTACCAGGTGCTGCTGTACGACAACAACTTTGGTGCGACCGAGCGCTATCCCAAGTTCGACTGGGGCCAGCTGGGCGCCGCGGTGGTGACCGACTACAGCAAGGGAACGCATTCGTTTGGGCGCATCTTTACGGTGGACGAGGCCGCGCGCACCTACGAGCTTGTGGACCAGATCGCAGTGCCGTTCTCGGGTTATGTGAGCAGTGCGCAGCGCGTCGGCGGTTCGAATAGCACGCTCGTGGCATCGGGCATGGCCAAGACCTTTGCCGAGTACGATCGCTATGGACTGCCCATCGCCACCTACGAGATGGAAGCCGAAAAGTACATCTACCGCGTGTACAAGTACGAGCTGTAGCGCTGCGCTTAGGTTTGACCAATGGAGTATGAAAACACGCTGTTCGCCGATGCCCCCTCCGCGAGTGGCAGCCATATGGTTTGATGTCAGAAACATATAGTTGTCGCCAGCCTGCTGGCGACGTTCCCCCCTGATATCGGAGGTTCCAGGTATGTTTCGCGCTCCGTTAAACAACTATCGGTTGGGCTAACATGGGTCGCCGTGCTATTTCGATAACCCTTGCAGTGGTCTGCCTGGCTGTGCTCCTGGGCGCTACAGGGCTGTTTGCTATAAGCCGAGAAACGTCCTATATGCAGGAATGCGCTTCCGAAGGGTTTGCCATTGACGGTTACTATCGGGACGACAAGACGAGTCTGGAAACCCTGGCCTTTCTTGAAGAGGATAACCATCGGTGGCAACTGGTCGACAAAGACGGCAGCTGCGTTGACGGGCAGTTTAAGCGTACGGATGACTCCAACATCCTGATATTAAAGAAGGAAAACGGCGAAGAATTCGGTACGGTCCACGTGGCGTATATGTCACGCCGACGCGAGCAGGGCCAGCTCTATCTATTTAGAGATAGCAAAGTGACCCGATTTTATCTTGTGAGCACCGATCCAGCGTTTACGGTGGAGTCTGGCGATGTCGATGCGGACGTCTGATTCACGGCAATAAAGCAGCGAGCGGGGCGCGAGTGTGAGCTGCACCCCGTTATTTGCCCGTGTCCGTATCGCGTCTGCGCCTCATCGTAACTTGTGTCTGTGCGAGCATTCATCCCGCGCCGGCATCACTTCACATCGAACTCCACGCGATCGAGTTCGGGCACGTTGAGGTCGATGAGCTTGCGGGCGACGTGGCGGTCGTGCGCCCCGAGCGCCTCGCTTGTCGTCACGTGGGCGACAACCTCGCGCTCGACGATGCCCTCCTCCTCGCCTTCGGTAGCCGAGGTCTCGACGGCGACGGTGTAATCCTTAAAGCCCGGCAGCACCGCGGCAAGCTCGCGCGTGGTTTCGGTGACACCGTAGCCGTCCTGCACGCCGGCCTGCGCCGAGCCAATGGAGCCTGCGGTCATAACGATGCAGGGGATGGCAAAGATCGCCGTGCCCACAATGATGCGGCGGCGCACCTTGCGCGACAGCTCGTCGACCTCGGCGTCTTCCTCAGCGGTCACAATGCCGTCGCCGTTGAGGTCGCGCTTGAGCGGCACACGCAAAAGAAGCAGCACGGCTTCGGCGGCCAGTGCGATAAAGACCACGTTGATGCCAAACTCATAAAGCGCCGAGAGAAACAGTGACCCGCTTGCGATGGCGATGCCGTAGCCAGCCGCGCACAGGGGCGGCATGAGCGCGGTCGCCACGGCCACGCCTGCGATGAGCGTGGCGGGTTCCTGGTCGCGCGAGTTGCCCAGGCCACCCGCAAAGCCGCCCGCGAGCGCGACGGCAAGGTCCCACACAGTCGGCGTTGAATTGTCGATGATGGCAGCTGTGGTGGTGCCAAGGGGCGAGAGCTTAAAGTACAACGTGGACGTGACCAGGCAAAAGGCCATCTGCAGCGCAAGGCTGGCGATGGCTTCGACGGTAATCTCACGGTCGAGCGTGGCGATGCCATATGCCATGGCAAGGACCGAGCCCATGAGCGGGCAGATGAGCATAGCGCCCACGATGGCGATGTCCGAATCGATATCGAGGCCGATGCTCGCGATCAACATGGCGATGATGAGGATGCATAGGTGGGAGCCAGTCAGACGCGCTCCGTTTACAAAACGCTTGCGGATCACGTGATAGGGCGCGCGTCCCTCGCGAATGTTGAACGCGCGCTTTAAAAAGCGACCAGCCTGCTCGGCAGCCTCACTATGGGCAGGGCGGATGCCGTGGCGCCGGTGATGGCGTTCACGCAGTCGCTTGAGCTGTTGTCTATCGAGTTCCATGTCCACCTCGTTCCAGCGCGGTCCGCGCAACGCGCCCGTTGTCCTAACTCTACACCGTGGCGGGCGGGGTGTCTGTTGGATGCGGAATCCGATAGGGCGGATGACGCGGGAGCAAATGCAAATCACAGGCTCAATTCCATCCCGCGAGAATATGATGCACCAGCTCCTTCAAATGTGACGAAACTGTGAAGCACGAGAGCGTGAATTTCAAAAAATACGCTGGTCGCCAATGTTGCGCAACAGAATTCAAAAATCGACAGCTACCGTTTGATACGTATGGATACATCCGTGTCAAAGGGAGAAAGCCATGGCAAACTACAGTCCACAACACTTTGAGCCTCGGGCTAAGGCCGTCAACGTCAAGGGCGTTGCTAACCGCGCCGTCGCAACCGTTTTGACGGCGGGCCTCATCGCTCAGCCGCTCATGTCGCCGCTGGCGGCAATCGCCGCACCGTCAACCGATAACGGCGATTCTGTTCAGGGGGGGGGTAGTTCTGTAGAGAACACCGTTGCCGCCGGTAACCAAGCGGTCGTAAAGACGGCTGCCCAGCTGGCCGAGGAGTCGGCAAAGCAGCTCAAGGACGCTCAGGCCGCCTACGATGCCGCCCAGAAGAAGGCCGACGCGGCGGGCCAGTCTCAAAAGCAGGCACAGCAGCAAAAGAATCAGGCCTCGCAGGCCGTGACCGATAACGCCGCCGAGCAGAACGAGGCCGAGGTAGCCGCGCTTCAGGAGAAGATCGACGAGCTTAAGGCAGCCGTCGAAAAGACCGAGCAGCAGCAGAAGAAGCTGGGCGACCTGAACGATCAGCTCGATCAGGCCAACAAGAGTGTCGAGGATAAGACCCAGGCGCTCAAGGACGCCAAGGCAAAGCAGGATGAGGCCAAGAAGGCCCTCGATGATGCCCAGGCCAAGCTCGAGGCCATGGGTATGGACGAGTACGAGGCCGCCAAGAAGGCCGTCGAGGACGCGCGGGCAAAGCTCGATGACGCCAACAAGGCAGTTACTACTGCACAGGACAATCTGGACCAGGCCAAGGCTGCCGAGGCCAGCGCCCAGCAGGAAAAGCAGAATACCGAGGCAGCTTTGACGACTGCCCAGGCCAAGAAGCAGGAGACTGCCGCTGCTCTCGCAGCCGCAACCACCGCGCGCGATAACGCCCAGCAGAAGTTCAACCAGGCGCAGACCGCGCTCGATGCTGCCGTCTCGGGTACGGGTGTCGACCTGAGTGCGCTTGAGGCCGCCAAGATCGCTGCTGCTGGTGAGCTCAAGACCGCGCAGGCGGAGCTCAATGCCGCGACGGATGCCGACGCCACCGCACAGACAAATCTGCAGGCCGCCCAGGCTGCCGTCGCTGCCGCGCAGGAGAAGGCCAACGCCGCCAACGCTGCTGTGGCATCTGCCCAGTCTGCATACGATGCGGCAAACAAGGAGTACAAGGACGCGGCCAGTAAGCGTGACGCCGCGAAGACGGCATACGAGCAGGCCCAGCAGACCGAGGCCGACAAGAAGGCTGAGTACGACCGACTCGTCGAGATTCGTCAGCAGAAGAGCAACGAGTTCGATCAGGCTCGTGCTGAAGTAACCGACGCGCACAATGCATACGACGCCGCAAACGCCGAGGTCGAGAAGCTTAACCAGCAGATTGCCGACCTCAAGTCGCACATGACCGTAGACCAGAATGTCATCAACCAGGGTATGTTCGGCTTCTTGAACTACATCATTGGCGGCAGCCAGTTCACAGCCACGCAGAAGTCGAATGCAAGCACTGCCGCGTCGATGCTCATGGGGACGACAGATAAACAGAGCTGGTATGATAGTTACGTCGATCAGGACATGTCTCGCGACACCAATCCGCTCTCCTTGGAGCAGATGCGTAACGCCCTGACCTATCTCGATACCCAGAACAACCTCCGCAAGGCGAACGGTCAGTCTGAGCTTAGCGTCAGCCTCCGCATGACTGCGGCAGCCGCCCTCAATACATCATATTCATCGAACATCTGGGGGCACTCGAACTGCTATTTCGATCAAGGTGAGAACCTTGCAGGCGGCGGCGGGGCATACACCGGAGGCGAGACCGAGGATACGCTTGGCTGGCCATATACCGGCCTCTACACCCAGGAGAAAGAGGCATTCGATAAGTACGTCGCGCAGTATGGCGACGCGCTCGGTAGCCATCGATATGATTCCTACTATATCTATCAGCACTACAACAGCATCTACCATGAGTGCGGGCACTATCTCAACATCATCGATGCCGGCGCGAAGGCTATCGGCATCGCGACCGGTAGCGGTAAGAATACCGATTCCGAGGTAACCGTTTTCGACTATAGCGGGAGCACGGGGCAGAAGGATTTCACTGTCTCCGAGTTCAAGAAGCTCGTCAACGACTACATCGAATCCGCCTACAATGCAGGCGGCACGCAGGAGCAGAAGGAGCAGCTGAAGCAGCTTCAGAACAAGCTGGCAGATGCGCAGAAGAACTTCGGGACCGCTGGAACGGCTTATTCTAACGCGTTGGATAAGCAAGAAAGCGCTCGCGACGCCTATACCGCGGCCGACACGAACGTGAACACCGCCAAGGGCGAGTACGAGAAGGCTAAGTCCGCCACCGCTTCCGCCAAGTCCGCCTACACCGCCGCCGAAGCCAAACTCAAGGGTATCGACGTCAAGACGCCCGAGACCAAGCTCGAAGCCGCCAAGAGCGAGGCCGCTACTGCCCAGGCAGCTCTCGATAAGGCTAACGCCACGCTTGCTGACAACAAGACGAAGGCGGCCGATGCCGCTGCTCACAAGGCGAAGGCTCGCAGCGCCCGCGACGCCGCCAAGGTAAAGTCCGATCAGGCCAACGAGGCGTATGGCAACGCTACCGCTTCGGTCAAGGACCTTGCCGCCAAGCTCGATGCCGCCAAGACGGACCTTGCGAACAAGCAGGGCTCGCTTGACGAGGCAAAGAAGGCCGACGATGCCGCCCAGGCTGGTGTGGATAAGGCCCAGGCCGCAGATGCTCAGGCCGCGACTGCTCTTTCGGATGCCAAGCAGGCAGTTGCCGCCAAGACGCAGGCTCTGTCCGACGCACAGGTGAAGGCCAAGGCTGCCGAGGGCGAGCTGGCCACCGCGAACAAGGCTTTCGAGCGCTTCGCTGGGGCCCAGAAAGCGGTCGACGACGCCAAGGTCGCCTATGACGCTGCCGTCGCCGGTGTCGCCGATGCCCAGAAGCAGCTCGAGGCCGCCAACGAAGCCGTCGTCGATGCGAACTTCGAGATCGTCACGGCCAAGGCCGAGCTCGCCAGCGATGAGGCACTCAAGGCCGATCTTGAGGCTGTCGACCACAAGGCATCCCTTGCCGCGGGCACGACGGGCAACGAGAAGCTGGTCAAGCTTAACGCTGCCTACGCTCGCTATAAGGCTGCCGTCGATGCCGCCGCTGGTCTCAAGGCTGCTCTGAGCGATGCCGATGCCAAGCTGTCCGATGCCAACGACGCCTATGCCGCCGCGCTTGCCGAGCTTGGCGATGCCAAGGATGCCCTGGCTGCCGCGCAGGCCGAGTACGACAAGTATCATCCCAAGGCTGAGCCGCAGGCCAAGCCCCAGGTTACGCAGGCCGCCGCAAAGGCGTCTGCTGCCAAGAAGCAGACCACGTCGGGAGCACTTGCCCAGACCGGCGACACCTCCGCGCTTGTGGGCGAGGTCTTCGTCATCGGCGGTGTGACGCTCGTGGCAGCGGGCGTGACGCTGGGCGATCGTCGTCGCAAGCACATGTAGCGTCTCGAGCATCGGCTCTGCAACGAACTTCAATTCATAGCGGGACCGTATCGTTAGCCAAACGATAAGGCCGGCGCGCTGTCATACGCAGCGCGCCGGCCTTTCTTTGCGTTGGTATCAAAAAGCCCGGTCGGCAGCCGTGAAAGCCACCGGCCGGGCAAGCCGTAGGCAATATGGTTGCTGTCGAGCAGCTGCTCAGCTTAGCCCAGCAGGCTTAAGCCCACGGAGACAAACGCCAGGATAACGCCGACGATTGACTCGCCGCCGAGCAGGCCGCTGGCGACAACAAGACCCTGTTCCTGGAAGGCGGCGTCCTTGGTAGCTCTCTCCTCGTCAGAAAGACCAGCGGTGGCGTCGCGGTGGGCGGACCACTTGTCGTAGGCGAGTTTGACGCAGGAGCCCAGGAATGCCGTGAGTGACATGTAGAACGGCAGGTACACGCCCAGGCCGATCATCATGGCCGGAATGCCGAGCCAGTACATGACGATACCGGCGATAAAGCCGCCAACGAACCACGGCACGCTCGGGATGCCCGAGACCATGGTGGCAACGACGCTTGCCTGCGCGGCAACAAAGCTCTTGTCGGGACCAAAGGCGTCCGGGCCATAGGCGGTGACGAGCGCGACCATGACGGCTGCGGCGACCAGGGCGCCCACGATGCCGCCGATGGCCTGGCCGATCCACTGCGCACGCGGGTTGGTGCCCAGCACGGCGCCGGCCTTAAAGTCATTCATGACGTCGCCCGCAAGGCCGCACGCCACGGCAACGATGCCGGCGATAAAGAACAGCTTGACCTGAGCGATCTGTGCGAAGGCAGCCACGATGAGCATAACGATGAGGCCAAAGATTTCCATGGGGTCGATACCCGTCTGGCCGCAGCTCTGCGCGCTCATGATGGTGGTGACAAAGGTGAACAACGTGACGATGACGGCCGGAACGGGGCCAAGGTCGAGCACGATGGCGATGATCACGGCGATGGCGGCGGCGCCCAGGCCGATGATGCCGGCGTCGAGCTTAAGGGAGCCCGAGATGAGCGACTGCTCATCGGTGTCGGTGGAGCTGTCGGCGGCAAGACCGCGGACGATGCCGGCGACCTGCGGCAGGATGTCCTTGAGGACGACGGCGACGCCAAAGCCCATCATGAGGCCCATGCCCAGGGACTTGACGATGCCCTGCGCAGTCACAACGTCGAACAGACCGGCAGCGGTGCCGCCCACGATGATGCCAAAGTTGCCCAGCAGGGCGCCGGCAAACCAGAAGGCGACCGGGGCGAAGCCCACGAGGAAGCCGACGGAGAGCAGCATGGGCGAGTTGTAGATGCCAAAGGTCACGCCGGGAATGTTGAGCGTGCACAGCATACTGGGCACAATGCCCAGGGCGTCGCGCAGCACGCTATAGATGCCGGCGATGGCCATGGAACCAAAGAGCTGCTTGCCGGTTTTACCGCCAGCCTCGGTCGCGCGCAGGGTCTGAGCTGCGGCGTTGCCGGTGGGGAACTCAAGCGCGGCGTCCACGATAAAGTGACGGTGGATGAGCGCGGTGGCCAGCAGGCCCAGGATGGTGCCGGCGAGTGCCACGATAAACATGTCGAGCCAGCTGATCTGGTCGGCATATCCCAGCATCCAGGCGCCCGGGATGGTAAACGCCAGGCCGCCGGCGACCATGGCGCCCGCGGACATGATGGTGTGGGTAACGTTGGCCTCGTTGAGGCTGGCGTTACCCATGAGCTTAAGGAAGAACAGTGAAATGACGGCAGCGAAAATGATTGGCCAGGGGAGGGCGCCCATCTTGAGGGCCGTGTAGGCCGAGCTTGCCGTGATGATCACGCAGCCAAGGACGCCGATGACGACGCCGCGCAGCGTGAGTTGACCGCGCATCGAGGTGCGGTTCGAGGGATTGCTCATATAGAACTCCTTTGCGTATATCCGCTTCCCCGGGAGCGCCGCTACGGATACGGTGCGGGAAGTCGGGTTACCAAGGGCCGCCGCGTGAGCTCGCGCGCGACCGCGCACCAGTATAGCCGTAAGCTAGTCATTTTGGGATGACTGGTTTAGGTAGGCGATATACTGCTGGGCAGACGAAAGGAGCGTCGACGATGCTTAATGGGTGCACATATATATTGACGGTCGACGTGGGCAACACGTTCATTCGCTTTGGCCTGTTTGCCGAGGATTCGGCCGCGGCGCAGGAATGTCCGCTTGCGACGTGCGAGATCACCACGCCGTCGAGCATCACGGCAGACGAGGCGCGCATGCGTCTCGTGCAGGTCATGGCCACACTGGCGGCCGATGCGGGCATGCCGGGTGCGCTTGTGCCCGCGGCTGCTGTGCTGAGCTGCGTGGTCACGGCGCTCGAGCGCCCGTGGAAGGCAGCGCTTTCCCGTACCTGCACGGGGCGCGTGCTCACGGTGGGGCCGGGCCTCAAGACCGGCATGCCCGTGCACTACGATGACCCGGCCGAGATCGGTCCCGACCGCATCGCCGACGCCGTGGCAGCCCGTGCCGTCTACGGCTCGCCGTGCATTGTGATCGACCTGGGCACCACGACCAATATCGAGGTCATCGACGCGCACGGTACCTTTGTCGGCGGCGTTATCGCGCCGGGGCTGGCGCTCGGCGCCCGTTCGCTCTCGGCCGCTGCGGCGCGCCTGCCTCAGGTTGAGCCCTCGGCGCCGACACACGTCATCGGCCGCAACACGCGTGAGGCCATGCGCTCGGGCGTGGTCTTGGGCGAGGTTGCCCGCATCGACGGCATGCTCGACATGGTGCTTGCCGAGATGCGCGCGACCAAGGCCGCGGGGGAGGGCGATGTGCCCATCGTCATTACTGGCGACGATGCCGAGGCGCTTGCGGCGCTGGTCGGCCATAGCCTGACGGTCGACGATGCGCTGACGCTGCGGGGTCTCGCCGAGCTCTACCACATCAATCAAAAGCCCCGTCGCGCGTAGCGATGGGGGCGATGGGACAAAAACGTCTCCGCCTTCCACCTGCTACAATAGGTCAAACTATTGCGATTTCGGAGGTGTCTGCCATGTCGGACGATCTTCATCAAACTGCGTCGGGCAAGCGCCGCGACGTTATTAGCTGGGATGAGTTCTTTATGAGCGTGGCCATCGCCGCGCAGCGCCGCAGTAAGGACCCCAACACGCAGGTGGGCGCGTGCATCGCCAACACCAACCACCGCATCCTTTCGGTGGGCTACAACGGTACGCCCTCGGCGCTCAACGACGACTTTTTCCCGTGGGGCACGAGCGACGACCCGTTGCAGGATAAGCACAACTACGTGGTGCATGCCGAGGCAAACGCCGTGCTCAACTACCGCGGCTCGCTCAAAGACCTTGAGGGTTCCACGGTCTACGTCACGCTGTTCCCGTGCCACGACTGCGCCAAGATCCTGGCGCAGGTGGGCGTGGGCGAGGTCGTCTACCTGGACAACAAGTATGCCGACACCGATGACGGCCGTATCAGCCGCCGCATTCTCGACTCCTGCGGCATCAGCTACCGCCAGGTCATCGTCGATGTCCAGATTGGTACCGGGGGACAGGCTCAGCAGTAGCGCGTGCCAACGCCAGCTGGCTGCAAAACAGCCAAAAGAGCCCCGTCCCAAATTGACTACTCGTGAAAGTCGCGTCTGCGCGCATGGACGGCTCGTGAGCGGGTACATGGCTGTAGTAACATAGCTTCTGTCCGCGGGCGTGCCCGCGTTGTTGTGAGAAAGGAGCCCCTGTGGCTGTTAACGAAGAGCTGCTTAAGAAGGTTCTTGAAGAGATTCGCCCCAACCTGCAGGCCGACGGTGGCGATATGGAGTATGTGGGCGTCGACGACGAGGGTGTTGTCAAGCTGGAGCTGCAGGGCGCCTGTGCCGGCTGCCCCATGAGCTCGCTAACCCTTTCCATGGGCATCGAGCGCATCCTGAAGGAGCACGTGCCCGGCGTTACCCGCGTTGAGCAGGTCAATGCTTCCGGCGAGGCCGAGGACCTGTACGACGAGTACGCACCGTTCTAAGATGCGAAAGCTGCGGACGGTACGCTCCGCATAGACGTTACGCCCAAATATGCGGCTGCGAGCGTAAGGCCCGCGGCCGCATTTGTATGTAGGGAGCAGGGGATCGATATGCTCAACGACCTCTACCATATGCTTGATCCCGTCGCGATCTCGGCGGGCCCCATCACCATCTACTGGTACGGTCTGGCCTACGTGGTCGGCGCTCTGCTCACGGCGGTCGTTATGTACCGCACGCAACGTCGTTGGGGCTTCGACATTACGATTGATGACCTGACGAGCGTCGTGGTCGGCGCGGTCTTTGGCCTTATTATCGGCGCGCGCCTGTTTTACGTCGTCTTTTACGGTGATGGCTACTATTTGGCCCACCCGCTCGAGATCTTTGCCACCAACGAGGGAGGCATGAGCTTCCACGGTGGCCTGGTGGGCGGCATCTTGGGCGGCATCATCGTGTGCCGCATGTACAAGCTCGACGCTTGGACTTTGGCAGACCTCGCGGTCATCGGTGCTCCGCTGGCCCTGTGCCTGGGGCGCTGCGCCAACTTTGTCAACGGCGAGCTGTGGGGCAAGCCGACCGATCTGCCCTGGGGCGTGATCTTTGGCGGCACCGCGGGCGATATGCCGCGCCATCCCTCCCAGCTCTACGAGGCATTCCTCGAGGGTATTGTGCTCTTTTGCATTCTGCAGGTGCTCAGCCGCAAAAAGCCGCTACTGCCCCAAGGCACGTTTATGGGCGTCTTTGTGATGGGTTACGGCATCGTTCGCTTTTTGATTGAGTTTGTGCGTGTGCCCGATGCGCAGCTGGGCTATCTGCTGGGCGGCGTCATCACCATGGGTCAGCTGCTGAGCCTGCCGCTCGTAATCGCGGGCCTGGCGCTCATCATCTTTGCTCGTCGCCGCAACCAACCCCAGCGCATCTACCTCGACGCTTAACCACCAAAAAGTGAACAGGCACCTTTGTGGTGGTTCGCTGGGCAACGATGACAGAACCGTAACGTTTCCCCAGATAAAACCTGCCAAAATAAACCTGTCCCTTTTTGGCAGGTTTCTAGAAAGGCTCTTTGGACTGTGAAGGATTCCGACCTCTCCACAACGGCTGCGCGCGATGCCGCTCGCATCGTCTGGTTTAAGCGCTACCCCGCCAAGCAGACACTCATCGCTTTTTTGCTTGCGCTGTTGGCGACCACGGCGTTTTCCATCGATCCCGCCCCGGTGTCGAGCAACGCAGTCTTGGCGATTGACCCCAAAGCCTCGGGCATGCTGTACGTGTGCTACGAGGTACTCCTCTCGTTTGCCGGCCATACCGACGCGGTCATGCTGCTTGCACTTGCCTGCCTGCTCACCTTGCCGTTTCGCTACGTGTTCTTTGGCCGTGGCGACACCTGGCGCCCATCGATCATTCTGCCGTCGCTGTTCTTCGCCATCTGCATGGTGTTCGGCCGCAGCTACGATCTCACCGACTCGGCCGAGATTGTCCTTGGCGACAAAGCCCGTATCATCTGCGCCTGGATTGGCGGCGCGGGCTGGATGCTTCTGGCGATCGTGGCCTTCTATCTGGCTTTTGAGTGCCTGGATTGGCTGAGCTCCCGACGCATCCCGTTTTCCGAGGCGCACTTTGGCCGCATATGGCGTGTGGCTCACGCCGTGCTCTCGGTCCATCCCTTTGCTGGGCCCTTTCTGGTGCTTATGATCGTCTGGGCGCCCACGCTCATCGCTTCGTTGCCCGGTCTTTTTATGGGAGACACCGGCGCGCAGATTCGCCAGTGGTTCAACTATCCCAACGGCACGAGCGACTACCTGCGCCTACTCAATCCCAACGTGCTGCTCAACGGGCATCATCCTGTAGTGCACACGGCCATTATCGGCTCGTGCGTTCAGCTGGGGCTTTCGCTGTTCAACAGCGCCAACGCAGGTCTTGCTATCTACACCTGCGCCCAGTTCGTCATTACGGCCGCCTGCATGGCCTATTCCATTTCGTCGCTGCGCAAACTGGGCGTGAGCCTGCCGGTTCGCGGTGCGATCCTGCTGTTCTTTGCGTTTATGCCGATGTTCTCTAACTACGCGGCGTTGCTCACCAAAGACGTGCTCTTTGCCGACGCGTTCTTGGTTCTGCTGGTACAGACCGTCAAGCTCGTGGCATGTGGCTTGCCCCGTCGTGATGCCAATGTTGAGCGAGCAGGCGAGAAAGCCCCCGTGCTCTTTGCGCGCCACGACTGGCTGCTGCTCGCTCTGGGCGCCATGGGTTCCACGTTTCTGCGCAACGGCGGCCTGGTGTTTCCCCTGACGGCATGCGTAATCGCGGCGGCGTTTTGCGTATGGGACGTGCATGTGGCTCGTCGTGCAGCCAAGCAGACTGGTGCTGCGTCTTCGGGCGCCATCCCGCGTTTCCGCTGGGTGGGAGTTCTTGCAGTGCTTGCACTCTGCCTTGCCTCTAATATGTACTTCACCAAGGTCTTTATGCCGGCGCACGACATTACGCCCGGCTCCAAGCGCGAAATCCTCTCGATTCCGTTTCAGCAGACAGCGCGCTTTGTCCAAAAGCACGACGGTCTTAACTCGGGCGTCAACCCTACGGTTAAGGAGGACGGCACCATCGTGGAGGCTCCTTGCGACGGTTCGGTGACCGACGAAGAGCGTGCCGTGATCGATCGCGTACTCAAGTACGAGAACCTGGGCCGCCGCTACAACCCCGACAAGTCCGACGCCGTCAAGAACTGCTTTAATGAGTACGCCTCGCAGGAGGACATCGATGCCTATTTTGGGGTATGGGCCCAGATGTTTAAGAAGGATCCCGAGTGCTATATTTCGGCGCTTATCAATAATTACTATGGCTATTTTTATCCGAGCGCGCGCGATGCCTGGGTCTACAGCACGGCGCGCAGTGCCGAGATTATGGCGAAGCCCGATAACCTCAAGTACTTCGACTTCCATCCGGTCGATAGCAAGGTTGTGCGCTGGTGCGACCACCTGATCAACCTGTATCGCGTGGCAGTACAACGCATCCCGTTTATCTCGCTCGCCATGAGCTCGGCCACCTATGTGTGGATCATGATCGCCGTGGTGGTCTACCTGCTGCGTCGTCATTCATGGCGTGCGCTGGCGATCTGGGTACCGCTGTTGGGCGTGCTCGCCGTGTGCCTGATTGGCCCGTGCAACGGCTCGACTTACATGCGCTACCTGTATCCGGTCATCGCCTGCATGCCCTTCGCCATCGGCGCCACCGTCACCCGCAGCGACTTCCTCTGGTTCTAACTTGGTGCATTGAGGTCGGGTTTCTTTGCACCAAAGGGGCCATCATCACGACGCCTTCATTTTGGGGTTTATCTCGCAGGCCAGTAGGTATATCATAACGACGTTTGTTTATATTGCCCGAGCATCTGCGCTGGGCTTTAGGTCGAAACCGATAGGAGACACGTATGTCCGGACACTCTAAGTGGGCCACAACCAAGCATCGTAAGGGCGCGCAGGACGCCAAGCGTTCCGCCCTCTTCTCCAAGCTCAGCCGCAACATCACCGTTGCTGCCCGTCTCGGCGGTGACCCGCTGCCCGAGAACAACGCCAGCCTCGCCGCTGCCGTTGCCAAGGCCAAGGCTCAGTCCATGCCTAAGGACAAGATCAAGTCCGCTATCGACAAGGCTTTTGGTTCGGGTGCCGACGCTGCCGTCTACGAGAACATCGTGTACGAGGGCTACGGTCCCGCCGGTGTCGCCGTCTACGTCGACTGCCTGACCGACAACCGCAACCGTACCGCCGCTGATGTCCGTTCCGCCTTCTCCCACGCTGGTGGCAACCTGGGCACCTCCGGCTCCGTCGCCTTCCAGTTTGAGCGCAAGGGCCAGATCGTCGTCGCCAAGGAGATCCTGGACGAGAACGCCAAGAAGGAGACCATGATCGCCAACGGTGCTGCCGGTGACGAGGATGAGTTCATGATGGCCATCGCCGAGGCCGGTGGCGAGGACTACGAGGACGCCGGCGAGGAGTGGATCGTCTGGACTACTGCCAACGAGGTTATGGCTGTCTCCAAGGCGCTCGAGGAGCAGGGCGTCCAGGTCAAGGGTTCCGAGACCACCATGGTCCCGACCACCCCGACCGAGGTCTCCGGCGCCGACGCCAAGAAGGTTCAGCGCCTCATCGACCGTCTTGAGGAGCTCGACGACGTCCAGGATGTTTACAGCACCATGGACATGACCGACGAGGTCATCGCTGCCCTCGAGGAGGAGTAGCGCCCGCACGGGTTAAGCCGTGTATATCTGGGCATAATGAAGCGAGCATGCAAGCCTCGTGGAATAGATGAGCCGGATCCGCGTGCGTAGAGCACCGGACCCGGCTCTTTTATAATGATGCGAACCGTTCTGCATTTCGAGAGCCGAGATTTGAAGGGAGCGCCACGTGCGCGTACTCAAACGAGCCCTAGCGATTGTGTATCTTGCCGCCGCCATCGTGGCGCTGGGTACGCTTGTCTGCCAGTTTTGGGGGGCGTATACGTATCGCTTTATGCTGCTGATGCGCGACCCCATGCCGCGCATTGTCGTGACGGCATGCGGCGGAGTTGTGGCGATCGGCGTGCTGGTAAGCTTTTTCCGCCTGATGTTTGCTCGTCGCGAGCCGTCCTGCGTGCATCCGGCGGGGGAGCGCAATATCGAGGTTACCCTTGCGGCGCTTTCTTCGTGCGCCAGGGCCGCTGCCGAGCGCGACGACCGCGTGATGGTCGAGCATGTCGAGGCCCGCGTCCAAGGTTCCGACGATTCGCACGTCCGATTTAAGGTCGAGGCTATCGCGCTTGACGATAAGGACGTGGCATCTCTGGCTACCGCGATGCAACAGCGCATCGAGGAAGCTTGCGACACCATGCTCGGCACGCCGGGTACGACCACGCGCGTTCGTTTTTTGCCGTCCAAGACTACCGTCCAGACCGTGGAGGTTTCCGGTGAGTGATACCAATCAAGATAAGACCGCTCGTACGCCGCGCCTGACGATTGACCAGAGCGCCACGCCGGCGAGCGAACCTGTTGATTCCAAAGCAGAGGCAACCGAGTTACAAGACGCGGCAGCCGCGGATTTTGACGAGGCTATGGGTCTCATCAAGGGTACGGGCGCTGCCATCTGGAGCTATGCTGTGCGTCATCCCAACACCACGCTCGGCGCCGTCGCTGGCTTTATCCTCGCTGTGTTGGTACTCACGTTGGGCCTGTGGGACACGCTCGTCATTGCATTCTTCGTGCTGATCGGCGCTGTAATCGGCCAAATTCGCGACGGCGAGAACGGGATCGTCAACTTCTTCGGCCGTCTGTTTAGCGGTCGCTAATATGTATTCGACTGTCGCATCCGCGGCAGGCATAAGGAGGAACCATGGCTTTTAATACGAAGGTCGATGTAGCCGATACCGAGCTCGAGGCAGACGAGACCGTCACCGCCGAGGCCGAGGACGTAACGCTCGAGGATGAGGCGCTCGTCGAGGCCGAGTCCGATGTGGATGAGGATGACGAGGAAGCGGACGAGTCCGAGGACTCGCTGACCTATTCCAACGGTGTGATCGAGAAGATCGTTGCCATGGCCACCCGCGAGGTTCCGCACGTTCTGGGCATGAAGGGTAACCTCATGCACTTTGTGCAGGAGCAGTTTGGTGCCGAGAATCTGACCAAGGGCGTGACGGTCGAGGTCACCGATGACAATCGCGTGGTCGTCAACATCTCCGTCATTATCGAGTACGGCGCCTATGCGCCCGCGATCTTTGACGATGTCAAGGCGCGTGTCACCGAGCGCCTTGCCGCGATGACCGGCCTTGAGGTGGCGGGCGTCAACCTGCGCATCGAGGACGTCATCACCCCCGAGGAGTACGAGCACCGCACCAGCCAGCACGAGTAACCTTCCAAAAAGGGACAGGTTTGTTTTGGCAGGTTTTATCTGCGAAAACGTTAAACGGCCGACCGCGCAAGCAAAAGCGTGGCCGGCCGTTATTTGTATGCCCCCCGATGTAGGCATACCGCTCGTCTAACTAGGGGTTGCAATCGTCGCGTTCCGCGTTACCCTAATGGGCGCATTGTTTCCAAATTGTTAACGAGGAGTTGCCGTAATGCCCGACGAGCACGAAACAGAAAGCAAGGCATGGGCGATTGAGGCCGCCGCGGCAGAGGCGGCATCGCGTGCTGCCGAGGAGATGCATCGTCCTCCCGTGGTGCCGATGGAGCGCGTGGTTGATCGCACCGATATCGAGCGCGGCGAGCGTGCCGGTCAAAAGCGCAGCCAGGAGCCGGGCTTTCCGCGCTTTTTTGCCGAGCTCAATATGGGCCTGATTCTTACGGCCTTCGCCATCGTTGCGTTTAAAACCCCTAATCACTTTGCTTTTGGCGGCACCTCGGGCGTGTCGGTCATTCTGTCCACGCTGTTCCCGACCCTGCCCGTCGGCGTCTTTATGTGGATTATTAACGCGGTTCTCGTCGTTTTGGGCTTTATCTTTTTGGAGCGCAAGGCAATCCTGTGGAGCGTCTTCGCCTCGTTTGCGCTGTCCGCCTATGTTTCGCTTTTTGAACTCTTTATCCCGACTGATGTCTCGATGACGGGCGATATGTGGCTTGACCTGTGCTTTGCCGTGATCCTGCCGGCGCTCGGCAGCGCCATTGTCTTTGATATTGGCGCCTCGACGGGCGGCACGGACATTCTTGCCATGATCCTCAAGCGCCGCACCACGCTCGAGATTGGCCGCGCCCTGCTCCTGGTCGATATCGGCATCGTGACCATCGCGGCCTTCTTGTATGGCCCGCGTGTCGGTCTGTATTGCGCGCTCGGCCTGTTTGCCAAGACGCTTGTGGTCGACAAAGCCATCGAGAGCATTCATCTGCGCAAAGTCTGCACGGTCATTTGTTCCGAGCCCCTTAAGGTCGAGGAGTTTATCGTCAAGCATCTCAACCGCACAGCGACCATCAGTCGCGGCTACGGTGCCTTCTCGGGCAAGTGCGTGACGGTGATCATGAGCGTGCTGAGCCGTCGCGAGGCCGTGCAGCTGCGCCGCTATGCGCGCGAAGTCGATCCAGGTGCCTTTATCACGATCGTCGACAGCTCCGAGATCGTCGGCAAGGGCTTCCGCGGAACGAACTAGCACAGACGTATTCAACGAACCGCCTGCTGGCGCCGTGTACCTTGCAAATCGGTCATCTTTGAGTATTTGACCCTACATTGGGCAATAATGATGCTAAAGACATCGTTTGCGATCCAAGTGATTCGTTCAAAATATGAAGGGATGATTCTATGTTCTGCTCGCAGTGTGGCGCCCCCATGGGCGATAACGACAAGTTCTGCGGCGTGTGCGGTGCTCCTAATGCCGGTGCCGCTGGCCCCGCTCCCCAGGGACAGCCTCAGCCCCAGCAGTTTGTTCCGCAACCGCCCGTGGCGAATGCGCCAAAGGGCTGTGTGGCTCAGGCGTTCCAAGATATGACCAAGACTCCGGGCGTGCTTCAGCGTGTATGCCAAATCGCGTTTTTGCCGGCGCTGATTTGCGTTGTGTCAGTGCTCGTGTTGTTTATTCCCGTTATTGGCGGCATTGCGGCTGCCATCGGCTTTTTGGCAGCTTGCATTGCGAGCGTGTGCGGTTCCGGCTTTGGCATCGAGTGGGGTCGCGATCTGTCGCTTAAGATCGATGACGGCATGGATCGTCCGCTGATGCGTTCCACGTCGTTTGGTCTCGGAGTCTTTTCGAGCGTTATTTCGGTCGTGCTCGAGGTTATCGCTGCCATTCCCGTTATCGGTGTAGTGCTTTCGCTGGTGGAGGGCGTGGTAATTGGCGCTGCGGGCTCGTATTCTTATTACGGTTCTTATGCGCTCGAGGCTGCGCTGTTTGGCTCGCTTGGCCTGCTTGTCCTGGCGCTAATTGCCTCGGCGATTCTGGGTGTCTTCTTTAAGATGTTCGCCGACATCGCCGTGATGCACTTTGCGGTGACCGGGCGTGTCGAGAGCGCGTTTTCGCTCGATAAGGTCTGGGCGGCGTTTAAGCACAACAAGACCAAGCTGTTCTGTGCTTCGTTCCTTCCCGAGTTTTTGACGGGCCTGGTCGCCAACGTTGTCACATGGATCTTGACGGTCGTCTTTGGCGCCATTGCCTCTGTCGGTATGTATAGCTACTACTATCGTCCTACGGGTATTGAGGCAATTGTTACCGGCGGTGGCGTCACGCTCGCGCTGTTCTTGGTGCTGGTCGCTTTTGTCACCGTATTTCTTACGGTCTTTGGCAAGATGCTCAAGCACCGTGCCGTTGGCTATTGGGTTGCACGTTATGCAAGCGAGTGGGCCGACGAGGACAAGGACGACGTCCTGACTTTTGTATTGCCCTTCGAGAAGAAGTCCGCTCCCTCAGGTTACAGCGCTCCGGATGCTTCGCCGGCGCCTGCACCCGCTCCCGCGACCGAGTCTGAGCCGGCGCCCGAGTCTGAGACGGCATCTGAGCCCGAGCCTGCGCCTGAGCCTGCGCCTGAGCCTGAGCCGGCACCTGCACCTGAGCCGGCACCTGCACCTGAGTCGGCGTCCGAGCCAAGCTCCGACGAGGAACCTCAGGACGAGTAGCCATGCCGTCTGCCATTTGGGGACGGGGTAGAAATGGTAGAAATAGCGCTTGATAAATGAGCGGGGGCGGACGTGTCGAAACGTCCGCCCCCGCTTTGACATCGCGATGTGGCTATGACTGCGAGATGCCAGCGAATCGATTACTCGTCGTGCTTCTCCTCACGGCGTGCGGCAGCGCGTGCGTCGTGGATGCCCTTGATCGCGGCATGGCGAGCCGTTCGGGCATCATGGATGGCGTCGCGAGCCTCGGCGGTCGTCGCCTTGGCAGAGCGCAACTTGGCGGCCAGATCGGGGTTGGTTTCGGCGACCGCGGTAATCGCGGGGCCGTCGAGCTCCTCTTGCGTGGGCTCGGCCAAAAAGTCGATAGCATACTGGGCGGCCACCATGGAGCCCTTTGCCAGCACGGTCTCGTCGATCTTGTAGAAGCAGGAATGTTGGGCGTACGTGGCGCCAATCTTGGGGTTGCGCGTACCTACAAAGGCGAGCACGCCCGGTACGCGACGCAGGTACTCCGAAAAATCCTCGCCCGAAAGCGTGCCGCGATAATGGCCTTGGCCGGCGGGGCCCAGGCACTTGATTACGGCCTGACGGCAGCGCTCGCTCGAGGCGGCGTCGTTTTCGACCTTGTAGTTGGCGATGGTGTAGTCGGTGAGCTCTGCCTCGGCGCCCAAGGCGGCCGCGGTATGCTCCACGATGCGGCGCATAAGCTCCGGCATTTCCTCGTGGGTCGAATCTCCGTAGGTGCGCACCGTGCCGGCGAGGTAGGCCGTGCCGGCGATAACGTTGCGCGCGGTGCCGCCGTGCAGCTCGCCGACGGTGATGACGGCCGGCTCGTAGGGGCTGATTTCGCGCGAGACGATGGTCTGCAGGGCGTTAACGATCTCGGCGGCAACCATGACGGCGTCGTGGCCGCGCTGGGGCATGGCGCCATGGCACGAGGTGCCGCGGACGTCGATGCGGAACCAGTCGGTATTGGCCATGCGCGGACCGGGCTCGCAGCTCACGGTGCCGGCGTCGACCTCACTCCAGATGTGCGCGGCGTAGGCGCCATCGACGCCGTCGAGCACACCCGTGCCGATCATGAGCTTAGCGCCCTGGCCGTTTTCCTCGCTGGGCTGGAATACGATGCGGACTTCGCCGTGGATGTCGTCGGTCATATGGCGCAGGATTTGCAGCGTTCCGAGCATCATGGCGATATGGCAGTCGTGGCCGCAAGCGTGCATGCAGCCCTCGTTGACGCTGGCGAACTCCTCGCCGGTCTGCTCGGTGACGGGCAGGGCGTCGATGTCGGCGCGCAGCAGGATGCGGCGGCGTGGCGTGCCGTCCTCGCGGTAGGCATCCGGCGCGGTACCGCGAAGCGTTGCCACCAAGCCGGTCTTGAGCGGACGCTCGTAGGGGATATTCATGGCGTCGAGCTGGTTGGCGATGTCGGAGGTCGTGCGCTCCTCGGCAAGGCTCAGCTCCGGGTGCTTATGGAAGTGCCGGCGCTGCTTGATGATATATGGTTCAAATTCGGTAGCGATATCTTTGATGGCTGCGGTGACGTCGTCAGCCGCGCGAGCCTCGGTCGCCGCCATAATCTGCTGTGCCTTGGTCTTCGTCATGGTCGATTTGCTCCTTGCTGGGTTGATCGCAAAATCGTACAGGCTCTCTCCAGTATGCCACCTGCCGCTAGGGCTGGTAAAGTTGCCGTTTGCCGCTTGGGGTTTTGTTACAAGGGCGGGGGAGTACACTCGGGGGTGTTGAATTTCCTGCCAGAGATGGGGATGCCCATGCAACATATCGATCGGATTATCCGCTCCAAGAACGTCTTTACCGCGCAAGACGGCATCGATACCGCCCGCGAGCTGGCGATTGCCATCGCAGGCGACCGTATCGTCGCAGTCGGTGCGCCCGATGACGTGATCGCCGCCGCTCCCGCTGCCACGTCGGTTATCGACTACGGCGAGCAGTTTGTCTGCCCCGGTTTCCATGACGCTCATCTGCACTTCTTCCATACCTCGGTCGGTTCCTCGCCGTACATGCTTATGGATATGGGCACGTCCGAGGCGGCGCTGGTGCAACATGCGCTCGAGTTTTCCCAGGACCTGCCCGACGACGCTTGGGTTGTGACGCAGGGCTGGCGTGATTACCGTTGGGACCCGCCCGAGCATCCTACCAAGGCGTCGCTCGATGCGGCATTCCCCGATCGTCCCTGCGTTATGTATTCGGGCGACGGGCACACGCTTTGGCTCAACAGCCGCGCACTCGAGGCGCTCGGCGTCACACGCGACAGCGAGCCGCCAGCGGGCGGCAGTTACGACAAGGATGCAAACGGCGAACTCACGGGCATTGCTCACGAGGCGGCTGCCATGCAGCTGCTACCGCGCTGCCTTGAGTGGCTGGGGGAGGATCGCATCGCAAGCGCTTACGCCGATCAAATGAGGCGTATGGCCGAGCAGGGCATCACCTCGATATGCGATATGTCGCTCATGCCCATGCCGGGCTGCGACTTTATCCGCGACGACGTCTACGACAAACTGCAGGCAGCCGGCAAGTTGGGCATCCGCGCCCATCTGTTCCCCACGCTGTTGGATGACCAGTCGCGCTTGGAAGAGCTGCAGACCCGCTACGCGAACAACGCGCTGCTCTCGGCGCCAGGCTTTAAGCAGTTCTTCGACGGCGTGTCGAGCGAACACACGGCCTATCTCACCGAGCCCTATGCCAACCCGCGCTTCCCGGGCGACCAGGGCCGTCTGACGGTTCCGGCCGAGCGTATGCGCAAACTGGTCCTCGCTGCCGCGGAGCGCGGTCACACCGTGCGCATCCACGTCATCGGCGACGGTGCCATCCATGCCGCGCTCGATATCTTTGAGGAGGCCTCCGACCTGTACGGGCTGCCCCAGCACGGCCATAACACGCTCGAGCACCTGGAGAACCTTCTGCCCGAGGACATCGACCGCCTGCGCAAGCTCAACGTGGTTGCTTCGAGCCAGCCCTGCCACATTACACTCGACCCGGGTGGTCCGGAGCGCGACCTGGGCTTGGAGCGCAGCCGCATCATGTGGCCGTTTGCGACCTATAAGCAGCGCGGCATTCGCCAAGCCTTCGGTACCGACAGCCCTATTACGCCCGTTACCAGCATGAATGTGCTCTACACGGCTATCACGCGCCAGGACCCCC
The DNA here is from genome assembly GCA_965147105.1 of uncultured Collinsella sp. Classification (GTDB taxonomy): domain Bacteria; phylum Actinomycetota; class Coriobacteriia; order Coriobacteriales; family Coriobacteriaceae; genus Collinsella. Next base: position 13,447 of record CBCTIZ010000007.1, on the reverse strand, counting down.
GCAGCCACTGGCCCGAGGGCGGCTGGTTGCCGAGCGAGCGTATCGACGCGGCAACGGCCCTGCGCAACTACACGCTTGGCAGCGCGTACGCAGCGGGCGACGAGCAAAACCTCGGCAGCCTGGAGCCCGGCAAATACGCCGATCTGGTAGTCCTGGACCAAAACCCGCCCACCATTGACCCTCAAGGCCTCCAGGCCACCAAGGTTCAGGCCACCTACCTGGCGGGCAACTTGATTTACGAGCGCTAATATTCATGTCGTACCGTTAAACGCGGCTCGTGCAGCCTATTTTGGGATGGCGCTCGAGCCGCGTTTGTTTGCCAATGGGGGTCCGCTAGGAGCGTCCCCGCTCTGCTGGATTTGGGCGCGGGGCGGAGGCGCCGCTGCCCCGCGCTCAATTCGGACATCAGCAATGCTGTTTCTTGGTGTTTTGCATACTTCCCATTACAGATTGCATAAAAAGGCTGGGATGTTCTTCCTGATCCTGATGTACCCCCGCCCGTGCCGTGCAAAAAACGGAGTATTCAGCACCGCGAGCTCTGCCGGTGCCGCTGCAGTCGGGTGGCATTGCGGAGATCGACGTCATTTTGGGGTCCGACGTGGCGCGAGGCATGCTTGTTTGTCTCGACGAGGCCCGTCTGCCGACCCAAATCGCCGGCCGAAGGCTACCGTGGGACTAATTAGATGCGCCCGGTGCGTATGCATTTGTCCCGGCCTGCTGAAAACTCCCAAAAATGCACAGTGCTCCCCAGGGGACCCGTGCGCGCAACGAAAACCATGCCCATGTCGCTATCCGCATCGCCATTTTGCTGCACTAACTTTTCTGGATGCCGGGCTCGAATTAGTTAACCTGCCTCCCGTGTGGCTCCGGAGGGGCGGGGCATAAGGTTTATCGCGAGTTCCGCACGAGCCGAAGGCCACTTAATGTGGTCTTCGTGCGAGCAGGACTGCCCGAGCAGGAAACCTTATGCCCCGCCCCTCCGGAGCCACACGGGAGCCACCGCTAAGTTATCCCCCGGCATTCAGAAAATCTAAGTGCCAAAAAATAAGATTTTTTGACTCCGTGTTGTATAACCCGCCATTCGTGGGTACCATTCAACGCGTACGCAAACAAAAAGGGTTAATTCGCGTGGTATAACCGCGCGGCCCAAAAAGGAGGAGACAAGCATGTCGTCTTTGAAGCCGCTTGCAGATCGTGTTCTGGTCAAGCCCGACGAGGCCGAGCAGAAGACCGCTTCTGGTCTGTATATCGCCAGCAACGCTCAGGAGAAGCCGCAGCGCGGCACCATCGTTGCCGTGGGCGCCGGCAAGGTCAACGACAAGGGTGAGCGCATCCCCATGGACGTCAAGGTCGGCGACGTTGTCATCTACGGTAAGTTCGGTGGCAACGAGGTCAAGGTCGACGGCGAGAAGTATCTGCTGATGCGCGCCGACGACATCTACGCTGTCGTCGAGGCCTAGTCTCGTCAGAATCTCTGATTCGTCTTTGAACGCGTCCGCCGCATAGGACTCGGAAGCGGCGACGCGAGTCACATTTCTTTTGGAGGATTACCTACCATGGCAAAGAACATTACGTTCAACACCGATGCCCGCGCTAAGCTTGCCAAGGGCGTCAACACTCTGGCCGACGCCGTTACCGTCACCATGGGCCCCAAGGGCCGCTACGTTGCGCTGCAGCGCACGTTCGGTGCCCCGACCATCACCAACGACGGCGTTTCCGTCGCTAAGGAGATCGAGCTCGAGGACAACATCGAGAACATGGGCGCTCAGCTGGTGAAGGAGGTTGCCACCAAGACCAACGACACCGTGGGTGACGGCACCACCACCGCAACTCTGCTCGCCCAGGCCATCGTCAACGACGGTCTGCGCAACGTCGCCGCTGGCGCCAACCCGCTGGCCATCCGTCGCGGCATCGACAAGGCCGTTAACGCCGCCGTCGCCGAGATGAAGAAGCAGGCCAAGCCGGTCGAGACCAAGGAGCAGATCGCTTCCGTCGGTACCATCTCTGCCGGTGACCCCGAGGTCGGCGAGAAGATCGCCGAGGCCATGGAGGTCGTGGGCAAGGACGGCGTCATCACCGTCGAGGATTCCCAGACGTTCGACATCACCATCGACACCGTCGAGGGCATGCAGTTCGACAAGGGCTATGTCTCCGCTTACTTCGTTACGGACAACGACCGCATGGAGGCCGTGATGAAGGATCCGTACATCCTCATCACCGACCAGAAGATCTCCAGCGTTCAGGACATCATGCCCGTTCTCGAGGCTGTCCAGCGCGCTGGCCGTGGCCTGCTCATCATCGCTGAGGACATCGACGGCGAGGCTCTGCCGACCCTGGTCCTCAACAAGATCCGTGGCGCCCTCAACGTCTGCGCCGTCAAGGCCCCGGGCTACGGCGATCGCCGCAAGCGCATTCTCGAGGACATCGCCGTCCTCACCGGTGGCCAGGCTGCCCTGGACGAGCTGGGCGTGAAGGTCGCTGACATCACCGCCGATATGCTCGGTACCGCTAAGTCCGTCACCATCTCCAAGGACAACACCGTCGTCGTCGGCGGCGCTGGCTCCAAGGAGGCCATCGACGCTCGTATCGCTCAGATCAAGGGTGAGATGGAGAACACCACCTCTGACTTCGACCGTGAGAAGCTCCAGGAGCGCCTGGCCAAGCTCTCCGGTGGCGTTGCCGTCATCAAGGTCGGCGCTGCTACCGAGTCCGAGCTCAAGGAGATCAAGCATCGCGTCGAGGACGCCCTGCAGGCCACCCGCGCTGCTGTCGAGGAGGGCATTGTCGCTGGCGGCGGCGTCGCCTTCATGGACGCTGCTCCTGCGCTCGATGCCGTCGAGATCGATGACCCCGAGGAGAAGATCGGCGTCGACATCGTCAAGAAGGCTCTGACCGCTCCGGTCGCCACCATCGCCAAGAACGCTGGCTTTGAGGGCGCTGTCGTGGTCGACAAGGTCGCCGAGCTGCCCGCCGGCCAGGGTCTCAACTCTGCCAACGGCGAGTGGGGCGACATGATCGAGATGGGCGTCCTCGACCCCGTCAAGGTCAGCCGCGTCACCCTGCAGAACGCTGCTTCTGTCGCCAGCCTGATCCTCATCACCGAGGCCACCGTCTCCGATGTGCCCAAGAACACTCAGCTTGAGGACGCAATCGCTGCTGCTACCGCTGGTCAGCAGGGCGGCGGTATGTACTAAGGCCGACAAGGTCTAGAACTCCCACCGGGAATCCGGGGGCGGGACGGGGTTTCTCTCCGGAACGTCCTCGGACATGCAAAGAGGCTCCGCATCGCGCTTCGCGCTGCGGAGCCTCTTTGCGTCCTGCGGAATGTTCCGGAGAGAAACCCCGTCCCGCCCCCGGATTCCCTGCGTTTACGGCCTTGAGGTCGGCGAGGGCGGAGATCGTGGCTGATGGGGATACGTGTCCCGGTCGCTGTTTCGCGGCTTTGCCGCGAAAGGCGTGTCACTTTGGGATGGGTGGGGAGCGTGGTTGTTGCGGCAACTGATCCCCACCATAAATTACCCTCGGCATACTTGCGCGAACGATTGCTCGTGCTACACTTGCAATTGCTGTTTCAGGGCGGGGTGGAATTCCCCACTGGCGGTAAATCGGGCGGTGCCAAAGGGGCGCCGTGGTACAGGCGAGGTGCCTGCGACCGAGCCGATGAGTCCGCGACCCGTGCGTGTGTTGGTTCGCATGCCGGCTGAACTGGTGAGATCCCAGTACCAACGGTTAGAGTCCGGATGAAAGAGGCAGGTGATCTTATGTCTGAACAGTCGCAGCATATCCATTTTGAGAACACGAATAGGTGGAGCACCAAACAGCTCGTTACCATGGCGCTGATGTGCGCCTTGGGCGCCCTGTTTATGTATGTGCAGCTGCCCATCCTTCCTTCGGCGCCGTTTTTGACGTATGACCCGTCGCTGGTGCCGGCGATGGTGTGTGGATTTGCGTATGGTCCCGGCGCCGGTACCGCTGTTGCCGCTATGGCTATCGTTATCCATGCGCTTACCACGGGCGATTGGGTCGGTGCGCTTATGAACTTGGTTGCCACGCTGGGCTATATTCTGCCTGCGGCTATCGTCTATCAGAAGATGCACACCTACAAGGGTGCCGTGATTGGCCTGGCGCTCGGCGTCATTGCCGCTACGGCGCTGTCTATGGTCGCAAACCTTACTATTGGCGTATGGTTCTGGTATGGCTCGGTCGATGTGATCGCTCCGCTCATGATTCCCGCCGTGCTGCCGTTCAACCTTATCAAGACCGTGCTTAATTCGGTATTGACGCTTGCGGTGTACAAGGCGGTCTCCAACCTCATCACGCCTAAAAAGGACCAGGTCAAAGGCCGCGCATGATTGAGTGTCGGGGCGTTTCCTTTAGCTATGACGGTGCCGCCCAGGCGCTTGACGGCATCGATCTGAGCATTAAGGACGGCGAGTTTTTCTGCATCCTCGGTGGCAATGGGTCGGGTAAGTCGACGCTTGCCAAGCATCTGAATGCGCTGCTGCAGCCCGATGCGGGCACGGTACGCATCAACGGCATGGATGCGTCCGACCCCGAGCTGGTCTACGACATTCGTTCGACCGCGGGCATGGTATTCCAGAATCCCGATGATCAGCTGGTGGCAACGCTTGTCGAAGATGATGTTGCGTTTGGTCCCGAAAACCTAGGCGTGCCATCGGCGCAAATTGCGCAGCGCGTGCGCGAGGCGCTGAAGGGTGTGGGCCTGGTGGGCTTTGAGCGCCATGAGACCCACGCGCTTTCGGGCGGTCAAAAGCAGCGCGTGGCGCTTGCCGGCGTGCTCGCCATGGAACCGCGCGTGCTCATATTGGACGAGGCTTCCTCGATGCTCGATCCGCGCGGACGCAAGGGCCTTATGAAAGCGTGCCGCGCACTCCACGATCGCGGCATGACCATCGTGATGATTACGCACTTTATGGAAGAAGCCGCCGAGGCCGATCGTGTCGCGGTGTTTCGGGCGGGGCACGTTGCCATGCTCGGTACGCCCGAGGAAATTTTGACGCGGGCGGATGAGCTTGCGCAGCTCAACCTGGATATGCCGGAGTCGTGTCGTCTGGGCATGGCGCTTCGTACGAAGGGCGTGCCTGTTCATGCGCAGGTGCGCGAGGTGGATATGGTCGCTGAGATTGCGCAGGCTTATGCCGAGCGAAGTGGGGCAGACACCGCGGGACAGTCTTCCGCATCCCAGTTGGAAATCGCTGACGGCACTGTTCCGGTAGACAACGAGGACAACGCGTCGGAGCCCGTCATCGAACTATCCCATGTTTCGTACAGTTATTCGCTCAGTCCGCGCGAGCGCCACCGCTGGCACAAGCGCTCGGCCACTGCGGGCAAATCGAACAAACAAGCCCTTTGGGGAAACGACCCCAGCAGCCCGTGGGCGCTGCGCGATGTATCGCTGACGGTGCGTCGCGGCGAGTTCCTGGGCTTGGCAGGTCATACCGGTTCGGGTAAGTCGACGCTGGTCCAGCATCTCAACGGTTTGATTCGCCCCCAGGAGGGATCCGTTCGCGCGCTGGAGCTCGATCTATCAAACAAGAAAGACGCCGCCGCGGTTAAGGCCAAGGTCGGCGTGGTGTTTCAATATCCCGAGCGTCAGCTGTTTGCCGAAACCGTGGCGCAGGACGTGGCGTTTGGTCCGCACAACCTTGGCTTGCCGCAAGATGAAGTCGACCGTCGTGTCGAGTCGTCGCTCTCGCGCGTGGGCCTCGACCTTTCCACGGTCGGCGACAAGAGTCCCTTTGAGCTTTCGGGCGGTCAGCAACGGCGTGTGGCATTCGCCGGCGTGCTCGCCATGGAGCCCGAAGTCCTGGTGCTCGATGAACCCATGGCGGGGCTCGATCCGGCTGCCCGCAGGGATTTCCTAGGGCTCATCGATCGGCTCCATCGCGAGGGCCTGACCGTTGTCATGGTTTCGCACAGCATGGATGACCTGGCCAATTGCTGCGACCGCATCGTCGTAATGAACGAAGGCGCGGTGTTTGCCGAGGGCACGCCCGCTCAGGTTTTTGCGCATGCGGATGAGCTTAAATCAATCGGCTTGGGTGTTCCCGCTGCCCAGCGCATGGCGCTGGCGCTTACGGAGGCGGGCGTGCCGCTGCGTCGCGGCGGGCTCTATACGGTTGAGTCGTTGGCCGACGAGTTGGCAGATTTGCTGATCGGTCGCCCAGACGGTTCTTCTAACGTCGCGGACATTGCTAAATCCAAGACGGTCGCGCGAGAGGAGGGCTGCTAATGGAGGTGTTTTCGTTTGGCAGCTACTATCCCGGCGATAGTGCGATCCACCGCCTGGACCCGCGAACTAAGTTGCTCTTGGGCTTTGTGTTTCTGATCACGACGCTCACAGTCAGCAGCTTCTGCGGACTGGCCTCGGTCGCAATCTTCATTGTCCTGATTTATACCGTGTCCCGGGTGCCGTTGCGCCGGGTCCTATCATCGATGGCACCATTGCTGGCGATTGTCGTGGTGGTCGCGGTGCTCAACCTGTTTTCCGACCAGAGCGGGCGCATCCTGTGGCAGCTCGGCTTTCTGCAGATAAGCGAGGGCTCGCTGCGTTCTGCCGCCTTTATGGCGTGCCGCCTGAGCTTGATGATGGCCGGCATGAGCGCCATTACGCTCACCACGCCCACGCTCGACCTCACCGCGGGCTTTGAGCGCCTGCTCGCGCCGTTTGCGCGTGTGGGACTTCCTGCGCACGAGCTCGGCATGATTATGGGTATCGCGCTGCGCTTTATGCCGCAGTTTGCCACTGAGATGAAACAGACGGCCGATGCGCAGGCAAGCCGCGGTGCGCGCGTGACGGGAGGCCCGCTCGGCGGCGTGCGTATGCTCGGCAGTGTGGCGATTCCGCTGTTCACGGGCGTGTTCCGCCATGCCGAGACGCTGTCTGCTGCCATGGATGCGCGCTGCTATCACGGCGAACAGGGACGCACGCGTCTGCATGCACTTACGTTTGGCCGCGGGGATGCACTGGCCGCGGTGGTGACGGCGCTGCTGCTCGCGTGTGTCATCGTCATCAACCTTCAACTTGTTTAGGCGCGATTCGAGCGCAAGAAAGGGGTCCCTATGACCGACAACGACCGCACGGCTCAGCTTGAGCGCGCCTGTTCGTATCTCAGGCGCATTCCGGCGTGGTATCTGGCCACGACCGATGCAAGCGACGGGCATCAGCCTCGCGTGAGGCCGTTTTCGTTTGCCATGGTCGATGACGGTAAGTTGTGGTTTTGCACGTCGCGCGACAAGGATGTGTGGGCGGAGCTGAGTGCGAATCCCAAGTTTGAGCTCTCGGGCTGGAAGCCGGGGGAATGTTGGATCGTGTTAACTGGCGAGGCCGCGCTCGAGGATGATGCAGTTGTGAGCGACAAGGTGCGCCAAGCGGGCTTTAAGCACATGGTGGGCATTGGCGAGCAACACGATAGTGCCAACGACGGCCGCCTTGCTTTCTTTTCGGTCCGCAACATCGCCGCGCGCTTCTGTGATATCGACGGCAGCGAGGAGCGCCTGGGGCTCTAATTTCCCAAATTGATTACCCATTCCAAAAAGACTGGTCAGGCGACAGGAGGACACATGGACGGATTGAATACGGTGTTGGAGTATCTGACGTCGGTGCCGGCATGGTATTTGGCGACGAGCGTTGACGGACAGCCTCATGTGCGTCCGTTTTCGTTTGCGCAGATCCAGGATGGCAAGCTGTGGTTTGTAACAGCGCGCACCAAAGACGTGTGGCAAGAGCTGCTACAAAATCAGCGCTTTGAGGCCACGAGTTGGTGGCCGGGCCATGGCTGGCTCATCTTGCGCGGGCGTGCCGGCTTGGATGACCGGGCCTTAGACGAAATGCGCGAAGCCGGGTGGAAGCATCTAGAGCGCCTGGGCGAGCACTATGAGGGGCCTAACGACCCCACGCTCGTCTTCTTTAGCGTCGAGGATCCCGAGGCTTTTATCTGCAATCACGACGAATGGGTGCCGGTCGAGCTCTAAACGAGTCTCTCAGCAAGCTTCGACAATTCAAATTCTCGCATATAGCGGGCCCCACATTGCAACGTCACCGTAAGGTGCACTGGGTAATATGGGGCCCGCTCCATTTGTCAATTCCTTCAAGCGAATGTGTCGGGAATGTTTCAATGCATGAATATGCAAGCCATTTACGTATTCATGCATCTTTTGGTGCTAAAGTTTCAACCCACTTCATAACGACCGCTGCGAAATGCGCATCGGTGCATAAATCGCAGACAAGGAGTCTGATATGTCTTTGAAGGTTGGAATCGTCGGCGCGGCTGGATATGCCGGAGCCGAGCTCATTCGCCTCGTGCTCGGTCATCCCGAGTTTGAACTTGTCGCCATTACGTCCAACGCCGATGCCGGCCAGCCGTTGTCTGCGGTGTACCCGAGCTTCACCGGCGTAAGCGATCTTGTCTTCACGACGCATGATGCCCCCGAGCTCAAGAACTGCGACGCGGTATTTTTGGCCGTGCCGCACACCGCCGCCATGGCGCAGGTGCCCGCCCTGCTTGCCGCAGACGTTTCCTGCTTTGATCTTTCGGCCGATTACCGCCTGAGCGATCCGGCCGTGTTTGAGGCATGGTATGCCGCCGAGCACACGAGCCCCGAGCTACTCAAGACACGTGCCTTCGGCCTGCCCGAGCTGTTCTGCCAGGACTTGGAGACCGCTGCTTCCAGCCATGCTGCTGGCAGGCCCGTGTTGGTCGCCTGCGCCGGCTGCTATCCCACCGCAACGAGCCTTGCTGCCGCTCCTGCCGTGCGTGCGGGCTGGGTGGCCGAGAACGGTCCCGTGATTGTCGATGCCATCAGCGGTGTGACGGGTGCCGGCAAGTCCTGCAACGCTCGTACGCATTTTTGCAGCGCCGACGAGAATTTGGAGGCCTACGGCGTGGGCAAGCATCGTCACACGCCCGAAATCGAGCAAATCCTTGGTCTAACAGATCGCGTCGTCTTTACCCCGCACCTGGCACCCCTCAAGCGCGGTCTACTCTCTACGGTAGCGATGCCGCTTGCGCCGCAGGCTATCGATACCTTGATCCTTGAGGACGTTGTCGACTATTACAAGCAGTTCTACGCTGGACGCACCTTTGTGCGCGTGCTCGATGCCGGCCAGCAGCCCAAGACGGCTTCGGTCGTCGGCACCAACGCCGCCCAGATTGGCCTTGCGTTCAACAAACGCGCGGGCGTGCTGGTGGCGACGGGCGCCATCGACAATTTGTGCAAGGGCGCTGCGGGCCAAGCAGTCCAGTGCGCCAATATCGTCTTTGGCTTTGACGAGCGACGAGGCTTGCCCACAGTGGCGTGCCCGGTGTAGCACATTCGATTGTTAACGATTTGGTAGTCGGGCATCGAGTGGGGCGCCACTTTTAAGCTGGTCTCATGATTGCGACTGGCATGGCGCACCAACCGATGTCCGTTTTTTGTTTGACATAAGGAGTCATAAAGACGATGAATACCGACCTGATTGATATCAAGATTCGCGCCGTCGAGGGTGGCGTTACGGCAGCGGCCGGCTTTAAGGCCGCAGGCATCCATGCGGGATTCCGGAAGAATCCCGAGCGCTTAGACTATGCGCTCGTCATGCCCGATAAACCCTGTCCCGGCGCCGGCGTGTTTACGACCAACCGCTTTTGCGCGGCGCCCGTGCAGGTGAGCCGTGCCAACCTGGGCGGTGCGGACAAGGGCTACGGTATCATCGCCGGTGTTTCAATCAACTCCGGCAACGCGAACGCCGCCACGGGCGAGACCGGCCTTGCCTGCGCGCGCGAGACCTGCAACATCGCATCGCAGGTTATCGGCTGCGAACCCCAGCAGATCCTGGTTGCCTCCACGGGTGTGATTGGCCAGATTCTGCCGATCGACACGTTTGAGACAGCCATTCCTGCTGCCTACGAGGCGCTCTCCGCCCACGGTGGCGCCGATGCCGCTCGCGCCATCATGACGACCGACACGCACTCCAAGGAGTACGCCGTGTCCTACGTCAGTGAGGCTGCGGGTCATGCGGGCAATGTCTATACGGTAGGCGGCATGTGCAAGGGCTCGGGCATGATCATGCCCAATATGGCCACCATGATCGCAGTTATCACCACCGATGCCCCCGTCGAGTCTGCGGCACTTCATGCCCTGCTGCTCTCGACCGTCAAGCAGACCTTTAACAAGGTAACGGTCGATTCCGACACCTCGACCAACGACACCTGCATCATGCTTGCCTCCGGCGCCGCTGCCGCAGATGCCGAGCCTATCGTCGAGGGCTCCGATGCCTTCGACGAGTTGGCATTTGCCGTGCACGAGGTGTGCGAGAGCCTGGCGCGCAATATCGCCGCCGATGGCGAGGGCGCATCCAAGCTTGTTACGGTCAACGTTACCGGCGCCGTGAACGACGAGGAGGCCGATATCGCCGCTCGTGCCGTTGCCAACTCGCCGCTCGTTAAGACCTGCATCGCCGGCCACGACTGCAACTGGGGCCGCGTTGCCATGGCGCTTGGCAAGTGCGGCGTGAAGTTTAATCAGGAAGACGTTTCCATCGACATGATGGGCATGCCCGTCTGTCGCGACGGTCTGACTGTTCCCTTTGACGAGGACGAGGCTCTACGACGTTTCGAGGCGCCCGAGATCGTGATCTCGGCCGACCTGGGCGCAGGCGACGCGGCAACGACCGTGTGGACCTGCGACCTCACGCATGAGTATATCTCCATCAACGGCGATTACCGTTCCTAGATTCCAGGCACGCTGCGCATCTTGCCGCGATTGCCGACAGCGGAGCACGGCGCGATAACGATACGAAAGACGAGGCAGATTATGAAATTCGCACGCGATTGTCGTTCGAGCGAATCCAACGAAGCAACCGCGCAGCTGCTGTTCGAAGCGCTGCCGTGGATTAAGAACCTGACCGGCAAGACGGTTGTTATCAAATATGGCGGAGCCGCCATGGTTGATGAGCAGCTGCGCCGCGACGTGATGAGCGACATCGTTTTGCTCAAGATCATCGGTATGCGTCCCGTCATCGTGCACGGCGGCGGCAAGGCTATCAACGAGGCGCTCAGCCACTATGACATCCCCGTCGAGTTTAAGAACGGCCAGCGCGTGACCACGCCGGCGACTATGGATATCGTGCGCGAGGTACTGGGCGGCAAGGTCAACCAGGAGTTGGTTGCTGCCATCAACCACCACGGTAACCTGGCCGTGGGCGTGTCGGGCAGCGATGCCGGCACGCTCATCGCCGAGCCGCTCGACCCCGAGCTCGGTCGTGTGGGCAAAGTGACGCACGTCAACACCGACTATATCGAGCGCTTACTCGATAGCGAGTACATCCCCGTCATCGCTACCGTCGCGGCGGGGGAGGACGGCGGTTTCTTCAACATCAACGCCGACACCGCCGCCGGTGCCGTTGCCGCGGCGCTCCACGCGCATAAGGCGATCTTTTTGACCGATGTCGATGGCCTGTACAAGGACTTTAGCGACAAGGACTCGCTTATCTCCAACCTAACGCTCGACGAGGTTAACGAAATGCTCTACGGCGGCGAGGTCGATAAGGGCATGATTCCCAAGCTGCGTGCGGCCGTCGATGCGCTTACCGGCGGCGTATTTCGTGCCCACATCATTAACGGTACTACGCCGCATTCGCTGCTCCTGGAGCTGCTGACCGATGCCGGCGTCGGCACCGTGATCCATTCCACCGAGACGGCTTACGAGTTCGATACGCATCCGCATCCGCTTTCGACGTTTGCTGCGCGTCTGACCGAGAACCTTGACGAGGTCGAGAAGCTTCAGACGGTCTAGCTGACCCGCAGCCGCCCCATTCCTGCACCCATAGGTCTGCGCCGTCCAGCGCCCAACGAAAGGCATCCCATGTCACTTGCAGCTCAGCAATCGCTTGAATCCCATTACGTTATGCATACCTTTGGCCGCTCTCCGGTCGAGTTTGTCGAGGGTCACGGCATGAAGCTCACCGGCGACGATGGCCGTGAGTACCTCGACTTTCTTGCCGGCATCGGCGTGTGCAGCCTAGGTCATGGCAACCTGGCTGTGCTCTCGGCGCTCGAGGCACAGACCAAAAAGCTCATGCATGTCTCCAATTACTTCTACATCGAGCAGCGTGGACAGGTCGCGGCGCTGCTGTCCAAGCTTGCTAACGACGACGTAGATGGTGCGCGCGTGCTTGCCGATGCCATTGCCGCCGGCGATGAGACCACGGCAGCTGCTCTTGGTGCCCCGGCTGCGGATGAGCAGGTTTGGGAGACCTTCTTTGCCAACTCTGGCGCCGAGGCCAACGAGGGCTCGATGAAGCTCGCGCGCCTGTACGCCAAGCGTGCCGGTAATGGCGGCAACACCATCGTGTGCATGCGCGGCGGCTTCCACGGCCGTACGCTCGAGACCATTGCCGCCACCATGCAGGATTGGCTGCAGGACAGCTTCCGCCCGCTGCCGGGTGGCTTTGTGGCCTGCACGCCCAACGATGTCGATGAACTGCGTGTGATCTTTAAGCAGCTGGGCAGTGAAATATGCGCTGTAATGCTCGAACCGATCCAGGGTGAGAGTGGCGTGCACCCTATGACCGAGGAGTTTATGGCGGCAGCGCGCGACCTGGCACACGAAGTGGGCGCCGTGCTTATCGCCGACGAGGTCCAGTGCGGCATCTTCCGCTCCGGCAAGCCATTTGCGTTCCAAACCTATGACGTGGAGCCCGACATCATGAGCCTTGCCAAGGGCATTGCCGACGGCGTGCCCATGGGTGCCGTCGTGGCAAAGAAGGGGATTGCCGACGTGTTTAAGCCGGGCGACCACGGCTCGACCTTTGGCGGTAGCTGCCTGGCCATCACGGCGTGTGCCGCGACGCTCTCCGCGCTCGTGCGCGGCGATTATGCCGACCATGCTGCCAAGGTGGGTGCCTATATGGAGCAGGCGCTGGCTAAACTTCCGCATGTGGTAGAGGTGCGTGGCCGTGGCCTGATGCTCGGCTGCGATTTGGATGATGCCGCGGGCGACGCGCATGATATTGTTGCCCGCGCGCTGGCCGCCGGTGCCGTGATTAACGCTACGGGTGCTCATACGCTGCGTTTCTTGCCGCCGCTCGTCTGCGAGGAAGCCGACGTGGACAGTCTGATCGAGATCCTGTCGGGTGTCTTGGTCTAACGCGGCGCAATAACTCAATTTGGACCGGGTTCCGGACTGCGAGCGTGCCCTATGTGGCATGATTCAGCGGTCTGGAGCCCGTTTTGCCTTAGATTTGCTAAGGCAGGGAGACCCGCTGGTCAAAAAACATTAAATATGAGTACTGCTACCGATTTGGTAGCAGCAATTTTGGACTAATAAGGCCAGATAGCAAGTCGAAATGGCGATGAATACACGATTTTGATCTAACTGTTAGTCCTTATAATGATCGCGCGAATTTTTGTGGTGTAAGAGGGAGGGCCGCGTCAGCGCCCCCTGC
>CBCTIZ010000006.1:0-109462 GCA_965147105.1 uncultured Collinsella sp. | reverse complement strand
GACCTCCACCACAGGGACCCGTACCCGTTCTGGCTGGATTAATGGATGGAAACGGATGTTCTATCGGGACACACATTTTGTCCTATAAGCCTCAACTTCTGATCTACCAAGCGGCCCTGCACCTCACGGGAGATGCAGGGCCGCTTTGCATTGCGGTAAAGCTATCGGCTACGAACGACGCGGCTCGGGAACCACGAGCCTATCGGGGCTCGCGCCCTCGGCATCCATCAGGCTCACGTAGCGAATCGACGGATCCCCATACATCGCGTAGTAATAATTGCCCGTGCGCGCGCTAAAGCATCCGGTGTAGATAGTCTTCTCGAACTTGCCATCGCCCATCCTGGACGCTCCCTCGATCATCACCACGCCCTCGAGCGAGCGGAACATGCGAACGACGTTTTCGGTCTCGCTCTCCTTTTGCGGGTAATTGGCATTGAGGTACGCCGCCTTTACAAAACGGCTCGGCGAATAGCAATCGCCCGGAATGCCGCGCATGCCGGCACCGGCTCCATAGGGCTTGAGCTCGGCGCCACGCCATGTCGCCGTCTGCGGAAAATCGCTTGTGGCGGTGATATAGGTGCGCAGGTTTTCCATGTGCCACGGGAAGGTCGGCTGGTTGGCAAGGGTGTCGACCGGATCGTCGTATACATGCAGGCCGTCAGCCATCATCTCGACCACGATGCTGCGCTGGCTGTCGCCGATAATCCAATGGAGCAGCGACACGCCCAGCCCCTCTCCGGCAGATTTGGCGACAATCACCGTGTCGCGCAGCGCGGCCTCGACCTCATCGACCGTCGAGAACGTCGCTGCCACCCACAGGGGGAACTCATAGGCCGCGATATTGGTCTTGCCGTCGACAGGGTCCTCGGCATACTCGGCATAACCCGGGAAATTGAGACCCGCCACGGCGAGGCCCGCATCGTTGCCGCAATCGAAGAACATAGGGTAGTTCCTGTAATCGATGCACATACCAATCACCGCGTGCGCCGCTGTCGCGTCGTCGATAAACGAATACGGAATGTGAAACCCGCGCGGCATCACGCGAACCTGTTGGCCGTAGTCAAAGCTCCAGTCGAGATTGCGGCCCAGATACATGTGGCCAGAATTATCGGTAAATCGAATACTCGTACACATAGCGCCTCCTAGCTTTACGTTCTTGCTAATTTCATTGTCTCCAAACAAAAAGGCGCTAAACACAAAAGCCCGGACATGACAACAATGTCACGCCCGGACTATTCAAGCAGGATAAACTCAACCAAGTTAACCCCGCAGGTCGTCTAAGGGGTCAAAGTGCCGCAGATTGCCACGAAAGAGGAGCAAAGCGTACTTAAGGTACGCGAGCGACGATTGAGCGGCAAGGTGCGGTGCTTTGACCCCTTAGACCAACTTTCCTAGACAGTGATCGATCATATGCTGGATCATCTGTGCCTCAAAGCCGACGAAGTCCTGCTTGCGCTCGCGCATCTTGCCGTCGACGATCACGTCATAAGCGACCTTGCACTTGATATAGCGCGTGGACTTGGTGATCTCGTCGTGCGTCAGGCAGCTCTCCTCCATCTTGCTGGCGCCCAGGCCAAACACCAGACGGGGGTTGTAGAGCACGTGGGGCTCGCCGGCATCGTCCAGGTAGACGCAGACCTTCTTGGTAACGCCAATCTGGTTAGCGGCAAGGCAGCCGGCATCGTCGAGCGACTTGATGGTATCGATCAGGTCCTGAGCAACCGACTCGTCCTCGACGGTCGCAACCTCGCAACGCTGGGACAGGATAGCCTCGTCGTGGCAAAGCTCTTTAATCATACGTTCCTCCATAGGGGTCGTTGTAACCGCTTAAGTATACGGTACCCACACATTTTCATGCGAAAAATACCGTCCGTCTGCTACAAAGCGCCGAACATCAACATGCGAGGAACAACTGCGTCGTAAAGGGGCTATAGTGGGTGAGTTCGTGTCAATCGGCCTAAACTCGGGGCCGAACAAGGAAAGGGTATGCATGGACGAACTATTTCACGTCAGCGAGCGCAAGTCCACAATCGGGACCGAACTCCGCGCTGGACTGACAACATTCCTGGCGATGGCCTACATCATCGCCGTCAACCCCGCGGTGCTCTCGGGCGCTGGCATCGATGCAGGAGCGCTCGCCTGCGCCACCTGCCTGGGCGCCGGCATCATGACCATCTGCATGGGCATCTTCGCCAACCGCCCGCTCGCCTGCGCGTCGGGCTTAGGCGTCAACGCGATGATCGCTGGAATCACCACCACCGTCTGCGGCGGTGACTGGCACGTGGCCATGAGCGTCATCTTCCTTGAGGGCGTCGTCATCTTGCTGCTCGTGCTTTGTGGCCTGCGCGAGGCCATCATGGACGCCATCCCGGTTGTCCTGCGTCACGCCATCTCGGTGGGTCTGGGCCTGTTCATCGCCATGATTGGCCTGTGCGATGCCGGCATTATCACCGCTGGCGCCGGTACACTCGTCGGTCTGGGCGACATCACCTCCCCCACCTTCATCGTCGGCATCATCTCCATCCTGGTGACGGTCGCCCTCGCCTGCCGCAACGTCCCCGGCTCGCTGCTCATCGGCATCGTCGTCGCCGTCATCGCCGGTATCCCCCTAGGTGTGACCCAGGCTCCGACCGGTATCATCGCCCCGCTCGACTTCTCGAGCATCGGTGGCCCCATCGCCGACGCCGGCGGCGTGCCCGCCATCGTCAAGGTCCTTACCGACCCCACGCTCCTCGTCATCTCGTTCTCGCTGCTCATGAGTGACTTCTTCGACACCATGGGCACCGCGATGGCCGTGGCCAAGCAGGGCGAGTTCCTCACCGACGACGGCAACGTCGAGAATATCAAGGAGATCCTGATCGTCGACTCCGCCGCCGCTGCTGTGGGCGGTTTCATGGGCGTCTCCTCCATCACCACCTTCGTCGAGTCCACCTCTGGCGCTGCCGACGGTGGCCGCACGGGTCTCACCTCCGTCACCACCGGCGTGCTGTTCATTCTCGCCGCGTTCTTCTCCCCCATCGTCACCATCGTTTCCAGCGCCGCCACCTGCGGTGCTCTGGTCTACGTCGGCTACCTCATGATGAGCGAGGCCTCCGAGATCGACTGGTCCGACGTGTCGCAGGGTTTCCCGGCGTTCATGATTGTCGCCGGCGTGCCCTTCACCTACTCCATCTCTGCCGGCATTGGCCTGGGCTTTATCGCCTACGTGGTCGTCGCGCTCTTTAAGGGCGAGGCCTCCAAGATCAAGCCGCTCATGTGGATCGCAGCCCTCGCCTTCCTCGTCTACTTCTTCGTGGCGTAACGGCATAGCCTGCTAAAGCAAAACAACAAGGCGCGGAATCGCATCGAGCGGCTCCGCACCTTTCTTTTAGCGTCTGCCCCCGTGTCAGCGTGCGACAATTGAGGCCGTCAATATCACAACACTGAGAGAAGCCTGCCTTGGAAGCGCATCATAAGCAGATAACCGTTTATTCAGAGTGTGCGGAAGGCGCGCCCGTCATCTATCTCCCCGTGGTTATGGGCGACGGTAGTGAAGCCTACGAGCGCTGCCGAGAGCTCGACTGCCCGCCGTTCACCCTTGTCGCCATTGGAGGGCTCGATTGGAATCGCGAGCTGAGCCCCTGGGAATGTGAGGGAACTATACGAGATGCCGAGCCCTTTGGTGGACAGGCTGCTGGTTTTCTTGACGAGTTGTTGAAGCAGATGATCCCAGAGGCCGAATCATCACTTCCCTGCCCGCCCACCTGGCGCGGCATTGCCGGCTACTCGTTGGCGGGTCTTTTTGCACTGTGGGCACTTTGGCAAACAGATGTCTTTGAGCGCGTGGCGAGTGCATCGGGGTCGCTGTGGTTCCCCGGCTTTATCGACTACGCGCGCGAGCGCACGATGACAGCTACGCCCGACGCTGCCTATCTGTCGCTCGGTAAAAAGGAAACCAAGACGCCCAACCGCATGATGCGGCACGTACTCGACGATACGCACGCGATGGAAGAGCTGCTTATCGAGCGTGACATTCCAACAACGCTGGAGCTCAACCCCGGCAATCATTTTGCCCAAACTGACCTGCGCATGGCGCGCGGCATCCACTGGATACTGACGCATTAAAAATGGCGTCCACGCGTATGAACTGCACCCCAAAACTCGAACGGCTTAAGGCTTATGTACGCGGAGGTGGCGCAAGCGCGTGGCCCGCATCATGCGCGGGCGAGGCTGGCGCGACGTCACGCGCGCGTGCGCCAAGCTGGCCCCTTCGACATCCAGGAGCTGCGGTACCCGATGGCAAAAGACGAGCTGGAGCTGGGCACCCTGAGCGACCGGAAATCGGCGCTGTTCGCCATCCTTTCGGACACGGACAGTTCCTTCAATTTCGTGGCGGCCCTCATGTACTCCCAGCTTTCCAACCTCCTGTGCGACAAGGCGGACGACTTTTACGGCGAACGCCTGCCCGTCCATGTGCGGTGCCTCATACCGCCTTATGGGGAACTGGCTCATTTTCTCGTCAATGAGCCAGTTCCCCTCCTCTGTGACCCAGAATTTCATCTGGATGTTCCGTTTCCGATTTGCCATGCTGCGCCGACTCCGTTCTCATAAGGGTCTGGGACTATCCCAGCAAGCATTTTTCGGGTTTAGGGGGAGGGTTCACTAAATCCAAAAATCGCATGCGGGCACTCGCTTGCTGTGCTTGCTATCGTTTCTTTTTCTTACTTATAAAGCGCTGCAGACACCTGAAAATACCTGCAAAAGAGCCTTCTGGAAAGAAAAAGCGCAACAAATAGAAGTCGCTTTACATCTTCTGTAAAGCGACTTCTATTTTTTGCATTCTATATTGGAAGCTGTGGTGATTTTACCGGACCTGCCAATATTTCTTTCACGGTTTTGGCAAAATCCAGCGGGCGGTCCCAAGCACAGTTGTGTCTGCCCGGGAACAGACGGAACGGATAGTTACATTTGTCCGCATAGGTTTTGGCCGCTTGGAACAAATAGTGCTTCTGGTGTCCCCGCCCTGCGCCCACCGTAACAAAGACCGACGCTGGAAGCGCTGCAGGCGGCAGAGAAGAAAAGGCAGGCAGAAACTCGTTGCGGATGAAAAAGTCCAGGTTCCTTTCCTCCCGTTCGCATATCTCCTGCGGTTTTGGTCTTGCCGAAGGGTCCGCGTCTTCCAACAAGCCCAGGAAGCGGTTCGCCGCCCGAATGTATTTTTTCTGCGCCAGGAAGTTCTGAATCTGCCTCACAGTGCTCTGCGCTTCCATGCACGGCGGGAGAAACGCCGGCAGCGGCGGTTCGTGAAGGACGAGCTGCTTCACAAGCTCCGGGCAACGCCGGGCAAACTCCATGGCAATCAACCCGCCCGCACTGCACCCCACCACTGACACGGATACTGCCGGGAACAGCTGCCTGCATATTTGCTCCGCGTCTTTTGCACTTGCCGAAAGGAATGATTCATCCAACTGCCCGCTACTGCGAGAATAGCCCCGCCTGTCATAGGTCACAACGCAGAATTCACTGGCCAGAGCTGACGCAGCATCCTCAAAAAAGTCGCTGTCGCACACCGCGCCGTGAATCAGCAAAAGCGGCTTGCCCTCGCCCCGGACACGGCAAAAGAGCTGCGCGCCCGCGCTGGGCACAAAGCATTCAATCATGCTGCGCACGAATCCTTTTGAACAAAACGGTCAGCCCCACGCCCACGGTCGCCAAAGCTGCAGCGGCCAAAAAAGCAGGTTGATACGAACCTACGGATTGGTAGAGCACACTCATAATGATGGGGCCAAAACATCCTGCCGCTGCAAAACCGATAAACATGATGCCGTAATTAACGCTGTTGTTTTTGGAGCCGAACTCTCCAGCGGTAAACCCGGGATAGATTCCCATGATAGATCCGAAAGAAAGCCCGACTACGCAAACGCCCACATAGAAGGTTGCAACGCTGCCTTCCCCGGATGCATACAGTAGCGCAAGGCCCGCAATGGAGACCAGGAACACGCCCCGGATGGTATTTACCGCGCCGAAATGATCGGACAGAGACCCCGCCAGGATGCGTCCCATCGTGTTAAAGAGAGCGAGGACCGAAACTGCAACCGCCGCTTCTGCCGCGGTCATTCCAATCATTTCCTGCGCCACCGGCGAAGCCTGCGAAGTGACCATGAGGCCGGAGAAAGCCCCGCAGCACAGCATAATGAGCATTACATAAAATACCGGATCGGAAAGCATCGAACGCCAGTTTTTATCTTGCACGAAAGTTTTCCCTGCCGCTTTTGCGGAGGGCGTCCATCCTTTCGGGCGGAATCCGGCGGGACAAGGCGCCATGAAAAATGCGGAACCACAAATGATGACCAGCATCGCAGCTCCCAACAACTTGAACGCCGTTGTCACGTCAAAGCGTTCGATCAGGGCGTTTGCAAGAATAGGCACGATGACCGAGCTGATCCCATAGGAAGCCGTAGATATCCCTCCCACCAGCCCTCGCTTGTCCGGAAAGAATTTCACCGAATTGGACACCGTGCAGCCGTACACCAATCCCACGCCCAGGCCGACACCCAGGCCATATGTGAGCAAAAGCACGGGTACACTCTGGGCGATTCCAGAGAAAAACATTCCCGCCCCAAACAGGACCCCGCCCAGAAATACGACCCATTTGGGCCCCAGCTTATCGTTGAAAAAGCCGCCGGAAATCATAGTGATGGGTCCCACTGCGTTAGCGATGGTGAAGATGATCGAAAGATTTGGCGCTTCTCCCCCGGTGACAGACTGAATATGAGCGGCCATCGGGGCTGCGAAAACGCTCCACGCATACAGCGAGCCAATGCAGAGATTGACAAGGCAGGAGGCCCCTAAAATAAGCCAGCGTCGCTTTGTAAAATCCATCACTCTTCTTCGTCCTCAAATCCGGTCCAGCGGGGGCGTCCGGTATACTCCTTCACCTGTTCTTCCCCTTTGAGCACCCGGATGGCACCTGCCGCCATAGCCTCCAGCTCGAATTCTCCGGGATAGGGATACACCGGAGCGATCCAGCCGCAGGTGTCGGTGATGTACTGGACAAGTTCCTCGTTATGCACCATGCCGCCGCCCAGAAGGATTCCATCCACCTTGCCGTGGAGAGTGGCAGCCATGGAGCCGATGAATTTGATGATTTGATAAAGCAGTGCGTCCCAGGCCCGTTTGGCAGCCTTGTCGCCCTCCGCCGCTCTGTGGACGATTTCTTTCGTATCGGCGGTGCCCAGCAGACTCACAAAGCCGCCCGTCTTCATGCAGAGGGCTCGCAGCTCCTTGGGGTCCTTGCCCTGGGCGTAGCGCAGAAACTCGATGATCGGAACTGAACCGCAACGATTGGGCGCCATGGGACCTTCGCCGCCCACGATGTCTGTGCCATCGATCATGCGGCCATTCTGATGGGCCGAGATCGAAATGCCGCCGCCAATGTGGCAGACGATGTAGTTGCAGTCCTCATATCGCTTGCCCATTTTTGCGGAGTGACGGATGGCGGTCTCCTTGAGGTTGAGGGCATGGAGATGGACGTGCCGATAAACGCCCTTGATGCCGGTGACCCGGGCCAGGTCGCACAGTTCATCGGTGTCCGGGGGATTCACCACATACGCGGGTCTGCCATATCGTACGCCGAACTCGTAGGCGAGCTGGCTACCCAGATTGGCGGGGTGCTGAATGCCGTTGGCGCCCCGGTTCGCATGGTTCAAAAGGACCGCGCCGACGCTGTAGACGCCGCCTTCCACGGCCATCAGGCCGCCGCCCCGCCCCACATAAGCGTCCACATCCGAAAGATCGATGTTGTTATCTTTGAGTAGCTCCATGATGGTGTCGCGGCGGTATTGGAGCTGATCGGAGAGTGTTTCATAGGTCTGAAGGACTTTGGCGTCGTGCTCCACTGTTTTGGAGTAGAGACATTTATCCCCCTGGAAAAGTCCAATCTTTGTGCTGGTGGAGCCGGGATTGATGACAAAGGCCTTATATTCTTTCTCTTTTTCCATCTTACTTCACCCCCTGTGCACGAACGCAGCTCATCGCAACGTTGCCCACGATCTCGGAAACAGGCGCGCCTCTGGAGCAATCGCAAACGATTTTTGCAAACCCTTGGAGCATAGGTCCGTAGGCGTCGGCATGAGCAAATTGCTGGACCAGTTTGACCCCCACGTTGCCCACGTTCAGATCGGGCCAGATGATGATATTGGCTTTTCCGGCCACGCGGCTCTTCCGTTTGACCTTCTTGGCAGCCACTTTGGGGTTGATGGCGGAGTCCAGCTGGAACTCCCCATCGATGGCAAGATCCGGGCGCATCTGATTCGCTATCTTCACCGCTTCTACGACCTTATCGACCAAGAGGCCATCGCCGCTGCCGCAGGTGGAGTAGGAAAGCAGGGCGCACCGGGGTTCCCAGCCCACCAGAGAGCGGACCGTGTCACAGGCAGAAATAGCAATGCTGGCAAGCTGCTCCGCATCCGGATTTGCGCAGACAGCACTGTCGCCGAAGCCCAGCAGCGCTCCCTCGCTGCCCTCGTAACCGGGAATGTTGAAGATACCCACGCTGGAGATGGTGGAGATTCCCTCCTGCAGGCCCACCACCATTTGGCCGGCCATGATCACGTCACCGGTGGAATGGGTCAGGCCGGCAAAGGTCACATCCACTTTTCCCAGTGCCTGAAGCATCAGGGCCGTGTACATGGGATCTTTGGCCTTTCGTTTCATTGTTTTAACACTGTTGAGCGGGTATTGGACAAAGTACTCCTCTGCCAGCGCCAGCGTCTTTTCTTCGTCGAATGCTTCTACCAGTTCGATGCCTTCCAGTGAAATGCCATACTGCGCAGCTGCTTCCTCGATGTCCTTGACGGCACCCACCAGCATCGGCTTGCAGATACCTTTATCCGCACATTCTCTGGCAGTCAAAAGAATCTTTTCTTCCGTCGCTTCGGGAAAAGCTACCTTCTGGGGATCGGCCTTCGCCCGCTGCCATATACTTTTCATAATGTCCATAGGTTATCTCCTTTCATCGTTCAGTTCGGCCACTGCAAATGCAACGGCCAGCTTATCCTCATGAGAGATAGAGAGGTGGATGCTGTAGTCCGGGCCATAGACCTGCTCGAAGCGCGCTTTTGTCTTTCCCCGCAGGCAAGCCTGCGGCTCTCCGCGCGCCCCCATGACAATGCACACGTCGCCGGGGCAAAACTCGACTCCGCAACCGCTCACCGCCTTGTAAACGGCCTCTTTTGCAGCAAAGCGCCCCGCCAGCCAGGCGCGGCGGTCAGAAACAGTTCCGGCCGTTTTCTTCTCTTCCGGGGTATACGCTCTTTTGAAAAAGGCGTCTTCTTCCCGGATGGCAGCGTCCGCAAGACGTTTCACCGCAAATACATCCGTTCCAATGCCCACGATTATGGTTCTCGCCCCGCTTTCAGCCCGTTTGAGGGTGCAAAAAGGCGGCGGCCAGGCCGCCGCCTTTTTGCGCTATATGTTCATCGCGGAAAACACGTCAGTCTTTCAGGCCGTACTGAATATCGCCGTCCACAAACTTGGGCGGGATAACAGGGATCTGAAGGTAAGAATCGTACTTGCCGCCCGTGTAAACAGAGGTGTCGCCGTGGTTGTCGGTATCCCAGAAGAGCGGCTCGAACCAGTCCTCGCGGATATAGTGGCCGGCGATCTGGATTCGGAGCGACTGTCCCTTGTGCCAGAAGCGGCTGATGGGCACCAGTTCCACATCCACAGGAACAACTTCACCGGGCTGGATCTTTTCTTCCTTCAGATGGCTCTGGATGGGCTGGAAGTGGGTGGACTTTTCCTCGTCCAACGCGCGGTGGGAAATGCGCATCTTGCCCCAAGTGCCGGGATGGGGCTCGCCCAGCACCGACACAGGCAGCCACTCGCCCTTGGTGTTCAGCTTCTGGATGTTGACGAAAATATCCGCATCGTTGTGCTCCTCTGCGGTCACCCACATATGCAACTTCATGTAACCGGTGATCTCGGTATCCTCGGTGAACTTGATATCAAAGGTGGTCACGCCGGTATTACCGTCGTAGCTGACCTTGCTTTCGCTGGTGACCGGCTCCCAGGAAAGGGCATGATTGGCAGCGTCCAGATAGAGCTTGCGGTACTCAGTACGTTTAAGCGGGAAGGTCGTCTCGGGCCGGTCCTTAGCAAAGAGGAACTCCTTGGCGTCCATGACCTCCAGCCGAACCCTGGGCGTAGACTCCCAGCAGTTGTGGATGTCCTTGAGGTAGCGGTCATAGAACAGATTCAGTTCGGTGATGCTCTGATGGCTGTAGCCATCCGGCCACTCGAACTCTCGATGGGCACGCATCCACTTTTTCTTGGACTTGATTTTTCGAAATCCCTGGAAGGCGCCGCGCAGATGGAAGTGGTTCCAGCAGGCAGTGCAGTAGCAGGGAATCTTAATCTTGGAAAAATCGGGGATCTTGTCCTCCCAATAGGGGTTCATCAGCGGGGATTTCTGGGCCATTGCCACCATGTCATCCACCATGTTCTCGCTGGTCACAGAACCGACGATAAACTCATTGAAGGCAATGGCCGGAACGCCGCCCTCAAACATGCTCTCACGATAGATGTCGGACGTGCCCTCCCAAGGCGCAATGCATGCCAGGTGGGGCGGCTGCTGCGCAGCAATGCGCCATTGGGTCATCGCCACGGCGGAGTTTCCACCCATACCGACCTTGCCGTTGCACCAATGCTGCTGTGCGACCCACTCGATGAAATCGTAACCGTCGCGGGCGTCCTGGCTGCCGAAAATGCTCACATCGCCTTCGGAGTGGCCCACACCGCGGGGATCCACGTTGGCAATGGCATAGTCCTTATAGCACCAGTAAAGCGGATCGGGCGACTCGAACTTCGTGAGCTTGGAAACCGTGCCGGGCGCAACGCCCATGATCTGCCACTCACTCATCCCTTCACCGGGACGTTTGCCATAAAAACTCCAGGACACGATACAGGGAATGTTGACTTTTCCGTGGGGGCGGTAAATGTCCACATAGATCGTGACGCCGTCTCTCATCTTTACAGGAACATCCTGTTCGCAGATGATGCCGGGGGCGCACTCGTAGGTGCGTTGATTCAAGGCCGGACAGACGCCCATGCCCATGGAACTCATCCCGGCGCCCTCCGCGTCTCTGTTTTCGTCCTTGGGATCAATGGGAGTCTTTCCCTGGCGGTAGATGGTTTCCATCTCCACACCGGCGAACGTCTCCTTCTTCGTGATGCGGATGGGTTCAGCCATGCAGGCATTCCAGACATTTCGATCCCCTCCTTTTGAGATATGATTTTGTTATTCTTCACAAAGATCTTCGATGTAATCTGCGGCCATTCCGATGGTGGCGCGACGGCGGAATTCCATAAAGGAGATCTCCACATCGAACTCGTCTTCCAGGAAATTGGTCATCTGGGAAACATTACCGCTGCGCGCTCCTAAATCCTCAACAAACCGGGTATTTTCGCTGAGTTCTTCCGGTTTTTTTCCAAAAAGTTCACAGCATCTCTGGGTGATTTTTTGAACTGCTTCATCTCGGACGCCCATAAAAAGCTCCTTTCCGTCGGCCGTTTTAGGACGGCTCCCTTGCTTTTGGTATTGTTAATTCTTTGAACTTAATTGCACGAAACAATGTTTTCCCAAACAGCATCGCAGCCAAAATAACGGTGAGAATTGTGCCTGCTCACAAAAGGAGAGGTTATGGAAATACAAAAGATATTGGACAAACTCCAGGATTTTGATTTGTCGGAAATTTCTATCGCACCCGGTCCCACCCATATCCACACCCATAAAATGATAAAGCCAGGGCAGGCTCGTTTTTTCCCGGCCTGCCTTTATGTGGGCTATGTTTCCGAACTCCCGCCTGCGCTTGAGGATGGAGGGCAAGCCAATCTCATCTGTATCCAGGACTGTGATCTGCCTTCCGGTTTAACACACAGCGGTGATGTGAATCTTTATCTGACCCCGCCGGGCACAAATCAATTTGATATCTTGAATCGAGTCGCGGATATTCTTATCGATGAAGCCACAGTTACGGCCGCCATGCGGCGCATCCTGGACTCGTTGTATATCGGAGAGGGCCTCCAAGGGCTGGTGGACGTAGCCTGCGAAGTGTTTGAAAACCCTTTGTTTATCAATGATCCAGCATATAAGATCATCGCCATGTCCCACAACACTGTGTTCAAAGACAAGAATCTGGAGGAGGAAAAAGAATTAGGCTACATCCATCCCGAAAACGTCACTGCCATGCGTAGAGCCAGTCTCATCGAAACCGGCAGCCGCCGGGAGGGTGGTTTATATTACAGCCGTAGGCCGGAGAAAAACGAGAGCTGGATCATTGCCGACGTGCAGCTTCACGGCATTACCGTGGGCACCGTCGCTTTGGTGGATAACAACCGGCCTTTCCGGGAATTGGATTGGGAACTGCTGGAGCGCTTTCGTAAAATCCTCGCTGTGGAGATGGAAAAAAACGATTTTTACCAAAACAACCGGGGCGTTATGTACAACTACTTCCTGGGAGATCTGCTCAGCGGAAAAATACAGGACAACAAGACCATTTTTCAGCGGGCGCACATCTTAAACTGGAAAATGTACCAATGGTTTCAAATGATGGTAATTGTTGACAACGGAAAGGACCATTCCGAGCTTCGGCTTCAACCCATCGCCGATAATATACGGCGTTTTATTCCGGACTGCCGCTGGACCATTCACCAGCACAACCTGGTCGTATTCCTCAGCCGCCCCAACAAAGAGATCCTCACGCAGACCGAACAAGAGCGTTTGGAGCAATTCTTCACCGATAACAGTTTGTATGCAGGGCTCAGCCTACCCTTCGAAGATCTGATGGACGCATCCAAGCGCTATCAGCAGGCAATGCGGTCTGTTGACATTGGTGTATACATCAAGCGCAGCGGCCACATCTACCACTATGAAGATATGATCATTTACTACGCCGCCCGTCTTGCCCTTCGCCACAACAATCTTCGGGATTTTTGCCCGGAGGAGGTATCTGTTCTGGAAGCCTATGATAAGGAGACCGGCTCGGAACTTCTGAAAACGCTGGACCGTTTTCTTCTCTATGTGGATGATCCGGTAACGGCCGCAAATAGCCTGAACATTCACCGAAACACGCTCTTGTACCGCATCAATAAAATCAAGAAGCTGACTGGATTAGACTTAAAAAACGGCAACCAGCGGCTGCGCATTCAGTTCTATCTGAAGCTCGCTGAATACCAGCGCGGTGGCTGGCGAGATTCCGGCGCATTTCCATGATAACTTCTCTCGGCAATCTGTCAGAGGAGAAGGTCCTGGCCCCCAGAACCCGTCCCTCTCGACCAGGGCACGCAATTTTTTAGGTAGGCCACCTCGGTCTCGAGCCTTCGGCAGCGCTCCTCGAGCTCCTGCTCGCGGGTGCGCTCGCACGACTTGGGGCCGTGGCCTCGCTCGAAGTGCCCGATTGCCGCCCTCCTGGCCTCGATGTCGTGTTTCACTCTCAAGTCGACACGCATAAAAAGCCTCCCAGTTCTCGTGTCCAAGAAATGGGAGGCGGTTCGGTATGCATGGGCGCCATTTTTTGATTTAGCTGGATGCAGCTGTTACTCGGCAGACTCCTCGAGCTCGGAAGTATCGAACTCAAAATCATTGCCGGGCAGGATGGCGTTGAGCACAATGCCCACCAGCGAGCCCACGGCAAGGCCAGAAAGCGAAATCGTCACGCCGCCCAGCTCCAACACGATGGCACCGGCGGCACTGTAGGCAATGCCGAGCGAAAACACGAGCACCAGAGCCGCCACCA
This sequence comes from uncultured Collinsella sp., assembly GCA_965147105.1. Taxonomy (GTDB): domain Bacteria; phylum Actinomycetota; class Coriobacteriia; order Coriobacteriales; family Coriobacteriaceae; genus Collinsella. Next base: position 95,687 of record CBCTIZ010000006.1, on the reverse strand, counting down.
GCACGTTGCGGTTGTTCTGGAAATCAACCTGGTTCTCGATAAGGTTGCGAACGCCCACGGCGCTGATCATGCCGTAGAGCACGAGCGACACACCGCCGATAACGCACGCCGGCATGGCGGCAATCACCGCAGCAAACTTGGGGCAGAACGAAAGCACAATGGCGCAGCAGGCGGCAATGCGAATCACGCGCGGGTCGAACACACGCGTAAGCGCAAGCACGCCGGTGTTCTCGCCATACGTGGTGTTGGCCGGAGCGCCAAAGAGCGACGCCAAGATGGTCGCCAGGCCATCGCCGAGCAGGGTACGGTGCAGACCGGGATCGGCAATGTAATTGCGTTCGCAGGTAGAGCCAATGGCGGAGATATCGCCGATATGCTCGATCATAGTTGCAAAGGCCAGCGGCATGATGGTGATGATGGCCGTCGTAGCAAGACCGCTATCGAACTGCGGTCCAAAGAGCGCAAACACGGTGCTGTCCCACACGACGGGCAAGCCAACCCAGGGGGCGGCTGCAACGCCAGAGAAGTCGACCTCACCCAACGCGGCTGCAACGGCATAGCTCACCACGACGCCCAGCAGGATCGGCACGATCTTGACCATGCCGCGGCCCCAAATATTGCAGATGACGATGACGGCCACAGCGACAACGGCAACAAGCCAATTGGTCTGGCAGTTGGCGATAGCAGAGCTTGCCAAGATCAGGCCGATGGAAATGACGATGGGACCGGTCACCACCGGCGGGAAGAAGCGCATGACGCGCTTGGCACCAAACGCACGGAACAGCGCTGCCAGCACCGGATAGAGCAGGCCGGCGCAGGCAACGCCCAGACAAGCGTAGGGCAAAAGCTCGGTCTCGCCGTTGGGCGCGATTGCGGCATAACCGGCAATAAAGGCAAACGATGAGCCCAAAAATGCCGGCACCTTACCGCGCGACAGGAAGTGGAACAGCAGCGTGCCGATGCCGGCGAACAGAAGCGTCGCCGAAACGGAAAGGCCGGTGAGCACGGGCACGAGCACCGTGGCACCGAACATCGCAAACATGTGTTGCAAACCCAACACAAACATGCGCGGGCGGCCGAGCGACGATGCATCGTAGATGGCATCGGTGACGGCGGGCGTCGAGGATTGGGACATGGAAGTCCTTTCATGATGGAAGGGCGATCAGGCATATCGGATAACCTGCCCGAACGATACGATCCGAACCATTGTACGCGATACGCAATGCCTCGCACGCGCCGCCACCTGCAAACGGTAGCGTTACTTCCAAACGCGCTCGGCAATGCGCTTGACCAGCGCGATCTTTGCCCATTGCTCATCCTCGGTCAGCTTGTTGCCAATCTCGCAGCTGGCAAAGCCGCACTGGGGCGACAGGTACAGGTTCTCGAGTGGCACGTACTTTGCGGCTTCGCGGATGCGCTCGACGATAGCATCCTCGTTCTCGAGCTCTGCCGCCTTGGTGGTTACCAAGCCCAGCACGACCTTCTTGCCGGGAGCGACGTACTTGAGCGGCTCAAAGCCGCCGGCGCGCGGCGTGTCGAACTCCAGATAGAACGCATCGACATTCTCATGTGCGAACAGGTACGGCGCGATGGGATCGTAGCCGCCCTCAAAGGCATAGGTGGAGTGGTAGTTGCCGCGGCACACGTGCGTGTTGATAACCAGATCGTCGGGCTTGCCCTCGATGGCGGCGTTGTTGAGCGCCACGCCCAGCTCGCTTACCTTTTGCAGGTCGACCGGGCTCATGCCGGTCTTGGACACAAAGTCGGTATCGCAATAGATGCCCCAGGTGCAGTCATCAAACTGGATGTTGCGGCAGCCTGCTGCGTACAGGTCGGCGATCACCGTGCGATAAGCGGCTGCAATGGCGTCGGCAAGTTCCTCATCGGTCTTATAGACAGCGCGCAGGCTCTCCTGCTGGCCGTCGCAGCGATCGAGCGTGACCTCAGAGAACGTCTGGATCGGCGCCGGAATGGTCTGGCGTGCGACCTGGCCCTCCCCCTCAAGCGCCTTGACGAACTTAAAATGCTCGACGAACGGGTGGTTCTCGCCGCTAATGGGACCAGTAACCACGGCGGTGTCGGCCGTCGTCTCCTCATCATGGAACATATAACCCGTGCGTGAGGTGCGGCGCTCAATGCCGTTGAGGCCCCACATAAAATCGAGGTGCCAGTAGCTGCGGCGGAACTCGCCATCGGTGATCACCTGCAGGCCGGCGGTCTTCTGCTTGGCCACCAAATCGCGAATGGCATCGTCCTCGACGGCCTTAAGGCCGGAAGCGTCGAGTTTACCCGCGACATAGGCGGCACGGGCGTCCTTTACAGCCTGCGGACGAAGAAAACTGCCGACGATATCGGCGCGAAACGGCGCGTTCGGTTGAATCGAAGTGCTCATAGATATCTCCCTTTGCATTGGTTGCTTTACTGGGACAGAGTATGAGCGCTCATATGACCATCGTAAAATATTCGTTTATAACAGTTTGATATAGATGTTTCCTATATCAGTCTGGACTGTCATAAAGAGACTTGAACCGTGCGGAGCACAGCAGCCTAGATATGCTGACGAATCGCGTCGATATAGGCCCGACCGTAGCGCGTAAGCGTCGTGTTCTTGCGCGTGATGATGCCAATCTCCATGTACTCGTCCACGTCGAGCGGAATCGAGATAATGCCGGGGCCGTTGAGCTCGTGGCTGATCACGCCCGAGCATACCGTGTAGCCGTTGAGGCCCATGGCCAAATTGAACAACGTCGCACGGTCGCGCACGCGGATATTTTTGCGACGCTCGAACGTCGAGGTCAGCTCCTCGGAATAGTAAAACGAGTTGTAGCTGCCCTGCTCGTAGGACAGGAACGGGTAGTCTTTCAGATCCTCGAGCGTCACGCTGGAGCGGTCCGCCAGCGGATGGTCGGCGCAGACGAAGACATGCGGCGTGGCGCAGAAGAGTCCTTCGAACACGAGCTCGTTGGCCACCAGCATGCGCTCGATGACCTCGCGGTTATGCTCGGATAAGTACAGGATGCCCAGTTCGCTTTTCATATGCGCGACATCCTCGATAATCTCGTGAGTCTGCTCCTCGCGCAGGGTGAAGTCGTAACGCGCGGCATCGAACTCGCGGATCACATCGACAAACGCGTTGACGGCAAAGGAATAATGCTGGCAGCTCACACTAAAGTGCGGCACCTGCTCAGATGCGCCCTTGTACTTGCCCTCGAGCAGGTCGGCCTGGTCGAGTACCTGGCGCGCATAGCCCAAGAAGGTCTCGCCTTCCTCGGACACAATGACGCCCTTGTTGGTGCGCTCAAAGATGTGCACACCCATCTCGTTTTCGAGATCGCGAATCGACGCGGTAATCGAAGGCTGCGACACAAAGAGACGGCGCGAGGCCTCGGTAATGCTGCCGCATTCGGCAACTTTGACGACATATCTGAGCTGCTGGAGCTTCATGGCTGTCTCCTTAGCTGTTCGCGAAATTCGCGTCGGCTGCACCCTCCTGACGCATAAACGGCGGCATCTCCCCCGTCGCGGCGCAGGCGGCAATCTGATGCAGAGCCCCGGCGACCGCATCATCTGCCGCGGCGCCGATATGCCAGCGCGCGGCAGCCGTGACGGCCTCATTGGCATTGGCGACTGCAACGGAGTTGGGAACGGCATCGATCATGGGCAGATCGTTATCGGAATCGCCAAATACGGCCACCTCGTCGGGCGTCAGGCCCAAGGCGCGCGCCAGCTCCAGCGCAGCGCAGCCCTTGTCCCAACCATCCGGAAGGATGTCGAACAGGCGCACTCGGTTGTTGGGAAACACAAGCGAGAGTTCCGGCACCTCAACGGCAACGCGCTCGCGTAGCTCCGCGAGCTCCTCACGCGAACGGGCACTCCAGATATTCGCCTTAAACACCGGCGCGCCATCGACGACGGGACGACACGGGGCCTCTTCGCCTTTGAGCCACGCATTGCCGCCCGACTCCATAGCGCGACGCACACGCTCGGGATTGCTCGTCACGCAATAGGCATCGTTGCCCCAAAAGTCATCGCCCAGGCTATAGACTTTTAGAAATGTATCGTCGGTCTCTTGCTCCAGATAGTCGGCCAAACGCATCAGAGCATCGTTGTCGATTGCACGCGAAGCGACTACTTCGCCGTCGACAAACATCACCTGGCCGTTACAGAACGCACCGGTCGAAAAACACTCGGAACGGTTTTTGAACATCCAGCCCATCGCGGACGGCTGACGACCCGAAACCGGCCCAAAGTGCAGACCCGCCGCCTGCATGGCATGAATACCCTCAATGGCGTAGTCGCTGGCGCCGTCATGCCCGGCTGGAATCAGCGTATCGTCCATATCGGTCAGCACAAGTTTGATCATAGAGTCCCCCAGTCATTTTCACCGTATCCATTGTAACGGTGCGCTAGTATAGGGAACAACAGATTCGATGCGGGAGTGCCGGCGGTGCAAACCACAAGGCTGAGAGGGCATGGGGCCCAATCCTTTGAACCTGTCAGTTAATGCTGGCGTAGGGAGCATGCCGCCTTTACAGGGGCGCTGTCTATGCACAGCGCCCCTTTTCTATGCCAAGGAGGCATGTGCAGTGATTGATTCGGAACAGCTTAAGCAACATGTGATCAAGGCCGTGGATGAGATTCGCGCTACCAATCCGATGGCCGGTTCCATCACCAACACGGTGACGATCGACTTTGTCGCCAACGCACAGCTCGCCGTGGGCGGATCGGCCGCCATGGTCTATCTGCCCGACGAGGGCGAGGCGCTCGTTGCCGGCGGCGGCGCCATCTATCTCAATATGGGCACGCTCTTCCCCATCTACGAGCAAACGATTCCCCGCGCGGCCAAGGCAGCACACGACGCCGGCAAGCCCTGGGTGCTCGATCCGGTGGGCCTGGGTATCGGTAGTCTGCGCACCCAGTTGGTAAACGAACTCAAGCAGTACAAGCCCGCCATCGTGCGCGGCAACGCCTCCGAGATCATCGCGCTCGCCGGCCTGTGGGGTCTTGAGGGCGAGGCGGCCGATCTGAGCCGCGTGCGCGGTGTCGATACCACCGACACGGTAGACGCTGCCCGCGATGCCGCCGTGGCGCTCGCCCGCTACACCGGCGGCGCCGTTGTGGTCTCGGGCGAAGTCGACCTGATTACCGACGGCACAACCGTGGCCAAGTCCCACGGCGGCAGCCCGCTCATGTCCAAGATCACCGGTTGCGGCTGCTCGCAGGGCGGCGTGCTGGCCGTGTATGCCTGCGCCGCCGATCCGTTTACGGCAGCCGTCTGCGGTACCGCCGTCTACAACGTCGCTGGCACGCGTGCCGCCGCTGACGCCGACGCCCCGGCAAGCTTTAAGGTCGCCTTTATCGACGAGCTCTACCGCGCAACTGCCCAGGACATCGCCAACAACCAGCTCGACCTCGAGGAGGCATAGGCCATGTCCGAGCCCGCAACCAATGCCGGCATGAACACGCTCGTCGCTGTGGCCATCGCCCCGTGCGGCACCGGCGATGAGCTGTCCGCCGAGGTCGCCGAAGTCGTGCGCGTCATTCGCGAGAGCGGCCTTCCCAACCGCACCACCTCGATGTTCACCGAGATCGAGGGCGACTGGGACGAGGTCATGCAGGTCGTGCGCGACGCAACCTTTGTGTTGGCGAGCAAGGGCATCCGCACCGAAGTCGTGCTCAAAGCCGATATTCGGCCCGGATTTACCGACACCATGACCGGCAAGCTCGAGCGCATGGAAGCACAGATCAAAAAGCAGGAGGAAGCACAGTGAGCATCCGCGACAACCTTGATATCTCGGCTTATCTGGTACTCGGCCCCGAAAACACGCTGGGACGCCCCGTGGGCGATGTGGTGGCCCAGGCGCTCGACGCAGGCTTTACCTGCATCCAGGTGCGCTCCAAGGTGGCAAGCGCCCGCGAGATCATTGCGCTGACCGGCGACGCCGCGCAGGCAATCGCTCAGGCCGGCAAGACCGGTCAGGTCGCCTTGCTCATCGACGACCGCCTTGACTGTGTGCTTGCCGCACGCGAGCAGGGTATTGCTGTCGACGGCGTGCACGTGGGCCAGAGCGACATTCCCGTCGAGGTCTGCCGCAAGCTGCTGGGCCCCGATGCCATTGTGGGCCTTTCGGCCCGTTGCGAGGAGATGCTCGAGTACGTCAAGACCGCCGACATGAGTTTGGTCGACTACCTGGGCATCGGTCCACTCCACGAGACCGAGACCAAGCGCGACTGCGGACGCGCGGCCGACGGCTCTATCATCACCAAGAGCTTTGAGGACCTGGCCGCACTCCACGCGGCAAGCCCCGTGCCTATCGTGGTGGGCGGCGGCGTCAAGACGGCCGACCTGCCGCAGCTCAAGGCCACCGGCGTCGACGGCTTCTTTGTGGTGAGTGCCGTCTGCAGCGCCGATGACCCCTACGCCGCGGCCAAGGAGCTCGTCGACACCTGGCAGCAGGCATAGGCATAAGCCGAGCAGTTGCTCCGCGGCCCCATAACTTCAGCAATGGAAAACGCATCCCAGTTTGGATCTCCATTCCGGGATGCGCTTTCCGCATGCGACCCTTACCCCGCCAGATACGCTTCCAACGCCGGCAAAGTCGCCTCCGCATCACGACGACCGACCTGGTAGATGCGCTCGAGCTCATCGGGCTCGCGACACAGCGACGGCACCTTCACCGATTCGCTCGGCCGCACCACAAAGATCTCACCGGCAGCCTCGCGACGTGCCAGGTCATCGAGCGTGGCATTGTAGACCTCATGCCGATGCTCAAGCGCTGCGACAAACTCCGGATAGTGACGGAACACGCGCCGCAGCATGGGCATCACGCTGTTGGGCTGCTTCACAAAGCCCGCCGGCTGCGTGAGTACCACGATATTGCGGTCATACCCCTGCGCAAACAGCCATGCGCTGGGAATAGAATCAGCCACGCCACCATCCAGATACTTATGCCCGTCAATAGCAACGGGACGCGTCGCCACGGGAATTGCCGACGACGCCCGGATCCACTCGATATCGCGCTCGTCGCCATACGGCAGATCGTGATAGACGGCCTTGCCCGTCTCGATATCGGTACACACGCACGTAAACCGCATGGGGCAGGCGCGATATGTCTCCAGGTCGATGGGATCGCGCTCGATGGGCACCTCGTGATAGGCAAAATCGGCATTGAACATATCGCCGGTTCGCAGCCAGCTGGTCACGCTTGCGTAGCGCTTGTCGGCACAATAGGCCTTGTTGTAGCGAATGGCGCGGCCGATCTGGCGAGATTTAAAGTTGTAGCCAAACGCCGCGCCCGCCGAGACACCCACCATATGGTCGCAAGTTAAGCCGTGCTCCATCCAAACGTCGAGCACGCCCGCCGTATACATACCGCGGTAGCCGCCTCCCTCGAGTGCCAGCCCCACCGTGCGCGTCGTATTTGACTGTGCCATGCGACCATCTCCGTCCCCACAAATTCAAACGGAACAAGTATACCCGTCAACATATATCGTCTCAGTCGCATTTTCATCGAACATCGCATCGTCGCGCTACCGCCTGTCGAATAATAGCCGCCCACAGCATGTGCACCCATATATAATTGTGCACTATTGTTTACACTACTCAGCTGTTATCAACAGCAAACATTAGCCGGCAAATTAACTCAACAACGCGGCAAGGCGGGAGCCTGGATACATGCAAAGCGCTGAGCAACGATGCATGCACACAACGAGCTCGCCCGACGCAATCCGCCCCGACCTCAGAAAGCCGCTTGGAACATGGATACTGTCAGCAATTACACCGAAACGCTCGAAAAGACCGTCCGTGACCTTCTCGAGCGGCAGGAGGATCTGATCAGGACTGCCTTTACCGACCAGCTAACCGGGCTTGGCAACCGTGGCGGCTTTGCCCGTTCCCTCGAGGAGCTCTGGGGGCAGGACGCCCCCGTTACCATGGCGTTCATCGATATCGACAATCTCAAGCACTGCAACGACGTCTTTGGCCATGACGAGGGCAACCGCTATATCTTGCAGGTAAGCCTTTATCTCAAGCTGTATATGAAGGTAGACGAGGCGGCATTTCGTCTGGGAGGCGACGAGTTTGCCATCCTATCTACGATTGCAACCGAGGACGACCTCGCCGAACGTCTGGAACACTGCCGAACGATCCTGCTCAAAAATAACGATTCCGAGATGCCCCACTCGTTTAGCTACGGAGTGTCACATGCCGACCCCGCCCTGGGCGAAGCTTCCAATCGCATGACGCTCGATGCCGACCATCGCATGTACGACTACAAGCTACGTCATGCCATGCACCTCGATCGACGCAATATCACGTAAGTTCACGCCGACGACTTCGAAATAAGCGATCGTATTTTTGACGCCTTTTCGATGCTCAACGAGGGCCGTTATTTCTTTATCGAGAACTTGGACAAACATCGCACCCTTTGGTCACAAGGTGCCTTGCGCGATCTTGGCCTTCCCTCGGAGCACATAGACAACTGTCGCGATTACTGGAAAACGCGCGTCCATCCCGACGACCTTGAGGCCTGCATCAACGACATCGACCAAGTCTACAACGGCACCAAGCACCGTCGCGTCATGCAGTATCGTGTGCGCAACGCCGTCGGCGACTACGTCCTTTGCCGTGCTCGCGGGTTTCGTATCGACGGCGACGGAAATGTCCCCTCGCTCTATGTCGGCGAGCTCGTCAACCACTCACTTGCCGAAACCGTCGATGCCGCCACAGGTCTCGGAACGCAGCGCATGCTGGCCAACGCCATCGAGGCCTGCCGCCGCGATCGTTGCGAGACAGGGCTTATAGCGGTGCGCGTTCGTGGCACGACAAAGCTCAACGAGCTCTACGGGGCCGAGGCTGTCGACAACATGCTTGCCGAATACGCAGGCCGCATGCTGTCGATCACCCGCGGCAGGAGCCGGGTCTACCGTTCACGAAGCGTCCAGTTCGTCGTGCTCAGCAACGACCTGGACCACGAGGCATTCGAGCAACTGACCCGCCACCTTAAAGAGGCCGTTTTCGCTCCTGTTCGAATCGCAGGCGACACCATTACTCCCGTCTGTCTTGTCGTCCCGGCCTTTTACGAGCACTTAACCCATCAAGCGACCGCCGTTTTAGGCGAACTCGACCGTCGCCTTCGCACGGCCGGCGGGCTTGTCCCCAACGACAGCCTCCCCATACCCGAGGCGGAGCGCAAAAGCGCCATCGCCGAACGTATCGACTCGCTCACGGGTCTCTATCGACCCAGCGAGTTTATGCGGCGCGCCAACGCATTTCTCGAGGCAAGGCGCAACGGCACCTGGTGCATCGCCACGGTCGACATGGGCCACATGCGCCTGTTTAATGAATGGCACGGCCAGGCCGAGGGCGACCGCGTACTCGCCGATGTGGGCACGGTCCTCAAGGACATCGAGAATGCCGATATGGGCGTCGCAGGGTACTGGGGCCAAGATGACTTTTGTGTACTTATCCCCTTTAAGCACATCACCGTCCATCAAATCTACAATCGCGTTCGTGAGGCAGTAGCCAGGCATGATGACGGCGTAGGTTTTTGGCCGTCCATGGGCGTTTACCCCATCGACTCCAATGAGGAAATCACCATCGATGCGCAGGCAAAGGCCATGTTTACCAATCGACGCGCAAAAAACGACTTTAAGGAGCGCATTGCCATTTTCCGCCCCGCGGAGTACGAGCGCGAAGTCGCGTTCCACCGCACGCTGACCGAATTCCAGTACGCGCTGTCAAATGGTCGCATCACGTACTATCTTCAGCCCCAGGTCGATATGGAAACCGGCGAGATTATTGGCGCCGAAGCACTCACCCGCTGGATTGACAAGGACGGCTCTCTCATTTCGCCCGCAACGTTTATCCCCGCACTCGAGGAAAGCGGCTTTGTAGTGACACTCGACAAGCACATTTGGCAGGGTGTCGCCATATGGCTTCGCGAGCGTCTCGATCGCCGTCTTCGCGTGGTTCCGGTCTCGCTTAATGTGTCGCGCGTGGATATCCTTGCCTGCGGCGTTGCCGAACATATGGGGGCGCTCGCCGCCCAATACAACCTACCGCCCGAGCTCATGCGTATCGAGATCACCGAGACGGCTTATACGGGAGAATCCGAGGCCGTGGATAAGCTGACCGCAGATCTGCACACCCGCGGCTTCTCGACCTATATGGACGATTTTGGCACCGGTCAGTCCACGCTCGCGATGCTCAAGAACGTCAACGTCGACGTCATCAAGCTCGACCGCACCTTTGTGCCCACCGACCGCGATCAAGGCCGCAGCACGCAAATCATTTCATCGATGCTCGAAATGGCGCAGTCGCTCCATCTGCCCGTCGTGGTTGAAGGCGTCGAGACAAATGAGCAGGCGAACATGCTACGACAAATGGGCGCCCGCTACGCTCAGGGCTTCCTCTACTACCGCCCCATGCCGGCGAAGAATTTTGAGGCATTGCTCGATGGCGGCAATAACAACTGATACGCTCGCGCGCAAAACGCCACCGCCGAAGGGGGCATTTGTCCCCATTGGCTAACTTATATCCCCACTTCAAACCAAATTGGGGATATGATACAAACCGTTGTTCCGCCCAAGGAGGTTATCCATCATGAACGAGTCATATCGCCTGGGCGAGCAATCGATTATTGCCTATCTTCAGCGACTTGCGAACGGCGTCTCGACCGCCGAACTCGATGTTGCCGCGCTGCCTGCTGAGCTACGCGCCGTTGGTGAGCAACTGCAAAAGACGCATGCCATCCTGCAACAAGAGCGCCAGCTGCTTGAGCTCAACGCCTATATCGATCCGCTCACCAACTTGGGCAACCGCAACGGATTCGACCGTCACGTCGAGCAACTCTGGCGCAAAGGCGATCCCTTCACCTGCGCCTATATTGACATCGACCATCTCAAGCATTGCAATGATAGGTTTGGCCACGCCGAAGGCAATCGCTATATTCTGGGCATCTGCCGCACGCTCTCCGAAACCATGGAGCACGATGAGATGCTGTTCCGTATCGGTGGAGACGAGTTTGTGCTTATCTCGCTCTCCGCAAACGAGACCGAACTCGAGCAGCGCTTGGAGCAGGTACGTACCAGGCTGATCGAGGCGAGCTCAGGTGGCAAGGCGCCCATGATCGGCAGCTTTAGCTTTGGCTGCTCGCGCGTCGATCCACTTGCTGGCGACACGCGTCGCCAGATGACGATGGATGCCGATCGCAAAATGTATCGCTATAAGCTTATGCATCGTGTGCAGCAACCGAAAGACGATGACGCGCCGCAACGCCCAATCGTCGATCAGCTTCCCTGCAACGACCGGGTGTTCCAAGCGATCTCCATGAGCTCCGAGACGCGCTATCCGTTTATCCTCAATCTCGATACGGGAGAATCGCAATGGTCGGTTAACGCCGTGCGCGATTTTGACCTGCCCTCCCAGCACCCTTTTAACTCACTCGACATGTGGCTCGCCCGCGTTCATCCCGAGGACCGCGACAACGTACGTGCCGAGCTCGACATGGTGATAAACGGCACGTGGCACTTCCACTACATGCAGTATCGCGTAATGGATGCCACCGGAAAATACGTGCTTTGCGACTGCACGGGCTACCGCTTGGACGGCACCGATACCGAGCCCGGCATGTATGTGGGCATTATCATCAACCGAAGCTTGGCAGATACGACCGATTCCGTGACCGGCTTGGGCGATATTCACGCCCTGGTCAACGCCATTGGCGAAATGCGTCGCGTGGCGCGCAAGGCTGGTTTGATCGCCATCAAAATCGACGATATCGCTCAGGTCAATGCCCGCTTTGGCTTTGATGCGGGCGACCGCGTTTTGGCAGAATGTGCCGCCTGTCTGGTGGAATGCTCGCGCGGTAAGGGTCGTATGTTCCGCTCGACGGGGCCGATGTTCGTGGCTCTTTTCGACGACTTTGATCCCGAAGAAACCGATGCGATTGCAGAGGAAATCGAGCGGTTCCTGGGTTCGCCCGTGCTCTTTGGCCCATTTGAATATCAGCCGCCCATTCGCGTGGCCACGCTCCATCTGGACGGCGTCGACCGTCAGCCTGTTTCCATTTTGAACGAGCTTAAAGCGTTGCTCGGGAAAGCCGTGCAGGTGCCAGGTACCAAACTGGATTAGCACCGCGCCCGCACCGCCTCCCCCATCGTGCGATAATCCTCTGCAGAAGTCACCAAAAGCAGAGGGAGTTTGTGATGAAGGTTCTTTTGGTCAATGGCAGTCCCAAGGCAAACGGCAACACCGCCCGCGCACTCGCCGAGGTCGCCGAGCAACTTAATGCAGAAGGCATTGATACCGAGGTGTTTCAGCTGGGCGCCAAGCCCATTCGCGATTGCATCGGTTGCGGCCAGTGCGGCAAGCTTGGCGGTCGCTGCACCTTTGACGACGACGTGGTGAACGAGCTCATCGCTGCCGCCGAGCAGGCAGATGGTTTTGTCTTTGGCTCACCCGTCTACTATGCGCACCCCAGCGGACGCATCCTTTCGGCCCTCGATCGCGCCTTCTATGCAGGCGGGCATGCCTTTGAGCACAAACCCGGCGCCGCGGTCGCCGTCGCCCGTCGCGGCGGCACGTCGACCACCTTCGATGTGCTCAACAAGTACTTCACCATTAAGCAAATGCCCGTGGTTGCCTCCACCTACTGGAACAACGTGTTTGGCCGCGTGCCCGGCGACGCCGATGGGGATGCCGAGGGCCTTGCCACCATGCGAAACATCGGCAAAAACATGGCTTGGCTCCTGCGCTGCATTGAGGCAGGACAGGCCGCCGGTATCAACGCACCCGAGGCAGATCGAGCAACGACCAACTTCATCAGGTAGAACGGCGGAGCATGAATATACAGATTTTTGGCACCAAAAAGTCCTTCGATACCAAGAAGGCCCAGCGCTATTTTAAGGAGCGCCGCATTAAGGCGCAGTTTATTGACCTTAAGGAAAAGGAGATGAGCAAGGGCGAGCTCACGAGCGTGATGCAGGCGGTCGGCGGCATCGACAAGCTGCTCAACCCCAAAGCCAAGGACGAGGAGACGCTCGCACTCATCCAGCACCTTACCCCCAGCCAGCGCTTTGACAAGCTGCTCGAGAACCAGCAGGTCTTGGCCGAGCCCATCGTGCGCAACGGCAAAAAGGCCACCGTCGGTTATTGTCCCGATGTATGGGGAGCCTGGGAGTAGCTTGTGTTATTTGCCGGCGCGTGGGTATAAGAGCAGGCGTTTGGCATAAGATTCAACTGTAAGCCATGTCTAACAAAGGAGGGCACATGCCCAACAAACCCGTGAAGATCATCATGCTTACCGGATACCTCGGTGCCGGCAAGACCACGTTGCTCAACCACATCCTCGCTAACGACGGCGGCATCCGCGCCGCCGTGATTGTCAACGATATCGGCGAGATCAATGTCGACGCCAGCCTTATCGCCGACGGCGGCCTTTCCGAGACCGACGACCTCATCCCGCTCACCAACGGCTGCATCTGCTGCACGCTTTCGGATGACCTGGCCAACCAGCTGCAGGGCATCGCCGATTCGGGCAACTTCGATTACATCATCATCGAGGCCTCGGGCATTTGCGAGCCTATCCCCATCGCCTACACCATCTCGAGCTTCTGCGACGAGGCCAAGGTGGGCGGCGAGCCCAAGCTCGCGCTCGACAACATCGTGGCCGTGGTCGACTGCGCCCGCATGTACGACGAGTTCAACGGCGGTCGCGACCTGCTGGCAGAGGATATCGACGAGGACGACATCGAGAGTCTGCTCATCCAGCAGATCGAGTTCTGCTCCACGCTGATCCTCAACAAGACCGATACCGTGAGCCCTGAGCAGATCGCCGAGCTTAAGGCCATCGTGCGCAGCCTGCAGAAAGACGCCGTGATCGTCGAGGCCCAAAACGGCGAGGTCCCCATGGAGGAGCTGCTCGACACCGACCGCTTCGACTTTATGCGCGCCTACAACTCCGCCGCCTGGATCGAGGCCATGGAGCATCCCGAGGAGCACGACGACCCCGAGGTGCTCGAGTACGACATCGAGACCTTTGTGTACTCGCGCCGCAAGCCGTTTGACCTGCAAAAGTTCACCGATTTTGTTGAGCAGGAGTGGCCCGACGAGGTCATTCGCGTCAAGGGCCCGCTGTGGCAGACCGGCGATCCGGACATGTGCTACATGTTCGAGCAGGCCGGCCACCAGATGCGCCTGATGGAGAACGGCCTGTTTGTCGACTCGGCGCCCGAGGGCGAGAAGCAGAAGATCATCGACGAGAACCCCGAGATCATGCAGATTTGGGACGACGAGACGGGCGATCGCATGACGAGCCTGTGCATCATCGGCCGTCACATGGACAAGGACGCGCTCATCGCCTCCCTCGATGCCTGCCTGACCGACTGGCACCGCGCCTAGGTTTATCCAAGCGGACATTTTTCCGCTACGTAACCGCCAAACCACCACGAAGGTGCCTGTCCCCTTCGTGGTGGTTTTTCGTTCTGAGCCAAGGAGATTCATGTTCAACATCGTGCTGTATGCGCCCGAGATTCCGGCCAATACGGGCAATATCGGCCGCACCTGCGTGGTCACCGGCGCCCGCCTGCATCTGGTGGAGCCGCTGGGGTTTTCGCTCGACGACAAGACGGTACGTCGTGCCGGTCTGGGCTACTGGCAAAACTTGGACGTGACGACCTATGCCGGCTGGGAGGATTTCCTTGCGCGCAACGATCTCTCCCCCGCCGATGGTCGCCTGCATCTGCTGACCAAAAAGGCACGCCGCACCTATGCGCAAAGCACCTACCGCGATGGTGACTACTTGGTCTTTGGCAGCGAGAGCTCGGGCATTCCCGAGCCACTGCTTGCCGCGGCGCCCGAGCGTTGCGAGCGTATCCCCATGCTGCGCGATTGTGACTCGCTCGATAACGCCGAGGCTTGGGAAGCCCACGAGGAATCGCTCGGACATACCGAGGACAGCCACGAGGCCATCCTTCAACAGGACATCTGCGGCAACTTCGTCAACCCGGACGACTACCGCATCAGCGCACTCAACCTCTCCAACAGCGCCGCCATCGTCCTCTACGAGGCCCTGCGCCAGGCAGGCTTTCCGGGAATGTGACAAAGGAACTATCCCTTTGTCACATTCAAGCGCCACGCCGATGGCACACATGCCTAATTGATGCTCTAGATAAAGAGCCCTCACTTTTAATCAGAATTAACTAAAGTAAAATGAAGTTAAACGGCGGTGTGAAAGGAGAGCCTTGTGGAATATCTCGAGAACCCGTTTACCCCCAGTTTTGGCGAGGTTCCTGCCCATCTCGCTGGCAGACAACAGATTATTCGGGATCTGGACCGTGCCTTCTTGAGCCAGCGCAGGCGCCCAGAATTGACCTCGATCTTCTCAGGCGCGCGTGGAACCGGTAAAACCGCTCTCATGTCGTCGCTCGCGACAAGGGCGGAATCCCACGGCTGGATTGCCGTAAAGACGACCGCGCTCCCGGGAATGCTTGAGGAAATCGAGTTCGGGGCGAAACGTGCTGCCGGCCATCTTATCGACCCGTCTAAGAACTTCGAAGTCACCGGCCTCGGAATTGCACCGCTCGGCAGCATCGAGGTCAATCGCGTTCACGATGCCTCAACCTGGCGTTATCGCATGAGCGACATCATCGACCAGCTCAACGAGGCAGGCACCGGTCTGCTCGTCACGGTTGACGAGGTGGACCCGACACTCGACGAAATGATTCAGCTCGCAGCGACGTATCAGCACTTTGTGACCGATGGGAAACGCGTCGCCCTGCTCATGGCGGGACTTCCCAACAACGTCTCGACGTTGCTGAACCACAAGACGGTCTCGTTCCTTCGCCGCGCCCAACAATATCATCTGGGTCGCATTGCCGACTATGACGTACGCGAGGCCTTGATTCGCACAATCCAGGAAAACGATCGCCTGGCAGATGCTGAGGGAATCGATAGAGCCGTTCGCTCGATCTCTGGTTTTCCCTTCCTATTGCAACTCGTAGGCTACCGTGCCTGGGATCTCACAAGCGATTCGAAGGAAATCTCGTCACGCGACTTTGACCTGGGAATCAAAATCGCGCGCGACGAGATGGACGACCGAATCCTCGCGGCAACCTATCGGGAACTCACTGCAGAGGACAAGCGATTCCTCATCGCCATGCTCGATGACGAGGAAGAGTCCACCACCGCCGACCTTGTCGAGCGCCTTAAGCGTTCGCCGCAGCAGGTCTCCCGCTACCGACGCCGAATGATAGATGCCGGCATCATCGGGGAACGAGGACGAGGGCTCGTCGCATTTGAATTGCCATTCTTCCGCGACTATCTCGCGGCTCAATGCGTGAAATAGGCATCAATGAGGCAAAGGGGCTGTCCCTTTGCCTCATTGTCTATAGGTAGCGGCCGGTGATGCTTGCGGAGCAGGCCACGATGTCGCCCGGCGTACCGGCGCAGACGATTTGCCCGCCCGCGTCGCCACCGCCCGGGCCCATGTCGATCACGTAATCGGCGTTACGGATAAGGTCGAGATCGTGTTCGATCACGATAACCGTGGCGCCCTTGGCAACGAGGCCGTCAAACACACTCAGCAACACCTGAACATCGAGCGGATGCAGGCCAATCGTGGGTTCGTCGAACACGAATACGGCATCATCCTGCACGCGGCCCATCTCGCTCGCGAGCTTAAGGCGCTGTGCCTCGCCGCCCGAAAGCGCCGGCGTGGGCTCACCGAGCGTGAGATAGCCCAAGCCCAAGTCGTGCAAGGTCTGCAAGCGCGCCTGAACCTTCTTGAGCCCCAGTGTGGCGTCGATGGCCTCGTCCACACTCATGTCCATGAGCTGCGGCAACGTAAGGAGACTCCCGTCCTTGCCCTCGCGATGGATATGCGAAGCCGCGTCTGCATAACGTGAGCCGCGACATGCCGGGCAGACGATCTCGACGTCGGGCAAAAACTGCACGTCGAGTGATATCGAGCCCGTGCCATCGCACGTAGGGCAGCGCAAGGCGCCGGTGTTGTAGCTAAAGGCACCCGCCTTGTAGCCGGCTGCCTTGGCCTCGGACGTACGGGCGAAGGCGCGACGCAGCTCGTCATGAATGTCGGCATAAGTCGCCACTGTCGAGCGCACGTTGGCGCCGATAGGCGTAGCGTCAATCAGGTTTGCGCGGGCAATGCCTTCGGCATCGACCCAGCGCACATGTTTTGGCAGGCGCTCGCCGGCTGCCTGCGCCTTAAGCGCCGGGATGAGTGTCTCGAGCACCAACGTCGTCTTGCCCGAGCCCGAAACGCCCGTCACCGCGACGAGACGGCCGCGCGGGATATCGACTTCGAGCGGTTTTACGGTATGAATGGCATCGGTTGCCATGCGGATATGTCCCTGGTCGAACATTTCCTCGTCAGTCACCTGCGGACGCATGCGCTTGGACTCTGCGCGCAAAAACGGGGCGATGCGGCTGCCCCGCGATTGTTCGACCTCGTCCACCGTACCTGCAGCGATCACGTTACCGCCACCTGCTCCGGCAACGGGGCCCATCTCGACCAGATAGTCAGCTTCCGCCAGTACGCGCGTATCGTGGTCGACAACAACCACGGTGTTGCCGTCGCCTACCAGGTCGCGCATCACGCCAACCAGGCCGTCGACATTTGCCGGATGCAAGCCGATCGAGGGCTCGTCCAGCACATAAAGCACGCCCGTCGATCGATTGCGTACCACGCGGGCGAGCTGCACACGCTGGCGCTCACCCGTGGAGAGCGTGGCACCGGCGCGGTCGAGTGAAAGGTAATCGAGACCCAGGTCGACCAGACGACGAGCCGTGCTCAAAAACGAATCGCAGATATCCGTCGCCATGGGCTGCATCTCGGCCGGCAAGGATGCGGGCACCCCGCGCACCCACTCAATCGCCTCGCCCAGCGTCATGGCCGCGGCCTGCGCCAGATTGATACCGCGCACCTGGGGCTGGCGCGCGGCCTCGGAGAGACGCGTGCCGCCACAGTCACGGCATGGCCCCTCGCGCAAAAAGCGTGCAACGCGTTTGAGGCCCTTATCGTCCTTAACCTTGGCAAGCGCATTCTCAACGGTATAGACGGCGTTGTAATAGGTAAAGTCGAGCGGCGTGGCGCCCTCGCCGTTTTTGGGAACGTAGAGAATGTGCTTTTTAACCGCCGGACCATGGAACACGATGTCGCGCTCTAGAGGCGTGAGCTGGTTAAACGGCACGTCGGTGCGCACGCCCATCTCACCGGCAACTTGCTTCATCAGGTCCCACATGAGCGTGCCCCAAGGAAGCACCGCGCCTTCGTTGATGGTCTTGGACTCATCGGGCACCAGACTCGCCTCGTCCACCTCGCGCATGACACCGGTGCCGCCGCAGGTAGGGCACGCACCACCACTATTGAAAGCCAAATCCTCGGCGCTCGGCGCGTAGAACTCGCGACCACATGCGGAGCACGTGAGCGACAGGCCAGCGGCAACGTTAAGGCTCGGCTCCACGCGCGCCCCGCAGTGCGGGCACACGTGATGGGCGCAACGGCTAAAGAGCAGACGCAGGCTATTGTTGAGCTCGGTCATGGTGCCAAAGGTCGAGCGCACACCTGGCACCCTGGGGCGTTGATGCAACGCGAGCGCCGCCGGCACATGCAGTACCTCGTCTACCTGGGCATGCTCAGCCTGCGTCAGGCGACGACGAGTATAGGTGCTGAGCGCCTCCAGGTAACGACGCGAGCCCTCGGCATAGAGGACGCCCAACGCCAGCGAACTCTTGCCCGAGCCCGACACGCCGGCAATACCCACGAGCTTTCCCAGCGGGATATCGATATCAATGTCCTTGAGGTTGTGAACACGCGCGCCACGCACCTCGATAGCCTGCGGGCTCATCTTCTGTTCCGTCACCTTTATCACCCTACTCGTGCCATAAAATGCGGTCGCAGATATACTCGCCCAGCATGGGCACGGTAAACCGGACGAGGCCGTATCCGGCAGCCTCGATGACGCGCTCGCGAATCAGGCTTGCGCGATATTTACTCGCCCAGCTCTGGGTACGATCACAGCGCTCAATGATATCCGCCATGCGCGTCGGTTTACCCTCATCAGCAGCCATAGCCTCGATAAAGAGGCGTTGCGGACTGCGCAGCCCGTAATACAGGGGCGCGTCAACCGCTTCGTAGAACTCGGAGACGGCATCCGCATGACCATCCTCGACATCGCGCTCTTCAATGACCTGCGAGCCACGCCGGACAGCAGACCGCCACATGTAATAGCCCACCAGCTGAACCATGTAGGGATGCCCCATGCTCTTGCGCGCCGCAAGGTCCGCCGTCTCCGCGTCAACGTAAAGACCAGCGTCTTTGACCGTCCGGACATATGAATCGCGCACCTTGGGCAAAGATATCGCCCCCAGCGTACGCTGCTGGGCACGCCGCAAAAACGTCACGCTCGGCTCTTCGAGCAGGTCGTCAACCATACTGGGTAAGCCGGCGAACACCAGCGCAAGACCGCGCTGGTCGCTATCGGGCAAGCCCGTGGCATCCTGGTCTCCGAGCACCTGCTGATAGAGAACGGCAAGAGCCGCCAGTTCCTCGATAGACGCCGATTGCGCCTCGTCAATCGCAAACAGGATGCCCTTGCCTGGACCGAGCTTCTTAAGGCGCTTGTTGACCAGCCCTCGCAACGTCTCGCCCTTTGCCCGCGCCGCCTCGACCGACATCCGACCAAACGACGGACCGAACTCCATTGACGTCACAACGGGTTTATTCGAGCGAAGCGCGTCGGCCAAGCGGTCGCATAAGCCAAGCGAAGCGGAATCGGAGACAACCGCCCATCCGCGCTCGCTGGCCAGACGTTGCAGCTCCCGCAGGAGAACCGTCTTGCCGCAGCCGCGGTTTCCCGTAATGAGCATGAGCCTACCCGGCGCTCCGGCGCCATTATCGAGCCCTTCCTCGAAATCTTCGATGACCGACTCGCGACCGACGAGCATCGGAGGCCGCTTGCCAGCCGTGGGCTTAAAGGGATTTGGATTCATGTCGGCCTCCTCGGATTGGCAAACCCTGGTAATAGTTATACCAACTTATACCGAGTTATACCAACAGCAGATGACAAAAGGGCCGCCCTTCTATCACCTATGGCCGAAAAACTCGGCGTCTGCTGCTCGCCAGGGGCGGAAGGTAGCGGGATCGACCTTTACGTGCGCCGCGGCGGGTACGTCGTACCATTTGACCGTGTAACCGGCGCCGTGAGAGCAAAAGACCGAATCGGGCGTGTTGGGCAGATCGGCCTCTGGCTCATAGGCGGCAGCCTCGATTACGCGCTCGGCATCATGGCAAGCCGCATAGCCGGCGAACTCCAGGTACAGATGTCCGCGACCGCTCGTGTAGGCAGCCACCTCCAGCGCGTAATCCTGCACCTCGGATACCGGTACGCGACCCACAAGCTTCGCCCGGTCGCCCGCCATCGTCGGCGGCTCGTACTCGGCACCCATGCGCGTGGCATCCGAGAGCGCCCGGCCCACGCACTCCCCCGGCACCTCGAGCTCAAAGTGGTACCACGGCTCCAATAGTACCGCCGCGCCGGCCTCACGTGCCTGCATGAGTCCCTGGCGAATCGCACGGTACGTAGCCTGGCGAAAATCGCCGCCCTCGGTGTGTTTGGCATGCGCGCGGCCACCTGTGAGTGTAATGCGCACATCGGTGATGGGCGAGCCGGTCAGCACGCCCAAGTGGTCGCGCTCCATGGCGTTGGTGAGTGCCAGACGCTGCCAGTTAAGATCGAGCTCGTCGGTCGAGGTCACGGTGCCAAACTGCACGCCCGAACCCGCCGGCAACGGCTCCAGGCGCAGATGCACCTCGGCATAGTGGCGCAGCGGCTCAAAGTGGCCCACGCCCTCGACCGGCTGCGAAATAGTCTCCTTATAGAGAATGCCGCCAGACTCAAACGAAACCGAAAGGCCAAAGCGATCTGCCAACACCCGCTGCACGACCTCGAGTTGCACGGCGCCCATCAACTGCAAATGAATCTGCTCAAGATGCGTATTCCAGCTTACGCCGAGCATGGGATCTTCGTCCGCCAGCTCAGTCAGCGCTTTGAACACCGTATGGACGTCATGTTCGTCCGGAAGCACCGTATAGGTGAGGACCGGAGCGATGATGGGCGCATCGCACGCGGACTCCGCGCCCAGGGCGTCCCCTGGGCGAACGTGCGCAAGACCCGTCACGGCACAAATACCGCCAGCAGCAACTTCTTGGGCAAGCTCATACTTTTCGCCGTTATAGATGCGCACCTGATCGGCCTTCTGTTCCCACGCCTCGGCACCGGAACGTCCGTCAATCATCTGCTTGGCATGCAGCGTGCCGCCGGTCACTTTAACCCATGCCAAGCGCTCGCCGCGATCTCCGCGGCTCACGCGGTAGACGCGCGCGGCAAACTCCGGGCGCCATGCCTGTTCGCGCATCAGCGCACATATGCCATCCAGCAGCTCGTCCACGCCTTGGTCCTTGAGCGCCGAGCCGGCAAAACAGGGAAAGAGCTTGCGCTCGGCAACCATGCGTGACAGCGTCGCGACGGAAAGCTCACCCACCTCTAGAAACTCCTCGAGCGCCGCCTCGTCCAACGCAGCAGCGTCCTCCTGAACGGCCCCACCCACCAGCAGTTCGTTGGCATCCAGGCACCCCTCAGAAAGACGCTGCCCAAGTTGTGCCAGCAAAACATCGCGGCCGGGATTCTCCAAATCGATTTTGTTGATATAGATGAACGTCGGAATGTCATAGCGCGCAAGCAGACGCCACAGGGTTTCGGTATGCCCTTGCACGCCGTCGTTGGCGCCCACAACCAAAATCGCGTAGTCGAGTGCGCGCAGCGTGCGCTCCGCCTCGGCAGAAAAATCGACATGCCCCGGCGCATCCACGAGCATGACGCGGGTATCGCCATGCTCGAGCACGGCCTGCGACGAGAAGATCGTGATGCCACGCTCGCGCTCGATCGCGTTCGTGTCCAGATGTGAATCGCCATCGTCCACGCGGCCGCGCTTGCGAATGCGACCCGCGTTGAACAGCATGGCCTCGGCTAGCGTGGTCTTGCCTGCATCGACATGCGCCAAGATTCCAACGACCGCTTGCTTCGACATGGCTCTCCTCTTATTACGAGCCCATCGCACGCGGCAACGGGCGTTCACGCTTCACACTGGATGATACAATGTACGGGCCGGCGGGCGAAGCGGGCCCTATCCCCCGACCGAGCTCATCGCCCTGCGTTGCCGCGCGGCGATTTTCGTAGGTTCGCGCCTTGCGAAAGCCGGCTTGCAAAACAGCGTAGCGAACGAAAATAGCCCCACCCGGGGCCATTTTCGTTCGTGCAAATTGTTGATACGCGTCCCCGCTCTTATGCCTCGCGCAGCCAGTCAAACGCAACACGCGGTGTACCGTCGGACACATACACGATGCCGGCGCGCTCAAACCCCGCCTTGAGGCTCGCGCCCTGCATGGGCAGGTTGTCCTGATGCGTGTCGATGCGCAGGTGATCGGCACGCTCCTTGGCAAAGGCAAACATCGCAGCCGCGATACCGTGCACGGTGCCGTCGGATGCCACACGGTGCAGCACGGCGTACGGAGTGTCGCTACGCCATTGACCGTCCTCAATTACGTCATAGCACTCGTCCGGGCCCGGTAAAAAGGCAAACGTCGCCACCACGCGGCCGTCGACTTCACACACATAGCTGCCACCGGCAGCGATATCGGCAGCCAGCTGCTCGGCAGAAGGCGTGCCCTCGGGCCACTGCGTGGCGTTGCCATGCGCGCGCATAAAGGCGCGGGCCGCGTCATAGACAGCCATGACGGCGGGAATGTCGGTATCGAGGGTTTTTCTGATCATCACGCGGCGGCCTCACGTTTATTGGTATCACTTTGATTGAGCAATGATACCAACGTTTGGAGAGGGGCGCGAAGCAGATGGGGAGCAAAAAGCGAGCCGCTTGGTCAAAAGCCAAAAGCGAGTTTTTAGGCGCTGCCACGGGCGGCGATATGAGTGACCTGTTTGCGCGCGAAGACGAGCGCCGCGACGCCCTGGACGCCGAGCGCGATGAGGCCTGGCGCTACAAGTCGTGCGAGCGCAAAAACCGTTACGACACGCGCGCCGAGGCCGAGGCTGTTATGGCCGAATGTGAAAACCGCGGGCGGCGTGGCTTGGCCTGCTACAAATGCGAATACTGCGGCGGCTGGCATTTGACGTCGCACCCTTGGAAATAGACCCCACATTGGCACGGCACTGACGGAGCGCCAGCCATCGCACACAAGCTACGGGCGCGGCGGCACCAAAACATCGTAGCGAACGGCCTTGCCCGCAAGTTGATAGCTCGGCTTAACGCCGGCAAGCAGCGGGCCCTTTACCGGCCGCTTGATAACGACCTTGCGCGGATGCACAGCAAGCGCCGCCTCGACCAGCGATTCCTCGTCGGCGCATGGCTGCTCCAGATGATGTAGGAGCTGGAACTTCTTTTTGACCGCTGCACTCTTGGTGCGCTCGGGAAACATGGGATCCAGGTACACCACGTCGGGTGCTGCGAGCTCGCCCTGCTCGACCAGCTCGACGGTTTGACGAAGGCCCGCAATGCTGTCCTCGCCCGCATGTAAGCACATGCGTGCCACGGCAGCCGCAAGCGCCGGATCATCCGCCGCGCGCTCCAAAGCATCCTGAAGGAGCGCCGCGATCACGCAGTCCTGCTCATACAGATCGACGGTAAAGCCCGCGGCCGCCAACAGCAGCGAATCCTCGCCAAAGCCTGCCGTAGCGTCAATTGCCCATGGTCGCTCGATGCCCTTTGTGCGCGCAGCCTTTACCAACAGCTCTTGCTGCAGACGGCCCTGCTTGAGTCGCGGCAGCATGCGGCCAAAATCGGCGCGCAGCTCCATCGTGCCGTCGGTGAGCGTGAGGCCCTCGGGCTTCCCGATCAGCTCAAGCCCCGCGGCCCGAGCAACAGATAAGGGATCGACGACGCCCATGGACACTCCTTAACAAGCAAAACGAATACGCAGGGCACCGTTTATGTCGGCACCCAACCGTCCGCTATTGTCCCACATGCGACATGGCCCACAGCATCCCAATGCAAAGCACCGCCATCAATCCCGTGCACACAGCAGCGATCACGGAATCACCCATGCGCCTTCCCAACGACCGCGGCTCACGCACTTGCCCTGCTCCGTACATCATGGCTCCTCCTTGAGACCAGCTCCTTGTTACAGCCTCATCATCTCAGCGCCGCACATGAGCCGCCATCGATTTGGCTTACGTCCAGCTTTCCTTTTTGAAAGGTTGGACCGTACAGGCAAGAGACGCTTTCAAACGCATGCATCGCCCCGTTGAACTACAATGTGCTTCACGATATGTGCCACAACCTGGGTGCGACTGATTCTCCGCGCCCGCATCGAAAGGACCAGCCATGAGCAACGCCTGCAAATTACTCAAAATCCTATCGTTCTTCTTCTTTGTCGTCGGCATTCTAAGCGCAGGCATGGGTGCTACAGCGCTCTTTGCGGGCAGCGCGGCAGGCGATATCACGGGTACCATGATCGTTTCTTGCATCGTCGTCATCGTATTGGGCGTCGTCGAAATTGTGACCGCCGTCTTTGGCATCCGCGCGGCAAATAATCCCGCCAAGGCTGGCGTTGTCTGGATTTGGTCCATCGTCTGCCTAGCATGTTCGGTCATCAGCCTGCTTCTCTCCCTGCCCCTCTTGGGTGGGACCGGCTCAAGCATCCCCGATTTTAGCGGCCTGATTGTCAGCATTATCTACTTTGTAGTCGCCAACCGCGTCAAGAAAGAGGGCATGGACCGTTTGAGCTAAACCGCATCCGTGTCAATCGCTCAGCGACTCTGGTATATACGCCAATAAAAAGGGCCGATCGCGTAGCAACGCGGTCGGCCCTTTACGTTTGCCCAGATAGAACCTACCAAAATAAACCTGTTCCTATTTGGCAGGTTGTTAGCTGTGGCGGTACTCGGCGATGATGAAGTCGATGGCGGTTTGAAGGGTGTCCAGATTTGCCAGGCGCTCTTTGTCGGCGGGGCGCGTGCGGTAGTAGTACGGCGTCATCTGGAACACCGCCTCGATGTCGGCCTGGGTCTGGAGCGTAATGTTCGCAGACACCCGCTGCGTTCCGACCAACTCGAGCTCGGTAGTCTTCGGCAGTTTCTCGTCATTGAGATATGGCGTGTCGTAGAGCACTTCCTTAAGCCCAAACAGATGACGGGCACCCGGCACCACGGTGTAAAGCGAGCCCTCGGGCGCCAGCACGCGGGCAAACTCGCGCTCGTTAAAGGGGGCAAAGAGCTCGGTCACCATATCGAAGGCGCCATCAGCCACGGGGATGTCCTTCATGTTGGCCACGAAATAGGTCGCATCGCCGCGCTTGGCGGCAAGGCGCACCATCTCTTTGCCAAGGTCGAAACCATAAGCATCCACGCCCGGCACCTCGCCCATGGCACTCGTGTAATAGCCCTCGCCGCAGCAAATATCGAGCAAGGTCAGCTGCTTGCCCGTAGACGCCCCGTGCTCTGCCGCCCGCTCGTGCACCAGCTCGACCATCGCATCGCGCAACGGCGCGTAGTATCCACGGTTCAGAAAGTCACGACGGCTGCGTGCCTGCGACTTGGGATCACCCATGGAGTCGCCGCTCTTGGATGAGCGCAGCAGATATAGATAGCCCTCGCGCGCACGGTCAAACCGGTGTCCGCCCGCGCATGCAACACCACGCTCGTCATCCACCAGTGGCTCATGGCAAACGGGACACAACAACATGGCAACTCCTTAGCGCGAACAACACAACGCCCACCATTGTCGCACGCCTTCCCCACCTAGTCATTGGGGACGTTCTTGAATGACTAGTCGTTTAAGAACGTCCCCAATGACTAGTCGATTAGGAGTATCATCATCTGCGCAAATAAGCACGAAAGAGCATATTAGAGATTGAGAGCATATGGCTGACACCGTATCTAAGCACATTGACATGACCACCGGCTCGCTGTGGCGCAATATTCCCCTGTTCGCCTTCCCCGTGGCCGCCACGAGCATCCTGGAGCAGCTGTCGAACCTCATCGCCACGGTCATCATCGGCAACTTCTCGGGCGACCAGGGAACCCTCGCCATGGCGGCGGTCGGCTCCAATGTTCCGCTTACCAGTCTTATGCTCAACCTGTTTATTGGCATGTCGCTTGGCTCCAACGTGGTCATCGCCAACGCTATCGGCCGCAACGATCAGAACATGGTCAAGCGCGCCGTCCATACCTCGATTTTAATGGCGCTCGTGGGCTTTGTCGTCATCGCGCTGGGCGAGATCTTTGCCGAGCCCATGCTCGCCGCGCTCAACGTTCCCGCCGAGACCATGCCGCTCGCCTCACTCTACCTACGCGTCTTTTTGCTCAGCATGCCCTCGATTTTGCTCTACAACTTTGAGGCCGCGATCTTCCGCTCCGTCGGCATCACCCGCATGCCGCTGCAGGCGCTTGCCGTGTCCACCGTCCTCAACATTGGCCTGGACCTCATCTTTGTCCCAATACTCCACTGGGGCGTCGCGGGCGTCGCCATCGCCACCGCCATCGCCTACACCGTCAGCGCCGCTACGCTCTTTATCCGCCTGCTCAAGACCGACTCCGTCGTCCGCGTCACCCTACGCGACCTAGCTATCGACCCCGTCGCCCTCAAGCGCATCGTCAAGATCGGCCTGCCCGCCGGCATCCAAAGCGCCGTCTTTGCTGTCGCCAACATCATCATCCAGTCTGCCATCAACAGCTTGGGCACCGAGGTCATGGCGGCATCGAGCGCCGCCATGAGCCTGGAGTACGTGTGCTACAACCTGCTCAACAGCTTTAGCCAGGCTTGCACTACCTTTGTGGGACAAAATCACGGCGCCCGCCAGATCGACCGCTGCACCAAGACGCTCAAGGTCTGCCTTGTCGAAGGCGGTATCGTTGCACTCACCACGATCATCGTTATTGTCGGCCTGGGACGCGAGATCTTGTCGCTCTTTAACAGCGATCCCAACATCGTCTCGATCGGCTATATCCGCGTGTGTTCGATCTTCCCGGCGTACGCCTTTAGCATGTTCTACGAAAACATGTCAGGCTACCTGCGCGGCTTTGGTATCTCGCTCACGCCCGCCCTCATCACCATGATCTGCGTCTGCGGCATCCGCTTCTATTGGGTGTTCTGCGTGTTCCCGCACTTCCGCACCTTTGCGAACATCATGATGGTCTACCCCATCAGCCTGGGCACCACGGCGTTCTTTATGGTCGTAGCGGTACTACTCTGCCACCCGGCACGCACCTATCGTGTCACCCAAGCCAAAGCGACAGCCCGCTAAACGCCGCACTCAACGCCACGCCAGTCATTAATTGACAATATGCGAGCTCATATAGTCGATAAAACGCCTCGTGGCGATGGGCATGGTGTCCCAGCTGCGCCAGGCGGCCACCACATCGCGCGAGGGAGCATGCACGATGGGACGTACGCGAATATCGGCCCGCATGCCTTCGACGGTACGGCGATACAGCATACTCACACCTAGGCCCTCCTCCACCATCGCCATGATGGTGTAGTCGTCGGTCACCTCGCTCGTCACGTGCGGCGACAGCCCATGCGCCGCGAATGCATCGAGCACCAGGCTCTGTTCGCCCTCATCCAGCAGCACAAACGGCTCGGACGCTAAGTCGGTGAGCGTCACCTTTTCCTTTGCCGTCAGTGGATGCGCGGCCGGCAACAATGCTACCAACTCGTCGTGATAGACCACGCGCTTCTCGAGCCCAGCGGTAAATCCACGTGCTGTAAAGCAAAAGTCAACCACGCCATCGTGCACCCACTGGGCGTTGCGCGTGTAATCGCCCTGCTTGAGGGTAAAGCGTACGCCCGGGTGCAGCGCACCAAAGTCGCGGATCACACGCGGCAGCACGGTACGACTCACATTGGTAAACGTCGCGATGCGAATATCGGTCGACGAAAGCCCCAGCAGCTCCTGGCGCTTGCCCTCGAGCTCGGCCTCGGCGGTCACGATCTGGCGCAGGTACGGCAGATATTGTTTGCCGTCGCGCGTAAGCGAAACGCCCTGCTTACCGCGCTCGATAAGCGTGGTACCCAGCTCGCGCTCGAGCGCCTTAACGGCCTGGCTCACCGCACTTTGCGTATAGCCCAGCTCGTCGGCCGCACGTTTCAGGCTGCCGCAATCGACCACCATGCAAACAATCTGATACCGCGATGCCATCGTGCCTCCACATCAATGCAGCCGTAAAACGTTTTGCAAGGGCTGTTTTGCCAACATTAGCATTTCTTAATCATACTGAAGATACATTCGCTTTACTACATCTAATTCTGGGAGCAGAATCCTTTTTGCGAAACCGTTCTGTAACAAAAGGAGTCCCATGGACCGCAAAAAAGCAATCGCGCTCTCATTTTCCGTTC
The DNA here is from genome assembly GCA_965147105.1 of uncultured Collinsella sp. Classification (GTDB taxonomy): domain Bacteria; phylum Actinomycetota; class Coriobacteriia; order Coriobacteriales; family Coriobacteriaceae; genus Collinsella. The sequence goes on along the minus strand of CBCTIZ010000006.1, from coordinate 67,261 downwards.
CCGTCGCATGGGGCTTTTCGTACCCCCTCATGAAGATCGGTATGGACAGCATGAACGCCACGAGCATCGTCGCGCTACGCTGCATCATCGCCTTTGTGGTCTGCCTGCTGCTCTTCCACAAGCGCGCTTTCCGCATCAACCGCGACCTTATGGTCCGTGCCGCCATCATCGGCGCCATTATGGCAACCGAGCTCACCTGCATGTGCCTGGGCTCCAGCCTCACCTCTGCCTCCACTGCCGGCTTTTTGCAGAGCCTGACGGTCGTGATCGTGCCGTTTGCCAACGCCGCCCTGCTGCGTCGTGCCCCCGAGCGCAAGGTGCTCGTCGGCACGGCTATCGTCACCTGCGGCATGCTGCTACTCTCGGGCGCCGGCTTCACCAGCCTGAACCCGGGCGCGCTCATCATGCTGCTCTCGGCCTTTATCTATGCCAGCCACATTATCGTGGCCAAGCGCTTTGTCGAAGAAGTCGATCCGCTTGCTCTGGGCGTTTGGCAGCTGGGCTTCGGCGGCTTGTTCTCGGGCATCGCTGCATTCACCTTTGGCGGCTTCACGCTTCCCGGCACGCCCAGCGAGATCGTCGTTGTCGTCGCGCTCGCACTCATCTGCTCCGCCTACGGCTTTATCACTCAGACACTCGTGCAGCCCCACGTGCCCGCCGAGACCACCGGCTTCGCCTTCTCGCTCGAGCCGGTCTGCTCCGCCGTCTTCTCGTTCTTCCTGGTTGGCGAGGTCCTGAGCCCCATCGCCTTCTTTGGCGCCGCCCTCATCCTCACCGGCGTCATGGTGGCAACCGTGCAGCTTCCGCGACTTCATGCGCATGCTCACGACCATACCCGCATGGCAGGAGCGCCCGAGCGAGCCTCGTAAAGCGCCTCACCTTTTATAGCCGCGGCATAAAGGTCTCCGGACGCCTTTACAATAGATGCCAACAGAGCATCTGCCATAAAGGAGCCCCATGGACACCGCAACTCGCGACCGCAACATAGCAACTTGGTTGGGCGATGCGCCGCAGCCGGTACGTGACACGACGAACCAGCTGCTCGAGCGCATCGCCCTTTTGCGTGCCGAGCAGACTATCTACCCGGCACAAGACGACATCCTCAATGCCCTCGCCTACACGCCGGCCGACCAGGTCAAAGTTGTCATCTTGGGTCAAGACCCCTATCACGGACCCAACCAGGCCATGGGGCTGTCGTTCTCGGTCCCCGCGACGCAAACCAAGTTGCCGCCGAGCCTGCGCAACATCTACAAGGAACTCAATGCCGATCTGGGTTGCCCCATTCCCGCCACAGGAGATCTAACGCCATGGGCACAACAGGGAGTCCTGCTTCTCAACACTACGCTCACCGTGCGCGAACACGCCGCGAACTCGCACGCCAAACTAGGCTGGAGCACGCTCACCGACTACGTTATCGAACGCTGCTGCCAGCTGCCCCAGTCGGTCGTCTTTTTGGCATGGGGTCGCTTTGCCCAGCAGATGGTTGAAGGCAAGCTCGCCGCAACCGGGGCGGGCAAGGCAACCGGCAAGTTCTGCCTGGCATCCACGCACCCCTCGCCGCTTTCGGCCAACCGTGCCACGGCAGAACTCCCCACCTTTATGGGATCGCGCCCCTTCTCCGCTGCCAATCGGCTACTCGAACAGCACGGCTCGACCCCCGTCAACTGGACTTGCCTCGACTAAAAATCGATACATCAAAAATGCGCCCGACGGCTTTCCATCGGGCGCGTTTCCTATTCGGGCCAAATAAATTGCGTGCGGCCGGCCTCGCCGCCATCGATTAGCAGACTCTGTCCGGTCATAAACCGGTTGGTCACGCCCACAAAGTAGATCCACTCGGCGATCTCTTGGGCGGTGGCCCAGCGCTTAAGCGGCGTGAGCTCCATAATCTGGTTCCACAGGTGTTCGTCTTCCATCACGCAACGGTTGAGCGGCGTGATAACGCCGCCCGGGTCCACACTGTTGGCGATGGCCTGCGGTGCCAGGCGGTTTGCAAGGTTCTTGGTGTAGGCGATAACGCCGCCCTTGCTGGCGGCATAGGCGGGAAACTCCGATCCCGTATGTCCGCTCGCCGACCCCACATTGACCACGGATTTGATAGCCGGCGCCGGCTTGGCGGCAAGCCCCTCCCCCACAAAGGCGTAGCGCTCGGTCACATTGATGGTGCCACACAGGTTAGCGGCGATGTCGTCGGCCGAATCCTGCGTACCGGCAACGTTCACGATTACCTGGGGTTCAAGGTCGACCGGAAACGAGTCCGGCTCGCGGACATCAACGATCAGATGGCGATAGCGCTCGTGTTCGATCGCCGCCGGCAGCAGATCAAAGCCCACGACCTCGTGGCCCTCGTCCAAAAAGCGCTGCACGCACGCGGCTCCGATACCGCCCGAAGCGCCCGTGATCAAAACCCGCATACTTGCTCCTTAGGCGGTTGCGTGGCGCTCGAGGTACTCGGAACCCACATTCTCGCGCTCCCAGCCGCGCACGACCTTGTAGCCCACGGGGCTCAGGAAGACCTCGCACAGCAGCTCGGCGACAGCGCCGGTCAGCGAGCACATAAGGACTTGCACCCAGGTCCAACCAAAGAACGTGTGGCTCACCACAATGGCAAAGACCAGGTTGTCGATAAACTGGCCAACACCTGTGGACACATAGGAGCGGAAGGCGAAGCTCGCAAAGTTATTCTTTTTGAGCATACGGCCAAGCGACTGGTTGAGCGTGGAGTTAACCACGGCAGAAACGAGCATTGCCAGCGAAGAGCCCAGCACCACGTACCAGGTGCCGCCGATGGTGGCGTTAAGGGCAGTGTTGACCTCGATCATACCCGTGTCGTAGTAAGCACCCCACATGCCGGGCGTGAGCGAGCATGCCCAAAAGCACAGGCTCACGGCCAGGTTGACCAGCAGCGCGAGGATAGAGATTTTGATGGATGCCTTGGCGCCAAAGCGCTTGCAGATCATGTCCTGGCACAAAAACGAAACCCAGCTCACCACAAAGCCGCAATCGAGTGCCAGATACGGCAGGCTGATAAGCTCTTTGTTGGCCAGCAGGTTCATCATGATGACGCTCACGAAAAACAGCGAAACCGTTGCCGCGGGAATGCTCCGCAACAGGACCTTGTAGTCCTCCATGACCTTCTTGATCATTATGTACTCCTTTGGTTTTAGGTTTAACGAGCAGGATATCGGACCCGAACTGCTCGGACGTCCCGGTCTTGAGACGACGTGGGTATGATAGCCGCTCGCGCGGCATAAGGCAAACAAACGGCGCGGCAGCCTCGCAGGGCCACCGCGCCAATGCGTTAAAAGGCTACGTTGCCAAACTCCGACAGGATCAGGTCGGGGTTGTGGTCGGTTGCCCAATCCACGTTCCACGGGCTCGTGAACAGCAGCAGCTTACCGCCGCGCATGTCCTCGACACGCAGCGTGTCGCGCGTGAGCGAAAGGCCCGGGATATCGATGGTGTCGGGGTCGTTCTGAATCCAGCGGATGTCCGTATAGGGCAGCGGCTGGCGACGAACCTCAACACGGTACTCGGCCTTGAGGCGGCGCTCGAGCACCTCAAACTGCAGCACGCCGACCACGCCCACAATGACGCTCTCCATGCCGGCACCAAGCTCGCGGAAGATCTGGATGGCACCCTCCTGGGCAAGCTCCTCCATACCCTTGACGAACTGTTTGCGCTTGAGCGTATCGACCTGCGTAATGCGAGCGAACATCTCGGGGGCAAACGTCGGGATCTGCGGGTACTGCACGTGGCGCTTGCCGGAGCACACAGTGTCGCCGATGCTAAAGATACCCGGGTCGAACAGGCCCACGATATCGCCCGCGTACGCCTCGTCCACGATGGCGCGGTCATCGGCCATCATCGAGGTACCCGTGGCAAGCTTAAGCTTGCGGTTGCCCTGCACGTGGAAGGCATCCATGCCGCGCTCGAACTTGCCCGAGCAAATGCGCACAAAGGCGATGCGGTCGCGGTGGTTCTTGTCCATGTTGGCCTGGATCTTAAACACAAAGCCGCTAAAGTCGTCGCGGCAGGGATCGACCGGTTCGCTGGTGAGCGTATCGGTATAGGCGCGCGGCGTCGGGGCCAGACGCAGGAACTCCTTGAGGAAGGGCTCCACGCCAAAGTTGGTAAGCGCCGAGCCAAAGAACGCCGGGCTCAGCTTGCCGCAGGCCACGGCATCCAAGTCGAGCTCGTCGCCGGCGCCATCGAGCAGCTCGATATCGTCCATTAGGTTCTTATGGTTCTCCTCGCCAATGAGCTCATCCATGGCGGGGTCGCCCAGCTCGGCCTCGACCTCGGCGACCTTCTTGGTGGCGTTGGCGTGACCATCGCCCTCAAAGGCGATAACGCGACGGGTCTGACGATCGAACACGCCGCGGAAGTTACGACCGCTGCCGATCGGCCAGTTCATGGGATACGTATTGATACCCAGGACGTTCTCGATCTCTTCCATGAGCTCAAACGGGTCGCGAGCCTCGTGGTCGAGCTTGTTCACAAAGGTGAAGATGGGAATATGACGCAGCGTGCAGACCTTAAAGAGCTTTTTGGTCTGGGCCTCGACGCCCTTGGCGCCGTCGATGACCATGACCGCGGCGTCGGCGGCCATAAGGGTACGGTAGGTATCCTCCGAGAAGTCCTGGTGGCCGGGGGTATCGAGGATGTTGACGCAGGCGCCGTTGTAGGTGAACTGCAGCACCGAGGAGGTAACGGAAATACCGCGCTCCTTCTCGATGTCCATCCAGTCCGAGACGGCATGCTTGGCCGAGCTCTTGCCCTTGACCGAGCCGGCGGTCTGGATGCTGCCGGTATAGAGCAGCAGCTTCTCGGTAAGCGTGGTCTTACCGGCGTCCGGGTGGCTGATGATCGCGAATGTGCGGCGCGACGAGATTTCATCCGACAGGCTTGCCATGCGGATCCTTTCTTGCATTGAGTGCATTACGTCGTTGTAACCGCACTATTGTAGCCGCGAAATGCTGCAGCAGGGCACCTATCAGGACAAATTCATCAGTTGGGGCCTAGGGTAGCAGTCGATGGCGGCACTCCGCAGTAGTTTGTCTTGATCTGTAACATCTAGCCACTCAAAACGGGTCCATCTGTTACAGATTGAGATATAAGGATAGACGGGTGGCCAATGTCTCGATCTGTAACATCTAGCAGCCAAAAACTTCTCCAGTTGTTACAGATCGAGACAACCAGGTGGGGCCCGCCAGCAAAATCTCAATCTGTAACAGGTAGCCGTCCAAATCGGTTCCAGATGTTACAGATTGAGATGAATGAACGAGCGGACAATCCCTATTTGCCTCTTGCATAACTGTGCATAGTGTATATATACTGTGCTTACCGGTTATATACACGTGTAGCCCATCAGCTAAGGAGCCGCTGTGGACATCATCCTATCCAATTCGAGCGACAAGCCCATCTACGAGCAGATAACCTCGCAGGTCAAAGCCCAGATCCTTTCGGGAACGCTCGCTGCGGGAGCCAAACTCCCCAGCATCCGTGCACTCGCGAGCGACCTTGGCGTGAGCGTCATCACCACCAAGCGCGCCTACGCCGACCTGGAGCAGCTCGGTTTTATCTGCACCGTGCAGGGCAAGGGCTGTTTTGTCGCCGAGGGCAACCAGGAGCTCTTGCGCGAAAACCAGCTCTGCCATATCGAAGAGCTACTTGCGAAAGCGGCAAGCCAAGCCGAAACCCTGGGCGTCACACGCGACAAGCTGCACGAGATGCTCGACCTGGTAGCCCCCGAAACCATGCAGTAGCCATCTGCAAGAAAGGCTATACCATGCAGAACTTGCTAGAACTCAAAGGTATCTCACGCCGTGTGAGCGACCGCTTTTCACTACGCGATGTCACGCTCGCCGTGGAGCCCGGCCAGATTGTTGGCTTTGTGGGCGCAAACGGCGCCGGCAAAACAACGACGATTCGCGCCGCGCTTGGGCTTATAAAGCTCGATGCCGGCGAAGTGCACCTGTTTGGGCAGCACTGTGGCGCCGACGCGCCCGATGAAGCGCAGCGCTGCTTGCACACTCGTGTCGGCCTCGTGCTGGACACATGCCCCTTCCCTTCCACACTCAAGGTGACCGAAGTTGAGGCACTCGTAAGCCCGGCGTACCCCGCCTGGAGCCATGGCACCTTCGCCGACCTCCTCAGCCAATTTGGCCTCGATCCCAAGGCAAAGGTCAAGGACCTTTCCCGCGGCATGGGCATGAAGCTGCAGCTTGCCTGCGCGCTCAGCCACCAGGCCAAGCTGCTCGTTTTGGACGAAGCCACCGCGGGGCTTGATCCCATGGCACGCGAGGAGCTGCTTGATGAGCTGCTTGCCTTTGTCGCCGACGGCCAGCACAGCGTGCTGCTCTCGAGCCACATTACGTCTGACCTCGATCGCGCCGCCGACCGCGTCATCTGCATCGATAACGGCTCGATTGTGTTTGATCTGCCGCGCGAGGACATTACCGACCGAGCTGGCATCGCCCACTGTACCCAAGCACAGGCCGCCGAGCTTATGGCTTGCGTCGAAGGTGCCCGTGCCGCCCGCCACGCCTACAGCGTGGACGTACTCGTGCCCAACCGTCGCGAAACGCTCGAGGCCTTCCCAGAGATTCCCTGCGATCGGACAACCATTGATGACTATCTTCGCCTCATGCTGAAAGGGGCTTCGAAATGAAACGCGCCTTTATATCCGAGCTCGCCATCGTTCGCACGCTTATCCCGAGCATCGCGGGCGTCAGCCTGTTCATCTTCGTCGTGCTAACCCTTGCCAACGCGTCGGATGGCGATTCCGGCATGAGCGCCGGCGCCTGCGCGGTCAGCGCCATGTCGCCCATCATGGTCATGAGCTCGCTGGCCGGCTTCGACAATCAAAACGGATGGGAGCGTTATCGGGCAACGCTGCCTCTCACGCGCAAAGACATTATTTGCGCACGCTACCTGAGCATCATTGTCTTCTCGGCTGTCATGGCGTGCGCCGCCGCGCTTCTGAGCATCGTCTCCATCCCGCTATTCAACAGCGTGGGCATCCCCTCGACGGGACAGACGGTCTTTGAAATCGCAATCGCCTCGGCAGCATCGATGCTCATCTCCCTCATGATGGTGTTTTTGGCACAGCCGCTGTTCTTCCGATTTGGACACATGGAGGCGCTGCGCCTATCCGTCGGCCTGTTTGCCCTGCTCTGGTGCCTTGCCATTGCCACGTTGAGCTCCTCCAACCCCATCAGCAACTGGCTCATGTCGATTGCCGGAGCGAATCCCGATCCTTCCGTTCTTGGCTTCCTGTGCGCAGGAATTGCCGCGCTGGCAACGGTCGTCCTTGGCGCTGTCAGCTGCGCCATCAGCACCAAGGTCTACCGGGCACGCAACCTATAGGCAAGCGCGGTATCATTGGACATGCGCCATAGATCTGGCGTGGTCTTTTTTGAGGAGGCGCTCAACCCGTGTCGTGGGTCGCAGCAGCATTTGTGTCGGCTTTCTTTGCCGGCGTCACATCTGTCCTGGCCAAATGCGGCATCAAGCAGACCGACTCCGATGTCGCGACGGCCATTCGCACCTGCGTGGTGCTCGTTTTCGCCTGGGCAATGGCGGGCATTTCTGGATCCATTGGAACCATCGGCAGCATCGAACCCAGATCTTGGCTCTTTCTCGTCCTCTCGGGACTCGCTACCGGTGCTTCGTGGATCTGTTACTTTAAGGCGTTGGGCATCGGAGACGTCAATAAGGTCGCACCGGTCGACAAGATGAGCACCGTACTCGCTGCACTGATCGCCATTGTGCTTTTTGGCGAGACGAGCAACCTTGCGGTTAAGCTCGTGGGAACCGCTGTCATCACCCTCGGCACGTTTTTAATGATCGAGAAGAAGCAGTCTGCCGGACCCGAGCAGCAGCAAGACCGAACCTGGCTCGCTTACGCCCTCGGCGCCGCCGTGTTCGCAGCGCTCACGTCCATCCTTGCCAAGGCTGGCATCGAAGGCGTCGAGTCCAACCTGGCCACGGCAATCCGTACCTGTGTGGTACTGGTTATGGCATGGGCAATCGTGGCAGCTAAAGGCAAGATGGGCCAAGCCGTGCACGTAGACCGCTACGAACTCGTATTTCTCGCGGCATCGGGCATTGCGACTGGCGCATCGTGGCTGCTATGCTACTACGCCATCGCCACAGGCCAGATGAGTGTCGTGGTGCAGATCGACAAACTATCGATTGTCGTATCGGTACTATTTGCGCGCCTGGCATTCAACGAAAAACTCTCACGACGCAGCGCCATCGGTCTCGCTCTCATCGTCCTGGGCACTGCAGCGCTCGCAGTTTGGAAGTAGCGCGGCCAGCAGCCGCTACATCCTCACACCTGGCTTGGGATGCCTGTACTGACCGTGGGATGCCGTGCGCTTACCGTGCGAGATGGCAAATTTGGGACAACAGTGCAGGCAACGAAGGCAGGCTGCGCACTCCGGCTTTGTCCAGACGGGAAGGCCATCGCGCATCTCAATCGCCGCCATGGGGCAGCGCTTGGCACACAGGCCGCAGCCGATGCAGCGATCGGCATCGACGGCAAACTTGCTCGTCTGTTGCATGCGCGGCAGCCCAATTGCGTGATACGCGCACGATGCAAACAGAGGCACGCGATGGCGCATCATGTTGCCCGTGCGGCGTGCCCGCACCGCCTCGATCACGGCATCAATCTGCGCCTCGGCAGCTCTATTGATACCCTCAACCTTTTGAGAGTCAGACAGGTCGAAAACAGGCGTCCAGGTATCGGGCATCTTGACGCTCATCGCCGCATCTAACTCGAGCCCACGCTCGTGCAGCAGGTCGCGGGCAAACTTGGCCGATTGACCGGTCGTCGAACCGTACGTCGAAACATAGAACGTATAGGGGCGCTCGCCGCCCTTTGTACCGGCAGCAATCGACAGGTCGGCAGTCTTCAAAAACTCGATCATCGGTGTCGGCAGACCCCAGGCATACACCGGAGCAACAAATCCCAGCTGACAGGGGCCTTCCGTCGCAACAAGGCGAAGGGCTTCGGCATCAAAGCGCTCAATCGACATAACTTTGTCGCTTGTCGCCGCTGCAATGCGACGCGCCACATGCTCGCTGTTCCCTGTCGCGCTAAAGTACAGGATCATCTCGTGCCCCTCTGGAGTTGACTCGCGATTAACCGTGCTACTTGCGCAGCGGCTTGGGCAGCGGAATGCCGGCGGCGATAACGGCGGCGATGATCATGCAGACGATACCTTTGAGTGGGAAGCACATGAGCAGCAGGCCCACGACCATGACCGGCTGGCGCATGACCGCACCCATCGTCGATGCCGTGCAGACGGCGACGCAAAAGACCGGATCTGCGCCGGTGAGGATAGCAAGGCCATAGCCCAGGCTTACGCCCGAGAAGATAACCGGGAAGAAGTGGCCGCCGCGCCAGCCCAGGTTGATGAGGGCGGGGGTCAGCATGGCTTTGACAAGACCGGTCGCGATAAGCACGCCGGCGGGAATGGTCAGGTAGGTTTCCATGAGCACGTCGGCCTGGGTCTCGCCGGCAAACATGGTGTAGGGCAGGACCGTGCCGCAGATGGCGAGCGCCAGACCGGCCAGCATGGCTTTGACGACAGGGCGCGCCCCTATTGCATGAGCAAGCGCTTCGCTCGCGTGCTCAGAGACAAAGTACAGCCAGCCGCAGATTGTTCCGATCAGCGACAGAGGGATGAGCCAGGTAAGCTCCAGGTTGCCCACCACGGCAGCCTCGAACCTCGGCATACCCATGCCGCCGCCCATGAGCTGGCCGAGCAGCAGGTAGGTGCCCAGGCCGCCAGCAATCGCGATGCCGTAAACCACGGTCTTTTGCGCCTTAGGCAGCCTGATGGTGATCTCACCGGATTCGGAATCCTCGCCATCGCCGACACCCTGGCCGTCAGCACTTCCGGCAAGCGGCGCCACAAAGCCAAACACGGGCGCGGTAAAGAGCGCCGTCAGGGCAGCCTGGGTGCCCAGCAGCGTGAGCTCCCTAAACTCGGCGCCAAAGCGACGCATACGATCGCCGACCCAGCTGCACAGACCTGCGATAACGCCGGTCAGACCGGCCTCCGGTCCAATACTTCCACCAAACAGCAGCGGCAGCAATGCCGCGAGCGAAAGCTTGCCCAGGTTGTCGTACGGGTAGCGCCCGTCTTGCTTAACCTTTGCCATCACCTGGTTGAGGTCATCGGTCTTGATGCCCGTCATCTTTTCGTACAGGCCAATCACCAAGCCGCCCAACAGGCAAACGAAAAACGGGTACGGCAAAAAGCCAAACGGGCCGCTGGCGAGTTCGGGCGAAGAGACACCCAGCATATGCGGGACCTCGGTCCACAAATAATCAATGCCGTGCTCCATCGCAAAGAAGAATAGCCAGACTGCAGCACCCGCGAGTGCACCGGTCACGGCAACGCTGACCAAAAACAGCGCTCGGTTCGTGGGTTTGGCAAGGTTATCCATCGGGTCCTCCCGCGATCAAAGTCGACATAGATACGTTTTATTGTAGAGCGAGCGTTGTCCGAACGAGCCAACCATCTGCGCCGCAAACGGCACCATTGGGAGTCATAGTGGGGCAGGCTCAAGACTTATCCGTTGATAATCGAGGCAATCTCGCGCAAATCGTCGGCAAAGTAGATGCCGTGCTGGCGCCTCGGGCTCGAAAGCCCTTTATCAATCATGTGCCCGAGCAGCGCCTTGAGGTCGTTGTAGTAACCGTCCAGGTTATACAGGATGCACGGAGCACTCAGGTGTCCCAACGACACCGCGGACATGACCTCGGCAATCTCCTCGAGCGTGCCCGTACCGCCCGGAAATGCGATGAACGCATCGCCGAGCTCAATCATCTTGGCCTTGCGCTCCGCCATATCGCTCGTCACGATAAGGTCGTTGATACCGTCATGTTGAAACTCGGCCTCGATAAAAAAGCTCGGCTCAACACCCGTCACGTGTCCACCCGCCTCGAGCACGCTATCGGCGAGCGCACCCATCAGGCCCGACTTGGACCCGCCGTACACCAGCGCGTGCCTGTTGGCGCCAATCCAGTTGCCCAGCTCCTGCACCGCGGGCAGAAACGCCGGGTCATTGCCGGCACTGGCACCCAGGTACACGGTGATATTCATATTTGGTCCCCCTTGTTGTGGCGCACGACGTTCGTCTTAGCGCTGGCGTCGACGATACTCGCGCACGCGACGCGAAAGATCGGCAAGCTCGTCGCGATCGAGCTCTTCCAAATGCTCCAGATCATCCATAAAGCGCGCCATGGTGTCCTTTTGACGCATCTTGATAAGCGTATTGCAGTAGTTCACCGCCACGCCCGTGAGCATGGCGATGTAGAAGATGCTGATGACGCTCAGAATGACGGTAATAGCGCGGGCAACCGGTGTCTCGGCCGGAATGTCGCCAAAGCCGATGGTCGAGACCGTCTCAAAGCTAAACCAGAGACCATCGCCAAACGTGAGGGTCGTAGGCTCGGACAGCCAGACGGCCGTCGAGCACAGCAGATAGAAAATAAGAAACAGGCCCGTGATGCGTGCAAAGCCAGCCTGTCGCAGCACATCGGCAAGCGTCCTGAGCTTTTTCATCGCGACCCCTTCCACGGACAACCAATCACATTCGCTCGGTATTGTCCCACGCCTCCCCCGCAAACGAAACTAGTCATTGGGGACGCTCTTAAATAACTAGTCAAACAAGAACGTCCCCAATGACTAGTCGTTAAGTCCCCAACTGCCGGGCGGGACCGTTTAGCGGTGCAGCTGCCGACTGGGCAGGCTGAGCTGGTATCCTTATGCGGTAATGTCTCGATTCGTTAGGATTGCATGTGAGAGCTGCCGCTGTCCTTCGTTCAGTTATATATCGCACCCTGGCCGTCGCGCTTGCCGCGCTTGCCGTACTGAGCACCATCATGCCCGCCCCCGCCTTTGCCGCCGACTCCGATCAGTCAGTCAAGACGGTCCGCGTTGGTTGGCTCGTCAACAACGAGGGCTTCCAGGACGGCACCCCCGGCGAGCGTCTCTCGGGATGGGGTTACGAGTACCTCCAGACCCTGTCGTACTACACGCCCGGCTGGCGGTACGAATACGTCTCCGGCACCTTCACCGAGCTTATGGACATGCTCGAGGCAGGTGAGATCGACCTCATGCCCAACATCTCCTACTCCGAGAAACGCGCCCAAAAGCTGCTCTTTTCCTCGAACCCTGAGGGCACCGAGCGCTACTACATCTACGCCAAGCCCGATCGCGACGATCTGGCCAAGGGTGACCCCCAAGCGCTCCAAGGCCTCACCATCGGCTACAACCCCGACGTTATGCAAACCTTCGTTGGCCAGCAGTGGCTCACCAACGAAGGAATCACCTGCACATACAGGGAGTATGACGGAGGCTCCGTTCTCTTTGACGCGCTCGCAAACGACGAAGTCGATGCCGTCATCATGAACGACACAATCTCGTCGCCCAATGCCTCCCCCATGTTCTACATTGGTTCGAACGACTACTACTTTGCCGTTCCCAAAAGCCGCCCCGACCTGATGGACGACATCAATGCTGCCATGACGGCAATCGCCCGCGTCAACCCACGCTATAACGACGAAGTAAAATCTCACTACTCGACCCAAAACAGCGGCTCATCATCGCTCAACGGACCCGAACATTCCTGGCTCAAAGCAAATGACAACACCATCACGCTCGGCTACATTACGGGCAAACTCCCCTACTGCAACGAGAACGAAGACGGCGAAATGGAAGGCTCGCTCGCATCGCTTGCGACGACGCTACACGATAAATTTGGCATTACGGTCAAAACCGTCGCCTTTGATAGCTACAAGATGATGTCAAAGGCCCTGTCAAAGGAAAGCATAGACGTTGCGCTGCCGGTATACCGAGATTACTGGTTTGCCGAGCAAACAGGCGTTGTGCAATCGGTATCGTTGGGAACCATATCCCTCACCGCTATCCACACCGGCAGCAACCTGAACAAAGACCTTCAGAACATCGCCTGTACCAAATCATCGTTTGTCAACAAAAATGCACTTGAAAGTCTGTTCCCCACAGCGACCGTAACCGAATACCAATCCGACGATGAAGCGTTCGACGCCCTCAGGAAGGGAACGGCGCACTGCATCGTCGCTCCCAGTTCACGCGTAAAAACCATCGGTGACCGTTACGATCTCGAGGACTGCGAGACGGCCGAGCTCCCTGACACCTGTGAGCTCTCGTGCTGGATTTCGCGCGGAAAACCCGAGCTGTTGGGAATCATCAACAAGGGCATCATCAATGCCGGAGAATCGCTCTCCGCAAGCAATTTCTCCTCCACGTCGTACACGGCCCAGGAATCCAACACGCTTCAATTCCTTTATCGCAACCGCACCGCCATTGCAGCTACCCTCATCGGTATGTTGTCGGTCGGCATCGTCCTGCTCATCTGGGCGCTCGTGCGCGCTCGAACCGAGCGCAAAAAAGCCGATGCTGCCAACGCCGCTAAGACGGCATTCCTCACGCGCATGAGCCACGACATCCGTACGCCGCTCAACGGTATCCTGGGCCTTATCGAGATCGAGGAATTGAAGGAAGGCGATATGCAAGTCGCCCGCGAGAGCCGTGCCAAGGCGCGCGTTGCCGCCAATCACCTGCTCTCGCTGATCAACGACATCCTCGAGATGGGCAAAATCGAAGACCGCAAGCTAACACTGGAGCATGCGCCTTTTAACCTCAAAGAGCTCTGTGACGATACGCTAGTGCTGTGCAAGCTCCGCGCGTCCAGTAACGGCATCACAATGCAGGACAATAGTCTGCCGTACGCCACGGGGCCATACATGATCGGCAGTCCCACCCATATCCGACAGATCATGATCAACCTGTTAGACAACAGCATTAAGTACAACAAGCACGGCGGCTCCGTCACCTTTAGCTCAAAGACCAAGCCACTCGATAACGGGCGCGCGCTCTTTTGCTTTAGCGTTTCGGATACCGGCATTGGCATGGCTCCCGAGTTTTTAAAGCATATCTATGAGCCGTTTGCCCAAGAAGGTGACGATGCGCGCAGCAAGTTCCAAGGAACCGGCATGGGCATGCCAATCGTCAAGTCGCTTATTGAACTGATGGGCGGCACCATCGAAGTCACCAGCGAACTCCATGTGGGCACCACGTTCTACGTGGAAATTCCGCTCGATATCGACAAGAACCCCCGGGCGCGGACGGATACGGTCGAGAAGGCGCTCGACTGCTCGCTTGCCAACATGAACGTGCTGCTCGCCGAAGACAACGAATTGAATGCCGAGATTGCCCAGGCGCTGCTAGAATCCGAGGGCGTCGTGGTCACCCGCGCCGTCAACGGCAACGAAGTCGTCGATCTGTACCTATCGCATCCCGCCGGCAGCTTCGATGCGATCCTGATGGACATTATGATGCCGGACATGGACGGCTACGAGGCGACCCGCGCGATTCGTCTGTGCGAGAAAGTCGATGCAGCCGATATCCCCATCATCGCGCTCACCGCCAATGCCTTTGCCGAGGACGCCAAGGCGGCACACGACGCCGGTATGAACGCCCATCTGTCCAAACCGCTCGACTTTAACAAGCTCAAAAACATACTCGCCCGCATCAAGAAAAACGGATCCGTTTCGCTATAGTTTGTGCTCAACCACCACGCACGACCAGAAAGGAAGCCAACGATGTTTAGGCCCTTACGTCGAAAGAAACGCGCCATCACTGACGAGGAAGCGCGCGAACTGCTCGCTACCTGCAAGCGCGGCGTCTTTGCCGTCAACGGCGACGATGGCTACCCGTACGCCATTCCCGTCAACTACTTCTTTGACACCGAGCACGACAAGATTTATTTCCATGGCGCCAAGGCTGGCCACAAGGTCGACGCACTCAAGCGCGATGACAAGGTCTGCTTTACCGTTTACGGCAACGAGTGGCACAAGAACGGTGACTGGGCTCCCTACGTTATGAGCACCGTGGTCTTTGGCCGCTGTCGCCTGGCGAATGACACCCCCGCGCTTATCGAGGATAAAGTCCGCCAGCTCGCCCTTAAGTACTACCCTTCTGCCGAGGAAGTCGAAGAGGAAATCGCCAAGGACATTAAGGGCGTCCAGCTCTACGAGATTACGATTGAGCATCTTTGCGGCAAGCAGATTCAGGAAAAGTAAGCCCCTCAGCAGGTCTCATCAATAGTAATATGGCCCGGTTCCAGCCCACCTTGGAACCGGGCCATATGCTTATGAAGCGTCGGCGGCGATGTGCGCTAGCGCCTCGACGAGCTCTTGCGAGCTCACAGGTTTGCTCAGGTGCGCGTTCATGCCCGCCTCACGCGAAAGCCTACGGTCGTCGGCAAAGGCGTTGGCACTCACGGCGATAATCGGCGTGGTCGCGGCATCCTCGCGATCGAGTGCTCGAATCTGACGCGTGGCCTCAAGGCCATCGATGCCAGGCATCATGATGTCCATCAACACCACGTCGTACTCGTGCGGTGCGCTCGCGGTAAACATCTCGACGGCAGACTCACCATCCTTAGCATGCGTCACGATGGCACCGGCACGGCTGAGCGTAAACTGCGCGATCTCGGCATTCAGATCGTTATCCTCTACGAGCAAAACGCGCAAGCCCTGGAGCGCATCGCCGTCTCCCGCATCCGCGCGAACTGCCCGAGGAATCTCGGAGCGCTTGCATTTCTCGAACGGCAGGCGAATGGTAAACGTCGTCCCCTGCCCCAAGACACTCGTAAAGCTCATGGTTCCGCCCATAAGCTCGACCAGCTGTTTTGCGATAGGCGCGCCCAGGCCAGTTCCCGACGAAGCGCCTTCCACCTGCTGCTCCTCGCGGCAAAACGGCTCGTAGAGGTGCTTTTGGAACTCCTCGCTCATGCCAATGCCGTTGTCGGCGATCGTGTATTCATAGACGGGGACGCCATCCGCTGGCTCCACCTCGCGGCACACCAGGCGGACATAGCCGCCCTGGCGGTTGTACTTGACGGCATTGCCGGCAATATTGAGCAACAAACGCTTGAGGTGCGTCACGCTCACCCGCGCATAGGGATGATTAAGCGTCTGCTGGTCGGAGATAATTGTCACCAGACGCTCCTCGGCCTGGCGCTCCAGAATATCACGCACTTCACAGTTGAGGGCCACCAAATTTATGGGCACGAGGTTCAGGTCGACCTGCCCGCTCTCCAGGCGACTCATATCGAGCGCCTCGTTGGCAAGGTCGAGCAGCAGTCCCGATGCCGTCCAGATTTTTGAGCGGCACTCAGTCTGCTTTTGCAGATCGTCCGCATTGGCATCGCCAACCTCGACCATGCCGCGAATGCCGTTGATGGGCGTGCGCAGATCGTGGCTCATGCGACGCAGAAACTCCGTCTTTGCCGAGTTGGCAGACGAGGCCTCACGCGCCGCCTTTGCCAGCTTGTCGCCATAGTCGCGCTCCTGCTGCAGCAAGTCCGTCAAACGCCGACGATCAGCGCGGCGACGCACCATCACAACAACGGCTACAACACCGCTGTAGAGCGCCAGCACGCCGGCAGCAACAGCCGCGACGACCTCAAAGTAGCGCCGCGCCGGAGCATAGGTGTACACATAGAATTTGTGCGCTTTTCCAAATGTGCCCAAATACCACTCGCCGTCGGCGTTAATCAATTTGACCTTACCGGCCAGGCATCGATCCTTAATACCGTCGACAATGAAGACGTCCGTCGCAGGCAGATCGAATACGCCCAATACAGTGGGTTCAACGGCATTGGTCGCAACGACCTTGCCGTCGCTTTCGATCACGATATTGCCGCTATCGATGGTTTCATAGCCTTCGAGCAAACTCTGCAGTTTGAGTGTATTGCTTGCAACCGCCTTCGCGCTCTGATGCCTTACTGCGACAACGATGCCCTGGTCATCCTGCCGGGTTACGCAGCCAATGTCTGCGACCGAATCATCCGAAAGCGTAATGCGGGCGGTATAGGACTTAAGCGGATGGGCTGCCACCTCCAGCACGGGTGCTTCCTTGAGATACGTAGCGAGCGACTCGTAGCCCACGCCATCCGTCGAGGACTCGGACACCAAATTGCCCGATGCGTCCGTCACGATCAGTGCACTCACGTTGAACTGGTCAGCATATTGCTCCAACATGGCGTTATCCACTGAACCGTCGCGCTCCATATCGCGCGCCGTCTCTCCTGCGATCTCCATAACGCGAATCAGGTTTTTGGTCGTATAGGCGCTATTGAATGCATCGTAGGAAAGGCTCTGCGTCGCCACGTAATCGACAACGTCGGCAAAGCGCTGCTCGGCTTGGGCCGTCGCGTAACCGTAGCTCATCATGCCGGCAACAACCGAGAGCGCTATCCCCAGCAGAGCGACAAGGAGCCATACCCCTGCCGAACGATTGCCCCGCTCCTCTACGGCGTGGTCAGGCGCATCGATCATGACAGACCCTCCACATTCAAAAATGGCGAAGGGTCATCGAAGTACTTTGACACCAGGCGTTCCATGGTGCCATCGGCAAGCATTTCTTGGTAGGCATGAGTGAGCTTGACGTCGATGCCGCGCATATCGTTGATATCGAAAGCGGTGCCCAAACCAACCTCTAGCAGCGGCTCATCCAAAATGCGATACGTTACGCCATAGTCTTTTTCGTAGGTGAGCAGCAAGGACTCATGCGCGGCGATGGCGTCGACCAGGCCTTCGACGAGCGCCGGGTTCAGGCATGAACGGTCCGAAAAGCAGTAGAGTTCCTTGATCTGCGGAACGCTTTCATTTGTGCGATTGAGCAAAATGCCCTCGGGCTTGGTGGTGGACTGAACCGCCACGATCTTATCCTCAAGATCGGCAAGCGTGTAGATATCGCTCTGG
This sequence comes from uncultured Collinsella sp., assembly GCA_965147105.1. Lineage (GTDB taxonomy): Bacteria > Actinomycetota > Coriobacteriia > Coriobacteriales > Coriobacteriaceae > Collinsella. Next base: position 49,425 of record CBCTIZ010000006.1, on the reverse strand, counting down.
GGATCGACCGCGACCACCTGGCGGCTCGCAAGGTACGGGCCGGCCCAACGATACTCGTTTTCGCGACCCGTCATGCTAAAGCTACCCATAACACAATCGAGCTCGCCGCTCGCCAGCAGTTCTTTCTTCTTTTCCCAGTCGATCAGCTGGTATTTTGGCTTGTAACCAATGCGGGCCAACGCCTCGGTCAATATCTCGACATCCAGGCCAACAATATCGCCGTACTCGTCGGTATACACAAACGGTGGGTAGAGGTCGCTTCCGACGTTGAGCGTCTTAAGGTCGTCGTCTTTGGCCTGCGAGGCATCCAGACCTTCTAATGCAGACGTCGAGGCTCCGTCATTCGACCCGGAACAGCCGGCTATCGCTACGGCAAAGGCGCACGCCACCGCAAGCGCGACAAACAACGAAATGGCAACCGAGCGACGGGGTCTTTTCATCGAGCTCCAGACGATCCTGTTTACAGACTGAAATGGTTAAAGATAATAGCAAACGAAACCACTCGAGTGCCCAATGGTTACAGACGTTCTACCATGCGGGGCCTTCTAGCCGACTTGGCAGAAGGCCCCGCATGCAGCGCACACTTACCGTGCATTAAAAACGTAGCGGTCCAGGCGGTCGCACGCTTCCCTCACGCGCGAAAGCGGCAGCGCCAGATTCACGCGAATGTGGCAGGGTCCATGGAACGGGCGGCCGTCCTGATACCCCACGCCCACGCGCGCCCCCTCGTCGAGCAGCCACTGAATATCGCGGCCATGCTCGCGGCACCACTCGGTGCAGTCAATAAACACCATGTACGTGCCCTGCGGACGTGAAAACGCGACGCCCTTCCAGTGTTTTTCTGCATACGTGCAAAAGTACTCGATATTACCGGCAAGCACCTGGTTGAGCTCGTCCACCCACTCGTAGCCCTGCGGCTGGTAGGCACCGATAAGCGCATGCATGGAGAGGACGTTCATCTCGTTGTAGTGGGTCTTGTTGGACACGGCGCACACGCGGTCGCGCAGCGTCTTGTTGTAGATGATGTGGTAGCCGCCGACCAGACCCGCCAGGTTGAACGTCTTGCTCGGCGCATAGAGGGCAACCGTGCGCATGCGGGCATCCTCGCTCACCGACTGCGTCGGGATATGCTTGTGCCCCGGCAGGATGATATCGGACCAAATCTCGTCCGAGATCACCACGCAATCGTGCTGGCGATAGATGTCCATGGCGCGCTCGATCTCGTCACGCTCCCATACGCGGCCGCAGGGATTGTGCGGCGAGCAGAACACCGCGGCATGGATGTGATTTTGGGCGAGCTTGTGCTCCATGTCCTCAAAGTCCATGCGCCACACGCCCTGGTCGTCGAGCTTAAGCGGGCTGTGGACAATGTGATAGCCCGCGGCCTCAATGGACTTGGTAAAGCCGATGTAGGTAGGGCTGTGGACCAACACCGCATCACCCGGCTGAACATACGCACGCAGCGTCGACACGACACCGCCCAGCACGCCGTTTTCGTAGCCGATATGTTCAGGGCGCAGGCCCTCGACACCATTGCGGCGACTCTGCCATTCGATGATGCGGTCGAAATACTCGGGGCGCGGATCGAAATAGCCAAACATGGGGTGCTGGGCACGCTGAATGATGCGCTCCTGGACCGTGGGCACCGTGGCAAAATTCATGTCGGCCACCCACATGGGAATGCGGTCGAAGCCCTCGTCGGGTGCGTTCGGAGCCATACCGGGGATCTCACCCCAAGAGTCAACGGCGATGGAGTCCATACCGTGGCGATCGATGATTGAAGTGAAGTCGTATTTCATGCTGAGCCCCCGTGCAAAGTTGATTGTTTTGGTAGGCGTTATTGTCCACCAGCGTGGGCGATTTTGGCATGGAGTTTGGCGCTTAATTTGACGGGTGCGGACGAATGGCTGGTTAGTCTCGCGCGTCGGTGACGGCGACTACGGTTAGCTGGGTTTCATCGACCGTAAAAGATATGTCGAGTCCGGCGTAGGCCAGATGATAGACGCGGCGTGGCTCGTGCTTGCCGCCCGCGCGGCGCGGATCTTGGCGAAGAACCTCGACCAAGCCGGGGAGCTTTGCGGGCGGGACCATATCCTGCAGTGCTTGCGGAAACTCAACATCGAGCTCTTGCCACGGAGCATCCTCAATCCAACCGCCCGTTGCATCCGGGTGACAGTCGGCAAATGGAATGTAGGGCTTAATGTCGTAGATGGGCGTGCCGTCGCGCAGGTCGGCCCCCAGCACATGGATGATGGGGCCATCGTCGGTGAGCTCGACACGATCGAGCTTGACGCAGGTGAGCCCGATGGGATTAGGGCGAAACGGACTGCGCGTGGCAAACACGCCCACGCGCTCGGCTCCACCCAGACGCGGCGGGCGCACGGTCTTCGACCACTTGACGTTGGTGCCGGACCTGTCCTGCGACTTGGCATCGGCAGCTATGTCCTTAGCCGTGCCGCCGGGCGTTCCGTTTTCAAAGCGCCACAGCAGCCACAGGTGAGAGAAGGAGTCCAGACCCTCAACCGCCGCATTGGAGGCAAATTCCTGCTCAAAGACGATGCGTCCCTGCAGATGAGGCGCCAAAAAGCTGTTGCGCGGAATGCCGAACTTCTGCGGCAGGTCGGTATGTATGTGTGCAATAGGTTCCATGCCGGTCATTGTACGGCATGGAGGCGTGGGACGTTGCGCGCAATTCTTCGCCGCGGTCCCCCGTCATGCAACCAACGGTTGCTTGGAAGGGCACCTGCCGCCGCGTATGCTTAAGCCATCAACCAGCAGAAAGGAGCCGCTATGGCCTTTGCAGAAAAGCTCATCGCTGTCCGTCGCGCCCATCACCTTACCCAAGAGCAGCTCGCTGCCAAGCTCTTCGTCACACGCCAGGCCATCAGCCGTTGGGAACGCGGCGAGGTCACACCGGGCATCGACATGATGAAGCTCATCGCCGCCGTGACCGGCGAGCCGCTGTCTCACCTGCTCGAAATGCCCGAGCATTATTGCCAGAGCTGCGGCATGATACTCACGCCCGACGACTGCGGCACCGACGCCACGGGCGCCACGACCGACCATTACTGCAAGTGGTGCTACGACCACGGCAGGTACACCTACGACACCACCATGGAGGCGATGATTGAGGATTGTGCCCCGCGGCTGGCGCAAAACACTGACATGTCGCTCGACGAAGCCGTCTCGCTCATGGGCGCCGTGCTGCCGCATCTGGAGCGCTGGTGCACCGTGCAGGAAAACGAGGAGCGCTACGGCGCCGAAGCGCGGGCACGCTATGGCGATGAGGCTATCGATGCAGCAAATGAAGCGCTGCTGGACATGGACCCCGAGACATGGAACGACATGAAGGAACTTGAACGCGCTGTTCTGGGCCAGCTTTCGATTGCCATGGGCGATGGCGATGCGAATGGAAGCGAGGCTCGCAAGCTTGTCGCGATGCATCGTCGCTGGATTGCCCTCAACTGGGGATGCGAGCCCCAGAACGAAGCGTACCTGGGCCTCGCCAATGGTTATCTTGCCGACCAGCGCTTTGTTGACTACTACGACAAGCCCTGCGGCACCGGAGCCACGGCGTTTCTGGTCCAGGCCATCGAGTCGTCACTGGTCCGCGCATAGACCGCGGCGGCTTTGGGTATTTCAATCAAAACCGCAACCGATTGGAGACCTATGACTACTGATCACGAGCTCGTGCTTTACGTTATGACCGGCTGCCCGTATTGCATAAAGGTCAAGCGCTTTTTAGCCGATAACGGCGTGACCATTCCCGAGCGCAATATCTCGACCGATACCGAAGCCGAGCAGACACTCATCGCCGCCGGCGGAAAGCGCCAGGTTCCCTGCCTATTCATCGACGGCAAGCCACTCTACGAGTCGAGCGACATCATCGCATGGGTACAGAAGAACCTGCTCTAGTACGCGCATCCCGTCCGTCCCATAGTCATTGGGGACGCTCTTAAATGACCAGTCGTTAAAGAACGTCCCCGATGACTAGCTAGTCGTTAAAGAACGTCCCCAACGGCTAACTAGCCGTGGAAGCGGGCTATGGGCGCAAGCGGCTGTTCGCGAAAGACACGATCGACGGCGGCGCGGTATTCGTCGACCTTTTTAGTCTTGCGCACGAGCTTGTGAACGGTAGCGGGGTCGGCGAAGGCGCATTTGGCGTAGAACCACCACTCCTTCATGCGAAAGACCGCGTTACCGCCAATCTCTTCTGCATATGCCGCAAACAGCGTGTCATGGAAACGATGCAGTTCGGCTGCCGTGGCAGCAGGGCCGCCCTTGACTATGCGAGCCAGCGCGGGGTTCGCAAGCAAGCCACGCCCCAGCATCACATGGCGTGTGCCGGGATAGGCCTCCACCAGCGCATCCATATCCTCAAGATCAAAAATATCGCCGTTATAGGCAACCGGGAACGGCGCACGCTCCAGCGTCTCGCCATAGAACTCCTTGCGCGGCGAGCCCGTATAGCGGTCCTTTTGCACACGCGGATGCACGATTAGCTCTGCCAGCGGCATGCGGCAATACAGATCGAGCACACGCTCATACTCGTCGTCGTCCTCGAGCCCCAGCCTAGTTTTGACCGATACCGGCAACGGCGACCGCTCGCACACATCGCTCAAGAACACCTCGAGCTCGTCCAAGTTGCGCAAGAAGCCCGATCCTTTACCCTTGGCAACAACCGTACCCGAGGGGCAGCCAAGGTTGAGATTGACCTCACGGTATCCCATGTCGGCGAGCACCTGTGCCGCCCACACAAACTCGTCCGCGTTCTTGGACATGAGCTGGGGCACTACGTTGAGCCCATGGTTATTGGCAGGATCGATCTCCTTAAACGCCTTGCCGCCAAAGCGGTTTCCCACCCGCGGCGGCGGCAAAAACGGCGTGTAATAGCAATCGAGTGCACCGAAGCACTCCGCATGCACGCGACGGAACACATGCCCGGTAATCCCCTCCATAGGGGCAAGCGAAAGAATCATCTACTCTTCTCTCATATCAACGAACGTGACAAAGGGGCCGTCCCTTTGTCACATTATTCGGAGCGCAGGGCCTCCACGGGATCCTTCCTGGACGCGCTACGGGCCGGCAGCAGGCCAGCGACAACCGTCAGCAGCACCGAAATTGCAATGAGCACCAGCGCATCCTGCACGGGCAGGCTCATCAGATTGGGTACCTGTTTGGCAGTAAGCGCCCAGGTATTAACCGGGAAGCTCACGGCCACCACGACGACAATGGCAAAGACGCCGGCAATGAGGCCCTCGATAAAGGTCTCGGCATTGAATACGTTGGCCACGTTACGCTTCGACGCGCCGATCGCACGCAGGATGCCAATCTCCTTTTTGCGTTCCAGCACGCTGATGTAGGTGATGATGCCGATCATGATGGAGCTCACCACCAGGCTGATACTCACAAATGCGATGAGCACCAAGCTGATGGTGTTCACGATGTCGGTCACCGAGCCCATGATGATGCCCATGTAGTCGGTGTACGAGATTGTCTGCTCATCGTGGCCAGAGGCTTTGACCTGCTTGTTGTACGCGTCGATGTGGTCGAGCACGCGCTCCTTGGCCTCAAAGTCGCGCGGGAAAATCTTGACCGAGATGGGGTCTGCCTCGTCCGCATAGCCCAACGTGGTCAGATTGTTGTCGTAGGTGAGCTTCGACGCCTTGGCATAGCTCATCATGAGCGAACTCAGGTCCTCAGCGTCCATGTTGAAGTGGATGGCACGAGCAAAGGCGCTCGCATCCACACGCATAGCGCTCGCCAAGTTGGCAAAACTCGATGACATCTGCGTCGCCATCTGGCCCATGAGCCCTGCCGCGCCCGCCTTGAGCTGGGACGATACCGTCGACGCTATCTGCTCGTTGATTGCCCTCATCACCTGATCCATAGCCTGCTGCAGATACGGAGCCAGCTGCTTTTGCACATAGTCGGCCATCGCCTGCTGCAGGCGCTCGGCCAGGGCATCGCCGCCGAGTGCCTTGAGCTGGGCCAGGATTTGCTGGGCTGCGGCATCATTCTCAAGATACGCCGAGAATGCGGAAGCAAGCTTTGACGCGTCCTTAAGATCTTCGGGTGTCAGCGCCCTAAACTGATCAGACTGCAAAAAGCCCTCAAACAGTTGGTTGGCAAGCATTCCCACCTGTTGCATTTGCTCGGGCGTGAGCTCCAGACCGTCAAAGATGCCCGAGAAATCTGGGGACGGTGCTTCTGCCATGATGTCACTGAAGTCGATGTCCTTGCCCACGCCCGAAAGGTCAATATCCAACCCGGACAAGTCAATACCAGAAAGGTCGATACCGCCGGCCGCACCCGAAAGCGCAGATGTATCGAACGAAAATGCACTCTTGAGCGCCGCCTCGTCCACACTGAACATGCTGCCCAGATCCACGCCTTGCTTGGCCTCGCCCTGCAGTTCATCGAAAGACTTGCCCGTAAAGACATCTGTCTCGGGGTGAGCAAGCTGCTCCTGCACAATCTGCGAATTTGCGGCGCGTTCCATAAGCTGACGAGTCAGTGCATGCGTATAGGCAATGCCCGGGGTCAATGCGCTCGCGTTGGCCGTCTCATTAGGTCGCACCACGCCCACAATGCGCACGTCAATACCGTCGGCAACCTTGGCCGTCATAAAGTCGGCATCGTCAGACATGTCAGCCCACATGCCGGTCTCTTCGTTTTTGCGATACGCATCGGCCGGCGACAGCACCTTAAACGTCGTGGACAGCGCGTCGTCGTAGGTAAAGTCGGTGCCGGTCTCGGGCGTTTCGATCTTACCGTCGGCCGTCATAGCGCTGTTTACCAGATCGTTGAGCTCATCGATATCCAGCGCACCGATGCTGTAGAGCGTATAGTCGCCCACCGTGCCACGACTCGAAAGCACCATCACGGCTTCGTTGGCAGACGTGGGCCAATGACCGGCGACGACATCGTACTGGCTGTCGAGCAGACTCTGGTCGTCGATCATCTCGTTAAAGACCGAGGTTCCCATGGATTCCATGCTCACCGTTGCCGCCGAGCTCGCGCCTCCGCTCATGGCCTCGGTCATGGCGTTGGGCACCAGCCGGACAGGCTTCTCATCGCCCTTGCCGGCACGATAGACAACCGGCGATACACCGTAGCCGTACTGAATGGCGTTGACCTCTTTGTCGATGCCGTCGCCACCGGCATCGAGCCATGCCTTAAAGCTCGTCATGTCGTTGGACTTAACGCTCGCAAACATATCCTTTACAGCCGTGACCACGGGAATCTTATCGGTTCCCTGAGCCTTGCCGCCGGCACTGTCGTCGGACGAATCCACGTTTTCAGACGAGCCATCATCCGTAGCCCCCTGTCCGCCCATCATGGACGACAGGTCGTAATCCTGCTTGGAAATGGTGAGTGGGTAGCTCGAGAGCGTATCCTCCTCGACCTTTTTGATGTAGCCGTTTACGCCGTTGGACAGCGCCAGAATCGCCGCGATACCGATAATGCCAATCGAGCCCGCAAAGGCCGTCATGGCCGTGCGGCCCTTCTTGGTCATGAGGTTTCGGGCAGAAAGCCCCAGCGCCGTCACAAAGCTCATCGAGGTTTTGCGCGTAGGCTTGGCCTCGCGGCGCGTGGCGTCAGCGACATCGAAAGGATCGGAATCATCGGTGATCTTGCCGTCCGCCAGGTTGACGATGCGCGTGGCGTATTGGTATGCCAGGTCGGGATTGTGCGTGACCATGATGACCAGACGGTCGCGCGCAACTTCTTTGAGCAAATCCATAACCTGCACGGATGTCGTTGAATCCAAAGCGCCAGTCGGCTCGTCGGCAAGGACGATCTCAGGGTCATTGATCAGGGCGCGGGCAATGGCCACGCGCTGCATCTGCCCGCCCGATAGCTGGCTCGGGCGCTTGTTAACGTGCTCGCCCAAGCCGACTTTCTCCAACGCCTCGCGCGCACGCTGGCGACGCTCGGCATGCCCCACGCCCGTGAGCGTGAGCGCCAGCTCCACGTTTTCCAAAATGGTCTGATGCGGAATGAGGTTATAGCTTTGGAACACAAAGCCGATGCGGTTGTTGCGGTAGGCATCCCAATCGCGATCGTGAAAGTCTTTGGTCGAAATACCGTCGATCAGCAGGTCGCCAGAATCGAAATGATCGAGCCCACCGATAACGTTGAGCATCGTAGTTTTGCCCGACCCCGAAGGTCCCAGAATGGCCACGAACTCGTTATCGCGAAAAGACAGGCTCACGCTGTCGAGCGCTACCTGCGTAAACGACTGCGTAACGTACCTTTTGCAAATACCTTTGAGCTCCAGCATGGACGGCAACCTCTCCTGCGCAGGCACCCTGCCCGCTCTCCTCCGCCGTTCGTATTCGACGCTTTTGTCCTACTCTATCCCCATTTTTTGCCGACGCCAGTGAGGAATGTAACAAACCGCGCCAAAAAACGAACGGGACGGCGCCCAAAAGAAGAGGTCCCGAGCGGGACCTCTATATGGTGGAGCTTATCTTGAAAGGCAGCAGACTACTTCGCACAGCGACACACGATCCTCGCTATGCTTTACGCGGTTTTTACTGCTCGCTATTCGCAATCGCCTGGTCGATAAGCTTGTCGAGTGCTGCGCGCTGCTCGGCGGAGCTGATGGCTCCCACGATTGGATCCCCTACGATGTTGCCATTCTGATCGATGACATACGTTGTCGGGAACGAGAACAAATTTGACGTAAACTTACCGGCCTCGCTATCCGACTTGAACCAGATGTTCTTATATGTCACGCCCTTCTTGCTCAGCACGTCCTTGGCATCTGCAATCTCGCCCTTGTTGCCATCGAGCGTAAAGGAATTGACGCCCACGACCTGGCCGCCCTTCTTGGCAAGCTCCTGATTCAGGTCCTCAAGGTCGCTCAACTCACCCACGCACGGTTTGCAAGTGGTGAACCAGAAGTTCATGACGGTGACCTTGTTCTTAGAGAACAGCTCGTCGCTGTTCACGTCGTTGCCATCCAGGTCCTTGCCCGTAAAGCTGGGGAACTTCGTCGCCTCGCTCGAAGCATTGGCACCAGCCGTCATGCCAGCGGCCGAAGCGTCGACGCTCTCGCCTGCACTCGGCGTGCTTCCACAGCCGGGGAACTCCTTCTCCAGGCTCTCGAGCTTGTCCTCGATCTCCTTGATCTGCTGTGCACCGGCCTTGAGTGTCTTAAGCTCATCCGCCGTGAACTCATCCTTGGCGCCGTCGATGGTCTTGAGCAGGAAATCGCCGTAATTGCTGCCGTCCTCAATCATTGCCGAGTCTTTATTTGCCGCATTGAATACCTTTTCCCACAGCGCGTTATCACTCGAAAAGATCTCGTTCTCCTTCTGCATGAGCTTCGCATACAGCTCGGCGGCCTCGTCGGCATTGGCCGGCTTCTGCGCAGTGAGTTCTGCGATCTTAGGATCGGAGCTCGCAGATTCGCTCACATTGCCACCGGGCGCCGAACATGCCACAAGGCACAAGGCCAATACCGGCACCATAAACAGGGCCGCAATCTTAGAAAGCTTCATAGTCATTCCTCCGTTTTGTCGAAGCTTGTTTACTTTTTATCGGCGGTCAAGGGAAGCTTTTCCGCCGACACATCCAGGCCATAGCGATAGCTGATGGCATCGACAGGACAGGCCCCGATGCACTTTCCGCACCGGATACATTCGGCATGATTGGGCGCGCGGACCACATCAACGTCCATCTGACAAACCCTTGAACACTTGCCGCACGAGACACATTTGCATGCGTCAACCCGAATCCCCAGTAGGGACACCCTATTCATGAGCGCATAGAATGCGCCAAGTGGACAAATCCATTTGCAGAAGGGGCGATAGAACAAAACGCTCAGCACTACCACGGCAATGAGAACGGCAAGTTTCCAGGTAAAGAGCTGCCCCAGCGCAGATCGAATGCCGGCGTTGGCAATGGCCAGCGGAATGGCGCCCTCGAGCACACCCTGTGGACAGATGTACTTACAAAAGAACGGGTCGCCCATGCCCACGTCGTTAACCACCAAGACGGGCAGCAGCACCACGGCAAACAGCAGCACGACGTACTTGATGTACGTGAGCGGCTTGAGCTTTTTCGTGGAGAACTTTTTGCCGGGAATCTTATGAAGCAGCTCCTGCAGCCAGCCAAACGGGCACAGAAAGCCGCATACAAAGCGTCCCAGCAGCACGCCGAGCAAAATGAGCGTACCGGTAACATAGTAAGAAAAGTTGAACTTGGATGAACCTACCACCGACTGGAACGACCCGATGGGGCACGCACCCGATGCCGCGGGGCACGAATAGCAATTAAGTCCAGGTACGCAGACTGTTTTTCCCGCGCCCTGATAGATGCCGCCTTTGGCAAAGTTTGGCAGGTGAATGTTGGTGACCAGCGTCGCCGCCGCCTGAATGAATCCGCGAAATCGGGCCAAAACATGCGACGCAGTGTTTTCTCTTTTATCCAATTCCGATACACTCCAAGCACAGCCTAATCGCTTTGGCCAGCACGGCATCCGCCTCGCCACGCATAACACCAAAGCACACCATGGCAATTCCGACGATCAACAAAGCGACCTGTACCACGGGCTTTACCGCTTTGAACAACCTGACCACTCCTTTCGTTACGCGACCATTGGACCATATCGACTATAAAATCCGTGTTAAGCGCGATTTGGAATGTGCAAGGAGACTGTTATGCGTATTTTGATCGTCGAAGACGAGCGAGCGCTGTGCGATGCAATCGCGCGCAGCTTGCGAAACTTGGCGTACAGCGTCGACTGCTGCCACGACGGACAGGAGGCGCTCGACCTGCTGGGCGTCGAAGTCTTTGACCTCGTGGTACTCGACCTCAACCTTCCCCGTATCGATGGCATGACCGTGCTCAGGGAACTTAGGAAAACCGACTGCGAGACCAAGGTACTGATTCTGTCCGCACGCGGCGAGGTCGCCGACAAGGTCGCCGGACTCGATGCCGGCGCCAACGATTACCTTACCAAGCCGTTTCATCTTGACGAGCTTGCGGCAAGGATCCGCAGCCTTACCCTCAGGCGCTTCGCACAAAGCGACATAGTATTAACCTGCAGAAAGCTCAGCTTTGACACCAAGGCGCGCATCGCTTCCGTGGACAGTGAAGCTCTATCTCTTACACGCAAGGAAACGGGAATCTTGGAATACCTGATGCTTAATCAGGGGCGACCGGTAAGCCAAGAGGAGCTTATCGAGCACGTTTGGGATAGCAGCGTGAACAGCTTTAGCAACGCAACCCGCGTTCATATCTCGTCACTCCGCAAAAAGCTACGCAGCGCTTTGGGATACGACCCGATTCGCAATCGGATTGGAGAGGGCTACGTTATGGAGGATAGCGAATGAAAAGGCTTTCGCTGCAATGGCGCATAACGATTACGACGGCACTGCTCACGTGTGCGGCATGCGTGCTGACGAACTGCCTGGTCGGCTATACGGGCATGCGCTACATGGATGCCATCGGCAGTAACATCTCGGCCTTTAACGCAACCGGCGAAAATTCGCCCCAGGCGTTCGACCCAACGAAAGCGACCCCCGATGACGAGGTCACGATCGTCGTAAACGACGCACAGGAGTCTTTTGGCACGACAGCCTGGTACATCACGGCTGGAGTAACACTCCTTGGCGGCGCGCTGGCATACTTTGTGAGCGGCCGTGCACTCAAACCGCTACGGGCTTTTGCGGCCCAGGTCGAGCGTGTGCAGCCTGACAACCTAAGCGAAATCAGGCTCAGTGAAGATGTGCCCATCGAGCTACAACGATGCAGCGCCTCTTTCAACGACATGATCGCCCGTCTTGGCGAAGGGTTCTCTGCACAGCGTCAGTTTACCGGCAACGCCGCACACGAGCTGCGCACCCCGCTCGCCCTTATGCAAGCACAGATTGAACTATTCATCTCCGAGCACTCCGGTTTGCAACCCGAAACGGCCGAGCTGCTCGGCCTGCTACAAGAACAAACCGAGCGCATGTCTCGAATGGCCAAGGTATTGCTCGAGATGAGTGAGCTCCGCAGTGTTCCTTGCGAGGACGATGTGGAACTTGGTTCCTTGTCCGAAGAGGTCCTCACCGACCTTGCACCACTTGCCGAAAATAAGGGCATAGCCCTCAATTGTGCTGGAGACGCTCTAGTAATCGGGAGCGACACGCTCCTCTATCGGCTGGTGTTTAACCTGGCCGAAAACGCTATCCGCTATAGCCGCACCGACTCGAGCGTTACCGTCTCCATCTGCGACAACGACAGCCACGTGTTCCTGCGAGTCGAGGACCAGGGCCCGGGAATACCCAAGCAGTACCGTGAAAGCATCTTCCAACCGTTCTTTCGTCTAGACAAATCCCGCAGCAGGGCATACGGCGGCGCAGGACTCGGACTAGCGCTCGTTTGGGAGATTGCAGCTCTTCACGGTGGCACAGTGGAGGTCGAAACAAGTTCCGAGAACGGGACCACCATGCTCGTAAGCCTTCCAAAACGATCCGCAGCGTCAACCGAGCAGTAAAACGAAAGGGGTCCCGAGCAACAGGAGTACAATTGCTGCTATTGTTGCCAGCTGTTGGGAGATGGAAGATGGACTGCGATGGCTACCCATGCGTTCCCATGCCGTTGATGTGCACTGCCTTTGTGCCGGGGCAGATTGACGCTGCGGTTGCAGGCATTTCCGACCCCGATTCACGCACCATCGCCACGGCAGAAGCGCTGTACTTTCGCGGACAGGCCGCCCTCGCTGCCAAGACGGCGCGCCCCTATCTTGACGCCACCGATTCCGCACTGCGCTATTCCGCATGCTTTATCTGCGGATACGCCAGCCTGTCGCTCAACCGTATCGCCGACGCCCGCCGGTGCTTTGCTGGCATCCTCGATACGCCGGCCAACGAGGAATCGCCCGCCATCCACGCCACGCATATCCTGTTCTCCTCGGCCGCAAGCGTCCTGCTGCACTTGCCTTCCCCGTATTCTGCCGAAGAGTTTTATCCGCTTGCGGCGCATCTGCCCGAAGGCCTGCGCCTGTTCGCCAGCTACGTGATGGCGCATGCCCTGTACCTGCGCGGCGAATATGGCCGCAGTCTGGGCATGGCGGAAAACGCCCTGATCATGAAACAGGGGAGCTATCCGATCTCGGAACTGTTCCTGCACCTGGCAGCTTCCATGGCATGCATGAGTCTCAAAGACGTCGACGCCGCAAAAACGCACTTCGGAGCCGCTTGGAACATTGCGCGCCCCGACGGCCTTATCGAGCTCATTGGCGAGCACCACGGCCTTTTGCAGGGACTCATCGAGGCATGCCTAAAATCGCAATACCCTGACGATTTCGCACGTATCATCGAGATTACGTATCGATTCAGCTACGGCTGGCGGCGCATCCACAACCCCGATTCGGGCGAGGACGTTGCCGACGATTTAACGACCACGGAGTTCACCATGGCCATGCTCGCCTGCCGCGGATGGACCAACGCCGAAATCGCACGCCACATGGGCGTGTCGCCAGGTACCGTTAAAAATCGACTGTCCAACGTGTATGCAAAGCTTGGCATCGGCACGCGCACCGAACTGGTCGCGCATATGCTGCGTTAGCGGCCAGACTGCCTAGCGCGGCACGTGCGCCCCGGAGCCCCGGCGCTTCGCTCGCTCAAATTGGACATTTTGGCCCTCGGACGGCACTACCGTGACAGGATGCCTTCTCGCAAAATTGGATTATTTCCACCGATACCTGCGGGATGGGAGCCAAAGATGCTTGATCGCCGTTCGTTACTTGTTGCCGGAGCGTCCTCGCTGGCGAGCATTATGTTGCCGCGCGTGCCGGGAAGCGCAAACGCCTTCATATTGCCGTTCGCCCCCGCCGAGGCATACGCCGACGAAGATGATCCCTTCAAGGTCTTGGTGCTCTCGCGCACCATGTTTGGTGTGGTCGTGGTCGACGTCGCCAACAAGAATACGCCCATCACGGGTGCCCAGGTCACGCTCATATCGCGCTATGCCGCAGGCAAGCAGCTCACCGCCACGACCGATGACGAAGGCACGGCCATCTTTGAGGTCGCCCCTCTTTCAGAAGGCTACGTGGACGAGGCAACGCTTCTCGACGCGTACGACTTTAACGGCGGCATCTCCATTAGCATGGCAGGCTACCGCGATGTCGAGATTCCCCTTGCGCGTATCCAGGGCGGCGCCGCTATTACCGCACCCACACGTCCGCTCTCCGATGGCGAGCCGTACTTTCGACAGCTCACGTTCGACGAATGGGACATCCAGTACGCCGACGCCACGTTTATGGCAATGCCAGCGGACGAAGCAGCAAACGACCAGCCCGACACGCACGCTTTTACCGTGCAGGCTCATCTGCCGCAGGGCGGGCAGGCAACGTTGCATATCAATAAAGTGATGCCCGCTGCGGGCAGCTCACCCGAAACCGTCACGCAGATCGGCCAGATCAAGGCCAGCGCATCGGGCGCGGATAATCTGGCGACGTTCACGCTTGAAGACACGTTCCTCGATGCAGCTTCGGGCCTTCTGGAGGAAGGGTGCAAGCTGCGCTTTATGCTCGACTACCAGGGCAAAACCTACACGCTCTCATCCCCTATGGCCGTTGTCACCGCGCCGGCCGCAAAGGCGGAATCGGGCTCGACCACCATCATTCCCACCACCATGGACCAAGAGATCACTCCGTTTGATTTCCCCGCGGCGTTTCCCGGTATCGGCGGCAATAAGTTCACGTGCTGGATGCCCACATTTCCCATTCTGTTCGATTTCTCGTTTGCTGGATACGTGCTGTTTGGCGGAGGGTACAAACCAGCTAGCTATATGAACGATTCGGGCAACCCTGATCCGGAATACTGGAAGAAATCGCCGCGCGAGTCGGGCGCCAAGCAGGCAAACCGCTACCTCGACGAGATGGAGGGGAAGTGGAATCAGTACAAGAGGATGAGTGCCGGTTCGGGCACCGATCCAAGAAACACCAAGCTCCTTCGCCACCATTGCACGCCGCTGTTCACGATGGATATCGCCACACAGCTGTACGGCTCGCTCGCCTACGATTGGGTGGGCAAAACCTGGGGTAACAACAACGACCCCGCATACGGCAATATTAAGGCCCTCTTCCAGGTAAGAACCGACCTCAATTGGACCGAGCAGTTTACCCTAGGACCGGTGCCATTTTTCCTAAACGTCAACCCCTGGGTGCTGGCAAAACTGGCGCTCGCCGTGGGTGCCCACACGCACGGCAGCGGCGCGGCGTTTTTTAAAAACATTTCGCTCGACTATTCAAACACGTCGGGCTCGTTCACCATCCAGATCGGGCTTGCCGTCACCTTTGGCGCCGGCGTTGCAGGCGTCGCTTCGTCTGCCGTGCGCGGCGCCGCATCCCTCACGCTGTTCATTGGGTACGAGAAGGCAGATGGACACCAGCTTCCGCGACTGCGCGTAGGTGCAGACGTCGATGTCGATGTGATACTCCAATTCGTAATGTTCAAGTGGACCACCAAGGCTTGGTCGGGGTCGTGGCCCACGCTCATCGATTCGTGGAATATGTCGGTGAACAATGGCGACCAGTATGTGCTCCAGCGCTCTGAGCTCGCATTGGGTGGAGATACGCCTTATACGCTGGATGCCTGCTTCGGCTCGGCCGGCAACATTGAGGCGGGCGGCGTGCCGCAATTTATCGCATCGGCCACCATCGTCACCAACGCCGAACTGCTCGCACGCGCCGAGGTTAAGGCCGCTGCCGTAAACGCCGCGCCTGTCGTGCGCGATTGGGATCGGGCGGTCACGCGCATTGAGCTCGAGGCGGATGCAGAAAGCGACGACACGGGACAGATCGAGCATTTCGTCCATGCACTGATAGAGAACGACGAAAACGCCGCGCCGATGTATGAGTACACCTACATCGGTCAGGCAACGAACACCGTTGCCGACCCGAACGCCGATTCTGCCGGCGTGTCGGAGGACGAGCGTGGCGGCATCAAGCCCTCGAGCGACAACGTGCTGTTTGCTGGCGTGCTCAGCGAAGCCCACATGAAGCTGGCAATGATTGCCGGCGTAGAATGCCTGTTCCGTATCGCCTCGGTGCGCTACGGCGACAATGGTCGCTCGCGCCTGGTGGTACACACAAAGGCAAACGGGACGTGGTCCGCTCCCACGCCTGTGGACTTTCCCCTTGGGTTTGGCGAGGGCGACGTGGAGCGCGACAGCATATACGATTACGACTTCGACGTAGTGGAATATACGGACGGAAGAGGAAACCAGGACGCCTACGTGCTGCTGGTCTCGGGCGAGCGCCCCGCCGGCGACAACACCCTTTTCGATACGGCGAGCACATCCGGCATACTGTCCGTTGTGCGCCTGCGCATAAGCAACGACGGAGTTCGCGTGATATCGCACACGTCGTGGCGCAGCATCTCGCGCGGCCGCCTTCAGGAGGATGGCTACCATTGCCTGCAGTGCCCACGCATCACGGTGGGCAAGACACTTGTCGACGGGCGCCTGTCGGGCGCCTACCTCCACCGCCGCGGAACCACCGCAGAAAAGACGCTCGGCAGCGAGGCCGAGGTTGCGCTGGAGTGCTTTACCCTGTGGTCGGACGTTTCGGGCGACAGTCTCACGTTCCGTCAGGTCCTCCGCTTTCCGCAGGCACCGTCGAGCATCGAGCTCGGCGCGCCCGAGAATATCAACGGCAAAATGGTGGTGCCCATTGCATACGAGACCGCAGGCGGTTGTGGCTGTGCATCGTACGCCGTGATCGGCCAGTCCATTGCGAGCTGGGGCGTTATGTCGCCAGATGCCACAGTACCCCACGCGGTGCCGTGGCCGCAGCACACGGGCTTTTTGGCTACCGTCAACGAGCAACTGCAGCATATTACTTGGACGCGAGGCGCATCGGCATTTGCAACGCAGCCCGTGGGTGCCGCAGGCTGTGGCCCGGCATCGTTTAGCGTAAGCAACAACGGCAGGTGCGTGCTCTATGTAGAGAACACCGATGGCAAGGTGGGGCAAACCTACGACGAAGAAGGCAACCCGGTAGCAGTGATGGGCAAGCACTTCCGCATCTTCGCCAGCACCTTGGCAGGCGATCTGTTTACGGAGTCGTTCGTGATGTGCGAGCTGGACCATCCCGTCGATCAGATAACGACATTTTTGACGTCGGGGAGCATGCTCTCCGCGCTCGCCACGCACATTGTGAGCGCGGAGAAGAGCGAGGCAGAACTACACGGCATCGAAGTGCCCTTGGTGGCGTGTGCCACTCCGACGGGCGCAGTCGCTACCTCGGGCGCGGTGGTGCCCGGAGCAGCAGGCGAATCCTTCATGGTCACGGTGCGAAACGACGGCAACACCTTGCTGACCGCCGGCACAATCGATCTGTACCGAGAGGGCTCCAGCCAGCCGTTCTCCAGCGCATCCATCGGGTTCGGAGCGAACACACGCATGGCATCGATCTACGATCCAGAGCTTGCCGAGGACGCTTCGGTCAACGACATGGCACACGTGAAGTACGCGCTCGAAACGCTGGGCACACCTTTTGCAACGCACCCGCTGGTAGCCGACAGTGGCAACGCCGTGCTGGCACCGGGTTGCACGGCACAGTTCCGCATGAGCTTCGCTATCCCCGAGAGTTGGAGCGACGAAGTGGGCAAACGCGTAACGCTGTATGCGAAGGCGCGTAATCTGGTGGCGCTCGATCCCGTAACGCTCGAGGAAATTCAACCGGGCGCAAACTCGGCGCTGGGTGCCGTACTGCACGAGCTTCATGTGCCCGACGCGGCATGCGAACGCTCAGAAGTTCAGGTCGGCGTATGCGACAGCGCGGATACGACAGAACTTCACGACGCCCCGATGACAGCAGACGACGATGGCGGCTCGAGTGGCGGCGGTACCGACGAGGGCGGCGGCTCCGGCGGAAGGAGCTCCGGCAGTGGCAAGGACCACAGCAATAACAAGCGCTCCGGAAAAGCGGGCGCGCTCGCTGGCACGGGCGATGTCAATGCTCCCCTTACGGCAGCCGCTACAGCACTCGCCGCGGCAGGCGCCGGCCTCATCGCCTACAGCGCCCGCCGCACGGCGCTCGAAAAAGACACCGCCAATGAGGTCAATTCGGATAGGTCTCGCTAGCTCCTAGTTACTTTTGTGAGAGACGCCGACTCGGCTCATCGAACACCAAAAGGGGCTGGCCCCGATAACTCGGAGCCAGCCCTGAGTCGCCTGACATGGGAATCGCAACCCGCTACTTGAGCTTCAATGCCTCCATCATGGGCGCGGCGGCGTCCCAATCGATCTTCCAGCCAATCGACACGCGGACGGTCTCGCCCGTCGCGGGAGCCGTCGCAAACAGCGTATGGCCGTTGTCGGGACCGGTAAAGCGCAGCCACGTTATGCCGTTGTACTCGACCTGGTCGGTTGTTGTCTCCTTGCCTTCGTAGACCTGCTCTAGGCTTGCAACCTCTTCCTCCGGCGAGCGCGGGAAGATGCTGATGTTCAGGCGTCCTCCAGTCTCGTCGTGGAAGAAGTTTGCCTTTTCGCGCTCTTCGTCGGACGAATCCAGCGTGTACCCATCGGCGGCCTCGATGCTGTACGATGCGCAGTCGATGCCCGTTAAATCTGCCTTCTCGCCAGAATCGGCCACGCCGCCGGCCGCCTTGAACTCCTTGGTCTCGCATCCCGTGGTGTCAAAGTGCATGGCCTCATGATTCTTGGCGGGGGCATAAGCGTCTACGAACTCGACAGTGATGGGCCCGTAGTACGCCGTCTTGGGCGCCCAGAAATACACGTACTCAACGGTCTCGCCCGGGCCGATATCTGGCCTCTCGGAAAGGTCGATGCCCTCGTGCAGCTCATCGGGAGCCTCGCTTGCAACGTAGTCGAGCACGGCCGCCTTGCCGGAAGTAAACAACGGGTCGCCTGCCTCAAGATCGCCCTGGGCAGCATGCACGTTAAAGGAACTGAACGTCCTGTTCTTTGTGTTGTTGTTGGTGATCTTGATGTGCAGGTAAAAGCCGTCCTGCAGCTTGGCATCGCCGCGATAGAACGTACCGTGAGCCACCGACTCATAGGTAATGCCTGCCACCTCGACCGTCTGCGAATCATAGGCCCTGGGCTTTTCCTGCACAGGCGCGCTGCCGCCCGAACCGCCAGGCGAGCCGCTCGGAGCACTACCGCCACAGCCGGCCACTGTACACGCCAGCACGGCCGAAAGCGTCACGGTGGGAATTCCTAACAGCAGTTTCTTTGTCATGGGCCTCATCATTCTCACCGCTCCTTTCGGCTTGCAGCTCATCCATTGCCCGAGTCCCAAGTCGACCCCGTGGCATCGGCTTCCACTATGAGCGTATGACGAAACACGGCGCCGGCGAAGTGACCCGTGGCCCAAATAACGACCCACCAGCGTTCCTTATGGGCCAAAAGAACTCGCACATGCACGCCCCCGGCCCATAAAACGAGACGTCTGTCCCAATGTTCGATTCGATCCAACAATCCGCACGACACGTTTTCGACAACGTATCCAACCGCAAACGCAGCAAGACGCATTCGGCCGCCTTCAAATTTACTCGGGCAGAACCGACTCGGTTTTGTCCGAGTAAACTCGAGCATAAACTGATCCATGCGATACAATTAACTCGGACAAAACCGAGTCGGAAGGAACCGAGTAAGTGGAATTTATTGGCAGGGAGCGTGAGCTCGCCCGTATTAAGAAAACGCTCAAAGCACCCGAGCAGCGCAATGTTCTCATTTACGGCAGGCGTCGCGTCGGAAAAAGTGAGCTCATCAAGCAGGCGCTAACCGATTTGTCGGACGTCGCAACGGTCTATTACGAGTGCCGCCAAACCTCCGAGGCAGACAACCTCGAGAGTCTGTCCGTCCTTGTTGCTGAAGCGCTGAGCTTTCCTCCGCTCGCCTTCACAGGCATCCGCGAGCTCATCGAATTTCTGTTTGCCCAAGCTAAAGACAAGAACATTACCCTCGTTCTCGACGAATACCCCTACTTGAGAGATGCGGTTAAAGGCTTAGACAGCATTCTTCAGACCTCAATCGACGCCCACAGGGAAGACTCACGTTTAAACATTGTCCTGTGCGGCTCCTACGTTGAGATTATGAAATCCCTCATCGAGCATGAAAGCCCCCTCTACGGGCGAATTGATCTCGCGCTTGAGCTTAAGCCCATGGATTACTTTGACGCTGCGAAGTTCTATCCCGCGTTCTCGCCCGAGGACAAGGTGCGGCTCTATAGCGTTTTTGGCGGTATCCCCTTTTACAATCGCCTCATCGATCAATCCCAAAGCGTACGCGACAACATCATCGAGCTCGTCACGGAACCTGGTGCCCGCTTAGAAAGCGAGGTGCCGTCCTATCTCAACGCCGAGATCTCGAAGATGACCAACGCCAACGAAGTTTTCGGGGCTCTCGCACAAGGCTACTCCCGTTGGGGGGACGTGCTGGCACAGTCGCACGTCTCGAGCGGTCCGGCCATGGCAGACGTGCTCGACAAGCTCATGTCACTCGAAATCGTCCAAAAGCGTGCACCCATCAACGACCCTACGAACAAGCGCAAGTCTGGCTACTTTGTAGTGGATCCGCTTTCGCTCTTTTACTATCGCTATGTTTTCCGCAATGCCTCAGCGCGTCAGCTGCTCGACCCGGAAGTCTTCTATGATCGTCACGTCTTCCAAGACTTCGAGGAAAACTACGTTCCTCATATGTTCGAGGAGATCTGCCGTCAATACCTCGTGCGGCAGAACAGGACCGGCAAGATCGAACCGGCTTTCGACGCCATAGGCAAGTACTGGTACGACGACCCCGCAAACAAAACGAGCGGCGAATTCGATGTGGTAACGCAAGACCCCGAGGGCTACGCATTCTACGAAGCAAAGTTCCGCAAATCCCCCATCACGCAAAAAATGGTCGACGAGGAAATCGCCCAAGTCGAGGCAACGGGACTCAAGTGCCATCGCTATGGATTCTTCTCCCGTTCGGGCTTCGAAGCTGGCGAAAGCGATCGAACCGTCTTCATCGACCTGCCGCAGATGTTTGGATAGGACAGGACAGGTCCCTCCCGCATTCCAAGCATTCATTATCTAATCGAACGGTTGTTCGATGGATTTCGTGTTGGTTGGAATCGTCTGTGGGCTGGGCTATGCTACCTTGACTATCTATATGACTTAAACGCAGCAAAGGAGCACCGAGAGAGCGAGTATGGCAAAAAACACCGCAAACTATGGTAACGACAGTATCCGCCAGCTCAAGGACGAGGAGCGCGTACGCCTGCGCCCCGCCGTCATCTTTGGCTCGGACGGACTCGACGGCTGCGCGCATGCCGCCTTCGAGATCCTGTCCAACGCCGTTGACGAGGCGCGCCAGGGCTACGGCAAGCTCATCACCCTTACCGCCTTTCGCGATGGTTCCATTCAGGTAGAGGACAACGGCCGCGGCTGCCCGCTCGACTGGAACCCCTCCGAGAAGCGCTTTAACTGGGAGCTCGTCTTTTGCGAGCTCTACGCAGGTGGCAAATACAACAACAACCAGGGCGGCGACTACGACTTCTCGCTCGGTACCAACGGCCTGGGCTCGTGCGCGACCCAGTACGCCTCCGAATACATGGACGTCACGGTTTGGCGCGACGGCAACAAGTACTCCCTGCACTTTAAAAAGGGCAAGGTCGTTGGCGCCAAAAAGAAGGCACTCAAGATTGAGCCCAGCGACGAGGACCGTACCGGCACCACCATCAAATGGCGCCCCGATCTTGAGGTCTTTACCTCCATCAGCATCCCCCACGATTGGTATCGCGAGACCATGCGCCGCCAGGCCGTGGTCAACGCCAACGTGACCTTCCGCCTGCGCATTGAGGGCGACGATGGCGAGTTTTCCGAAGAGGACTTTTGCTATCCCAAGGGCATCGAAGACTACGTGCTCGAGAAGGTCGGTACCGACTACCTCACCGAGCCCTTCTTTATCGAGGCCGACCGTCGCGGTCGCGATCGCGAGGACCTGCCCGACTACAATGTAAAGATCACCGCGTGCATGTGCTTCTCGCGCACCTTCATGATGCAGGAGTACTACCACAACTCATCGTGGCTCGAGAATGGCGGCTCGCCCGAGAAGGCCGCCCGCAGCGCTCTGACCAGTGCCATCGATGCTTACATTAAGCAACAGGGCAAGTACAACAAAAACGAGAGCGGCATTAAGTGGCAGGACGTCCAGGACTGTCTGGTGCTGGTGACCAACTGCTTCTCCACCCAGACGTCCTATGAAAACCAGACTAAGAAGGCCATCAACAACCGCTTTATCCAGCAGGCTATGACGGCCTTCTTTAAGGAGCGGCTCTCGACCTACCTAATCGAGAACAAAGACGCTGCCAACAAGATCATGGAGCAGGTGCTCATCAACAAGCGTTCGCGCGAGAACGCCGAGAAGACGCGTCAGAGCATCAAGACCAACCTACAGCAGAAGACCGACATGGCCAACCGCGTGCAGAAGTTCATCGACTGCCGCTCCAAGGACAAGAGCCGCCGCGAGATCTACATCGTAGAGGGCGACTCGGCAGCAGGCGCCATTCGCACCTCGCGCGATGCCGAGTTCCAAGGCGTTATGCCCGTCCGCGGTAAGATCCTCAACTGCCTGAAGGAAGACTATCCGCGCATCTTTAAGTCCGACATCATCATGGACCTCATGCGCGTGCTGGGCTGCGGCGTGGAGATCAAGGACAAGCGCATCAAAAACCTTGGTGCCTTTGACCTGGACAACCTCAACTGGAACAAGGTCATCATCTGTACGGACGCCGACGTTGACGGTTATCACATCCGTACGCTCGTGCTCACCATGCTCTACCGCCTGGTGCCCACGCTTATCGACGAGGGTTACGTGTATATCGCCGAATCGCCGCTCTACGAGATCAACTGCAAAGAGAAGACCTACTTTGCCTACACCGAGCTCGAGAAGAACGGCATCCTCAAGGAGATTGGCGACCAAAAGTGCTCCATCAACCGCTCCAAGGGTCTTGGTGAGAACGACCCGGACATGATGTGGCTCACCACCATGAACCCCGAGACGCGTCGCCTGATCAAGGTGGAGCCCGAGGACGTCACCAAGATGGAGACCATGTTCAATCTGTTGCTGGGCAACGACGAGGCAGGCCGCAAGCGCCATATCTCCGAGCACGGCAAGGAATACCTGGACCAGCTGGACCTGCAGTAACAGCAAATCGATAACGACGGCCCATAAGAAGTTCAAGAGGATATCGTGGCAAAGAAGAAGACGAAGAACCAGCCAAAGAAAAAGCAGGTCAACGCCGAGAACGTCATCGGCCTGCACTCCGAGGTCACCGACCAGCCGATCACGCAGACGCTCGAGGTCAACTACATGCCCTACGCCATGAGCGTCAACGTCTCGCGTGCGTTCCCCGAGATCGACGGCTTTAAGCCCTCGCACCGCAAGCTGCTCTACACCATGTACAAGATGGGTCTGCTCAAGGGCGAGCGCCAGAAGAGCGCCAACATCGTGGGCCAGACCATGAAGCTCAATCCGCACGGCGATGCCGCGATCTACGAGACGATGGTGCGCCTGGCAACCGGCAACGAGGCGTTGCTCGCACCGTTCGTTGAGTCGAAGGGCAACTTTGGCAAGTACTATTCGGGCGACCTGAGCTACGCCGCCTCGCGTTATACCGAAGCCAAGCTCTCCCCCATCAGCGCCGAGATCTTCAAGGACATCGACAAGGACCCGGTCGACTTCGTCGACAGCTACGACGGTGCCATGAAGGAGCCGCGCCTGCTGCCCACCACGTTCCCCAACATCCTTGTCTCGGCCAACAAGGGCATCGGCGTCGCCATGGCGTCCGACATCTGCGGCTTCAACCTCAACGAGGTCTGCACCGCCACGATGCACTACCTGCAGGATCCCGATTGCGACCTACTCGAGTACATGCCCATGCCCGACTTCTCGACCGGCGGCGAGATCATCTACCGCCGCGAGGAGATGGAAAAGATTATTGAGACCGGCCTGGGCAGCTTCCAGATTCGCTCCCGCTGGCGTTGGATTCCCGAAGAGCGCATCATCGAGGTCTACGAGATCCCCTACACCACCAAGACCGATGTCATCATCGAGCGCATCGTCAAGCTCTCCAAAGAGGGCAAGGTCAAGGAGATCGCTGACATCCGCGACGAAACCGACCTCTCGGGCTTGCGCATCGCCATCGACCTTAAGCGCGGCGTCGACCCCGACAAGCTCATGGCCAAGCTCTATCGCTCGACCACGCTGCAGGATTCGTTCTCGTGCAACTTCAACGTGTTGGTCGATGGTTACCCTCGCGTTATGGGCGTGCGTCAGATCCTGCACGAGTGGGTCAAGTGGCGTATTGAGTCCACGCGTCGCCGCATTAACTTTGACCTGGGAAAAAAGTCCGAGCGCCTGCACCTGTTGCACGGCCTCGAGGCGATCCTGCTCGACATCGACAAGGCGATCGCCATCATCCGTGGCACCAAGCTCGAGGCCGAGGTCGTGCCCAACCTTATGCGCGGCTTCGACATCGACGAGACCCAGGCCGAGTTTGTTGCCGAGCTCAAGCTCCGCAACATCAACGAGGAGTACATCCTCAACCGCACCAAGGACATCGCTAAGCTTGAGGGCGAGATTGCCGAGCTTGAGGAGATCCTCTCCAGCGAGGAGAACATCAAGAAGGTCATCAGCGACGAGCTGGCCGCGGTCAACAAGAAGTATGTGATGCCGCGCCGCACGGGCAGGATCGAGCCCCATGAGGTTATCGAAGTAAGCTTGGAGCCCGAGGTCGAGGAGTACCCGGTCACCATCATGCTCTCGCGCGATGGCTACCTTAAGAAGATGACGGACCGCGTACTCAAAAAGGCGACCACGCTCAAGTACAAGGACGGCGACAAACCCTTTATCGAGTTCCCGTCCTCCAACACGCACGAGCTGCTCGTGTTTACCAACAAGAGCCAGGTGTACAAGTGCAAGGTTGCGGCATTTGAGGACACCAAGTCGGCCCAGCTGGGCTCGTACCTGCCGACCGATCTTGAGATGGAACCCGACGAGAGTGTCATCTGGGTCATCGACCCCGAGGACTACAAGGCCGACGTGTTGTTCGTCTTTGAGAACGGCCGCGCGGTGCGCGTCGCGCTTTCTGGATACGTCACCAAGACCAACCGCAAACGCCTCAAGAACGCCATCTACGGCGGCAGCAAGCTGCTGTATGCCCAGGTGCTCAAGGAAGATCGCGACATCGCACTGGTCTCGAGCGACTATCGTTTGATGAACTTCAACACGTCGTTGCTCAAGACCAAGACGACTACCAACACGCAGGGCGTCCAGGCCTTTACGGCCAAGAAGGGCCGCTCGGTCACCACCGTCGGCACGACCGAGGAGATTCTTGGCGCCGGCGTCTCGGCCGAGAAGTTCACCGCGCAGAGCCTCCCCTCAGCCGGTGCCCTCATGAAGGAAAACGACATGCCGAGCCTGTTTGACTAGGTACCACGGCAACGAGACCGTTAGATACTTCGCAAAGCGACGAGGCCCGGAGCGCAACGGCATTGCGCCCGGGACTCGTCGTTTTTCTTCTCAACTATTTCTTAACGCAGATTAATTGATTTCTGCTTATTTTTCTGCGTTAAAAAATGTCAGCGTCACTGCTTCGATGCCCTTTGGTCGGTCGTTAGCAAAACTTGCAAAAATTAGCAAAACTTGCAAAAATTAGCAAAACTTACAAAGGAGACACCATGGAGTACAGCAAGAACCCCTTTACCCCGACGTTCGGAAGTATCCCTCCCTTTCTAGCGGGTCGCGAGCATATTCTGCGTGACATCAACCGTGGTTTTATCAACGGCCCAGGAGATCCAAACCTGTCGACTATTTTTACGGGCGCAAGGGGAACGGGCAAGACGGCGCTTCTCTCGCTCCTTTCAGAAACGGCGCTTGAACACGGTTGGATCGCAGCAAATGTCTCCGCCATGCCAGGCATGCTCGAAGATATTATCGAGCGAACCAAAGAAGCCGCAGATAGCTACCTCTCACAGCCTCATGCGCGCATAAACGGCGTTCAAATTGGTCCAGTGGGCATCGATTGGACATATGCTCAAGAGGTCCAGGGCAACTGGCGCACACGCATGAATGGCATCTTTAAGCAACTCGAAAAACATGACATCGGACTTCTCATTACCATCGATGAAGTCACCGTCGATCTCGAAGAAATGCTTCAATTTGCCTCTGTTTACCAGCACTTTGTACGCGAAGGTAAAAAAGTTGCCCTACTCATGGCAGGACTGCCCTACAAAGTATCGGCGTTGCTGCGTAACGATTCCGTCTCGTTCCTCAGGCGTTCCCAATATCATCAGTTAGGACGAATCACTGACGTTGAAATTGCAAACGCGTTTCGCAAAACCGTTGAGGCCGGAGGACGTTCAATCACACCAGAAGCGCTCGAGAATGCTGTGAAGGCCGTCGACGGATTCCCCTACATGATGCAGCTCGTCGGATATCGCACTTGGGATGTTTCGGAGAACTCGCCCCAAATCAGTGCATCCGATGTCCAGCAGGGTTCCCTACTCGCACGCATGGAGCTGCGTGATCGCATTCTCGAAACGACCTATCGAGAGCTTTCCGATAAAGACATTGAGTTTTTACTCGCGATGCTGCCCGATTCTGGCCCCAGCAGGGTCTCGGAGATAGCCAAACGCATGGGCGTCGCCAGCAACTACGCAAGCCAATACAAACGCCGCCTTCTCGAGGACGGCGTCATCGGGGAACGTGGGCGTGGTCTCGTTGGCTTTGACATCCCCGCATTCAGGGAGTTCCTGAGCGAGAAAGTCTCCTAGCACGCGGAGATTGTCCATAAGGACATCAACGCATGGCAATCAGTAATCCTCTTGGTAAGGGAAGTAGGCTTTCCGCCAACGCTTATTGCCATGCGTTCTTCTTGTCCTTAGGCGAGTTTGCGAGCGAGCTCTCGCACCTCTTCCAACTTGGGCGAGGAGACCATGCTGTCACGCTCGGTCATACCGCTGATGGTGACAATGCCCTGGTCCTCCCACTTGCAGTACGCACAGG
Organism: uncultured Collinsella sp.; assembly: GCA_965147105.1. Taxonomy (GTDB): domain Bacteria; phylum Actinomycetota; class Coriobacteriia; order Coriobacteriales; family Coriobacteriaceae; genus Collinsella. The sequence goes on along the minus strand of CBCTIZ010000006.1, from coordinate 22,398 downwards.
TTGACTTGTACATAGCGATCGCCGCATCATAGACGCCCTCGCTATGGCTATCGAGCAAAAGGGCCGTCTTGGTGAACGGGAAGCCCGTAGCACCGAAGGCATACAGGCGGTCGATGGCGGCCTTCTCCTGCGCAGTGATATCAAACCAGTAGATAGGCGAAGCGAAGACAACCATATCGGCGCCTTTCAGTGTCTCGAGCACACCGGCCATGTCGTCCTTCTGCACGCAGGCACCCTCATGGGCAAAGCAGTACTGACACCCCAGGCAACCAGCAATCTTCTTGCCGGCAACGCGGATGACCTCGACCGTATGGCCGGCCTCGCGCGCGGTCTCAGCAAACGCCTCGACCATGGTGTCGGTATTGGCGCCCTTGCGCGGGCTACCGCTCAATACAACGATATTCATAAGAATCTCCCTTCTTCATGCCGCAGGCGCGCGGCATACATTTCGTTGTATCCAAAACGGATAGAGCTATTCAGTCGTCTGTAGATCGCATCTCTCGTTCGTGTTCTCTAGACACAATCTCATTGCCTGATAACTCCTCGGCCACCTTGATTTTCTCTCCGAGAATTGAACAGCAAATCGTTGCTCGCAAAGTATCGACTGTGAGAAAATTAGCTTGAGCTTTCTCCCTGCTCGCATAAGCGTTCGCGTGAAAGAGCCTAGCCGCATCGGCCAGGCGCAATATAGATCCGCGGAAACCGGCCTACGAACAAGGAGCGTCTTATGTATGGACAGCATGTTGCACCGCAGACCCATAACAAACGGACTGGCCTGTCTATCCGCGACGTCAAGCGTCATGCAGACGCCAGAATCGCCGCCTTCGGAGTAAGCATTCTTGTGGCAGGACTGCTTTTGCTACCCTGCGCAGCACTGGCGACAGAAATGCCCGAAACCGATGTCGCAGCACCCATTACCTGCAACGAAGCCAACGCGGAAGGCAGCTTCACAGCTACCGCCGTTGTCGACCATAACTATGACCTGGAGCTCCCTCCTGCCTTCATGTTGGTCCAGAATGAGGCGTTTGTATACGATTTCCCCGACAAACCCGAAGACTTCATCTACGGGCTTAACGACACCGTCCTTCTCTTCAAGATCGACACCGATACCGAAAGCCTTATAAAAACCGAGAGCCCCAAAGAGGCCAGCGTCTCTATTGCCCTGACCATGATCGACAATCACGTTAGAGCAACCGCAGTCTTTACAGGCGGCTACGCCGACGACCAAATCCCTTACAGGCTGAACCTCATCAGCTCAACCCACCTTGGCACACACGTTGACCGCGACTTCGACAGCGGGCAGGGGATTATGCACGAGACGCGGCACGATTACTACATCCGCTACGTCTTCGACAGCGACGTGCACTTGATTGCAACCGATACGAGCGGTTCCAAACCCGATCCAAGTGTTAAACCGAGCCCAGAGGTCAAACCCGAACCGGAAACCAAGCCCGAGCCCACACCGCAGCCCAAGGCAGAAAAGCCCGCGGCAAATCCCGTTTCCACTAAGGCAGTAGCGGCGGTTAAACCAGCCGGGACCACCCTACCCGCGACGGGCGACAACGGTGCGATGGCTGTCGCCCTGAGTGTTGCCAGTGGCGCAGTTGCAGCAGTTGGTATTTCCGCAACAAGGCGTCGCAACCGCTAGCTAAAACAAATACGCCATTCACACAGGCAAACAACCAAGCTCCAACGAAAACGGTCCAGTCATCCGACTGTGCCGCACTCCAGTAGTTCGCAGAGGATATCAAGGAGGTGGCCCAGGCTTCCCTTGTCGCCCTCGAGCTGTGCGACAGGCAGATCAGGTTTGGGAAGTAGAACGGCCCTTGCACGAGGCATGGATCGGGCAAGTTTGACTTTTATTCCCAGGGCCAAGCAGGGCCGGAGGTTTTATTGGCGGCTCTTGCGGGCGGCGCGAGTTTTGGCGAGGACGTAGGCATCGGGATCGTCTTTGAACCAGGGGCAACGGCGCACGCCGGAGACCATATGGCGGTGGGGGCAGCCGCCCATGCACATGGGCAGAATGTGGTGCGCGGATGATTGGGCGTCCGCAGGCTGAGTGAAGCCATAACAACACTTCGCGCATCGAGCAGTTTGAGCCAGCGTGCGCATGTCGGCGCCATACCGAGAAGGGAGGGCCTTCTTGTGGGGCGGACGACCCCATTGCAGTCTCCTTCCGCTCTATAACTACGGAATCGACGGCAGCCGCAGGAGAATCGCTATCGTACTCGTAGCGGCTCTCCGCCCCCCCCTAAGCAGCGTGTCCGCTACGAAACGACCGTCTTGTAATAGGCGCCGAAGTCTGCGAGCGAGTCCATGATGGGCATCATCTGGCGGCCGAGCTCGGTAAGGCCATACTCAACACGGGGAGGATTCTCGCCATAGTCGTGGCGAAAGACCAGCCCATCATCCTCCATCTGCCGCAGGCTGTCGGTAAGCACCTTCTGAGAGATTCCCTCAAGGTCGCGGCGCAACTCGTTGAAACGCCAGGAGCGTACGCGCAAGTTACGGATAATGAGCAGCTTCCACTTGCCGCCAATGAGCGCTACCGCCGTTGCGACCGGACACTCCGGAAGCTCCTCTTTCGCCATCACGGGAGACCCGACCTCCTTGACCATACCGGTTTCACAAAAAAGTACGCAGTTACAAATATGTGCGTACTCGTATTTGCGTTCGCTTTCGCGTTGAATATATCTCACGCAGGAGATGCCTGCAAGGTAAATCAACCCCAAGAGAGGAACCATTGTGGCTAATTATGCAAAGACCCACATCGCCAATGAGAGCCGCGTTGAGCTGCACGAGGCGCTCGGGCTTACCGGGGCAGAGGTGAGTATCAACAGTCTTCCCGCCGGCGCTGGCGTTCCGTTCGTCCATGCACACAAGGAAAACGAGGAGGTCTACGGTGTGCTCGAGGGCGCAGGCTCGGTCACGATCGACGGTGAGGATATCGAGCTTGCGGCAGGCGACTGGCTGCGCATTTCCCCCGCCGCACACCGTCAGTTCCGCGCCGCATCCGACTCGGGCATCACATACGTCTGCATCCAGGTCAAGCAGGGATCCCTTGATGCCTTCACGGCCGACGACGCTATCATGTTCTAATTCGCGATCGGTGTGCAAGGGGCCGATACCGCCCGCATGCCCCCTTCGGAATAAGCGCTGAGCAGCTCCTGGGCGTGGGCGAACTCGGGCCCTCGCCTCCAACCGAGCAGACGGTTGACCGCGAGATTTCCCTGGACGTTGTGGACGAAGAGCAGATAAGCGTCCTCGCGCGAAAGCCCGGTCTCCTCCATGATCGAGGGAACCATCTGCTCAGCGCCGCGCTCGACGACGCGCTGCGCCACCCGGGCGTACGCATCGTCATCCGAGTAGAGCAGATAATAGTCATCGTTTGCCGGCGGGCGCTGGCAGAGGGCTCCCGCCTCCGTTCCCTCGAGTGGGGGCGCCGCCGCCAGGGCCTCGTCGATAAGCGCGTCGAGCAATGCGAACTTGTCCTCGTAGTGCAAATAGAACGTGCCACGGTTGATATCGGCGCAGCGGCAGATATCCGCCACCGTCATCTTCGCGAAGCCCACCTCGGCCAGCAGCGCAAAGAACGCCTCCCGTATGACCGAGAGCGTATAGCGTCGGCGACGATCGATCTTCCCCGATTCCATGGCCCCTCCAATTGCAGCGCTCAACAATATCCAGAAGCCGCTCGTTTATCGACAGCAGCTCGAAACTGTTCATTGCTCTGGCACAAATCAACACTGATACTTTTATAGACACCTGTTCATTGTAGTTGAAAGAGAGTATCAAGTGACTCTATACGAGCGGCTTGTAATCGAACTCACCAACCAATCGTTTTCCCATCAGGCCGCCTACCGCACCGGCGGCACGCCCTATGAGCTGAGTGCCCGCGAGCCCGAGCCCTACGACCAGCAAATCGAAACGTTTGCCCGCATGATCGATGAAGCCGATTGCGTGCTTGTAGGCGGGGCCTCCGGGCTCTCCGCGGCGGGCGGCGGCGACTTCTACTACGAGGACAACGCGACCTATCGCAGGCATTTCGGCAAATTCGCCGAGCGTTACGGTTTTAGGGGCGCTTTTGAAGGGTCGTCCTACCGCTGGCCCACCGCCGAGTCGCGCTGGGGCTACCTTGCCACCTTCCTCGACACCACGCTCAACGCCCCGCTGCGCGAGCCCTACAAAAATCTCGACGCCATTCTTACCGAGAAAGACTTCTTCGTTCTCACCACCAACCAAGACACGCAGTTCATGAAAATCTACCCTTGGGAGAAGGTGGCGGAGATCCAAGGCGACCACCGCTTCTTCCAGTGCTCCCGTTGCTGTACCGACGAGGTATGGGACGCCATCGAGCCGGTCTCTCGTATGGTAGAGGCCATGGGAGACGGCCTGGAGGTTCCGACAGGACTCGTGCCACGCTGCCCGCACTGCGGGGCAGAGGCGTTCCCTTGGGTTCGCGGCTACGGCAACTTCCTGCAGGGCGAGCTCTACGAGGAGCAGTACCGCAAGGTGTCCGACTGGCTCGACGCGCACGCGCGGCAGAGGATCCTTTTCCTCGAGCTGGGCGTAGGCCGCATGACGCCCACGTTTATTCAGGAGCCGTTCTGGGCCCTCACAGCGCAGTTGCCGCAGGCTGGCTACATCGCCGTGAACAACAGGACGCAGTTTCTCCCCCGTGCAATCGAGGATCGGGGGCTCGCCGTTCGTGCCGATATCGCCGACGTGCTCGCCGACGTTCGCAAGACGCTGGGGAGGTAGCACATGGAAACGGTAAAAGCGGTTCGTATCGGCCAGGCGCTGTCCGAGGCGGATCTTGTCATCATCGGCGCCAGCAACGGGCTCGACATGGCGGAGGGGCTCAATCTCTTCTGCGCCGACGCCCATTTCCGAGAGGCGTACGGGGACCTCGCCCAAGCCGACGGCATCGGCTGCATACTGCAGGGGCTCGCCTCTCCAGATGCAAACGTACGACGCCGATGGAGCGAACGGTTCCATCAAAAGGAGTACGTCGAATATGAGTCCAGCCCGCTCATGAACGGGCTGCGGCATCTTACGGAGCACGCTGACACCTTCGTGATCACGTGCAATATCGACGGACACTTCGCACGTGCAGGGTTCAACGAGAACCGCGTGCTCGAGACGGAGGGGAGTACGCGCACGTCGATTGACGAGCGGCGTCTCGCCCATCCAGATGCCCTCGCCACGGCCCAGCTCGAGGAGCTCGAGTGTCTTGTGCAAGCCCATCGCAACGGCAGGGTCGCCATCCTCGAACTTGGCGTGGGGGTGCGCAACGGCGTCATAAAGCGCATGCTCGCCCAGATTGCGAACGCCTGCGAGCACGCCACCTACATCGTATTCAACTACAGCCAGGCCCTGGCGCCCGACGCTTTGTGCGAGACGATTCTCGTTGACGGCGATATGGCCCCGGCTTTCGAGGAGATCGCCCGATGCCGCCTCTAGAAAGAGAAGCGATGAGGCTTCGAGGCCTTATCGACGATTCCGATGCCATCATCGTCGGCATCGGATCGGGCATGTCGAGCGCCGCCGAGTTCAACCATTACAACCGCGCGGGCATGACGCGTGCCGGAATGGCGGACTGGCAGCAAGCCTTTGGCTTCAAAAGCCTTTTCGACGGCTTCTACCACCTCTACCCCAGCCTCGAGCAGCAATGGGCCTACTACGCGCGATACATCGATTTCATGCTGCGCGAGCCGGCATCGCAGCCCTATCTCGACCTGCGATCACTCATCAGCCATAAGGACTACTTCATCCTGAGCACCAACGTGGACACCCAGGTCGAAAAGACATTTCCCGCCGAGAGGACCTACAACTATCAGGGAAGCTTCGCGCACCTTCAGTGCAAGCAGCCATGCTGCGACGAGCTCTTCGACGCGAGTCCCTACGTCGAGCGTATGCTCGCGGGCATGACGGGGTTCGAGGTACGCAGCGAGGACATTCCCCGCTGCCCGCATTGCGGCTGGCAGCTCGTGCCGTGGGTGCGCGATGACACATTTCTGCAGGGCGCGGCATGGCGCGAGAGTATCGAACGATATGAGCGCTTCGTGCGCGAGCGCAGCGATTGCCGCGTGCTGTTGCTGGAGCTCGGCGTGGGCGAGATGACCCCCGGCATCATCACGCTCCCGTTCTGGAGCATGACCGCAAAGCTGCCGGATGCGCATCTGTTAAGCGTAAACATCTCGGGCGATTCGGCTCCGCTGCAGCTTGGAAGCAAGGCAGAGGCGATCCAGGCAGACTTGGGTGCCTTGCTCTCGGCGGCGCGGGCCGACGACTAGTAGCGCGGCGAGGCGTCTTGCCGCAAACCGTCCTTGCTAAATGCATGACCGTTAATAAGTAAAAAGCAAGGTATGCCTTATTTCAGATATTCCTCAAAGAATGCCTTCAGCTTTCCAAACGGAATGATGTCCATCTGATCGTAAAGGTCGGTGTGGCTGGCACCAGGGATAATGAGCAATTCCTTGTTGTCCCCCGTCAGCTTGCCGTACGCGGTTTCGCTGAAATAGCGGGAGTGCGCCTTCTCGCCATGCACCAGCAACACAGCAGAGCGGATTTCGCTGCTGTATTGCAAAATCGGCATATTCAAAAATGACAGCGAAGACGTCGCATTCCAGCCACCGTTGGAGTTCAGGCTGCGGGGATGATAGCCTCGCGGAGTTTTGTAGTAGGCATAATAGTCCGCTACAAACTGCGGCGCATCCTCCGGTAGCGGATCGACCACGCCGCCCGCCAGCGCATAGCTGCCGTTTTTATAGTCCTCGGTGCGCTGCGCGTTCAGCGCTTTCCGCTTTTCAAAGCGCGCCTGCTTGGAATCCTCGGCGTCAAAATAGCCGTTTGCGGTCACGCGGGTCATATCGTACATGGTCATAGCCGCGGTAGCTTTGATACGGGTGTCGATGGCTGCCGCATTGACTGCCATGCCGCCCCAACCGCAGATACCGATGATGCCGATACGCTCCGGGTCAACGCTTTCCTGCACAGAGAGGAAATCCACCGCTGCGCAAAAGTCCTCGGTGTTGATGTCCGGCGATGCTACATAGCGGGGCGTGCCGCCGCTCTCGCCGGTATAGGACGGGTCAAAGGCAATTGCGAAAAATCCCAGCTCCGCCATCTTCTGCGCGTACAGACCGCAGGACTGCTCTTTCACCGCGCCAAACGGGCCGCTGACGGCGATGGCGGGCAGCTTGCCTTCCGCGTTCTTAGGCACGTACACGTCGGCAGCCAGCGTGATGCCGTATCGGTTGTGGAAGGTCGCCTTGCTGTGCTCAACCTTGTCGCTTTTGGGGAATACCTTGTCCCATTCCTGCGTCAGTTTCAACTGCTCCATGCCTAAGCCTTCCCGTCAATCGCTTTAAGGTATTGCTCGTCGTCCACGGGCTCCAACCACTCGTTGGAGGCCTCCTCGCCCGGAACCTCCACCGCGAGATGGGAGAACCAGCTGTCGGGCGCCGCACCGTGCCAATGTTTCACACCCGGGGCGATGTTGACCACGTCGCCAGGGCGCAGTTCCTGTGCCGGTTTACCCCATTCCTGGTAAAGCCCTCGACCGGCCACGCAGACGAGGATCTGTCCGCCACCGCTTTTGGCGTGATGGACATGCCAGTTGTTGCGGCAGCCGGGCTCAAACGTCACATTGTAAACGCCGACTTGCTCGGTGGAAAGGGGCGCGAGGTAGCTTTGCCCGATAAAGTACTTCGCAAACGCGTCGTTGGGGACACCGATAGGAAAGGCCATCTCGTTTTGATGCTCAGCTCTTGCATCAGCGGCATCATCATCTGCCCAGACCTCCTTCGCCATGCGAAAGGCCGCCCACGCCTTGGACCATCCCGCATAAAACGCCGCATGCGTAAGAATTTCCGCTATCTCAGCCCTAGTCACCCCGTTGTTCTTTGCGGACATCAGATGATATTGGAACGAGGAGTCCGTCAGCCCCTGTGCCATCAAGGCAACCACCGTCACCACGCTGCGGTCTCGAAGGGAAAGCCTGTCTTCTCGGCTCCATACCTCGCCGAACAGCACATCGTCATTGAGCTGTGCAAATTTGGGGGCAAAATCCCCCAGGGCGTCTCTGCCCGCCGTCTGTTTAATTGCCATGATCGATTTCCTCCTATCGATGGTTCTGGACACGAATCCGTCTCCGCGCGGCTAAGTAGCCCGCCAAGATTTCCATGCCCATTCGTCGCGCCCGTTCCAGAGCGGGATGCCCGGCGATATCGCCCACACCGCTCACGCCGCCGGCGAAAACCGTTTTGCCCATTACGGATCACCCCTTGCGCTACCGATTTATATTGACGAGAATGAAGGTAATACCTAAACCTGACTTTAGGTCAAGGAGTGAATTCGAGATTTATTCGGAGGGGCCATGTACACAATCGGACAGGTGGCGGAAATGTTCGGCTTGCCCGCCTCAACGCTGCGGTATTACGACAAGCAGGGATTGTTCCCGGGGCTGGAGCGGACGTCCGGCATTCGTCGATTCGGCGACACGGAACTCGAGGCGCTTCGAGTCATCGAATGCCTGAAGAAAGCGGAGATGGAGATCAAGGACATCCGTCTGTTCATGGAATGGTGTGCGGAGGGCCCGTCCACTTACCCCCAGCGCAAGGCCATGTTCGAGGAGCGTAAGGCCCATATGGAGTCGGAGATCGAGAGCATGAACCGCGCGCTGGACATGTTGAAGTTCAAATGCTGGTACTACGGGCAGCTGAATCAGGGCAACAGCGAGGCTGAGCTGAAGGCACTGATTCCCGACGGCTTGCCAGAAGGAATCAAAGAGGCCTACGAAAACGCTCACGCTCGATAGTGCCGTCCGATGCTCAAAGGAGTTCGTCAAGGAGTTCTTTTTCGGGTAGCAATGAAAAAAGAAGGCCGCCGAACCAGAAGATTCGGAGGCCTTTATTCCTGCCACTTTGCTGATAGCGCAGTTCAGTGGCGATGCCGAAACGATCGATAATCCTCTTTGACGCTTGTTTAGCGAAATGGGAAGCGCATGACAGCCATCCAGCGAGCCCTGGGGTATCCGGGCAGAAAGGGCCTGCTGGCGAAATGGATCGACCGCTACATCCGCTGGGGCAAAAGATCACTTGTCCAGCGGCTGCATGATTTCTAATATGATTCCATCTGGATCCCGAAAGTAGAAGGCTCTGCTCCGGCCAAAGCCATCCTGCCGAAAATCAAATATCTGGGGAGCGGAGAAACACTCCACACCCTGCTCCACCAGTTTTTGATAGACCGCATCGGCATCCTCTGCATAGAAGCAAAGTTCTGATATGGAAGTTGTGAAAAGATCCGCGGGCTTGCGGTGAATTTCATCCTCCACAAACTGGATTAGTTCCACCGGCGGCATATGCAGCTGATCCGAGCCGTTCAGATAAGCAACCCGAGCCTTGCAGTTTTCTCGCCGGAACATTGCCTCCGTCTCTTTGCCCTCCATCAGGAGCTCCCCCTGATACTGAAGGCCCAGCACATCCCGATAAAACGCCACGGAACGGCCCAGGTCGCTGACAGTCAATCCCACATGGTAGATCTGTCCAATCATAAGTTCCTCCTCGTTAGTTGTTTTCTGCTGGTTCAATGAAGGCATGGAACAGAAAGGCAAGCCCAATTGTTAAGATAATGTGGCAGATTCCGGCAAGCCCTCCGATTATGTGATCCATAAAACTACCCATCGGAACTGCTTCGGTAAGAATAACGAAAGCACCAGGTCAAATGCCCCTATGGGTACCAAGAAGCTCAACTGGTTATTAAATGGGTACCGAACGTCAATGTAATCTTTGCTGAATTTAAACTTAATATCAAGGCTAGCTACGCGAATAATTGCTCATAAAGGGACACCCCTGAAAAATTGATGCCCCGATATCCAGCGTTGTCTGAGCTCACAGCAACCATGAGCTCAGACGACTTGCTGCAGAAAACCGATACGATACAAAAAAGAGAAGTGCCCCGTGATACCACAGGGCACTTTTAACAACTAATGCTCTTTTAAACGGAATTATTCCCACTCGGTTTCGAAACTTGAATTTTTTTGAAGTTTCGAAACCGAGTGGGAATATGCGCAAAGACGCGTCGGAGGGGTAAGCCCCAGCCACGTCATGTCGGCAGCGATGAAGGGCGCGTCCGCGCGTTCTACAATGCGGGCACCAGAGATGAAAACACAGTCTACATCGGGTAGTCGTGGGCGTGCGGGAGTCCGCATCAGTAACCTGCCTCCTTGGTTGTCCCTTCTCTGCATGGTCATCTACATAAAGGAGGAACCAGCCATGCAGATCAGCGTGTCGTCCACCCTGACCGTATATCACGACGGTCAATTCTGGGTCGGGCTGGCGGAGCACGTCGAGGACGGAAGGTACGGCGTCGCCCGCACGTCTTCGGCACAGAACCGTCCGATGAGGAGATTCGGAAATTCGTTACAAGCAAATGGGAGAAGCTCTCGTTCTTCGTTGACGAGGCCACTGAAACAAGCAAGCCCGCGAAGAACCCCAAGCGGCGCGCTCGCGAGGCAGCGAAAGCCCTTAAGCGGCCCGCGGTGAGCACCAAGGCACAACAGGCGCTCGCGGCACAGCGGGAAGCGATGAAGCAGGAGTCAGCTCATGCAAGAAGCCGACGCCGCGCGGAAGAGGCTGATGCGCGCTACGAGCAGAGAAAACTGAAGCGCAAACAGAAGCATCGCGGGCATTGACCGCTATTTGCAGCAAGGCAAACCATATACAGCAGCGGCGCCAATTCCACTTGGAGCCGACGCCGCGTAGACGCTGATGGTGACGGCTATGCACGGGCACGGGCGCGCCACTGCACTTCACAGCTTGTTTCTCAAGTATTTGGGACGCACACGCGGCGTTCAAAAATGCGGAGCGACTCCGCATGGCTCGAGACTGAGCCGAGGTGCCCTACTTCTCGCTCTCCAGCAGCCCCACGATGCGGTCGATGTCGACGGCAAAGCGAGGCCTTCCCTCGCGCTCGTAGCGGTCGAGGTATGCCTGGCACTCGGAGACGATGCGCTTGGTGTTGCCGTCGATGATGCGCTGGAGCGTCTCGTAGTAGGCCGAGCCCTCGGTCCTGAAGCGGCGCTGGTAGACCTTGGTTATGGGGAACATCTTGATGTAGTGGATGCCGTGGCGGCAGCCGGGGCGCGTCGTGGGGCGGGGTGGCAACGCAAAGTACTGGTCTTTGGGCGCGTTAGGGGCGATGTTGGAACGCAGCGGCACAGCGAAGTCCCTGCGCTTCCCGCGGAAACGCAGCCTCACCACCACGATGCAGGGGCGATTGTGCTTAAGCATGAGCTCGCGGTCGCCCTCGACGAGGTCGAAGAAGTCCTGGGAGATGGATACGATCTTCATCGGTTACGCCCCCTTCATACGAAGCGGGGCCCGCATCGCTGCAGGCCCCTACAGGTGGGCGATATTCTACGCCTTGCGGCACCCCGTCGCCCACGGAGGTTAAACGTACACGTAAGCCGTACTCTGAAAGCCGCGGCTTCCGGCAAGTAGTTTATACCACGAAAGGTCGCTTTCAATGCGCATAGCTCGCAAAATAACACTCGCTGGGCCGTCACCCCTGGCAGTTACCCTCCAATCTTCATTTGAGTCAGCAGGTCAATTCATACAGTTATGGGGGTGTATCCTAAAGGGAATCAAATTTACACCCCCATAACTAAGGAATTTTCTATTCCCACTCAATGACTAGAGCCCTGGTGTAATTGGCTGGATCACCGTTCCGGGGACCGGTATCGACCTACCTGTCCGTCAAGCTCCTTCTTCAGCTCCAGCCTTGTATCTGACTCGCGCCGCTATAAGCGAAAACCGAAGAGATGCGTCTTAGCCAGGAAAATGAGGTTAGCCTTATCTTACTGCATGATTCGTGTGTTATAGTTAGATGGCTCTAACTGTTTGGGGGCGATGGCCATGCACGAACGCAAGAGCTTCTGGGACAAGAATGCCGGTCGGTACGACCGTTTCATGCGAAAGGACCGGGCGGCGTATGAGAAGATGTATGAGCTGATCAGGCCGGTGGTGAAAGCAAAAACCGTGCTGGAGGTTGCCACCGGCACGGGGCTTATCGCAAAGAGCATCGTGAATGTAGCGGCGCACATCGAGGCTACGGACGCTTCTGCACAGATGATCCTTGAAGCAAAGCGGGACAATCAATCCGCAAAGCTGCACTTTTCCGTTCAAGATATGTTCCGCCTGCCCTATGCACAGAAGTCCTTCGAAGTGGTGATCGCGTCCAACGCGCTTCACATAGTGCCGCATCCGGAAAAGGCCCTGCAAGAAATCAGGCGGGTGCTGAAGGACGACGGCGTGCTCATCGCGCCAACCTTCACCCACGCGGGGAACTCGGTTTCCGGCAAGGCAAAAGCCTTTTTCATGAGTATGGCGGGATTCCCCCTCCACAGCAGGTGGACAAGCGAGGAATACCTGTGTTTCCTGCGTCAAAACGGCTGGGCGGTGCAGAAAAGCGCGGTGCTGAAGGCCTCGTTCCCGTTGACCTATGCGGAATGCACGAAATCGGAGGGGCCAGATGTCGTTCTTTGAAAACACCCGCAAGCCCGTGGGCCTCGGCGGAAAACTTATGGTTGCCATGATGAATCTGGGCCACAGCCCTGTGGCGCGGTGGGGACTTCGATTTCTACGACTTGCGCCAAATGCCAAGGTGCTGGATTGCGGCTGCGGCGGCGGGGCGAGCATAAAACGGCTGCTGAAAAAATGCCCGCATGGCGTCGTCAAGGGCATCGACTATTCGCCCGTCAGCGTGGAGAAGGCTAGAAAGCTCAACCGAGCTGCAATTCAGGAGGGGCGTTGCGCCGTTCTGCAAGGCAGTGTGGCGGATATGGTGTTTGAGGATAGCTACTTCGATGCCGCCACGGCCTTTGAGACCGTCTATTTTTGGCCCGATTTGTCCCGATGCTTCCGTGAGGTCTGGCGGACGCTGAAGCCAGGCGGGGCAATTCTTATCTGCAACGAGAGCAATGGCGATACGGACAAGGACGAGAGGTGGACGCAGATCATCGGCGGCATGACCATCTACAAGGACATTGAATTAAAGGCATGTCTGGAGCAGGCGGGTTTTCACGAGGTGCAGATACACAAAAAGAAAAAGTGGCTCTGCGTCACGGCGCGGAAGTAAGGGCATCAAGCACGGATATTTTTGCATCCATCCTGCACATGGCGATAGGCATGACGGTCATAGCGGCTATGCTGGCGGCAATTATGACAGTTTTTATTCACTGAGGAAGAAACCTATGAAATGTAAAATTGAGAAAAACACCGTGCAGGAGACGCTGATCCTCCCGCTGTATTCCCGGAAGCTGTGTACGGAGTTGTACCCGAACCTTTACAAGGATGAAACGGCGGTTCGCCTGCTCGGCCAGATCGACTACGACTTTTCAGAGACAGAGAAAAACTCCCGCAGCCTGATACAGCGCTTTGGTGCGCTGGAGGTGGCCATGCGGCAGAGTGATCTTGCTTTCGAGGTGCGGGATTACCTGAAAGGCCACCCCAATGCAGCGGTGGTCAATCTGGGCTGTGGGCTGGACAACACCGGCAGAACCTGCGACAACGGTAGATGCAAGATCTACAATCTGGACTTCCCGGATGTGATTGCCTTGCGGCAGCAGCTACTGCCCGCCGGGGATCGAGAACAAAATATCCCCTGCGACCTGAAAGACACCACATGGTTTGGCAAAATCGATGCCTCCGGCGGGGCGGTGTTCTTTGCCTCCGGGGTGTTCTATTACTTTCTGACCCAGCAGGTCCGGGAACTGGTGCGGGGGATGGCGGACGCTTTCCCCGGCAGTGTGCTGGTCTTTGATGCTGCCAATCGGACGGCAGTAAAGATGATCGCAAAAACATGGCTTAAGACTGCAAAAATCAAGGATGTGGGGGCATATTTTGCGGTTTCGGATGCCGCCAAGGAAATCGGCACGTGGGACAGCCGCCTGCAGGTCACAAGTCGCGGCTATATGCTGGGCTACAACGATTTGAGAGACCCTTCTGTCAGCGGCTTTTTCCGGTTTCTCGCAAGGGTCGGTGACAAAGGGATGAAAATGCAAATCGTGAAAACAAGATTTTGAGAGACAAAAATGAAGCGCGCTCACTTTGACGTTGAAGAAGACGGCTTTTACGGCACATATTGGGCGTGCAAGGACACACATACAGCAGCGGACACGGATTCGATTGAAACCGTGCCCGCTATCTAATACTATATTATTTTATCGAACGTCTGTTCTATTCCCACTCGGTGGTTATAGTTTTGCCGTCTCGTCACTCCAGTTGCACCCAGTTTTCGGCGGCATCTCGAAGTGAGTGCCGCTGAATGACGCGACGTCGCGTTTCATCGGCTTCGGGGACAAAAGCTGGGACAACTTCAAAAACCATTTTCAAACTCAGAGTATTGAGTTTTTATTTTTGTCCCAAGGGGCACGGAGAGCCGCCTTTGGAGGCTCGATATCGCCGAAAAACGCCCGTTTTGAAACTCAACCGCCTTTGAGCCTGCAAACCACCAGCTTCAACAGTAAGTGAGTCGACGCGGGTGGCTTACGAGCCGTTCACAAAACCGCAGGCCACAGGTCTTTGTCAACGATAAGCAAAGTGAATAGTCTCAGGTGGCTTGCCCATGAGTTGGCGTAAGCCTGTTTAGCAAAAGGCTAATCGGACACGACAGGCCGCCCGCATGGCGACGGCGTTTCCCGTGCGGGCACAAACAGCCCTGCGTGCCCTGTCGCGCGATATCCCAATGCGACGTTCAGAACCCTACCCGCCAAGCAGCCACCTCGCGAAATTCAGCACGAGCACGCCCTCCCGGGTATGGGGCTCATGCCTCGTGCGAGTGATGAGAATCTTCGGGAATGCATCCCCGATGGATAGAATCGGCGCAATCTCCCTCTCGAGCGTCGAATCGGCGCCGATATCGTCGCTCACATACACTTTCCTTCCCGGTTTCGAAACTTGGAAGGCAGTATGCGCAAGGATGCGTCGAGGTGCGATCCCAGTCGTACCATGCCAGCAGAGATGTCGAGGCACATTCGTTCATGCTGCAATGCGGGCATCGGAGATGAAAAACAGCCCGTCGGGTAGTCATGGGCGTGCGGGAGCCCGCATCAGTAACCTGCCTCCTCGGTTGTCCCTTCTTTGCATGGTCGTCTACATAAAGGAGGAACCAGCCATGCAGATCAGCATGCTTGCCCTTCTTGGGTCACGGACCGGGGAGGCGAGGGCCTCCGTCGGGACCGCCCCGAGCAACCGGCATATCCAAGGAATGACAAGGCTCGATCGCTGTGCTGGTCAGGATGCCGAAGCGGGCCGTCCGCCAATCGGAATGCGGGTCAGGATGCTGCAACGTGATTCCAGCTGCAGGATACGGCTCCTTTGCGGTTGCCGCAAAACCTGCTGGCAACATTCTTACTATCCGAATGATGTACGCATCCCTTGGGATCGTTTCGCCTGACCAGGGCCATCTTCAGCGCCTCATCGGCCAGCTCGGCAGGCGCCTCTTCCACGCGTAATAGCCCTGGCGGGTCACCTATGCAACCAAAGATACAAAAGGAATCGAATGGCCAGAGAGGATTGCCCTTTCCGATGGTCGATTCTTGACAGGCAAACTCAAGCCTCGTTAATATTACATGGTTTGCCAGACCGAATTAACAAAGGAGGGGTGTCGTGGTTGGTCTTTTCCGCACGTGGATGAGCGCCTAGAAAGCGGCGCTGTTGTGGCGTCGCGCTGTTTTTCTGCACGCCATTTCACGATTGGACATAACCATGATATTTGAAACCTCTCGGCGCAGGTCTGTTTCGCTGTGCCATTCATGGCAATTTAAGATTTGTTTCGTATGGGGCGGGGAGCTCGTGTCGACATTGACGAGCTCGATTCTCCAAATGGGTCTCATTTGGCATATCGCCCTCACGACAGAATCATCTTCCCTCCTCTCCCTGGCATCGTTAGCAGGCTTTCTGCCGATTGCTTTGTTCGGAGTCCTTGCGGGCGCCGTTGTCGACAGGCTGCCTTTGAAACGTGTTCTCATCGGCGCCGACCTCTTCGTTGCCGCGGTGGGCGCCGCCTTGGCGATTGCCTCGTTGGCCGGCAGCTTACCTGCGTGGTCAATACTCATCGCCCTGTTTCTCCGCGCAGCTGGCACTTCGTTCTACACGCCGGCCTCCCAATCCCTCACGCCCCATCTCGCCCCGCCAGAGCATCTCGTTCGCCTATCGGGAGTGATGCAGGCGATTCAGTCCGCCGGATACATTCTTGGCGCCGCGCTCGCGGCAGTGATTTATCCTGTGGCGGGCATTACCGCCATGATTGTCCTCGACGTGCTGGGAGCGCTTTTCGCTTCTTTAGCCGTCCTCGCCGCACAGATAGACGCAGGGGGCCTCGACGAAGCCGACCGCAGCTTGTCCTTTTCCAATAAGGTTCGAGAGCTCTTCTCTGAGATTTCGGACGGCTACAAGCTGATTAGGGGGTACAGGGGGCTGTTCGCCCTTCTTTGGTGCGGGTTCGTCTTCGCTTTCGCGTTCTCTCCGCTCGCGGCATTGTTCCCAATAATGACCTTGGGGCATTTTGGCGGTAGCACGGGGGATGCCGCTTTGGTGGAAATCCTTTTTTCTGCAGGCATGCTGGCTGGGTCCGGTATCTTGGCGGTTACGGGAGGGTTCCGCAATAGGTCGTTCACCATGGTCGCCGCGATTGCCGGCTTCGGCATTGCCGCAATCGTATCCGGATCGCTCGGCCCGTCGCTGTTCGCTGCTTTCCTGCCGGTGAGCTTTCTTATGGGCGCATGCTCCCCGTTGTACGCGGGAACCCAGACTGCCCTTATGCAGGAGCAGATACCTCCTGAGTACCTAGGCCGCGTTTTCGGCCTCTACGGAACCATCATGGCTTGGGCCATGCCCATGGGCCTCGCAGCTCCCTCCGTTTTTGCGGATCTGCTTGGAGCTCCGTTATGGTTCGTCGGCTCTGGAGCGACCATGGTACTGCTTGCGATGGCTATGCTGCTTGCTCCGAGCGTCCGAAGCGCGGGGAAAAGAGATACCGGGCAGATTCAATAGCCCAAGTATTCGAAAAAAAGAGGCAGCAGCCATCGGTTCAAGCGTCAGCCTTCAAGCCCTTGCGACGACGAGGTATTGCACTGACATCCCACATCGCGCTCCTTATTCGTCGCCAACTATCATTTTCGGATTTGCCGGCTTGCGCAAGGTCAAAACGCTCGCGCCGGCAATTGGGCAAAGGCGAAAAATCGACGTGAGCAATCTTTTTTGGCATGGCTGCGTTTCCAGTAAAACGCTAATACACAAAAGGCGGTTCAACCTATGGAACTCATAGTCAAAGCTAAAGACATCTTTTTGGAATATGCCGGCCGCGATATCCTAGATATCGAAGAGTTGGAAATCTACTCCTACGATCGCATCGGCTTGGTGGGAGACAATGGCGCAGGCAAAACCAGCCTGCTTAAAATTCTGAGCGGCAATCTTACCATTGCGGACGCCGACGTCAGGCGTTTCGGCAGCATTGCCCTCATCGGCCAACTCGATGAACTCGACCTTGATGCGGCTCAGGGCAGTGGTGAGATGCTCTCCCGTCTCAACGTCGCCGGAGTGGCGCAGGAGACGATGAGCGGCGGGGAGGAGACACGCGCCAAGATTGCCTCTGCGCTCTCCCAGCATGCAAGCGCGATCTTTGCTGATGAGCCTACGAGCCACCTCGACCAAGACGGCATCAGCCTTCTCGTCGGACAACTCAAGGCATTTGATGGAGCCCTGCTCATTGTGAGCCATGACCGTTATTTTCTCGATCAGGTAGTGGACAAGATCTGGGAGCTCAAAGACGGCGGTATTTCCGAATTCTGGGGTGACTACTCCGACTATCTGCGACAGAAAGAAGAAGAACGCAAAGTTCAGGCGGCTCGATACGAAGAGGCGATGCGCGAGCGCGAGCGCCTTGAAGCCGCCATCGAAAAACAACGGAAAAAAGCACGGCAGGTCGACGCCAAGCGGAAGGCTGCGAAAAAAAGCAACGAGAATGCAGGTCGATTGGGGCATCAGAAAGCAACCGGCACCAAACAGAAGAGGATGTACCAGGCGGCTAAGGACATGGAGAAGCGCCTCGAAGCGCTCGAAGGGATTGAGGCCCCTGACAGCATTCGCACCGTGCGGTTCCGCCAGAGCAAGGCCCTGGAACTGCATAGTAAATTTCCCATCTCGGCAGACGATTTCAGCTTGAGCTTCGGCAACTGTATGCTCTATGACCACGCGAAATTCGAGATACCGCTCGGTGCCAAAGTGGCCATCACCGGTGGCAACGGTACAGGAAAGACCAGCCTGCTGAAGGCAATCGCTCGACGCGCCGACGGTATCAACATCTCTCCCAAGGCAGAGATCGGTTACTTCGAGCAAACAGGCTACAAGTTCGACGCCCGTCAGTCTGCGATCTCGTTCATGCAGGATGGTTGCGAGTACAGCATGACCGAAATTCGAGGCATCCTCGCCTCTATGGGAATCGGACCGCGCGACCTGACAAAGGACGTTGGCGTTCTCTCGGGAGGCGAAGTCATCAAGCTGCTACTCGCGAAGATGCTGCTGGGCAGATACAACATCTTGCTCATGGACGAGCCTGGAAATTACCTGGACATCAAGAGCGCCGAAGCCCTCGAGCAGATGATGAGCGCCTATGCCGGAACGATAGTGTTCGTCTCCCACGATAAGAGGCTGGTCGAGAACGTCGCAGACATTGTCTACGAAATAAAGGACACCAAGCTAGTCAAAATCTTTCAGCGCGAATAGCCCTAAATGAGCAAGAAATAATCCCCGAACGGAGACAAGGGAGTAAAACGGCAAAGAAAGAGCCTCCGTCCCAACGCAGGGAACGGAGGCTCTTTAATCGCTTTTACTCATCTCCGTCGCTGGTGGCTTTGTCATGACTCTCGTACGAAACGAAACTCAGCGGCATAGTGCGGCACTCAAAATCGCAGGTCAGAACCCTGTCGTCCTACTCCCACTCGATGGCGTCGGTTCTGCCGTCCCGTCACTCCAGTTACACCCAGTTTTCGGCATCGACACGGAACGCGTGCCGCCGAATGACGCGATGTCGCGTTTCGTCGGCTTCGGGGACAAAAGCTGGGACAACCTCAAAAACTTTTTTCAAACTCAGGGCTTTGAGTTTTTGTTTTTGTCCCAAAGTGCGCGGCGGGTCGCCTTTGGAGGCTCGATGGCGCCGAAAACGCCCGTTTTGAAACTCAACCGCCCTTTTGCCCGCAAGCCGCCAGCTGCAATCGCAAGTGAATTAACGCGGGTGGCTTGCGCGCCATTTGCAAAACCCCAGGTCGCAGGTCTTCGCCATTCGTGAACAAAGTGAGTAGTCTCAGGTGGCTTGCTTATGAGTTGGCGAACGGGCCTTCAGGATTCAGGGCAAACATGCTGGTAGAATAGGATTCTCAAATCAATGACAGGAGACCGCGCATGGCCGAACCCCACGATAGGAAGCCGATCCTCACGATCGAGCAGCAGATAGAGCACCTCAAGCAGAAGGGCGTAGCCTTCGAACTGTGTTCCGAGGAAGAGGCCGCGGACTACCTGCGCGACAAGTGCAACTTCTTCAAGCTCGCATCCTACCGCAAACTCTTCTCGAAATACGAGGGAGGCCCGCGCGACGGCCGCTACGTAGACCTCGACTTCGGCCAGCTGCGCCTGCTCGCGGCGCTCGACCAGGAGCTGCGCCACGCCCTGCTCGGCATGACGCTCGACATCGAGCATTTCCAGAAGGTGACACTGCTTCGCGAGATGGAGGACCGTGGAGAGGACGGCTACGCCATCGTGGCCGACTACATGGCATCGCTTACCACTGCAAACAGGGAGTACCGCCTGCGCGAGCTCAAGATGAGCGGCCGCAGCCCCTACAGCTCGAGCCTCTACGCGAAGTACTCCGGCGACATGCCTGCCTGGGCCTTCCTTGAGCTCACCTCGTTCGGCACCCTCATCGACTTCGTGCGCTTCTGCGCCAGGCGATGGGGCGACAGGCGCCTCGAGGCCTCCCACTACGACCTCAAGCGCGTGAAGTCCGTCCGCAACTGCGCCGCGCACGGCTCGTGCCTGATCAACTGCTTCGCCGAGAGGGGCGCCGCCCGGGGCTCGGCGTCCAGCGGCGTCTCCCGAAGGGTCGCCGCCGTGGGGATTCCCAAGGCGACCAGGAGGAAGTGGATGGGGAATACGGCCATGCAGGAGGTCGCGACCGTGCTCGTGGCGCACTCCGGCTTGGTACCCGAGGGCTCCTCGCGCTCGCGCGCCGCATCCGAGCTCGCCGAGATGTTCGCCAGGGCCGACGGCGAAACCGAGGCGCTGCCCGACAAGGGGCCCGACGCCGCAGCTCGCTCCGCGCTCGAGTTCCTTCGCAGGTTGACAGAATCGCTCGGGTTGGTAGAATAGCCTGCAGATAGCAAAACCTTCACGGTTTTAGGGGCGGACTTGCGCAAGCGACTCTGCCCTATTTTTATATTCACTCGCTATAGGAGACGGATGATACCTGGGTCAATGACAGAACTGAGAAGCCCGGAATAATGGAGCCAGTTAGAAACCCTCGGGTTTGCGGGGCGGGATCGTGAGAGCGATTCTGCCCTATTTTTTTCCTCCGTCTGCCCCAACAAAGTAGTTCGAAGATAGCCTGTAGGTGTCCTCGTGGGCGCCTTTTATTTTCAGGGAATCGGCCGCTTCATGAACGAGCGACCGGCTTGACCTAGATCGAACCGCCTTCATCTCCGTCTAGGCGCCGGCAATCAACATCGTGAATCCGCGCGTGCTACAATGCGGGCACCAGAGATGAAAACACAGTCCCCGTCGGGTAGTCGTGGGCGTGCGGGAGTCCGCATCAGTAACCTGCCTCCTTGGTTGTCCCTTCTCTGCATGGTCATCTACATAAAGGAGGAACCAGCCATGCAGATCAGCGTGTCGTCCACCCTGACCGTATATCACGACGGCCAATTCTGGGTCGGGCTGGCGGAGCATGTCGAGGACGGCAGGTACGGCGTCGCCCGCATCGTCTTCGGCGCAGAACCGTCCGATGAGGAGATCCTGCGATTCGTTACAAGCAAATGGGCGAAGCTCGCGTTCTTCGGTGACGATCCGTCCGAGGCGAGCGAGCCCGCGAAGAACCCCAAGAGACGCGCCCGCGAGGCGGCGAAAGCCCTCAAGCAGCCGGCGATGAGCACCAAGGCGCAGCAGGCGCTCGCGAATCAGCGGGAGACGATGAAGCGGGAATCGGCTCAAGCAAGAAGCCAGCGTCGCGCGGATGAGGCGGAGGCGCGCTTCGAGCAGCGAAAACTGAAGCGCAAACAGAAGCATCGCGGTCATTGATACCACCATCAACCCATATATAGCAGCAGGCGTAGCTTCGATTGAAACTACGCCTGCCACCTGGTGCTATAACGTTATACAGAACTTATGTTCTATACCCACTCGATGACTAACCCAGTCCGAGCACTACCGATGCGTGTCGCGTCATACCGCCTAAGAGCTGATTCGTTCAGAAAAGGTTCAGGGGGATCGTCGAGTTTATTGCACCCTCGCGTTTTACAAAAGAGAGTACAAGGCCCTCTAGCTCGAATTATTGCATTTAGAACCCCGCCGCTCGTCCATCCCAGCTTGCCCAGAAAGCCCTCCCGCAATGTCCGTGTCCCAACAGATGGGTACCATTTATCAGGGTGCACCTGGGGCAACGGGCTGAAAAACCTGTGCAAGGTCGCTCGCAGAACACGCAACATCAAACACGACAGAAGAGGCGAACGACAGATGCCGGACCCCGGACGACAGCACCGCGGAAGAGAAGCATTCCAACCACAACCGAACGAACATCGCTCCTAGGCAGGCGCCCGCACGGGCGCCTTTTACTTTTCAGGGACTTAGCTGCCAGCTAAGGCGTGCGGCTCATGGCCGTTTCGTGAAGGCCCGACCAGCTCGACCCACCTCGACCCGTCTCCGTTCCCGTCATGCGCGCGATGCGCCAGCAGGCGGTTCAATCGTCGCGCAGACGAAAAGGGACACTGTGCCGCGCGGTGTGCCCGCACGGTGCCGCACGGGAAGATTGGAGGAACCATGGCACGCACAGCCGAATGCGCCGCGCCCGAGAACAACCAGGGCCGCGACGAATGGATGACGGTGATCGAGATGCAGCAGTACATGAGGGCGAGCCGAAACAAGGCGTACGACCTCATCTGGTCGGGAGAGATCGACTCGTACAGGCTCGGCAGGAAGCTCCTGGTTTCGAGGGCGTCAGTGGACGCCTACATCGAGTCGAGGAGCGGCAGGAAATGACGGCGGCGACCGCCCCGGGAGCCGCCCGCGGCCGGGCACGCGAGGGAGCCTCGAGACGAAAGGAGCTCGAGGACGACCATGACCAAGAGCA
>CBCTIZ010000005.1:0-111845 GCA_965147105.1 uncultured Collinsella sp. | reverse complement strand
CGATTCTAGGCGATGGCCCTCCCTTGCTTCTTACACCACGACTGTGCGCGCTACCGGGGACATGGTCGAGTTTACAAAGACGATTAAAGATCCGTTGGGACTACATGCCCGCCCGGTTGCGTTGCTCTATGACATCATTGCCAAGCATCGTAGCGACGTGTCGGTCAGCATCGGTGACCGTCATACCGACGGTCGCGACGTTATGGGCCTCATGGCTCTCTACGGCGAGTGCGGCGAGGACATCATCTTCCGCGTTTCGGGCGTGGATGAGGCTTCCTGCGTTACGTCGATTAGAAACCTCTCGCTTTAAGCATGACGGGGCGCGGCAAAGGACGGCTCTTTGCCGCGCCTTTTTGTTTCGTATAGGAAACCTTTTCGAAAAACTGAACAGGACCCTTTCCAAAAAGTTAACCACGTGCTAGTTTACTAAAGCGAACATAGACGTGGTTAACTTTTATCGCGTCGATGTTGAGGACGAACTGACGTTAGGAGCTCACTCATGTCTTGCGGACCGCAGATGCCGGCCATGCCGCTTTCGATGGTAAAAGCGGGCGAAACCGTGCGCGTGTCTCGTGTAAAGGGCAATGAGGACATGAAACACCACCTCAAGGACCTCGGCTTTGTCGAGGGCAACGAAATCCACGTGGTGAGCTCGAGTGGTGCCAATATCATCGTCACGGTGCTGGGCGCACGCTTTGGCATCGATTCCAAGGTTGCCATGCACATCATGACCGTCGGTTAGTCAGCAGCATTTCATAAAAACCGAAAGGGGGACAAGAGGATGAAGACGTTGGGTGACGTTAAGGTGGGCGAGAGCTCTACCATCGTCAAGCTTCACGGTGAGGGTGCGCTTCGCCGCCACCTTATGGACCTGGGGCTCATCAAGGGCACTTCGTTCAAGGTCGTGAAGGTTGCACCGCTCGGTGATCCGGTCGAGATCAACGTGCGCGGCTACGAGCTTTCCATCCGCAAGGAGGAGGCGGCCGTCGTCGAGGTCCAGTAAGGGCTCGCGGCGTGTATTTCTGCAGGTAAAGTTAGGTATTTCTAACTTAATGCAGCAACTTTGAAGCACATTATCCAGCCCGCGCGGAGAAAGCAGCGCGGGCACACAAGGAAGAAGGATTGAATGGCGGATTCTCAGATCCATGTCGCGCTGGCGGGTAACCCCAACTGCGGCAAGACCACGCTTTTCAACCTGATCACCGGCGCCAACGGCTACGTTGGCAACTGGCCCGGCGTCACGGTTGAGAAAAAGGAGGCCAAGCTCCTAAGCGACAAGAACGTTACCATCACGGACCTCCCCGGCATCTACTCGCTTTCCCCCTACAGCCCCGAGGAGCAATGCTCGCGCGATTACCTCATGAG
Source organism: uncultured Collinsella sp. (assembly GCA_965147105.1). Taxonomy (GTDB): domain Bacteria; phylum Actinomycetota; class Coriobacteriia; order Coriobacteriales; family Coriobacteriaceae; genus Collinsella. The sequence goes on along the minus strand of CBCTIZ010000005.1, from coordinate 110,480 downwards.
CGGCGAGCCCGATGTCGTCGTCCAGGTTGTCGACGCCACCAACCTCGAGCGCAACCTGTACCTGGCGCTTCAGGTTATCGAGACCGGCCTGCCCGTGGTCGTCGCCCTCAACATGGCCGACTTGGTCGAGAAGAACGGCGACAAGATCGACACGGACAAGCTCTCCAAGAAGCTCGGTTGTCCGGTCATGATGATCTCGGCTCTTAAGAACAAGGGCATCAAGGAGCTTTTCGAGCAAGTCAAGAAGTCCGCTGCTTCTAAGGGCCAGGTGCCGGAGCACAAGTTCGATTCCTCCATCGAGGACGTTCTAGGCCACATCGAGAACAATCTGCCGGCGAGCGTTCCCGCCAACAAGCGCCGCTACTACGCTGTCAAGCTGTTTGAGCGCGACGCGGACGCCTGCAAGCTCATCAACCTCACCAAGGAGAAGGCCGCTCGCGTGGAGGAGCTGGTCGCCCAGTGCGAGCAGGACTGCGACGACGATGCCGAGTCCATCATCACCGGTGAGCGCTACGGCGTGATCGCTCACATCATCGACGAGTGCCTTACCAAAGCCCCGGCCAAGATGAGCACCTCCGAGAAGATCGACCGCGTGGTTACCAACCGTATCCTGGGCCTGCCGATCTTTGTGGTCATCATGTTCTGCGTGTACTACATCGCCGTTTCCACCTTGGGTGGCACGGTGACGGACTTCACCAACGACCAGCTCTTCGGCACCGACGGCTGGTACGTGCTCGGTCAGGGCCGCGACGCTTACGACGCGGCTGTCGAGGCCGCGGGTGACGACGCCGACTCGGTCGACCCGGCACAGTACGGCCCCTATGTCCCGGGTATCACCACCATGGTGCACGATGCCCTCGTGGCGGGTGGCACCGAGGACGGCGGCCTGGTCGATTCGCTGGTCTGCGACGGTATCGTTGGCGGCCTGGGCGCCATCTTCGGCTTTGTGCCGCAGATGTTCCTGCTGTTCGTGATGCTGTCCTTCCTGGAGGACTGCGGCTACATGGCCCGCGTCGCCTTTATCATGGACCGCGTGTTCCGCCGCTTTGGCCTGTCCGGTAAGTCGTTCATCCCCATGCTCGTGTCCTCGGGCTGCGGCGTCCCCGGCGTCATGGCCACCAAGACCATCGAGAACGAGAAGGACCGCCGCATGACGGTCATGACCACCACGTTCATCCCCTGCGGCGCCAAGCTGCCGATCATCGCCCTGCTCATGGGCTCCATCATTGGCGATTCTTCCACCACGGCCGCATGGATCAGCCCGCTCTTCTACTTCCTGGGCGTCTTTGCCGTCATCGCCTCGGGCCTCATGCTCAAGAAGACCAAGCTCTTCGCCGGCCGTCCGACCCCGTTTGTCATGGAGCTTCCTGCCTACCACTTCCCGGCGATCCGTTCCTGGGCGCTGCACGTGTGGGAGCGCTGCTGGGCCTTTATCAAGAAGGCCGGCACGGTCATCTTTGCCTCCACTGTCGTGGTTTGGTTCCTGTCCAACTTTGGTAGCTACAACGGTTCCTTTGGCTTCCTGCCTGCGATGGACGGCATCCCCGAGGAGTTCATGGACTACTCCGTGCTTGCCATGCTCGGCAACCTGATCGCCTGGATCTTCGCCCCGCTCGGCTTTAGCACCTGGCAGGCAACAGCACTGTCCGTCTCTGGTCTTGTCGCCAAGGAGAACGTTGTCGCCACCGCCGGCTCGCTGCTGTCCGTGGCTGACGCCGCAGAGACCGACCCGAGCCTGTGGACCGCGTTTGCCGGCATGTTCCCGACTATGGGCGCTTGCGTTGCCTTTGGCGCGTTCAACCTGCTGTGCGCTCCGTGCTTTGCCGCCATGGGTACCATCCGCAACCAGATGGATTCCGGCAAGTGGACCGCGATTGCCCTCGGCTACGAGTGCGCCTTCGCTTGGGTGATCGGCCTGTTCATCAACCAGTTCTACAACCTGCTTGTTCTTGGACAGTTTGGTATCTGGACGATTGTGGCCATCGTGCTGCTAGTTGCGATGCTCTTCCAGATCTTCCGTCCCATGCCCAAGCATGCATGGACCGACGAGGATGAGACCAACACTGCCTCCGCCGCAGTTTCCGCTTAAGTCCGAATAAGGATTAGCCCCTTTCACAAGCCCGGGTGTCCCAGCGACACTCGGGCTTTTTGGTGGGGGAGATGTGACGTTTCCGCAGATAAAACCAACCAAAATAAACCTGTCCCTTTTTAGTAGGTGGAGAATGGGGTAAAGTAAGTGATGGTTAACTAGAGGAGGCTTGCTATGGCACCTATCGATATTGTTGTACTGGCTGTTATCGGTATTGCGTTTGTCGCGGTATGCGTGCGCATCTACCGCAAGGGCACCTGCGCTGACTGCGCTCAGGGTGGCGTTTGCACGGGGCATTGCTCCAACAAAAAGACCTGTGCCGCGCTGAAAGGCGTCGACAAAATCGCCGAAGACTTGGGCCGCGGTATCAAGTAAGGCCCAGACATCTAAGCGCCTCGCGAGCATCCGTTCGCGGGGCGCTTTTCACTTTTTGTGGGGTGGGCTAGAGACGCTGCATGCGGTACCCGACACCCATGTGCGTCTGAATCATCTTGGGGTGAGAGGGGTCTGCCTCGATCTTCTTGCGCAGGGTGCGCATGAACACGCGCAGGCTCGCCAGATCGCTGTCCCAGCTCGTGCCCCATATCTCGCGGGTGATGAAGGTGTGGGTGAGCACCTTGTCGACGTTTTTCGCCAGAAGGACGAGCAATTTGTACTCGGTTGGGGTGAGCGAGAGCTCGCGTCCGTCTTTCGTCGCGTATCCCGCGGCGTAGTCGATATGCAGCGGACCGTTGTCGAACGTGCTCGCTTCCGTCGACTCGCTCGACGCCATCGAGGAGCGCCTCAAATTCGCACGGACGCGCGCGAGCAACTCATCCACAGAAAAGGGCTTGGTGAGATAGTCGTCTGCCCCTGCGTCAAGTGCTGCAATCTTGTCGGAATCTTCGGTGCGCGCCGAAATGACGATAATGGGGACTGCCGACCAGCTTCGGATCTTCGTGATGACCTCGATACCGTCAATGTCGGGAAGGCCGAGGTCGAGCATGATGAGGCTGGGGCCGTGCGACACCGCATCCATGATGGCGGCCTGGCCGTTGCATACCTTGCTCACGACGTAGCCGTGGAGGTCAAGCGCGGTCGAAACGAGGTTTTGAACGGTCAGGTCATCTTCGACCAGGAGGATGCGTGGCTTAGCGGTATTATTCATGAATCTCGATCTCCTCGGCAGGCAGGGTAAAACGGAAGACGGCCCCATGGGGGTGGTTGTCGCGAACTTCGATGACGCCGCCATGCGCCTCCACGATGGAGCGGCAGAGCGACAGCCCAAGGCCGATGCTTCGACGCGAATCCACGGGCCGCGTATTGCTTGAGGTGAAGAAACGCTCAAAGATATGAGGCTTGTCGCAGTCTGCCACACCCGGTCCATCGTCTGCGACGTCCACCACGACGAACGCACCCTCGCGACGTGCGCTAATGGTGACAGTCGAGTCCTCGGGCGTGTATTTGAAGGCGTTCATGATGAGATTCGTAAGCACCTGCATGATGAGATGGACGTCGATGCGTACCAGCAGGATGTCGTCAGTGTGCTCGATGGTGACGGCGCGTCCATGCGATGCTTGGGCGACATGGCTGAGGGCGGCCTCGATGACCTCGTCGATGAGCTCGGATGTTAAGTTGAGGCGAATGGTGCCGTCCTCGACGCGTGTGATGGCGAGGAGGTTCTCCACGGTATCGATAAGCCAGAGGGAGTCGTCGTAGATGGCATCGGCAAGATCGCAGCGTTGTTCGAGGCTGAGCTTCTCGTCGCTCTTCCGAAGGATTGCCGCAGATCCGGATATAGCCGTGAGGGGTGTCCTCAAATCGTGGCCGATGGAGCGCAAAAGGTTGGCGCGCAGCTGCTCGTTTTTCGCCAAGACCGCAGCCTCTTCGCGCTCTTGCGCCGCCCGGTCGCTTTCGAGCGCCAAGGCGCATTCACCTACGATAGATAGGACGATCGAATGCTCGAAGGCCTCGATCTCGCGCCCCTCCAGGGCGATGCCGATGACACCGAATACCTTGTCGCCGGTGCGAACCGCGAGGTAGAGACAGCGCGCCTCAGGCAGGGTCCGCGTGCTTGCGCCCGCGCGCTTGTTGTTGGTGTAGGTCCAGGTTGCAACGGCGCGCTCGTAGTCGGTGAGCAGCGACGCGGATCGGTTTTCGGTGCCAGCGGACTCATAGAGCGCCTTGCCGAGCGTGCCGTGTTCGGCGGTGTAGAAGACCACGTCGAGTTTTAGCAGTTTGATGAGTTGGTTCATGGCGACGCGGGCGCACTCCTCCGCGCTATGGGCTTGCTGCAAGAGCTGGTTCGTTTCGAGGAGTACGCGCGTTTTGAATGCGTTCTCGGCGGAGGTACGGGCGTTGTCGGCGATGCGCGCAGTTAACTCGCCGGCGACCATAGCGGTAGCGAACATGATGCCGAACGTGACCAGATAGCTTCGGTCGTAGCTGGCGAGCGAAAACAGAGGCGTGACGAAGCAGAAGTTGTAAAGCACTACAGAGAGCACGCTCGATACGAACGTGCAGATACGCCCCGTCGTGGTGACGGCGGTCAGCAGGGCCGTGAGGATATAGAGGGATATGATGCTGGAATCGGCAAATCCCAGATGGCGGAAAGCCGTGCCGATCGCCGTGGCGACAAGAGAGAGGGCCAGCGTGCGAAGCACGTTTCGGCTGCTGGGCGGCTGCAGGGCGAGCGCACGGCGGCGTCCTTTGGGCCGGGAGGGCGGAGTCGACTGGTCTGGAATGATGTAAATGTCGAGGTTCGGGGCGAATGTTATGAGCTGTTCTACGAGAGATTTGCGACCGAAGAGGGTCTGACGGACGCTGCTGCGCTCGCCAGTGCGCCCCATGACGATTTTCGAAATACCCGACAGGCGCGCGAACTCGGAGATCTGAAACGCGACGTCGTCGCCATAGACGGTTTCCATATGTGCCCCGAGCTGCTCGGCTAGGGCGACATTGGCTGCAAGCTTGGCGCGCTCATCATCGCTCATGGCTTGCGTGCGCGGGCTCTCTACGAACAGGGCGACGAGCTCGCTGCGAAACGCTTTCGCCATGCGTGCGGCGGTGCGGACGATGCGGGGATTGGTCGGCGCCGGGGAGACACAGACTAAGATACGCTCCTTGGTGTAGTAGTCACGGTTTCCCAGCACGCGTGCGGCGTCTGTGAGGTGGCCGGTGCGATCGGCGCAGCGGCGCAGCGCGATTTCTCGGAGTGCGGTGAGGTTCTCGACGGTAAAAAAATGCTGTTGCGCTCGGTCGGCTTGTGCGGGACGGTAGACGAGGCCGGCGCGAAGGCGCTCAAGTAGGTCTTCGGGCTCTATGTCGACGAGCTCGACCTGGTCGGCATCATCGAAGATACGGTCGGGGATTCGTTCGCTCACGACAACGCCGGTGATGGATGCAACCATGTCGTTTAGGCTCTCGATATGCTGAACGTTCACGGTCGTATAGACGTCGATGCCCGCATGTAGAAGTTCCTCGACGTCTTGATAGCGTTTGTCGTGGCGAGACCCCGGCGCATTCGTATGGGCGAGCTCGTCGACAAGGATAAGCTGAGGGGCGCGTTCGATAGCCGCATCTAGATCGAACTCGCTGAGCGCAATGCCGTTGTGCTCGATGAGTTTACAGGGCACGTTCTCAAGCCCTTGTGCAAGATGGGCAGTTGCCGGACGTTCGTGCGGCTCGATGTATCCCGCGACGACGTCGACACCTCGCCGCTTGGCGGCGTGGGCGGCTTGAAGCATCGCATAGGTTTTGCCTGTGCCAGCAGCGTAGCCAAAGAAAATCTTGAGGTGTCCCCGGCTGGTTCGAGTGTCATCGGCGACCTCGTCTTTCTCAATTGCCTTGAGGATGAGGTCTGGATTGACGCGAGTGTCCGATGCGTCGCGCTGCATAGCGTAGCCTTTCTGAAGCGTTGTCCATGCGTGCATACGCGGTGAAGACACCACTGTATGCTCGCGAGGTCGAGTATAGGCGCACTGCAGCTGCAATAGTGCTTTCTACCTGCATCTTTACGGCATCTTAAGGACGTGAGCCCCGGCCCTCACGCCTCTTTAATCCCTAGAAGCGTTTACTGTCCCCAGACGCTTGCGAGGGCAGGCGTCCGAGACATCGGACCGCGTGTGAAAGGGGCGGTAAATGGACATCCTCATTCCCATCATCGGAGTCGTCTGCATTGGACTTCTTATCTATTACATCTACATTCTGATGAGGAGTGATTCGTAAACTATGGACGCTGCGATTCAGTACATCTTGTACTTTGCCGTGCTCGTCGTCCTGGCCGTTCCGCTCGGTCGGTTCATGGCCCATATCATGGATGGTGAGCATACGTTCCTGTCGCCTGTGATTGCTCCTGTGGAGCGTGGCGTCTATCGTCTGCTTCGCATCGACGCGGCAGAGCAGATGGGGTGTAGGCGCTATCTGGCAAGCGTGCTGGTCTTTTCGGGGATCGGCCTCGTGGCTCTTGTGGCACTCCAGGCGCTTCAGTCCTTCTTGCCAGGCAATCCCCAGCACCTGCCGGGTGTGCCATGGGACCTGTCGTTCAATACGGCTGCTTCCTTCATAACTAACACCAACTGGCAGTCCTACTCCGGTGAGACCACCCTGTCCTACTTCGTGCAGTTCATGGGCCTCACCGTGCAGAACTTCGTTTCCGCTGGTACCGGTATCGCGGTCATGTTCGCGCTGATCCGCGGCTTCCGTCAGGTCAAGGAGCAGGGTCTGGGTTCCTTCTGGGTCGACCTCACCCGCACCGTCCTGTATGTGCTCATCCCGCTGAACCTCGTGTTCGGCATCTGCCTGGCTGCCGGTGGCGTCATCTCCAACTTCCAGCCGGCTCAGAAGGCTGAGCTCGTAGAGCCCGTCGCTGTCCAGCCTAATGCAGACGGCGGCTGGAGCGTCATCGACGGCGCCCAGATCGAGGGCGACACGGTCAAGGTCGACGGCAAGGTTGTCGAGGGCGCGCGCGTGGTCACCGAGCAGTTCCTGCCCCAGGGTCCCGCGGCTCCTCAGGTTGCCATCAAGCAGTCCGGCACCAACGGCGGCGGCTTCTTCGGCGTGAACTCCGCCCATCCGTATGAGAACCCCAGTGCCTTCACCAACATCATCGAGATGACCAGCTTGCTGCTGATTCCGGTCGCCTGCTGCTTCACCTTCGGTATCGGCGTCAAGAACACCAAGCAGGGCAAGGCTATCTTTGCCGCCATGTTTATCCTGCTGGTGATCTTCACCGGCATCATCGCCGTCAACGAGCATGCGGGCACCCCGCAGCTGGCCGATGGCGGAGCGGTCAATATCGAGATGACCGACGGCCAGGCGGGCGGCAACATGGAGGGCAAGGAGAGCCGCTTCGGTATCGCCACCTCCTCCACGTGGTCGGCTTACACCACCGCCGCTTCCAACGGCTCGGTTAACTCCATGCACGACTCCTACACCCCACTCGGCGGTTTTGTCCAGATGCTCCAGATGGCTCTGGGTGAGGTCGTCTTCGGCGGCGTGGGCTGCGGCCTGTACGGCATGATCGGCTTCTCCATCCTCACGGTGTTCATCGCCGGCCTCATGGTCGGCCGCACGCCCGAGTTCCTGGGCAAGAAGATCGAGCCGGGCGAGATGCGCTGGGCAGTCGTCCTGTGTCTGGCAACTCCGTTTGCCATTCTGGTGTGCTCGGCCATCGCCTGCATGGTGCCCGGTCTTGCCGACCAGCTCAACAATGGTGGCGCGCACGGCTTCTCCGAGGTGCTGTATGCCTTCACCTCATGCGGCGGCAACAACGGCTCGGCGTTTGCAGGCATGAACTGCAACATTCCCTGGATCAACGTCATGCTCGGCCTCGAGATGCTGTTCGCCCGCTTCATGCCCATCATCGGTACGCTGGCTATCGCCGGCTCGCTGGCCAAGAAGGGTAAGGTCGCCGAGAGCGCCGGTACCCTGTCTACCACCAACGGCATGTTCGTATTCCTGCTCGTGTTCATCGTTCTGCTGATCGGTGCCCTGAGCTTCTTCCCGGCCCTGGCGCTTGGCCCCGTTGCCGAGTTCTTCCAGATGATTGCGTAAAGGAGGGCGCAGATTTATGACTATGCAAAAAGACATGATGGGCCGCGCGGTCCGCGACTCGTTTGCCAAGCTGGATCCTCGCGTCCAGATTCAAAACCCGGTCATGTTCCTGGTGTGGCTTTCCGCCGTCATGACCTCCGTCCTGGCCGTCGCTTCCATCTTCGGTGTGCAGGACGCGGGTGTGCCCACTTACTATGTGGTCACCATCGCGGTCATCCTGTGGCTCACCGACCTGTTCTCGAACTTCGCCGAGGCGCTTGCCGAGGGCCGCGGTAAGGCCCAGGCCGATTCTCTGCGTGCGGCCAAGAAGGATGTCGAGGCCCATCGCATCGAGTCCGTTGAGGACAAGGAGCACTTCACCGTCGTTCCCGGCACCGAGCTCACGCGCGGCGACCTGGTGATCGTACGCGCCGGCGAGCAGATTCCCGGCGACGGCGACGTCATCGAGGGCGCTGCTTCCGTGGACGAGTCCGCCATCACCGGCGAGTCCGCCCCCGTGGTCCGCGAGGCCGGCGGCGACCGCTCCGCCGTTACCGGCGGTACCACGGTGCTGTCCGACTGGATCATCGTCAAGATCTCCAGTGAGCCCGGCCAGAGCTTCCTGGACAAGATGATCGCGATGGTCGAGGGTGCCGCGCGCAAGAAGACCCCTAACGAGATCGCTCTGGAGATCTTCCTGGTGGCCCTCTCCATCGTCTTTATCCTGGTCACGCTGGCCCTGTATTGTTACTCCTGCTTCTCGGTCGGTCTTAACGACATGGACAACCCCACGGCCGTGACCACGCTCGTGGCGCTGCTCGTGTGCCTGGCTCCTACTACCATCGGCGCCCTTCTTTCCGCCATCGGCATCGCCGGCATGAGCCGTCTGAACGAGGCCAACGTGCTGGCCATGTCCGGCCGCGCCATCGAGGCCGCCGGCGACGTCGACATCCTCATGCTCGACAAGACCGGCACCATCACCCTGGGTAACCGCCAAGCCGCCGAGTTCATCCCGGTCGACGGCATCGATCCCGCGGAGCTGGCCGATGCCGCCCAGCTTTCCTCGCTGGCCGACGAGACCCCCGAAGGCCGTTCCGTCGTCGTGCTCGCCAAGGAGCAGTTCGGTCTGCGCGGCCGCGCACTCGAGGATAAGGGTATGGAGTTCATCCCCTTCACCGCGGCGACCCGCATGTCCGGTGTAAACTACGAGGGCAATGAGATCCGCAAGGGCGCTGCCGATTCCGTGCGCACCTATGTGGAGGCAGCCGGCGGCGTGTTCTCCCAGGAGTGCGACGAGGCCGTCGAGCGCATCGCCAAGGCCGGCGGCACCCCGCTGGTCGTGACCAAGAACTGCCGCGTGCTGGGCGTTGTGTACCTCAAGGACATCATCAAGTCCGGCGTTAAGGAGAAGTTCGCCGACCTGCGCAAGATGGGCATCAAGACCATCATGGTGACGGGCGACAACCCGCTCACCGCCGCGGCAATCGCCGCCGAGGCCGGCGTTGACGACTTCCTAGCCGATGCCACCCCTGAGGGCAAGCTCGAGAAGATCCGCGAGTTCCAGCGTGAGGGCCACCTGGTCGCCATGACCGGCGACGGCACCAACGACGCGCCGGCGCTGGCGCAGGCGGATGTCGCCGTGGCCATGAACACGGGCACCCAGGCTGCCAAGGAGGCCGGCAACATGGTCGACCTCGACTCCAGCCCCACCAAGCTCATCGAGGTCGTGCGTATCGGCAAGCAGCTGCTCATGACCCGCGGTTCGCTTACGACCTTCTCGGTCGCCAACGACATGGCGAAGTACTTCGCTATCATCCCGGCCCTGTTCTCGCCGATCTACCCGGGCCTTGGCGCGCTCAACATCCTTGGTCTGGCAAGGCCGCTGTCCGCGGTTCTTTCGGCCATCATCTATAACGCGCTCGTTATCGTCGCGCTGATCCCGGCCGCGCTGAAGGGCGTTAAGTACCGCGAGGTCCCGTCCGGACAGCTGCTGACCCACAACCTGCTCGTGTGGGGTCTGGGCGGCATCGTTGCCCCGTTCGTATTCATCAAGCTCATCGACATGCTGCTCGCGTTCTGCGGCATTATGTAAGTGGAGGTTTGTATGTTCAAAGGTGTTGCATCGCGCGCACTGGGCGTGTTCGCGCTGTTTACCGTTGTCTGCGGCCTGGGCTATACGCTCGTCGTGACCGGCATCGCCCAGGTTGCGTTCCCGTACCAGGCGAACGGATCGCTCATTACGGTCGACGACAAGATCGTGGGCTCCGAGCTGATCGGCCAGAACTTCGAGGATGAGGACCACATGTGGGGCCGCATCCAGAACGTGACTATCGTCGAGGGGGAGGACGGTGGGCTCATGGCCTACGGCACCCCGTCCAATTTGTCCCCGGCGAGTGAGGAGTACCGGCAGCTTGTGGACGCGCGCGTCGAGAAGATTCGCGCCTCCAACCCCGATGCCGATATGGACGCTGTGCCCGTCGACCTGGTGACGTGTTCGGGGTCCGGCCTCGACCCGGAGATCTCCCCCGATGCCGCCGAGTACCAGGTACCGCGCCTGGCGAAGGCCACGGGCAAGAGCGAAGGCGAGGTTCGCGAGATCATCGCCCAGTGCACCAAGGGCCGATTCCTGGGCGTCTTCGGCGAGCCTACGGTCAACGTGCTCAAGGTGAACCTTATGCTGGACGGCGCGCTGTAGGTGAGGGAGTGGCGGATGAGGGCATGACTGACTATCCGAGCCCTTAATTCCACCCCGCCCATCAGTTGCAGTGGAATACGGACTGTTTTGGCTGTCAAAGGCCTTATCTACTCCGTATTCCACCGCAACTTTTTTGTGAGGGTCGGGATTGAAGGTGGAGAGTGCGAGCGAGTGCGAATGCGGCGGTTGCTGATACGATAGGTGTGTTAGCAACTGCCGCCGAGCGGCTTAAACGAAAGGAACCCTGTATGGAGTCTTCCGCCTATCCGATGCTCTTTAGCCCGATCAAGGTCGGTACGAACGAGGTCAAGAACCGCGTCTTTATGCCGCCGGTATCCACGAACCTGGCCGATCATGGCTATGTGACCGACGACTTGGTCGACCACTACCGCGCCCGCGCCAAGGGTGGTGTGGGCCTCATCATCACCGAGGTCGTGACGGTCGAGCCCACCTATACCTATCTGCCGGGTGACATGTGCTGCTACGACGACACGTTTATCCCCGGCTGGGAAAAGCTCGCCGCAGCCGTCCACGAGTACGGCTGCAAGATCATGCCGCAGCTCTTCCACCCCGCCTACATGGCCTTTAACATTCCGGGCACGCCGCGCCTGATCGCTCCGTCCTTTGTGGGCCCGTCCTATGCCCGCGAGGCGCCGCGTCCTATCACGGTCGATGAAATCCACGAGCTCACGCATCAGTTTGGCGACACTGCCGTGCGTATGCAGAAGGCTGGCGTCGACGGCGTCGAAGTCCATGCGGCGCACGCCCACGGTATGCTCGGCGGCTTTTTGACTCCGCTCTACAACAAGCGCACCGATGAGTACGGCGGCTCGCTCGACGCCCGCATGCGCTTCCTGCTCGAGGTCATCGCCGAGATTCGCGAGCGCTGCGGCAAGGACTTTATCATCGACGTCCGCATCTCGGGCGATGAGTACACCGACGGCGGTCTGACCCTCAACGACATGATCTACGTCTCGCGTCGCCTGGAGAAGGCCGGCGTCGACATGATTCATGTCTCGGGCGGCACCACCATTAAGCGCGGCTCTGCGATTCCCGCCGCCGGTACCCAGCAGGCCTCGCACGCCGCCTGCTCGCGCGAGATCAAAAAGCACGTCAACATTCCCGTCGCCACCGTCGGCCGTATCAACGAGGCCTGGATTGCCGAGGAGCTGATCGAGGACGGCGCTGCCGACATCTGCATGATGGGCCGCGCCAATCTGTGTGATGCCGAGTTCTGCAACAAGGCCGCTGCCGGCAACGCCGACGACATCCGCCCCTGCATCGGTTGCCTGCGCTGCCTGAACGGCATCATGTTTGGCAAGCGCATCTCCTGCACCGTCAACCCGGACGTGGAGCGCGACGAGGCCGGCTACGAGCCTGCCGCCAAGGCCAAGAACGTGCTCGTTGTGGGCGCTGGTCCTGCGGGCATGGAGGCAGCCTACATTGCCGCCAAGCGCGGCCACAACGTGGTGCTCGTGGATAAGCAGGACGAGCCGGGCGGCGAGATGCGCATCGCAGCCGTTCCGCCGGCAAAGCAGGAACTCACCCGCGTGATCAAGTACCAGTATCGCCGTCTTGCTGAGGCTGGCGTGAAGTGCGTCTTTGGTACCGAGCTTTCGGCCGAGGACATTCAGCGCGACTACGCCGGCTACGAGGTCGTCCTGGCCTATGGCGCCGAGCCCATCGCTCCGGCCTTCATGCAGGGCTTTAAGCAGGTTATGACGGCCGACGACCTGCTGGGCGGCAAGGCTTTCCCGGGCAAGAAGATCGTCATCGTGGGCGGCGGTACCGTTGGCTGCGAGACGGCCGATTACCTGGCCCCGCTGGTCAACGACCTGTCGCCGGCCAATCGCGATGTCACCGTCATCGAGATGACCAAGACGCTTGCTGCCAACGAGGGCGGTGCCGGCCGCGCGGTGCTCATCACACGTATGCTCTCCAAGGGCGTTCACGTGCTGACCGAGGCCAAGGTGACCGAGATTACCGAGGATGCCATCAGCTACGAAAAGGACGGCGAGATCCACACCATCGCCGATGCCGATACGCTGGTACTTGCCATGGGCTATCGTCCCAATACCAAGTTGGCCGACGACCTTGCCGCTGCTGGCGTTGCTGTCCACGTGCTAGGCGATGCCCAGAAGTGTGGCAACATCCGCGACGCCATCGGCGATGGCTATAAGGTTGCCTGCGAGCTCTAGTCAACCCCTTGGTGCATGAGGAGGGGCGTTTCCGCGCCATCCGATAGCAAAACAGCGGTGGTGTCCCGGGTTTCGGGATGCCGCCGCTTGCTCTTGTGATCCTGGCGACGCCAGCGCGCCCTATCTCACCGCAACTGAGGGGATGGGGGATGAGATAGTATTACATGGTGAAATTCGACAAACCGTGGGCTTCATCCGAGGGCTTTATGGAACAACACCAGCATTATCAGAGCTTGCAAGATCAGGCATATAACGCATTGCGCTCCAAGATCATCTATGCCGAGCTCAAGCCCGGCACGCGCCTTTCGGCGATTGGTCTGGAAAAGGAGACGGGGATCGGGCGCACGCCCATTCGCGAGTCCTTTGTGCGCCTGCGCGAGCAGGAGCTGGTGGAAACGCGCCCCAAAAGCGGCACCTACGTCTCTAAGATCAGCATGGAACACGCCGAGAACGCCTGTTTCTTGCGCGAGAAGCTCGAGAGAAGCGTGCTCATTAAATGCTGCTCTGCCGCCACGCCCGAGCAAAAGCAGCGGCTCGAGCAGATTCTTGCCGATTCCGAATCGCTCGACCATCGTGAAACGCGTCGTTTCTTTGACCTGGACAACTTGTTTCATGAGACGTGTTTTGCGATTGCCGGCCGTCACATGCTGTGGGATTGGATGAAGAGCGTCAATACGCATTTTGAGCGATACAACTGGTTGCGTATGGTGTCGCAGGATCTGGATTGGGAGCCGATTCGTCGGCAGCATCGCCGGATTCTCGAGGCCATTAAGAGGGGCGATACCGACACGGCGAGCTATCTGGCAGAGACACACCTGCACCTGATGCCCGAGGAGCAGGGCCCGGTTATCGCCTTGCATCCCGACTATTTTGAGCTGTCCAAAGACTCGGCCATCTAACTCGTCCCCTTCATTAGTTGCGGTGAAATAGGGATTGTTTTGCGGCCCTGATGGTGTAAACAGTCCGTATCTCACCGCAACTGCCGGGGCACTATCGGGGCACGAAAAAGCTGCGGCGCCGCTTGGAGGAAAAGACCGGAAGCAAGGGTCCATTCCTCCAGACGGCGCCGCAGCTGTTTTGATGGCTCGGTTTTTGTCGATGTGGCTCAACTGGGCGCGGTTGCCAGCCGAGTAGGCAAAGCGGCTCGGGGGCGTGTCGCTTCCGTCACGTTCTATCAGCATACAAGACGGTTTTGGTTCTTGTTCGTGACGGAAACGGCGCGCTTCCGAGCCGCTTTAAAAGAAAGGGGGCGAGGTCTAGGGCACGCCCCCTCTCACGATAGAGAGCTAAACCTAGCCGCGGACTTTCTTGACGACGTCCATGGCCTCGCGGGCGATCTGCTCGACCTTGGAGAAGTCGCCGTCGGCAAACAGGGCCGGCTTGACCATCCAGGTGCCACCGCAGGCGATGATGGCGGAGGAGCTCAGGTACTCCTCGACGTTGGCGGTGCTCACGCCGCCGGTAGGCATAAAGCGGTGGCCGACAAACGGAGCGGCGAGGGCCTTGATGGTGTTCAGGCCGCCATACTGGGACGCGGGGAAGAACTTGGTGACCTTGAGGCCCAAGTTCTCGGCGGCGGTGACCTCGGAGGGGGTTACAGTGCCGGGAAGGACAGGCAGGTCGATATCGATGCAGTGCTTCACGACGTCCTCGTTGTAACCCGGGGAGACGATGAACTTGGCACCGGCGGCGCGGGCCTGCTCAACCTGCTCGACGGTCAGGACGGTGCCGGCGCCAACGCACATCTCGGGCTCGGCCTCGGCCATAGCGGCGATGCACTCGGCGGCGCAGGCGGTGCGGAAGGTGACCTCGGCGGACTTCATGCCAGCTGCCATAAGGGCGTGGGCGAGCGGGGCGGCGTCCTCGACCTTGTCGAGCACAACGACCGGCACGATGCCCAGGGACTTAAGCGTGGTGTAGAACTGATCGAACATGATGTTCCTTTCGATGTGTGGCGCGCATGGGCGCGTGATTGCCAAATGTGCTGGTCAGGAGCCGATTTTGGATTGGTTATCGGAGGCACTGCTTGGGGTTCAAGCAATTCCAAAACCGGCTGCTCGACCAGTCGTGTAGGGAATGCCAGGCAAAACCGGAATGGGACTGGTGGTTTTGCCCGGCCGGAGGAATCGGGGAGCGGGCCGCAGGGGTATGGGATTGGAAAGCTGCGGCCCGCGGAATGGAGACGGACTAGCGCGCGACGCGGGTGCCACCGTCGGCGGCGGATGCCACGGCTGCGATCTCGTCTGCGGTCACCAAGTTGGAATCGCCCTTGATGGTGAGCTTGAGGATCGACGCTGCAATCGCGTAGTTGACGGCGTCCTGCGGGCCAAAGTCGTTGATGAGGGCATGGACCAAACCGGCGTTGAAAGCGTCGCCGGCGGCAACGCCCTCGAGCACGTGAACGTCGTGAGCAGGGGAGAACCAGTGCTCGCCGCTCTCGGCGTCATAGAGCATGCCCATCCAGATGGAGCGCTCGACGCAGGAGATGTTGCGGACGACCGAAGCGACCTTCTTGCAGCCGTACTCGGCGCAGATTTGGCGGGCCATCTCGACGTAGGTGTCGCGCTCCTCGATGCCGTGGGCAAGGGAGCCAGAGACGCAGGTCATGCCAAGGCCGGCAGGCGCGTCCTCGTCATTGGCGATGCAGATGTCGACGAGCGGCAGGAGTTCCTTCATGGTTGCCTGCGACTTCTCGGGCGACCACATCTTGCCGCGATAATTCACGTCGCACACGGTCGTGATGCTCTTGGCGCGGCAGGCGGTGAGGGCATCCTTGCAGGCGGTAGCCATCTCATCGGAGACGGCGGGGGTCACGCCGGAGAAATAGAAGACATCGATGCCCTTGAGGATCTCGTCCCAGTCAAAAATATCGCGCTTGGCCATGTTGATGGCAGAGTACTTGCGGTCGTAGACGCAGCCGTTGCCGCGCTGCGAGGCACCGACCTCAAAGACGTAGGAGCCAAGACGGTCGCCCTGACGCACGACGCGCGTGGTGTCGACGCCGTAGGCCTTCAGCGAACGCAGGGCGCACTCGCCCAGACGGTTGGCTGGGACAACGGAGACGTAAGCGGCCTTGTCGCCCTGGTAGGCCAGGGAAAGCGCGGTGTTTGCCTCGGCGCCGCCGTAGCGGACATCAAACTCGGTCGCCTGCTCAATGCGCAGGTGGTCTTTGGGCGATAGCCTCATCATGATCTCGCCGAAGGTAAGAACCGTTTTACCCATGGTCGCGTAGCTCCTTCTTGCTCGTGCGTACACCTTTGATATGGCGTTGGCACGCAGGTGCCAAGACGGTAGGGTGCGTCTTTGCACCTGCGTGCCAACGCTTGCCGAAATCGGTTTACGAAATCGGTTTCGTTTCGAGTTGTAGTATACTCACCTACAGCGTTTTGCAACCGAGATTTTTAAAAAAATGCCTAAAATGGCTCAGACCGCCGACAATTGGGAAACGGGGTGCGTTATGGCGCAGATGAGAATCAAGGACATTGCCGCCGAGGCGGGCGTGAGCCCGGCCACGGTCTCGCGCTATCTCAACAACCGCCCCGGGCAAATGACCGAGGAAACCCGTGCTCGCATCGCGGCGGTTATCGAGCGCACCGGCTATCGCCCGCGTGCCGCCGCGCGCAATCTGCGCAGCTCGCGCACCAACCTCATTGGCGTGATCCTGGCCGACATCGCCAACCCGTTCTCGAGCGCCATGCTCGAAGGGCTTTCCGCCAGTGCCGCCGCGCGTGGCTGCTCACTTATGACGGCCATTAGCGGCAACGACCCCGCTAAGGAAGCGGAGTCGCTCGCCAGACTTATCGATGCTGGCGTGGACGGTCTGGTCGTCAACACCTGCGGAGGCAATGACGAGGCGATCGCCGCGGCAGCGGGACGTCTGCCTGTTGTGCTGCTCGACCGCGATGTTGCCGACGGCGGTGTCGATCTGGTGACATCTAACAACCGTGAGCTGGTCGCTGGCTTGGTAGACGCCTTGGCTGCTGCGGGCAGCGAGCGCCTGTGCCTGCTCACCGAGGCAAGCGACGACAGTCCCGTGCGTCGAGAGCGCGCCGAGGCCTTTGCCGACGAGCTTTCGCAACGCGGTCTTGCGGGCGAGGTCGTCACCCTGGTCGATGGCGGTGCCACGGGCGCTGGCCGTTTGGACGAGACTATCCGCGGCTATGCGGGCAAAAGACTCGGCCTTATCGCTGTCAACGGCCTGGTCTTCCTGCGCCTAACCGAGGCACTGGCACAGTTGGGACCCTCGTTGCCAGCGGGTCTCAAGATCGCAACGTTTGACGACTATCCCTGGAACCATGTGCTCTTTGGCGGTGTGACAACGGCCGCGCAGGATACCCTCACCATTGCCGAGCGCGTGGTCGAGCGCCTGTCCGAGCGCATCGACGTCGTCACCACCACGGTGGGCGAGGCCGCAAAGCTGGCGCCCAAACGCATCGAGATCCCCGGTCACATCGAACACCGCGCTTCGACCTCGCGCTAGTCTGTGTGATAATATATAGACAATGTCATACAGGAGGTATCCATGGCTGCGTCTGTGCTGAGTGTGCGAGTGGACTCGTCAATTAAAGATTCATTTGCCGAGCTGTGCGAAGAACTTGGCATGACTTCGTCTGTTGCGGTCAATATGTTTATGAGACAGATGCTGCGCGAGCGTTCGCTGCCGTTTGTTCCTTCACTTGGTAAAAACTCTGCGAGCGAAAACGGCGCCGCAGACATTTTGGATATTGCTCAGATTGAGTCCGCCATCCGCGAGGCGGCCAGCCCGATTCCCGCCATCAAAACCGTGATTCTTTTTGGTTCGTATGCCCGTGGCGAGGCGCGTGTCGATAGTGATATCGACTTGCGTCTCGAAGTCGATCGCGAGCAGGGCTTTGGTCTTTTCGCGCTGTCGGCATTTGGTGAGGCGGTGCGCAAAGAAACCGGGAGGCAGGTTGATCTCGTCTCTAGTGATCATCTTGATGACGATCTTGCCGCGGTAATCGAGCGCGAAGGAGTGATCCTTTATGATCGCGCGTAAGTCAGACGGTCTCCGCGCCCAAGAGGTTTTGGAGGCCATCTCCGAAACGAACGAGCGCATCAAGGCTTTTGATATCACCGAGGACCAGTTTCTGCATGCGAATGACGTGCGGACGAGGGCGTTGGCGGACTCCCTTTTGATGTGTGCGCTTAGGGTGACGGAAGAAGCGGGCAAGTTGTCGGAACGCTCGCAGCGGCTTCATCCCGAAATTGAGTGGCGCGGAATTATCGGCATGAGAAATTATCTTGCGCATGATTACGGCAATGTCGACCGCTCGGTTGTCTGGGATGCAGTGACGCTGGAGTTCCCCGCGCTGGAACGAGCCTGTAGGCAAATTGTCTCCGAATCCGAACGATAGCTACTTGTCATATCTGCCTGTTCGCGCACGTTTTTTGAGCGCTTGATACGCTTTAACCCTGCGGAAACATTTTTCTGCGATAGTATCTGCGATATAGACCAGTCGAAACCCGCCCGAAAGAAAGGGGAGCGACATGAACCAGCAGAACATCGATTACGTACTCCGCTCCGTAGAGCAGCGTGACATCCGCTTTGTGCGTCTGTGGTTTGTCGACATTCTCGGCCGCCTCAAGAACTTTGCCATTAGCCCCGAGGACCTCGAGGTCGCTTTTGAGGAGGGTATTGGCTTTGACGGCTCCGCCATCGAGGGCTTTGCCACGCCCGAGGAAGCCGATATGCTGGCGTTTCCCGATGCTTCGACCTTCCAGATTTTGCCGTGGCGCCCGAGCCACAACGGCGTCGCTCGCGTGTTCTGCGACGTGTGCACCCCCGATCGCAAGCCGTTTGCCGGCGACCCGCGCGATGCCCTGCGCCGCATGTTCCGCAAGGCCGAGAAAGCTGGCTATCTGCTCAACGTGGGCGCCGAGCTGGAGTATTACTACTTCCCCGACGAGCACACCCCCGAGCCGCTCGACAACGTGGGCTACTTCGACCTTTCGGTGAGCGACGCCGCCCGCGACCTGCGCCGCAACACGGTCCTCACGCTCGAGAAGATGTCCGTGCCCGTGGAGTACACCTTCCACGCCGCCGGCCGCTCGCAGCACGGCATGAGCCTGCGCCATGCCGAGGCCTTAAGCATGTCCGACGCCATCACCACGGCAAAGCTCATCATTAAGCAGCAGGCCTACGAGAGCGGTTGCCACGCCTCCTTTATGCCCAAGCCGCTGGCGGGCGAGGACGGCAGCGCCATGTTTTTGCATCAGTCGCTGTTCGACCACGACGGCAACAATGTCTTTTGGGGCGAGGACGACGAGAAGTACCATCTCTCCGACGTCGCCAAGCACTACATGGCCGGCATCCTGGCGCACGCGCGCGAGATTAGCGCCATCACCAACCCCACGGTCAACTCGTACAAGCGCATCACCACGGGCGGCGACTCCGTGCCGCAGTACGCCACGTGGGGCCTGCGCAACCGCGCGAGCATGGTCCGCATCCCGGTCTACAAGCCCGGCAAGCAGCTGTCCACGCGCATCGAGCTTCGCAGCCCCGACCCCATGGCCAACCCGTACCTGGTCAACGCCGTCACGCTGGCGGCTGGTCTGGACGGCATCGAGCGCAAGCTGGAGCTCCCGCCCGAGGCCACGGCCGAGACGCTCAAGCTCACCGACCGTCAGATGCTCGAGGCCGGCTACACGACGCTGCCGCGTTCGCTCAAAGAGGCGCTCGACGTGTTTGAGGACTCGCAGTTTATGAAGGATGCCCTCGGCGAGCACATCCACAGCTTCTTCCTCAAAAAGAAGCGCGACGAGTGGCATAAGTTTGAGTCTACGATCACCGAGTGGGAGATCAAGCACTACCTGGCGAACTCCTAATCGCGCTGGCTTGTTCCAGTACGATTGAGCTCATTTCTTTGGAGGCCGATATGTCCGAAAAGAGTGCCCTGTTCATGGCGCGCACGACGCGCTTCCACGAGTTTGCCCGCAGCTTGACGACCACCCTGGGTGTCGAGGTGAGCCTGGCAACCCCCGATTCGCCAACTGCGGCGCACGACTTTGACCTGCTGATTCTCGATTCCGATGGCATCCGCAGCGACCGCATCGATCAGATTGCCAAGTGGCTTGACGATCGTGGCGGCGTCCCCATGTTGGTGATTGTCGACGACGAGGCGCTCGGCACCCTGCGTCTGCCGAACCACGCGCATGCCGACTTTGTATGCCCCACGGCGACGCCCAACGAGCTCAAGGCTCGTGCGCAGCGCCTGATGGGCGAGGAGGAGACCGTCACCGCCGACGATGTGCTCAACATCGATAACCTCGAGATCAACCTGGCCACCTACCAGGTGACGCTCGATAACGAGCCCATCGACCTGACGCTGATGGAGTACTCGCTGCTGAGCTTTTTGGCGACGCATCCCAACCGCGCCTACAGCCGCGAGGTGTTGCTGCACCGCGTGTGGGGCTTTGAGTACTGCGGCGGCACGCGCACCGTCGACGTGCACATTCGACGCATCCGCTCCAAGGTGGGCCCGCAGATCGCGGCACACATCACCACCGTCCGCGGCGTGGGCTATCTGTTTAAGGACTAGATTTCCACCACAAAGGGGACAGGCACCTTCGTGGTGGTTTTGACGCAGGTGCGGGTTCCCCTCGAATCTGCAACAGAACTTAAGCCTTCCTAAAAGATTGCGTTCTCATACACGTTCGCCCGCATATTGGGGTACAACTCAACGTGAACAATGATGGCCCGCCACGTGTTTGGCGGGCCTTTGGTTATTTGACGAAAGGATCGCAGCTATGAGCGAGAACGATTCTCAGCGTCCTCAGGACGCGGGCAACGCCGGCGAGACCCAGCAGCAGCCGCGCGTGCAGGTGGAGTCGACGCCTGCCGGCAGCAACATTCCCTACGTGCAGGCTTACGACACGCAGACCGGCAAGCCGCTGGGCGGTGTGCAGGTCGTGAACAAGCACACGGTGGTCAAGACCAAAACCAAAAAGCTGCCGATCTTTATTACGGCACTCGCCGGCTGTGCCTGCGGAGCCCTGCTGGTCATTGCGCTCATTATGAGCGGCACGCTCGATATCGGTGGCGGCAAGAATGCCGTGACGGCGGGCGCTTCGGGTTCATCGACGCAAAAGATCACCATTGACTCCGAGGATACTACGCTGGCCGAGGCCGTTTCCGCCAAGGCCCTGCCCTCCGTCGTTTCCATCACTGCCACTTCGAGCGGCAGCCAGAATGGCTCGCTTTCGCAGTCTGCCGACGATTCGAATAACTCGGGCAGTGTCGGTTCGGGCGTGGTGCTCGATACCGAGGGCCATATCCTCACCAACAACCACGTGGTCGATGGTTACGACCAGTACGTGGTGACCATGGACGACGGCACCACCTATGAGGCCGAGTTCGTGGGCAACGATGCCTCGAGCGACCTCGCCGTCATCAAGCTCAAGGACGCCGATGCTTCCAAGCTCACGCCGATTGAGATCGGTGATTCCTCCAAGCTCAACGTGGGCGAGTGGGTTATGGCCATCGGTTCGCCGTTCGGCAACGAGCAGTCTGTCTCCACGGGAATCGTGTCGGCGCTGTATCGCTCCACGGCCATGAGCTCTACCAACGGTAACACCATCTATGCCAACATGATCCAGACCGATGCCGCCATCAACCCGGGCAACTCCGGCGGCGCGCTCGTCAACGACAACGGCGAGCTCGTGGGTATCAACTCACTCATCGAGAGCTATTCGGGCTCCAGCTCGGGCGTGGGCTTTGCCATTCCCGTTAACTACGCCAAGAACATTGCCGACCAGATTATCGACGGCAAGATGCCGGTGCATCCGTACATGGGCGCTACGCTTTCGAGCGTCAACGCGCTCAACGCCCGTACTAACAAGCTGAGCACCGATAGCGGCGCGTATGTGGCAAGTGTCGTCGAGGACGGTCCTGCCGCCAAGGCCGGCATTCATGAGGGCGACGTCATCACCAAGCTGGGCGACGACGAGATCACGAGCGCCGATGGCCTGATCATCGCGCTGCGCAGCCACGAGGTGGGTGAGAAGGTCGAGATCACGCTCATGCGCGGCAAGGAAGAGAAGAAGGTCACCGTCGAGCTGGGCTCCGATGAGGAGCTGCAGAACCAGCAGCAGGACGACAGTTCGACCGACACCGGCAACGGCGGTATTACCGACGAGCAGCTGCGCCAGTACCTGGAGGAGCTGCTAGGCCAGCAGGGCCAGGGCCAGGGCTACGGCCAGGGTTACTAACGAGCCGTATCGCACATATCGAAGCCAGAGGGGCTGTCTCATCAACGCGGGACAGCCCCTCTTTTCTTATTGATCCGTTGGGGACGGAGGAAAACGGATCATTTAGAGCTGATAAGAGCATGGTTTGATTGCGCGATCCACCCCGGTCTGGTGGCTGCCGATTCGGTGCGGTTCGAAAGGGCTATTCGGCCCCATGGTGACCGGTGGTACTCTTGTATCCGTTTGAAATCGAGCGAAGGAGTGCCGCTATGGAGCAATCGAGCCTGTTTGGTGACGGCGTGGACATCGATACCGAAACGCCCACGACCGCGGAAGCCACCGCACCGACCGACGCCCGTGCCCAGGCGGCAGCGCGCGCGGCCGAACTGCGCCACGAGCTCGACTACCACGCCTATCGCTACTACATGCTCGATGCGCCCGAGATCACGGACGCCGCCTTTGACAAAATGCTCGTTGAGCTGCAGGAAATCGAGGCGACCTACCCCGACCTGGTGACGCCCGACAGCTATACCCAGCGCGTGGGCGGCTACGTGAGCGAGCAGTTTACGCCGGTCACGCACATGGCACGCATGTATTCCATGGACGATGCCATGGATCTGGACGAGCTCGACGCATGGCTCCAACGCACCGAGGATGCGCTCGGTGCTGGTAGCGTCACCTATACCTGCGAGCTTAAGATTGACGGCCTGGGCGTGGCGCTTACCTACCAAAACGGCACCTTTGTGCGCGCGGCCACGCGCGGCGATGGCACCACGGGCGAGGACGTGTCGCTCAACGTGCGTACCATCAAGGATGTGCCCATGCATCTGTCCGAGCCGGCGCTCGCCCACATGGGCGCCGACCGCGAGCGCACCATTGAGGTACGCGGTGAGGTCTATATGCCCAAGGGCAGCTTTGTTCGTCTGAATGAAGAGGCCGATGCCGAGGGTCGCGATCCCTTCGCCAACCCGCGCAACGCCGCCGCCGGCAGCCTACGTCAGAAGGATCCCAAGGTCACGGCGCGCCGCGACCTTGCCACCTTTATCTATGCCATCGCCGATACCGACCCGCTGCACGTCCACAGCCAGCGCGAGTTCCTCGATTGGCTGCGTAGCGCCGGCTTTAGTGTCAACCCCAACGTGGCTCGTTGCGCCACGCCGGCCGAGGTCCACGAGTTCTGTGCCCAGGCGCTCGAGCATCGCGGTGACCTGGACTACGACATCGACGGCGTGGTCGTAAAGGTCGATAGCTTCCAGCAACAGCTCGACCTGGGCTTTACCGCCCGCGCGCCGCGCTGGGCCATTGCCTTTAAGTTCCCGCCCGAGGAAAAGCAGACCGTCCTGCGCGAAATTCGCATCCAGGTGGGCCGCACCGGCGTGCTCACGCCGGTCGCCGAGTTCGACCCGGTGACGGTCGCCGGCTCCACCATCGCGCGCGCCACGCTGCACAACATTGACGAGATCCGTCGCAAAAACGTGCGCGAGGGCGATACCATCATCGTGCACAAGGCAGGCGACGTAATCCCCGAGGTCGTGGGCCCGGTGCTCGATAAGCGCCCGGCCGATTCGGTCGACTGGCACATGCCCGAGGTCTGCCCCGTGTGCGGCAGCCCCGTGGTCCACGAGGACGGCGAGGTCGCTTACCGCTGCGTCTCCATCGACTGCCCCGCGCAGCTCAAGGAGCGCCTGCTCCACTGGGTGAGCCGCGGCTGCATGGACGTCGACGGCCTGGGCGACGAGATCGTCGACAAGATGATCGCCGCCGGCCTGATCCACGATGTCGCAGACTTCTACCAGCTCACGGTTGACGACATCGCCGGGCTGGACACGGGCCGCACCTATGCAAGCTCCAACAGCAAAAAGGGCGTCAAGAAGGGCGATCCCATTCCGGTAGGCCACAAGACGGCCGAGAAAATCATCGCCGAGCTCAACAAGTCCAAGAGCCAGCCGCTCGGTCGCGTGCTGTTTGCCCTGGGTATCCGCCACGTGGGCAAGAGCGTGGGCGAGGTTATCGCCGAGCGATTCCTGTCGATTGACAAGCTTATCTTGGCGAGCGAAGAGGACATCGCCGAGTGCGAGGGCATCGGTCCCAAGATTGCGGCGAGCGTTAAGCAGTTCCTGGCCGTGCCCGAGAACCTTGCCGTGCTGGAGCGCCTGCGTCAGGCGGGCCTGTCGCTCGAGGTCGACCTGGGCGCCGCGCACGCGCAAGCCGCAGCCGACGCTGGCGTGGCGGGCGAGCTCGCCGACGCGCAGCCGCTTGCGGGTCTGACCTTCGTGCTCACCGGCACGCTCGTCAACCGCACCCGCGACGAGGCTGGCGCGGCGCTCAAGGTACTCGGCGCTAAGGTTTCGGGCAGCGTGTCAAAGAAGACGAGCTATCTGGTCGCCGGCCCCAAAGCGGGCTCCAAGCTCACCAAGGCTGAGCAGCTGGGTGTGCCCGTGCTGGATGAGGACGCACTCGAGCAGATCTTGGCTACCGGTGAGGTGCCCCAGGCTTAGGACATCGATAGTCAAATTAGAAAACCTCCCGGAAGCACGATGCCTTTCGGGAGGTTCTTACTTTGCCGGAACAACCGGCACCGTGATCTGCGTCACGTAGGTCGCCGGGTCGTCGCTGATGATATCGTCGATGAGGGCGATTTCGCGTCGCCCCGCTACGCCACCAACTTGTCAAAAGCCCCGCGCCGGTTGAGCGCGGTAAACGCTATAACACAGATGATCGCCGACAAAATCGATCCGCACGGCGAAGCGATGCCCATGGGAAACAGCGTGTTGGAATAGGCGTTCGACAGCAGCCACGCGCCCGGCACGCGAATGAGCGCCACGGCCAGCACGTTGTGCGCAAAGCCGATGTAGCTCTTGCCGTATGCAGCGAAAAAGCCGCTAAAGCAAATGTGGATGCCGGCAAAGATTGCATCGAAAATATAACTGTGCATATAGCCGGTACCGGCGGCGACTACTGCAGCGTCCTTGGCAAAAAAGCCAATAAACGCTGGCGCCACCAGCCACATCAGCACCGTGATCAGGCAGCCGTACACCACCGAGATTGTCATGGCGTCCTTGAGTACCTGACGTGCGCGGTCGCCCTTGCCCGCGCCGGCATTTTGCGCCGTGAGTGCGCTGACGGTGGCGCCCGTGGAACTCGGCACAATGAACAAAAAGCTGATCATCTTCTCGACTAGGCCCACGGCGGCGGCGTCGACCAGGCCGCGATGGTTGGCGATGACGGTGATAAACATAAACGCTACCTGGATGCAGCCGTCCTGTACGGCCACGGGCACGCCGATCTTAAGGATGCTGCCGAGCACCTCGGGCTGGGGGCGCAGGTCGCTGCGCTTTACGTGGATGTTCGTGCGGCGGCTCTTGAGCCACACGAGCGCGAGGGCAACGCTGGCCGTCTGGGCGGTTACCGTGCCGAGCGCCGCACCCACGGGGCCGAGCCCCATGTGGCCGATAAATAGAAAGTCGAGTGCGATGTTGATGATGCACGCCACGCCGATCACGTACATAGGCGAGCGCGAATCGCCCAGCCCGCGAAAGATGGCCGAAAGAATGTTGTATGCGGCGATAAAGGGAATGCCCATAAAGCAGATGCGCAGGTAGGCGGCGGTGCCTTCGACCGCCTCGGGCGGCGTGCCAATGAGCGCCACAACCTGCGGACACAATGCAAACAGGACAGCAGCCAGCACCACCGAGACGCCCATAAAGAGCGTGATGGTGTTGCCGATGGCGGTCTCGGCGCGGTCGAAGCGGCGCGAGCCCACGGCGTGGCCGACGATGACCGTCGTTCCCATGGCCAAGCCCACGAGCGCCACGGTAATCATATAGAGCGTCTGCGCGCCATTTGCCACGGCGGTGATGCCGGCGGCGCCGCTAAACTGCCCCATCATGTACAGGTCAGCCATGCCGTAGAGCATCTGCAAAAAGTACGAGAGCATATAGGGCAGGGCAAAGACCGCGATGGTCTTGAGGACATTGCCGCGTGTGAGGTCGTGTTCCATGGGCGGGGCTTTCTGGCTGGGTTTGTTTACGTACCAGTGTAGTGAAAACCCTACAACGATTGTAGAGTCAAGGTTTATGTTGGCAGTGGGGCGAAAAAAGTCACGCTCGTAATCATTTCCGTCGAACTCAGACATAAACCGTACAAGCGTGGTGCCTGCGCTGGCCTTAAAGAAATCGGTTTCGTATCACTTGACACCGTCACCTGTCGCGCAATAATACGTGCATTTGCGAACAACGTTTGATGGGGGTTGAACCTGCGTGCGCAATCTCAAAATACTGTTTTCCTATCTAGGGGCATACCGTCGCGATGCCATCCTCGGCGTGTTCTTTGTGTCGGTCGAGACGGTGCTCGAGCTGTTTATCCCGGTCATCATGGCCAACATCATCGATGTGGGCGTGCCTGCGGGTGATATCAACTACATGCTGCTACAGGGTGCGTACATGTTGGTGTGCGCTGCGCTTTCGCTGGTACTGGGCTTGGGTTATGCCCGCACGTCCGCCCGCGTTGCCTCGGGCCTAGGCGCTAACCTGCGCGAGGCCGAGTACAAAAAGATTCAAACGCTCGCCTTTGGCAACCTGGACAACTACGACGCCAGCTCGCTCGTCACCCGCATGACCACGGACATCACCGTTATCCAAAATGCTGTGGGCAACGGCTTTCGCCCTATGGTGCGCGGCCCGGTGACGCTTATCGTCGGCCTTATCTACGCGCTGATGCTGTCGCGCCCGCTCGCCACCGTCTTTGCGATCATCTTGCCCGTGCTGGCAATCGTGCTGGGCGTCATCACCTATCGCGTGAGCCCGCTCTACCGCCAACTCCAGACCTCGATGGACCACCTCAACGGCGTGGTACAGGAAGACCTCACCGCCGTGCGTGCCGTCAAGGCCTACGTTCGTACCGAGCACGAGGAGGCCAAGTTCGACACCGTCAATACCGAGCTCGCGCGCACTGCGACAAAGACCTTTGGCAGCGCGGTGCTCAACCTGCCGGTGTTTCAGCTGTCGATGTACGTGGCTGCGCTCTCCATCCTGTGGATTGGCGGCCGCATGATTCTCGCCGGCAAGCTGGGCGTGGGCTCGCTCACGGGCTTTATGAGCTACGTGCTGCTGATCATGAATTCGCTCATGATGATTTCCAACGTGTTTTTGCTGCTCACGCGCGCTCTTACGAGTGTGGGCCGTATCGCCGAGGTGCTCGATGAGGAGCCCTTTATCGCCAACCCCGCGGGAGACCTCGCGATTGCGGCGCCAGCGGACGGCAGTATCGAGTTTCGCGACGTTTCCTTTAAATACCGCACGGATGCAGCCGAGGATGTGCTCGAGCATATCGACCTTCGCATCGAGAGCGGCTCGACGGTGGGCATCCTCGGCGGCACGGGCTCGGGCAAGAGCTCACTTGTGCAGCTGATTGCGCGCCTGTACGACGCTGCCGAGGGCGCCGTGCTTGTGGGCGGACGTGACGTGCGTGACTACGACCTCGCGACCCTACGCGACGCCGTGGGCATTGTGCTGCAAAAGAACGTGCTGTTTACGGGCACCGTGCGCGAGAATCTGCAGTGGGGCAATCCGCAGCCGTCGGACGATGAGCTCCTCGCGGCTTGCCGCGCGGCGTGCGTGGACGAGTTCCTTGATCGCATCGGCGGGCTGGACGGCGAGTTGGGCCAAGGCGGCGCCGGTGTCTCGGGTGGCCAGAAGCAACGCCTGTGCATCGCGCGCACGCTGCTCAAGCATCCGCGCGTGCTCATTTTTGATGACTCCACCAGCGCGGTCGATATGGCGACCGACGCAAAGATTCGCGAGCACATCGCTCGGATTCCCGATGCGACCGTGCTCATCATCGCCCAGCGCATCGCGAGTGTCATGGATGCCGATCGCATTGTGGTATTGGACGACGGTCGTGTCCACGGCGTGGGCACGCACGAGGAACTGCTAGCGGGCGACAACATATACCAGGAGATTTATGCCTCGCAGATGGAGTTTGCGAGGAACGCGGACGCCGGCGACGGCAGCGACGATGGTTGCGCGAATGATCCGTTTTCCTCCGTCGTATGCGGATCACCTTTGGAAGGGGGTGAGCGCCATGCCTAAGACCGCAGCCCAAGCACGCCCGGCCGACCTCAAGCGCACTGTACGCCGCTTGCTCTCCTACATGGGGCATGCCAAGTTCTCGTTGCTCGCGGTGGGCGTGCTCGCCTCCGTTGCCGCCATCGCGAGCCTCGCCGGCACCTACATGGTGCGCCCCATCGTTAACGGTTTGGCCACGGGCGGGGAGGAACTGCTCGCCAAGCAGGTCATCCTGACGGCGATCATCTACGCTGCGGGCGTGCTCTCGGCCCTGGGCTACTCGCAGATTATGGTGCGCGCGGCCCAACACGTGGTGTCCGATATTCGCCGCGACCTGTTCGCGCACATCCAGACGCTGCCGCTCAGTTATTTTGACAGCACGCGCTCGGGCGACATCATGAGTTTTTTCACCAACGACGTCGACACCGTCTCCGAGGCGCTCAACAACAGCTTTGCCAACGTGATTCAGGCCGCCATTCAGGTTGTGGGCACCACGGCTATGCTCATCATCCTTAACTGGCAGCTCACGATTATCACACTCGTGTGCGATGCGGCCATTGTGCTGTATGCGCGCTACTCGGGCGCGCGCTCTAAGCGTTTCTTTGCCGCCCAGCAGGCATCGCTTGGCGACCTGGACGGATATATCGAAGAAATGGTCTCGGGCCAAAAGGTCATCAAGGTCTTTAACCGTGAGGCAGCGAATGTCGCCGGCTTCACCTGCCGCAACGACGAGCTTCGCCGCACCGGCACCGCCGCCGTGAGCTATGCCAACTCCATGGTGCCCATGACCGTCGTGATTGGCTACGTCAACTATGCCATCGTCGCCGTGGCGGGCGGCATGCTCTGCATCAAGGGGCTCGCCGATGTGGGCGCACTTGCAAGCTACCTGGTCTTTGTGCGCCAGGCCGCCATGCCCATCAACCAGTTTACGCAGCTCGGCAACTTCTTGCTCAACGCGTTGGCCGGTGCCGAGCGCCTGTTTGCGGCTATGGACCTTGAGCCCGAGGTGGACGAGGGCTGCGTGGAGCTGGTGCAGACGGGCGACGCCGCGTGGGCGTGGAAGATTCCCGAGGGCCAGGGCGTGGGCGCGTACGGGCACTTGCATGACGTGGCAGCCGTTGATGAGTCGGGCCGCGCGGTGGCCGCCGACGGCACCGAGCTCACGTGCGGCTTGGTCCCGCTTGCCGGCGACGTGCGCTTCCATGCCGTGGACTTTTCCTACGTGCCGGGCGCCCGCGTGCTCACGGACCTCAACCTGTTTGCCAAGCCGGGGCAAAAGATTGCGTTTGTGGGCTCCACGGGCGCCGGCAAGACGACCATCACCAACCTCATCAACCGCTTCTACGAGGTCGATGACGGCGAGATCACGTACGACGGCATCGACGTCAAGCACATTGCCAAGGCCAGCCTGCGCGGGTCGCTCGGCATTGTGCTGCAGGACACGCACCTGTTTAGCGGCACCATTGCGCAGAACATCCGCTTTGGCAAGCTCGACGCGACCGACGAGGAGGTGCGCGCCGCTGCCGAGGCCGCCTGCGCCGACTCGTTTATCCGCCGCCTGCCGCGGGGCTACGACACACCGGTCACGGCCGACGGCGCCAACCTGTCGCAGGGTCAGCGTCAGCTGCTCGCCATCGCGCGCGTGGCCGTCGCCGATCCGCCGGTGCTCATCCTGGACGAGGCCACGAGCTCCATTGACACGCGTACCGAAAAGCTCATCGAGCGCGGTATGGACCGCATCATGCGCGGTCGCACCACGTTTATGATCGCGCACCGCCTGTCCACTGTCCGCGACGCCGACGCCATCATGGTCCTCGAACACGGCCGCATCATCGAGCGCGGCACGC
The DNA here is from genome assembly GCA_965147105.1 of uncultured Collinsella sp. Taxonomy (GTDB): domain Bacteria; phylum Actinomycetota; class Coriobacteriia; order Coriobacteriales; family Coriobacteriaceae; genus Collinsella. Next base: position 80,367 of record CBCTIZ010000005.1, on the reverse strand, counting down.
ACGAAGAGCTGCTCGCCCAGCACGGCGAGTACTGGCAGCTGGCGCATGGCTTAAAAGAGTTGGATTAACCCGTTCGAGCACGATGCTTTGACCCCTCCGTGCCTCTCACCTCGCCTCAAACCATCACAACATTCGACGTTTTTTGCCAAAATCGGGAAAAGCGTCGAATGTTGTGATGGTTTTTCTGCCACTCGACCGGGCGGAATCGCTTTCTTGCGTGCGAAGGTGTGCGGACCCGTGGGCAGGGGAATAAGGTTGGTTATCCGACTCCATTGGAGGGCTCATGGACCTGCCGATCGTCCTGTCCCATAAGACTGCCTGGCTGTACCACAACGTGGAGCGTCCGTTTGAGCCGCTCTCGCGAGCAAGCAGCCTATACGATGAGGACTCGCTTGCTAACGAGGCGGAGCCGACCGCGGGCCTGCCCAAATTGGGACTCGATGCCAAGGGGCTGAGGGCTTCAACGGCAGTTGGGATCGTTACCGACTATCTGGTCTCACTTGGTATTCCACGAGAAGAGCTCGATCATATCGACACGCTCGTCAACTTCGATTTTGAGCGCTCGACGCCGGCTGGATTTAGGTGCCACGTGTTTGGGGCGCCGGTACCTCCAGGCCATCTTATCGAGGTGGCAGAGGGCCTTCTGGTGGTTGATGAGGCCATGTGCTTTGTCCAAGCGGGTTCGTGGATGAGCGAGCCCGAGCAGCTGGAATATGGCTACGAAATCTGCGCCCGATACCATTTGAATCATCTGTCGACAGGCGATTATGTCGAGATGGGGCAGAGGTACACCGTTGCCGACTTGATTGCCTATTGCAATGAGAACCGATCTCGTCAGGGGGCTATACGCGCGGCCGCCGTGCTCAAGCGCGTGCACGATGGCGCGCGTTCGCCCATGGAGACGGCCACCGCAATCATGGTCGTAGCAAAACGTTCCCAGGGCGGGCTGGGATACGCCAAGATCGAGCTCAACCATCGGGTCGATGTTCCCAACGAGTTCAAGTATCTCGCAAAGGCCGGGTATTTCGAGATCGACGTATACGCGCCTGCGAGCGGTACGGGGATTGAATACAACGGCTCGGACCATCTTGATAAACAGCGCAGCGCGTCGGACGCGGAGCGTATGACCGTGCTGAGCGCGCTGGGCTTTAGGATGATCGTCCTCACCGGGACTCAGTTTGCCCACCAGCTGCAATTGCATCGGGCGATGAACGCCATCGCGCTCGCTATGGGCCTCAAGTGCGACCGAAGCGAGGTGTTCCAGAAACGGCAGAACGACCTGCGAGAATTCGTGATTCGACACTGGGATGGCGGCCTTTAGGGGCGCTTTGGTCCTTCTACGGGGTGCCGTGGGCAGGCAGACCATCACAACATTCGACGTTTTTTGCCAAAAACGAGAAAAGCATCGAATGTTGTGATGGTTTGCGTGTTGAGGATGGGCTTGGAAAGTCCGTTTTGCTCGAAGCGACCTGTCCTGTCGTACGGGTGTCGGCATGATTCTCGCATGGGGTATTATGTTTTCCGAAGAATAAAACGCCGCGTGAGGGGAGGGTTGCGTGGACGGGCACGTGCAACATGACGGCTTTGGCCGCGATATCAACTACCTGCGCATTGCCGTTACCGACAAGTGCAATTTCCGCTGCATTTACTGCATGCCGGCCGATGGCGTGGCGCCCCGTGCACACGACGAGCTGCTCAGCGCCGAGGAAATCGCCCGCTTTGTGCGCATGGTGGCGGGGGAGGGCATTCGCCGCGTACGCCTGACGGGTGGCGAGCCGCTGGTCAGCCGCCGTATTATTCCGCTCATTCGTGATATCCGCGCGATTCCGCAGATCGAGGACATTTCGCTCACCACCAATGGCGCCCTGCTGCCCAAGCTGGCGCCGCAGCTCAAAGACGCCGGTCTTAACCGCGTCAACATTTCGCTCGACACGCTCGACCCTACGCTCTTTGGAAAGATCACGCGCCTGGGTCGACTCGAGCAGACCATGGCCGGCATCGACGCGGCGCTGGCTTGGGGCTTTGAGCCCGTTAAGGTCAACTGCGTTGTGGTGCGCCGACTCAACCAGGATGTGGCGGCCCTTGCGCGGCTCACGCTCGACCGACCCATCCACCTGCGCTTTATCGAATACATGCCCATCGGTGACGAGCGCACGAGCTCGCATTGCGCCGTAGACCCTCACGCGCCCGCGCTCAATCCCGAGCTGTGGGACGCGAGCGACACCGTGCCGAGCGACGAGCTGCGGGCGCGCATCAATGCCGGGGCCGCGGCGGCGGGACTGGGCGAGCTCGAGCTCGAGCCGCTCGACATCAACGACGCTCCTGCCGGCGCGGGTCCTGCGCGCTACTGGCACTTTCCGGGCGCGGCGGGAACGGTTGGCTTCATTAGCGCCATGTCCAACCATTTTTGCGCGAATTGCAACCGTCTGCGCCTGACGGCCGACGGAAACGTGCGTCCGTGCCTGTTCAGCGATGCCGAGTATTCGGTGCGCGACGCGCTGCGCCGTGGTGATGATATGCAGGTACTTTCGATTTGGCGCGATGCCGTTGCCCACAAACCGCAGGAACACGCGATAATTGAGGGCACGCAACGATTTATGTCCCAAATCGGAGGATGATCATATGGCCAAGAGCAGGTACGCCGATGCCACCAAGGCCGCTCGCAGGGCCGCGATGTCTGCCCACAAAGTCACGGCTGCGGCGAATGCTGGCAACGCCGACGCGTCCGCGCAGCCGTCTGCCAGCGCTGCCACCGAGCCCGCCCGTGACGCCCGTCGCGACGAGCTGACGCACGTGGACGCCAAGGGCGAGGTGCGCATGGTCGACGTGTCCGACAAGGCCGAGACGCATCGCATTGCCATCGCCGAGGGCACCATCCTCATGCATCCCGAGACGCAGGCCATGGTGTTGCAGGACCGCGCCAAAAAGGGCGACGTGCTTGCCTGCGCGCGCGTGGCGGGCATCATGGCCATCAAACGCACGAGCGATATCATCCCCATGTGCCATCCGTTGCTCATTACCAAGAGCAAGTGCGACATTGCGCCCATCGCTCCGGCGGGAACGCCGGCCGAGGACGTGCCCGAGGGCTGGGCGCCGGCGCGCGCGGACGGGCAGGTTGGCTTTCACGTGCTGGTCACGGCCGGCGTGACGGGCAAGACGGGTATTGAGATGGAGGCTCTGACCGGCGCGAGCGCTGCGTGCCTGACCATCTATGACATGTGCAAGGCAGTCGATCGCGGCATGGAGATCGTCGACGTACGCCTGCTGCACAAGGAGGGCGGCCGCTCGGGCGTGTGGGATCGTGCAGAGCGTCAGGCCGCTGCCGTTGAGGCCGTGGCCGCTGACGGTGCCGCGCCCGCGAGCGCACCTGCCGCCGTCGCGCCCGCAGCTCCGGCACTGGCCGTCCCCGCGATCGCGTTTATCGGCTACCAAAACTCGGGCAAGACTACGCTCGTCGAGAAGGTTATCGCCGAGCTTACCCGCCGCGGCCTGCGCGTGGGTTCGCTCAAGCATCATGGGCATCACGGCTTTGATATCGACGTGCCCGCTAAGGACACCTGGCGCCATCACCAAGCCGGCTCCAAACACGTGGGCCTCATCTGCGCCACGCGCTGGGCGGAGTACGCCGACACGCGCGAAGAGGATGAGATGCCCGCGCGCGAGCTGCTGTCGCGCTACAACGATGTCGACGTGGTGATCATCGAGGGCTACAAGACCGAGGGCTTCGACAACATCGTCGTCGCGCGCTCCGGTGTCGACCGTCTGCGCGGCAAGAGCTCGCTCGACCTGGTCGACGGTCACACGCTGGCCCTTGCCTGCAACGAGGCCCTGGCGCGTCAGGCCTTCGACGCCGGCTTTGCGACCCGAGCCATCAACATCAACGACGCCCGAGCCATCTGCGATCTGATCCAAGATCATCTTTAAGGCTTGGCGCTGCGCCGGCCCCAAGCACCCCATCTCGCCCCTCAAGCCGTCGCTCGCGTACCAAAGTACGCGTCGCTCCTCTTTCGGGGCGACCTGGGGCACTTGGAACCGGCTCGCTGCGCTGCCATAACCTGCCAAAAAGGGACAGGTTTATTTTGGCAGGTTTTATCTGGGCAAACGTCATTTCCACCACAAAGGGGCCAGGCACCTTTGTGGTGGATTTTGCTTTGGTAGATGCGTGGGACATGCCTTACAATCTACCAAGTAGTTCATGACGGGCGAAAAACGGAGAGAGGGGCTCGATGCGTCCTTAATGTTTCATGCGGATAGATTGATTTGACAGACGGTGGCGAATGCCCGCCGCCCGTATTCGTATGAAACAAGGAGTCTCTATGCTCGCCTCTCTTTTCTCAAAGCCTCAATCATCGCTGTCCGTGCAGGCCAAGCGCCTGGTGGCGATGCGCTTCCTCATCTACACCGGTTTTCAGACCAGCTACTTTATCGGCGTCATCGGAACGCTCACCTATGCGGACGGCGCTTCGGTCGTCGCGACATCGCTGGCCGTCCTTTTTATGAACGTATTCGTGATCTTGGGATCCTTTGCGGGTGGCGCTGCGCTCGACGCCTGGGGCCCGCGCCGTCATTTCTTGCTGAGCATCGTCGGCACGCTGGCAACCGGCGCAGCGATTCTCGTTTTTGGCAGCGCGACCGGCATCGTCCTGCTCGGCGCGGTGCTCCTGGGCTTTGTGATGGGGTTCGCCCAGCCCATCGCCACATCCTATCCGGCCTACCTCACCGACGATCCTGTCGAGCTCAAAGACATCAACTCCGCCATCGCCATGTTTTCAAACGTGAGTATCATCGTTGGCCCCACGCTGGGCGGCTTTGTCGCGGCGGCTGCATCGTCACGCGCGGTGTTCGTGCTCATGATGATCTTTACCGTACTGGCGCTCGTCGCCGGTTGGGGCTTTAGGCCGCAGACCAGCCATGTTGCCGGGGATGCGGATGCCGATTCAGCAGAGGAAGGGGAGCGTGCGGGGCAAAGCTCCAACCCCAGCACATCCTCTCGCGTCACCTTCGCGACCAGCATCAAGACAGTCTTTACCAACAGCGTCCTCGCCCTACTGTTCTTCATCATCTTCCTCTCGAACTTTGGCTACGGCGCCTTCGATCCGCTGGAGTCGTTCTTCTATCGCGATGTCCTGCACGTCGGTGTCGAATGGATGGGCTGGCTCTCGTCGGCCTGCGGTGTGGGTGCAGTGCTGGGCGCTGTACTCGTGCTCCGCTTGCCGTCGCGCTTCGTCAGCCTCAAAACGCTGCTCGTGGCACTCATGTCCGTAGGCCTGGGAAGCCTGCTCTACGTGGGAACGCCGTACGTGGGTGTAGCCCTCGTCGGCCAGATTGTCTTGGGCATAGCTTGGGGCGTCGTCAACCCGCTCCACAACACCATCGTGCAAACGACGGCGCCGTTCGAGCAGCTCGGCCGCGTTAACTCGGTCATGGGCTTTGGCAACATGTTCGCCGGCGTGGCTCCGCTGGCGATCGCCCCGTGGCTGGCGGCAACATTTGGCGTACAACGGACACTCGTGGGGGCAGGCATGGTCGTGACGGCGGTCCCCGCGGCGTTGCTGCTGTTTGGCCGCCGGCATTTCGATTGTTCTGCAAGGCAGTAAAACCCATCACAACATTCGTTGAAAATCGCGATTTTGCCGAATAACGTCGAATGTTGTGATGGTTTGCGCTGCGGATCCGGCCACCACAAAGAGGCCAGGCGCCTTTGTGGTGGTTTTTGCTTTGACGGGCCGCGCCTGTGCCTTGGTATACCATGTACGCCGTTCACGAATACACCCCACACCGCCGCACGACCCAGAAAGGCCCCCATGGACACCACCTTCAGCCACATCAAAGCCGTGTTCTGCGATATCGACGGCACGCTGCTCACGAGCCAGCACACGGTGTCCCCGCGCACCGTGGCGGCGATCCGCGCCCTGCGCGAGCGCGGCGTGCTCTTTGGCCTGTGCACCGGGCGCGACGCCCACGCGACCGAGGCCATGTACGAGCTCTGGGGCATCGAAGGCCTGGTGGACGTGCTCGTGGGCTGCGGTGGTGCCGAGGTCATCGACCGCGCGCACGACATCAACGAGCTGAGCTATCCGCTGCCGGGCGAGACCATCGCGCGCATCTGCAAGCACATGGCGGACCTTCCGGCAACGCCCGTCTGCCCCCGAGACGGTGTGTTCTACGTGCCCGAGAGCAACGCGTGCGTCGAGCACCTGTCGCGCGTCGACGGCGTGCCCTACCAGGTGGTCGATTTTGCCGAGTTCTTGCGCGAGCCGCAGCCCAAGGTGATGTTTACCATGGCGCCCGAGGTAATGCCGCGGGTGATTGAGCAAGCATCGACGTTTGCCGATGACACTGTTAAGGCGGCGGCTCTGCAAACCACGCAGCGGCTCTACGAGTTTATGGATCCGCGCGTGTCCAAGACACGCGGCCTTGTGCGTGTGGCGGAGCTCAACGGCATGGAGCTCCAGAACATCTGCGTGTTTGGCGATGCCGATAACGACACCTGCATGGTTGCCGACGCCGGCGCGGGCGTGGCCATGGCAAACGGCAGCGATGCCACCCGCTCCGCCGCCGATTTTGTAACCGCGAGCAACGACGAAGACGGCATCGCGATCTTTATCGAGGAACATCTGCTGTAGCGCCGGGGGAGAGCCACCACAAAGGGAATAGGCACCTTTGTGGCGGCCTCAGGCGATTTGGGCGAAATGATGCCTAAAATCTGCGCGAAAATTCAAATATAGTTGTCTGAACATCACGCTTCTAACTACCGATGGGTTAAAGATATTCTCATCAGTTTGGTAGGATATTCCTTCCGGTTAATGACCTACCGCTCACGGTCGATTTTCGACCGTTCACAGGATGTTTGCTCTTGAGCAAAATGTTGTGCAAATAAATCTAATGCCATTAAAAAATAATACGCAACTAAATTACCAGCAGAAACAAAAAATAGATAGCGAATAAACGAAGGTAAATCTGAGCAAATGTCAAGAGAATTTAGAACTCGCTACAAAATGTCGGTTTTGTTGCTCAGATGTTTAAACAATCGTTATAATTGCATTACTAAACGAGCGCAATTACAGATTGCGCAGATACGTTTGATAGGGAAAGAGCAAGATCGCGGTCTCTTGGGGAGGAGACATCGATGAAAGCGAATTCGGACAAATCTAAGCAGAGTAATAAAGCGACGCGCCGTGTACTGGCAGGCGTTTTGTGCGGAGCATCCGTTTTGAGCCTGGTACTGTCGCTCGTCATGCCCCCGATCGCGCAGGCCATTGCCAACGATGTCCATACGGTTTCTGCCGAGGAAACTGTGATGGGGGGGGGTTCCTCAAGTGAGTCTACTGATGTAGAAAACACCAACAACGGGGATACCGAAAACCAGAATAGTGACGATGCCGGGAATGACGCGAGCGAAGACGCCGCTGCCGCAGGCCTGCCGTCCGACGACACGAAGGTCGAGGGTGACACGCAGCCTTCCGATGCACAGCCTGCGGATGACGGTGCTAACGGCGAGGGCGCGATTTCACTTGCTGCAAATAATGAATCGACTTATACAATCAGCAGTGGGGCTGAACTCAGCAAGAAGCTTCTTGACGAGAGACTTTGCGATGCATCCGGCTCAGCTATTTTTGAGCTCGTTAACGATATTGAATGCAACCAAGAGATTAGGTTTGAACAAACTGACGACAACCCTATCAATATCACCCTTAATCTAAACGGTCATAAGATCAAGTGCTTGAACACCGATAAGCCGTTATTTGATGTTGCTAATGGCGCAACACTTACAATTAAGGACGAAATTAAGGACTCCGCGCCGGTGACTGAGACGGTCAACGATGTTCAACAGCTGACTGATCAGGGGCAGAAGCTGAGTCCCGATAATTATGGCAAGAAAGCCGTGCTAAATTACGTTGATGGCATTCCGTCTAATCTTACCTACTACGTGACCAAATCGACCCCGAGTGGTACAGGGACAATCGAGACGCTTGTCAGTCATAACGTCGATATTAAGGGTGCCATCGTGGCGTGCGGCGGCAACGCAAATCTAAAGCTCATCAATCTGTATAACAACAACGGCAAGGGCGGCACGTTTAACCTTGTGAGCGGCGTGATCACGCAAAAACAAGGTGGCAGCGTTAGCAGCTTGGTTTATGCCGAGAACGGCTCTACCGTCAACATGAGCGGCGGCTATGTGTGTGGTGCTTCCAGCTTGCGTGCGGGCGGCGGAATTGAAATATGCAACAATTCGAGCCTCAACGTTTCCGGTGGCGTAATTGCCGGCAACAGCGCTTATAGTGGCGGTGGTGTGCATGCCAACGCTTCCACGGTCACCATAACTAATGGCGTAATCTCCGGCAACAGCACGCTTGATTCTGCTGACTTTGGTGGCGGCATCATGGCCGAATATGGCGGCAGCGTTACTGTTTCCGGCGGTTACATTACGAACAATCGCTATGCCAAATTCTGCAGTAAAGATGGCGATGGTTGTCATGGCGGCGCTGGGCTTGCCGCCATAAGGGGCGCCGATGTCGCCATTTATGGCGGCCAGATTACTGGCAACTATTCCGATGAAGCTGGCGGCGGCGTTTACGTTACCAATATTGGTCAACAAGATATGGCATGGCTCAAAGTTACGGGAGGAATTATTGCCTCTAACGTGAGCTACCGATCTGAAGGTGCCGGCATCCGAGTGGGCCAGAAGGTTGACGCGTTTATTAACGGCCCTAAAGAAAGTAACGGCACCAAAAAAAGTATAGTCTACATCACAAACAATCACTGCATGTCTCGCTACGACTGGGGCGGCGGCGGCATCTTTGTTCAGGGTGATTCGAAAAACGCGGATAACGCAGGCAGGCTGTTTGTATACAACTCGTATATAAGCAGCAATACCGCTGGCGGCTATGGTGGCGGCGTTGCGGTTTGCCCATCGGGTAAGACCTTGGTAACGAACACTGAAGGCACGGCAATCTTTGGCAATAAGTCTGCCGGTAATGAGAATCTTGGCAAAGATCATCCTAATCCTGCTTACGACCCAGCGCGCAATACCGGCAATGACAAAGCGCCCCATCTTTCTAAAGGCGGCGACGGTAAGAATCAAGACTATACCGCCTATTTGAAAGATGTTTTTCGTGACAATGGTCATGCCGATTTCTTCCTCGCAGCGCATGATCACACAACGCCGATCGCAGTTGTGACTGGTGAGATGCTTGGTGGTGGAGACGCCCGGTACTCGGGAAGCATCGAACTTGAAAAAACTATCAACATCCCCGCCAACGGTGCTGTTGGGGTAAAAAATAGCATCGGCCTGACCTCGGGTGTTATGTCGGGTGTTATGGCCGAGGATGAGGCGGCGATTAATGCGCGGAATCAAGCGCAGAATGAAGCGACAACTTTCATCACGGGCAACTATTCCTGGGACCATGGTGGCGGCATCATGTCGAATGGCGACTTGTACCTAGGCGTGCCTGCGGATGCGTACGTCTATCCGAGCCTTAAGTTGAAGGCAACCAAGGAGTTGGACGGCCGCGACCTCAAAGATGGGGAGTTCACCTTTACGGTTTATCGCAAGGACTCGGATACTGCGAAGGCGCCTTCTTGGGACAATAATGGTAATTTCAGCAAAGGTGGCTGCGAGTTTGTCCAATCTGCCAAGAATACCGCTGGCAACATCGCCTTTGACCTTAGCAATGACCTTAGCAAGCGGCTCGGTGACTTCAGCAAGGAGTCCTTAAGTGATACTGGCAAAATTACATACTCATACTACTTGGTCGAAGATGCGGGCAATATTCCTGGTGTTGATTACGATCATGCTGTATACGAGATTAACGTGACAGTCGAATACAACAAGACTGTACTTATGTCTGTTCCGATAAAGAATGATTCGAATAAGTCTAAAGATCTTAGTGTCTATAACTTCACGATTGATAGTGTGGACGTGACTAAGAATCTTGGGGATTCAGCTGGCCCTTTGGGCCCTGTGTCACCTACTGATGACTATTATTTGATTGCTGACTCCGGTAAGCGAAGTACATTCACCAACAAGTACACCCCTAGTGTTTCCTGGACTCCTAAGGCGACTAAGGTTGTTGAGGGTGGCGAGATGAAGGAGTTTACGCTTCAACTTGCGACAGACAGAGACTTTAATAACATCATCGGAACTGCCGTGACCTCTGAAAATGAAAATAAGCAGACGCATTCATTCTTGGATGGCAATGGTAAAGAGATTGAGCTCACGTACTCGCTCTCAGATATCAGGAATAGTTCCGACCCGGGCGACTCCACGGGCGGCCCTTCCAAGACCTTCAAGTACTACGTGCGCGAGAAGAACGAAAGATCGACCTATCCGCATTACGAGTTTGATCAGTCGGTCTATGAGCTTACGGTTGTCGCAAAGGATGACGATGCTGGAATCACAACCAATGTGACCTACACTCAGATCGTCGATGCCAAAGGCAATGAAATTCCTGAGAATGAGCGGATACCGAAGCAGTACGGCGAGGACGCCAACGCTGGCCAAAGCCTTCCCACCTTCACCAACACCTACTCCACCTCTTTGCCCCTTTCTGGTATGTCGGGCGTCACTCTGACGTACCTTGCCGGCGCGGCGGTGCTTTGCGCTGCTGCGGCCTGGATGCACATTCGCCGCAAGGCGAATGCGAAGGGAGGCGAGCGTCGTGAATAAGAAAGTTTGCTCCTTCCCGATCTTGTTTGCGCTGCTTGCCCTCCTGATCGGCACCTGCGCGGTTGTGTTCCCCGCTTCCGCGCAGGCCGCGCCGACCTCGACCGGTTCCATCACGGTGAGCGGCACCGTGGCGAGCAGCTACGACGCCTACCAGATCTTTAGCGCCAACGTCGTCGACGGCGACAGCGACGCCAAGATCGCCACCGACCTCGCCTGGGCAAGCGACGCCGTGCGCGACGCCGCGCTGCCTGTGCTGCACAGCGCCGGCATGCCCAATTCCCAGACCACCGCGCAGGAAGCTGCCGAGTGGCTCAACACCGATTCCCACCTTACGAGCGCGCTGAGCGCACAGCTCGCTCGTTCCCTCCAGAGCTCTGCCGCCGAGTCCGTGGCCCTTAACGCGGGCACGGCGGCCGAGCTGCACTGCGGCTACTGGCTCATCGTCGCCGACGACGGCGCCATCGCCCAGGGCGAGGCCGGCACCGCGCCGATCATGGCCCTGGTCGGCGGCAGCGCCGTCACCGTCAAGCCCAAGGCGGCGACCCCCAAGGTGTCCAAGCATGTGCTGGAGGACAGCACTGCTGCCTGGCAGAAGGCCGCCGACGCCACGGTCGCCGACGACCTGTACTGGCGCCTCTCGGTCACGGTCCCGGCGGGTCTTACCGCCTACGACACCTATACGGTGCGGTTCGTTGACACCATGAGCGCGGGGCTCGACCCCTCCAAGGTGGCCGCGAGCATGCGCGTGTACGTGGCGGCGGGCGCGGACGGCGGCTTTGACGCCGTCCAGACCGGCAAGGACGGGCGCGCCAGCACCGAGCCCGCGAAGGGCTGGACCGATATCACGGCCCAGTGCGCCACCAAGGTAGCGGCCGACGGCAAGACCTTCACCGTGCGCACCGGCGACCTGGTCGCCGCGCTCGGCGGGGCCGACGCCTTTACCGCGGGTGCCCGCGTGGTCGCCGTGTACAATGCGCCGCTCAGCAGCGCTTGCAGCCACGGCATCGCGAAGGGCAACCCCAACGAGGTCTACCTGCGCTACCCGCGCTCTCCCTTTGCCGACCAGTCCGGCGACGCCGGCTTCACTCGCACGCCGAGCGATGATGCGACTGCCTACACCTGGGATCTCGCGCTCACCAAGCGCGGCAGCGACGGCGACAAGCCGCTTGCCGGGGCGGTCCTGAGCATCGCCGACGACCGCGGTCGCACACTGGCGGCCGACGGCACGTGGGATGCGGAGGGCAAGGCCACCGTCACCACGGGCGAGGACGGCCGCGTGACCGTCTCGGGCGTGGACTCGGGCAAGCTGGAGGTCCGCGAGCTCAAGGCGCCCAAGGGCTACACCGCCTTTGAGGGCACGCGCTCCGTGACGGTTAAGGCCGAGGGCCTGGACGTCGACCAGGTGGCCGCCGCCAAGCCCAAGCTCACCATCACGGCCGAGTCGCCCCTGCGCGCCGACAGCGCGGACGGGTCGACGGGCAGCCTGGAGGCGTCGCTCATCAACACGCCCACCGGCACACCCCCTAGCATTACCACCGGAGGCTTTATGCCCTCGACTGGCGATATGGCAATGTACGCTGCGGCCGCCGCAGCGGTCGCCGGAGCCGCGCTCATCGTGGTCGCGCTCCTGGTCAAGCGGGGAGGTGGCAGCCATAAAGAGTAGCTGGCAGCCCCACAGAGAGCGGGGCGAGACGTAGCGAAGTAGATGCTAAGACACAGACAGATGATGACCGATCGAATGAGAATCAAACGGAAAACGGAGGAAAAGAAGATGAGCATGAGCAAGAACATCGCACGCCTGGCAGTAACCGCCGGCCTCACCGCAGCGCTGAGCTTCGGCGGCGTCATGGCCCCGGCGAGTATGGCGTTTGCAGCGGAGGCGGCACCGGCCAACAGCATTACGATCAATAGGATTGCCGAGGACAACAAGGACAATACGTTTAAGGCCTATCAGATTTTCAAGGCCAAAGTCGTTGATGAGAAGGACAAAGGTAAAGTTGCCTCCGATATTGAATGGTCAAGCACGACTATCGGATCCAAGGTGATTGCTGCTATTCAGGGGTCTACCAAGTACAAAGAGCTTGTGAAGGCGGATTCCACCAAGGCACTCGCTGCAGATGCCACTGCTCCGGTTGTTGCCGAGTGGCTTTCTAACAATGTGACGGATACTAACGCCAGCTCGGCAAGCAGCAGCGAAGGCACGCGGGTTGCTCCCGGGGATGTACTGTATGCAATTGCGGCTGCGGTAACAGACGAGACTCCTGCGGGAAACGGAATTCCGGTGGACACTTCGTGGACGCGTCCGGCCATCACTTCCGATGGTCATTACGGCGATGGCTATTACCTGTTCGTGTCGGACGGCCTTAAGGCGGATAAGCCGAACACTGGCACCTCTCCGATTTTCGCTATCGTGGGTGGTGAGCCCGTAACAGTCACCGAGAAGACCAGCATCCCCACGGTCGAGAAAAAGGTCCTTAATGACTCCAAGGTGAAGGACGCCAACATTACTGACCAGACTGGCTGGGAAGATTACGCCGACTCCCAGATCGGCCAGAAGGTGAACTACAAGCTCACCGGCACGATTGCAGACAACTACGCCACCTATGATTCCTATGCATACAAGTTTACGGATACCCTTTCGCAGGGCCTTACTTATGCTAAGGGCTCGCTCGAGGTTTATGCGCTGAATAACGAGAGCTATACCATGATAGATCAGAATAGCTACACCGTGGTTGAGCCTGCTGAGGACAATAATAATACTCTGACGGTGAGTTTTAATGATAAGGGGTTGAAGTCGGCTACTGCGGCTAATGAAAGCGATCTTCTTAATATCGATGCTAAAACTCAAATCGTTGTCTTCTACAAGGCCGAACTCAATAGCAAGGCTAGCTATGAAGCTCCCGGTAATAAAAACGAGGTCTATCTCGAGTACTCCAACAACCCCATGGCCGAAGGTACCGGTAAATCCGAGATCGATGTTGTGACGGATCACGTTTTCCGTCTCGATGTCACCAAGACCGATAAGGACACCGGGAGCGCGCTCACGGGAAAGAATCTCCAGGCGGGCTTTAAGGTTAAGGTTATTCGAGGTGACGAGGGCACTTTGGATAACAAGTGGCTTGGTGAAAACGGCGAAATTGTCGAAGAGAGCCAGGCATATGAGTTCAAGACGCAACTCGATGACGGCAAGGTCTATATTCCCGGCCTTGATACCGGTACATACCAGATTACTGAGACCACTACGCCCACTGGCTACAACACCGTCGCCCCATTTGAAATCACGGTAACTCCGTCCTACAAGAATAATGGTGAGTTGGATACGCTTACGGTCAGCTCCAACAATAAGGAGATGACCGTCATTAAGGATGCAAATGGCGCAACCATTCCCCTCACGATTAAGAACAAGAAGGGCTCTGGCCTCCCGCTGACCGGTCTCAACGGCGTGACCTTCACTTGGATCGCTGGTGGCGCGGTGCTGTGCATCGGCGTGGCGCACCTTATCCGCAGCCGTAAGCAGGCCGAGGAGTCCGAGCAGGAGTAACGCTCGCTCACCCATCCCTTTGGCAGGTGGGATGTGATGGCCATGAGACTTGCGGACACTTTTCTCGTCCATCGACGTTCTTGCTTTGCCATTCTCTTTTCGGGGCAGACTCCGCACTGGAGTCTGCCCCGTTCTTTTGGGATAACGCAGCCAGCCTCCATCGTCCGATGGATCAAGCGTATGAATATCGAACAGATGTTTGCAAATATTGCGTTTACCAGCTGTAAGTGCGAGTGCTCGCAGTAAAATACCCTTGCGACGCATCCCGTGCGCGGGCGGCCGACGACTCGATCGGAGGTCCCCAAATGCTGAAATTCCTTAACGCGCTCGCCGCCCTCGCGGCGGTGGGCACGTTCGTCATCGCGTTTCTTGACTCGTATGAGGTTCGGTTTAAGGTCCGTAGGCGCACGCGCGGTGCGGACGGTAGAAGGCATTTGCGCCGCAACAAGCGCAAATAAGAATGCCCGGGGGTAGGATCCCGGGCATTTAACAAAAGCTGAAAACTAGGCCGCCCGCGCTCCCAAACATTTACGCGGGGTGCGTCGTTTTCTATTGACATTGTATCCCGAATCGCCCCGCCGATCCGGGACATTTTGAAAACGCAAATGCGGGCCCATACTCGCGTTGCGCAATGCTGCCAGGCTGCGTTGTCCGGCGCGGAAGCTCGCAATTCGGCTATTATTTGTTCAGACAACCTGAACTATAGAGGAGTGACCGGCGATGGTGCAGGGCGCCAAACATATGAAGAGCAATAACGCCGCGGCCAACGGCGGCTCAAGCCCCCGGCCCAAACCTCAACCAAAACCTAAGCGCCGTCGCAAGCGACTGCCGCGCTGGGCCGACCGGCTCATCACCATCGTCATCATCCTTATCGGCGTGGGCCTTATGACCTGGCCGTGGATCTTGGACCGGCTCGAGGCCTCGGGCGTGTTCAACCAGATCAGCACGGTGTCCAGCACCGTGGACGCGCTGTCTGCCGAGGAGCGCGAGCGCATCTTGCTGCAGGCGCGCTCCTTTAACGAGCAGCTGGCGGGCGAGGCCACCGAGCTTCCCGCCGACCAGATCGAGCCCTACGCTCAGCAGCTCATCTTTGATCGCGACCCCATGATGAGTTGGGTCGAGATCCCCTCCATCGACGTGAGCATGCCCATCTACCACGGCACGAGCGAAGAAGTCCTTATGGCCGGCGTCGGCCACCTGGAAGGCACGAGCCTGCCGGTGGGTGGCACCTCGACGCACTGCGTGCTCACCGCGCACTCGGGCATGCGCAACCTGAGCATGTTCGACGATATCCACTCGCTGGAGCCCGGCGACCTGGTGCTGCTGCACACCATGAACAAGACGCTTGCCTACAAGATGGTGGACTCCGAGGTGGTGCTGCCCGAGCAGATGGAGTCGCTGACCATCGAGCCGGGCGCCGACAAAGTGACGCTCGTCACCTGCACGCCTTACGGCGTAAACGACCATCGCCTGCTGGTGCATTGCGTGCGCACCAAGTACAGCAAGAAGGACGTCGACAAGCAAAAGTCGCTGGCCGGCCGCCACTGGGGCAAGCGCGAGTTCGCCGTGCTTATCGTGGTCGTGGCCATTGTGCTGTTGCTGCTGGACATCGTGATCCACGCGGTCCGCAAGCGCCGCAAGGCCAAGGCCTCGGCATAAGACATTCTCCAGAACCACCACAATGGGGACAGGCACCTTTGTGGTGGTCGGGGCTTCCAAACCATCACAACATTCGATGAAAAGCTCGATTTTGGCGAAAAGTGTCGAATGTTGTGATGGTTTTCGTTTCGGGCGGGACGGTTTTCGTCGTGGGCGGCGCGGTTTTCGCTATGGAGGGTGCGGTTTCGCTGCAGAACCGCCAGCCCGCCGCCTGCCAGCCCGCTGCCCTCGTTACGTTTTCGCTGCATTTGGGTAAAGCACCTGCTCCAAGCGCCGTTGGCTTGTATACTAGAGCGGTTTATCTGTTATGCGGAAGGGAGCGCCTATGGCACTCAGCGAGAAAGACGTGCGCGGCATCGCCGAGTACGCAAAGATCGCACTGACCGATGACGAGCTCACCCAGATGACGTCCTACCTGAACGACGCCGTCCAGATGCTCGAGCCCGTCCTGCAATATGACTTGCCCGACGTGGAGCCCACGTTCCATCCTATCGGAAGCCTGTCCAACGTGATGGGCGATGACCTGCGCGAGCCCGAGCGCGACCTGCCGCTCGACGTTGCGCTCGAGAACGCCGGAAGCGCGCGCGACCGCTACTTCCGTGTGCCGTCCATTTTGGGAGAGGGGGAGAGCGAGTAATGGCGCAGAGCTTCGATTCCCTTACCGCCGCCCAGATCGCCGCGGGCGTTGCCGCCGGCGACTTTACCGCTACCGAGGTGGCCCAAGCCTCCCTTGCCGCCATCGAGGCGCGCGAGGGCGGGGTCCAGGCATTCCTGCAGGTGTCGCCCGAGCTCGCGCTCGAGGCTGCCGCGCGTGTGGATGCCGACCGTGCCGCCGGCAAGCCGCTGCCCCCGCTGGCGGGCGTGCCGCTGGCTATTAAGGACAACATGAACCTCGTGGGCACGCGCACCACCTGTGCCTCCCGCATGCTGGGGGACTACCAGAGCGTCTACACCGCCACCTGCGTCCAGCGCATGCTCGACGCCGGCTGCCTGCCCATGGGCAAGGCCAACATGGACGAGTTCGCCTTTGGTAGCTCCACCGAAAGCTCGGCCTTCCACCGCACCAACAACCCTTGGGATACCGAGCGCGTGCCCGGCGGCTCCTCGGGCGGCTCCGCTGCCGCCGTCGCCGCGGGCGAGGTCGCGCTTTCGCTGGGCTCGGACACCGGCGGCTCCATCCGCCAGCCGGCGAGCCTTTGCGGCGTGGTGGGCATTAAGCCCACGTATGGCGCCGTGAGCCGTTACGGCGTGGTCGCCTTTGGCTCGTCGCTCGACCAGGTGGGGCCCTTTGGCCGCACGGTCGAGGATGTCGCGCTGGCCATGAACGCGCTTACCGGCGCGGGCCACGATCCGTACGACTGCACCAGCCAGGATTGCGCCGTCGACTTTACCGAGCATCTCAACGACAGCATCGAGGGCAAGCGCGTGGGCATCATCCCCGCGTTTATGGAGGCCGAGGGTCTGACGCCCGAGGTCAAGGCCGCTGTTCAGCGTGCCGCCCAGGAGCTGCAGAACCAGGGCGCCGAGCTGGTCGAGGTAGACCTGCCGCACCTGGACGCCGCCATCGCCGCCTACTACGTCATCGGCCCGGCCGAGGCGTTCTCCAACCTGGCCCGTTTCGACGGCATTCGCTACGGCTATCAGGAGGAGGGCTGCGCCAACTTGTCCGACCAGAGCTCGCTTTCGCGCGCCCACGGCTTTGGCGCCGAGGCCAAGCGCCGTCAGATGCTCGGCGCCTACCTGCTGAGCTCGGGCGTGTACGACAAGTACTACTACGCCGCGCAAAAGGCCCGCACGCTCATCACGCAGGACTACGACGCCGCGTATGCCAAGGTGGACACCATCCTTATGCCCGCTTCGCCGCGCACGGCCTTTAAGTTTGGCGAGATCAGCGACCCCACGCAGATGTACCTCTCCGATCTGTACACCATCTCGCTCAACATATGCGGCAACGGCGGTATCTCGGTGCCGCTGGGCCTGGGCGAGGATACTCAGCTGCCCGTTTCTGCCCAGTTGGTGGGACCCGCCTTTAAGGACCGTCAGCTGCTCACGTTTGCCCGCGCCCTGGAGCGCGGCTTTGCCGATGCCGTCACGGGTGCGCCCGCGCTTTCCGTCGCGCCCGATTTTGCCGGGAAGGGAGGCGAGCTGTAATGAAGGGGCTTTCCGAGGTCCTGCAGGATTGGGAGGCCGTGATCGGCCTGGAGATCCATACCGAGCTCACCGCACTCGATACCAAGATGTTCTGCAACTGCAAGCTCAGCCACGATGACGAGCCCAACGCCAACGTGTGCCCGGTGTGCCTGGGCCTGCCCGGCGCCCTGCCAGTGCCCAACAAGCGCGCCATCGAGAGCATCGTCAAGGCCGGTCTCGCCACCAACTGCGAGATCCAGCGCCACTCGATGTTCTACCGCAAGCACTACTTCTATCCCGATATGGCCAAGAACTTCCAGACCACGCAGGGTCCGGTCGCCTTTGCCATGTACGGTCACCTGGACCTGGACGTGACCGGTCGCGGTGCCGCCGAGCGCCCCGACTGCGCGTTTGGTGAGGCCGAGGCCCAGAGCCTGGCAAGCGCCTCGGCCAACGCCGAGGGCCTGTCCACGTCCATGACGTCGACCATGCGCGAGGGCAACCAGCGCGCCGGCCATCTGGCCAGCTACGACGCGTCCAACCTGCAGATGCCCGAGCGTCGCGAGGACGGTTCCTACACGGTGCCCATCCGCATCCTGCGCATCCACATGGAGGAGGATGCCGCCAAGATGGTGCACGTGGGCGGTGCCGAGGGTCGCATTACCGCCGCTGCCGAGTCGCTCGTCGACTACAACCGCTGCGGCACGCCGCTGATTGAGCTCGTCACCGAGCCCGATCTGCGCACGCCCGAGGAAGCGCGCCTGTTTATGGAGAAGCTCCGCCGCATCTTTGTGACGCTGGGCATTTCGGACTGCTCCATGGAGAAGGGTTCCATGCGCTGCGATGGCAACGTGTCGCTGCGCCGCCGCGGCGAGACCAAGCTGGGCACCAAGACCGAGCTCAAGAACCTCAACTCGTTTAAGAGCCTGCATGACGGCCTTGCCTACGAGATCTGCCGTCAGGCCGAGGTGCTCGAGGAGGGCGGCATCATCTATCAGGAGACCCGCCACTGGGAGCCCAGCCGCAAGCGCACCGTGGTCATGCGTGTGAAGGAAACGGCTGACGACTATCGTCTGTTCCCCGATCCCGACTTGGCGCCGTTCGACCTGGACGACGAGTTTATCGATCGTTGCCGTGGCGAGATCCCCGAGCTGCCCGATGCCAAGCGCGCTCGTTTTGAGGCCGACTTTGGCATTAAGACGGCCGACGCCGAGCAGATTGCCGGCGACCCGGAGTTTGCCGAGTTCTTTGAGGCCGCCGCTGCCGGTATGGCTGGCAAGGAGGCCCAGACGGTCGCAAACCTGCTGGTCAACGAGATGATCGCCTACCTTAAGGGAGCGGGTGTGTCGCTCGCCGAGTCCGGCATCGCGCCGGCTCAGGTGGCAGCGCTGGCTAAGCTGCTGGCGACCGACGCCATCAGCTCCAACCAGGCGCACGAGGTCTTTGAGGCCATGGCCCAGACCGGCGACGACCCCAATAAGATCGTCGACGAGCGCGGTATGCGCCAGGTGAGCGATGCCGGCGCGCTGCAGCCGATCGTGGACGAGGTGCTGGCAAACTGTGCCGATCAGGCACAGCAGTATCGTGACGGCAACCAGAAGGTCATCGGCTTTTTGGTGGGCCAGTGCATGAAGGCGAGCCGCGGCAAGGGCAACCCGAAGCTCTTCAACGAGTTGCTGAGAACGTCGCTCTCGTAAGCGGGAACCGAGGGGCCCCGGCAGGGCGGGTGCTTCCTCAAAATTTCGAACAGTCCTGCGCAAGACGAAGGCCACATTAAGTGGCCTTCTTTGCGTGCGGAACTCATTTTGAGCAAGCACCCGCCCTGCCGGGGCTCCCGGGTTCTGCGACGACTCGGCCGTTCGGGTCAGGTGGGCTGAATGGAATAGAGTGAATGGGCGTGCCGTCGGCACGCCCATTGTTTTTGAAGGGAACTCATTGAGAGGCAAGGCCCTGCGCCCGGCCCCTCGGTTCCGTAACGACTCGGCCGTTCGGGTCAGGTGGGCTGGATTGAATTTGGTGAATGAGGGCGCCGTTGGCGCCTTCATTCTTTATATATGTTGGGAGCGCCAAGCCGTGGGTGTCATGCCGGTGTATTGCTTGAAGGCTTGGGCGAAGGCGGCCTGCTGAGGGTAGCCTAGACGCTCTGCCACCTGCGCTATCGTGAGCGCGCTATCTGCCAAAAGGTCCTGCGCTCGCTCCATACGGCGTCTGCGAATGTAGGCGCCCAGGGACTCGCCGGTTTGGGCCTTAAAGGTGGCGCATAGTTTGGAGCGGCTTGTGTAGAGCCTCTCGGCCACCTCGTTGATACCCACATGTCTGCCTTTGTCGAGCGTGCGCTCAATCATTGCCGTTGCTTCTTCGGCCATGGTTATGCTGACGCGTGTGTCTGCCGCCTGCCGCGCCTGCTTGTGGGCCGCGCGCGAACAGGCGAGCTCCGCGACCATGGTCTCCACGATGCCCTGCATATAGACGTGTCCGCCTACGGTTTGGGCACGGTCCTCGTTAATCCGGCGCAGCGTGTGATAGATGGCAGACGTCGCTTCCTCGTGCCATGGCTCGGCAAACGCCTCAAAGATTCCCGCGAACTCGGTGGGATAGCGGTGCTCCAGTTCGTCAAAATATCCAGGCAAAAAGAGCACCGAGCGCGAGTGATAAAGTTCCCCCGCAAACAGCGGGCTTAATTCCTCGCCACAGCTATCTTGGATAAAGCTGCAAACGGCATTGTTTGGCCACGGTCCATGCGATGGTTTGAGGTTCGCGGGCGTTATGCCAGTCTCGGGCATGCATGTAAGTGTGGGCGCGCTGACTTCGCTCACGCAAGCGTACGGCTCGGGTGTGTATTCGGCCAGGTACATATCGTGCGTCGGGGTGATGAAATGCTCCATGACAATGCAGGCAGGGGAGAGAGGCATGATCCATGCGCGTCCGTGCGCCCGATCGTTTGCCACCTCGCCGGTAAAGACAGCGCCCTTGCCGGAAAGCTCCAGGCCAAACTGCTCAAACTGTGGTGCGTAGAGCTCAGTTATGTCGGTCGCAGCCCGATGCATTTTCAAAAGCGTCCCCTTCCTTTGCGAAAACGTCCACGCCTGGCTCGATTGTGTGCCTTGGCTAACATATCAATGATAAGTTGAGTACGGTTAACTCTCAAGCCGTTAGAAAGGAATCTCATGGCAAAGGGATCAAAAAGGGAAGGTGGAGGCATCGGCGAGTTGCTCGCGTATGCCGGTGACCGCAAATTCCTAACGTATTTGGGCATGGCGCTCTCGGCGCTCTCGCAGCTGCTGAGCTTTGGCCCGTACGTGTGCATTTGGCTTGTCGCGCGCGATCTGATCGCCGTGGCGCCTAACTGGAGCGAAGCCTGCGACATCGCGATGTATGGCTGGTGGGCCGTGGGTTTTGCCCTGGCAAGCATCGTAGCTTATTTCGTGGGGCTCATGTGCACGCATCTGTCCGCGTTTCGCTGTGCGTCCAATATCCGCAAGACTACGAGCGAGCACCTGCTTAAGCTGCCGCTTGGCTACTTTGACACGCACGCCACCGGTGAGCTGCGTCGTGTTGTAGACGGATGTGCCGCCTCCACCGAGACTTTGCTCGCACACATGCTGCCCGATATCGCAGGCGCCGCCGCCATGGTCGTGGGCCTGCTCGTATTGCTTTTCGCCCTCGATTGGCGCTTGGGCGCGGCATGCCTCATCTCGGTCGTCGTTTCATTTGGCGCCATGGCCACCATGATGGGCGGCAAAGGCGCCGAGTTTATGAAGGCCTACATGGGTGCACTAGTCAAAATGAACAAGACGGGCACCGAATACGTACGCGGCATCCCCGTGGTCAAGGTGTTTCAGCAGACGGTCTACTCCTTCAAGGCCTTCCACGATGCGATTGCCGAATACGCCGACATGGCACAAAGCTATGCGGGCACGTTCTGCCGAGGTCCACAGGTACTCAACCTTACCGCGCTCAATGGCCTTGTGGCATTCCTGCTGCCCGTGGCGTTGCTGTTGGCGCCGGGCGAGACGGACTTCGCGCATTTTATGGCAAACTTCACGTTTTACGCGATATTTTCGGCCGTGGTGCCGACGGCCATGACCAAGCTCATGTTTGTGGGCGAGGCCTCTCAGATGAGTGCCGATTCGCTGGCTCGTATTCGAAGCATCATGGATTCCAGGCAGCTCTCCGTGCCCGCCCAACCCAAGCACCCTGCCAGCAGCGACGTGCGATTTGAGGATGTGAGCTTTACCTACGAGGGCGCCGAAGCGCCTGCCGTCAACCATGCGAGTTTTAGCGTTTCCGCTGGTAGCACCCTCGCCCTGGTGGGTCCCTCGGGTGGCGGTAAGTCAACCTGCGCAAGCCTGATCCCGCGTTTTTGGGATGTTTCCTCGGGTCGAGTGCTCGTAGGCGGTGTGGACGTTCGCGATATGGATCCGCACGAGCTTATGGACCAGGTCGCCTTCGTGTTCCAGACCAACCAGCTGTTCCGGCAAACACTTGCCGATAACGTGCGCGCCTCCAAGCCTACGGCCACTGACGACGAAGTGCGTGCAGCTCTCTCCGCAGCTCAGTGCGACGACATTGTGGCAAAGCTTCCACAGGGCATCAATACCATGCTCGGTGCTGGCGGAGCATATCTTTCGGGCGGCGAGGTCCAGCGCGTGGCACTCGCCCGCGCGATCCTTAAAGACGCGCCTATCGTGGTGCTCGATGAGGCCACGGCGTTTGCCGACCCCGAGAACGAGGCACTCATCCAGCGCGCCTTTAGCAAGCTGGCGGCGGGTCGCACGGTCATTATGATTGCGCACCGACTCTCGACTGTAGTGGGCGCAGACCAAATCGTGGTGCTCAACCAGGGCAGCGTGCAGGAGTCGGGTACCCATGCCGAGTTGCTGTCCCAAGAGGGTCTGTATGCCAAGATGTGGGCCGAATACGAACAGGCCGCGAGCTGGAAGATCACTGCTGCGACCGCGGATGCCGCCGTCACGAAGGGAGGCGAGGCCTAAATGTTCGCCTCATTCCAAAAGAAGTATTTCCTATCCGATAAAGGCGTCGCCGGCGTAAAACGCGGCGTCTTCTGGACCACGCTCACCAATCTCATTACCATGGCCGGCATGGGCTTTTTATTCCTGGTTATGGCCGGCTTTGTCGAGCATCTCGCCAGCGGGGCTGACCTGCCGGATGCCCTGCCGATCGTGGGCGGCCTCCTGGTCTTTTTCGTGTTGCTCTTTGCCTCTAACTGGCAGCAGTATTACTACACCTACTGCATCTTTTACGAGGAGTGCGGCAAGCAGCGTATGGAGATCGCCGAGCGCTTGCGCAAACTGCCGCTGTCGTTTTTTGGTCGTCGTGATCTGGCCGATTTAACCGAGACCATCATGGGCGACGTCCAGGCCATGGAGCACGCCTACAGCCACGTGCTGGGAGAGCTTTGGGGTGCCATCATCGCAAGCGCCATTGTGTTCGTGGCGTCGCTGTTCTTTTGCTGGCAGCTGGCGATCGCGGCGTTTTGGAGCGTTCCCGTGGCCTTTGCCGTGCTGTATCTAACACGCGGCCCCATGACTCCGGTGTTCGACCGCGTGCGTGCCGAGAAGGTCAAGGTTACCGAGGCAATTCAAGAGACGCTCGACTGCGTTCGCGAGATCCGCGCCACCAACCAGGAGGCCCATTATCTTGAGGGACTCAACGCCGTGATCGATGCCGAGGAGCGCGAGACCACCAAGGGCGAGCTCGCTAACGGGCTTTTGGTTAACTCCGCCTTTGCCATCCTGCGTCTGGGCATTGCCACCACGCTGGTCACGGGTGCCGCGATGGTCGCCTCCGGGCAGGTCGACTTTTTGGTGATGTTTGCCTTCCTGCTTATGGTGAGCCGTATCTATGCACCCTTTGACCAAGCGTTAATGTTAATGTCCGAGCTGTTTGCCGCCGAGTCCTCTGCCAAGCGCATGCGTTCCATCATGGAAGAGCCCGTGGCACGGGGCAGCGAGAAATTTGAGCCCGTGGGCCACGATGTGGTGTTCGATCACGTGGCATTTGGCTATGGTGCGGGCGAGGACGGCCGTGCCGGCGAGAAAGTTCTTACCGATGTGAGCTTTACCGCCAAGGAAGGCGAGGTCACGGCGCTGGTCGGTCCTTCGGGTTCCGGTAAGTCTACGGTGAGCCGCCTGGCCGCGCGCTTTTGGGATGCCACCGAAGGCACGGTCACCGTGGGTGGCGTGGATGTAGCGAGCGTTGATCCCGAGGTGCTGCTGCGCGACTACGCCATTGTGTTCCAAGACGTGCTGCTTTTTGACGACACGGTGATGGGAAACATCCGCCTCGGGCGTCGTGATGCCACCGATGAGGAAGTGCTTGCGGCCGCGCGTGCCGCCAACTGCGACGAGTTCGTGAACCGCATGCCGCAGGGCTACGACACCATGATCGGCGAGAACGGCTCCAAACTCTCCGGTGGCGAGCGCCAGCGCATCTCCATCGCCCGCGCGCTGCTCAAAGACGCGCCCATCGTGCTGTTGGACGAGGCGACGGCAAGCTTGGATGTGGAGAATGAGACCGTGGTACAGCAGGCACTCTCCCGTCTGCTTGCAGGTAAGACGGTTATCGTTATTGCCCACCGTATGCGTACGGTGGAAAATGCCGACAAAATCGTTGTGCTCAAGGATGGTGTGGTTGCCGAGCAGGGCACTCCGGCGCAGCTTAAGGCGGCAGGCGGAGAATTCGCCCGCATGGTTGCGCTGCAAAAGGAAGCGGCTGCCTGGCAGCTGTAAGAAGGGGCAAAGGAACAGTCCCTTTGTCACATTGACAATCGGTTACTCCGCATCGTTAATTTTCAAAAGGTTAGCTATGGCTGACCTAGATAGTTAGATAGAATTAAGGTATTTCAAAAGCGTGCTCGAGCAAACTAATGAACTCGGGTGCTAAGGCACCATGCCGCGCTTGTGCGGCAAAAGGGAGAAGCAACATGAAGAAGTCGACGTTTAACACTCTGCTTGTCGGTGGCGGTTTTCTGCTTGGTACGGCCGGCATCAAGCTGCTTACCAGCGCTCCGGTAAAGAATGCCTGCGTGCAGGGCATCGCGTGCGGTATGCGCGTCAAGAACTGCTACCAGGACATGGTCGAGCAGGCCAAGGCCAATGTCGATGACATGGTTGCCGAGGCTGCCTACATCACCCAGAGCGAGGCCGCTGCTGACGAGGCAGCCGAGTAACGCTCCTAGGCACAAACTATGAGATTCTCGATTATTAGCGAGATCCCCGGCAGGACCCGTCTTCAATTGGCGGGTCCTGTGCCAGAGAGCGATCTCGATGCACTTCTTAAGCTTGGCGGCGACATCGATGGCGTGCACAAGGTGCGCGTGTATGGCCGCATTGGCCAGATGGCGCTCGAATATGACGAGCCGCGCCGCGCAAGCGTGCTCGACGCCCTAGGCGCACTCGATGCTCAAGCTATCGCCGATGCCAAGTCGGGCTACGTGATGCAACTCGAGCCGCGCAAGCACAAACTCGTTATGGACCTGGCGACACTCGTCGGTGCCCATTACGCGCGCCGCTGGTTCCTGCCTACGCCTCTGCGCGCGGTGTTTGTCGTGGCCGGTTACATGGCATTTTTGCGCGCTGCCCTTCATGAGCTGGCGCAGCCGCGTCTGACCGTTCCTGTGCTTGACGCTTCGGCCATCGGCATTTCGTTCGTCAAACGTGATGTCGACACCGCGGGCCAGACGATGTTCCTGCTCAACGTGGGCGAACTGCTCGAGGACTACACGCGCGCCATGAGCGAAAACGAGCTCATCAATTCGCTGCTCGATGTGCCCGACAAGGCTCAGAAGGTCGTCGACGACACCGAGGTAAGCGTTGCCGCGACCGAGCTTGAGCCCGGCGATCTGGTCGCCGTGCGCACTGGCATGTCCATTTGCATCGACGGTGTTGTCGAGCAGGGGAGCGCTATGGTCAACCAGGCGACCCTGACCGGCGAGCCGCTGGCCGTCGAGCGCAGCGCGGGCGACGATGTATTCGCCGGCACCGTCGTAGAAGACGGCAGCATCTTGGTGCGTGTGCGCGCCAATACGGCGCAAACCAAACTGCGTTCAATCGTCTCGCTCGTGCAGACGGCCGACTCGCTCAAGTCCGAGGGCCAGTCGCATATGGAGGACCTTGCCAACAAGATCGTCCCGTGGAACTTCCTGCTCGCGGGCCTGGTTGCGCTCACCACGCGCAGCCTTATCAAGACCTCGGCGGCGCTGATGGTCGACTACTCGTGCGCGCTCAAGCTCACGGGTTCCGTTGCCGTCATGACTGCCATGAGCGATGCTGCCAAGATGGGCGTCATGGTCAAGGGCGCGAAGTACTTTGAGTCGTTTGCCAAGGCCGACACCATTGTGTTTGATAAGACCGGCACGCTGACCGAGGCGCAGCCGCGCCTGGCTTGCGTACTGACGACCGATGGCTGGAGCGAGGACGAGGTTCTGCGCCTTTCCGCTTGCTTGGAGGAGCATTTCCCCCACCCGGTAGCGCGCGCCGTCGTCAACGCTGCCCGCGAGCGCGGGCTCGAGCACCGCGAGCGTCACGCTGCGGTCGAGTACATCGTGGCACACGGCATTGCCTCGTCCATCGAGGGTCGTCGCGCAATTATTGGCTCGGCACACTTTGTGTTTGAGGACGAGAGCGCGCAGCTCGAGTCCGACATTAAGGAGCAAATTGAGTTCCAGATGCAGGGCCTGTCGCCGCTGTATCTGGCGGTCGACGGCACGGTTGTGGGCGTGCTCGGTATCGAGGATCCGCTCAAACCTGGTGTGCGTGAGGCCATCGCCGACCTGCATGCGCTGGGCGTCAAGCATGTCGTAATGCTTACGGGCGACTCCGAGCGCACGGCCGAGCGCATTGCGCGCGAGGCGGGCGTCGACGAGTTTAAGGCCGAGCTGCTGCCCGAGGACAAATACGCGTACGTGGAGCGCATTAAGAGCGAGGGACGCCACGTTGCCATGGTGGGTGACGGCGTCAACGATTCGCCGGCGCTCGGTTTGGCCGATGTGGGTCTGGCCATGGGCGGTGGAAGCGACATCGCCAAGGAGGTCGCCGATATCATCCTGACCGATACGGATCTCGCCGCGATTGTTCGCCTGCGCCGCATGAGCCAGGGACTCATCGATCGTCTGACGAGCTCGTATTCCAAGGTGATGCTCACTAACTCAGCGCTCTTGGCACTGGGTATTACCGGCATGATTACTCCGCAGGCGTCGTCGCTGCTGCACAACGGCTCAACGATCGCCTACAGCCTGGGCAACGCAAAGGCTTACCTGCGCTAGCGGACGTGTTCGCCCACGTTATCTGGCCTGCGCCCAGACGGCATCGGTGTCGTCCGGACGCAGGCCTTTTGCATTTGACCATTTGCTAGCTTCTCTATATAGTGTTGCTAGCGGTGCTAGCATTTGAAGGGAGCGGGATCAACGTGGGTGCTGTTAGCGGCATGGCGCAGGTGAACGTTCGCGTGGATCGCCAGGTCAAGGACCATGCGGAGGAAGCGTTGCGGCTTTCGGACAGATCACTGCCCGAGCTCATCAAAAAGGTCGTGGCCAAGGTCGCGCAGGGCGGCGGGCAGTGCGAGGAAGTGCTTGCGGCCGTCGACGACCGGCAACAGACCGTCGCGCACGATACTCCGTTCGCCGCGTCGTGGGCAGCGGCAGACCGGCTTTATGCAGATTTGGGCATCGCTGCGTCGCCCGTATCCGACGATCGCGATTGGGACGCAATCTATTCCGAAGCCATGGACGAGCGCTATCGCCAAAAGGGGATGATCCTGTGAGCGGAGCCCCTCTTAAAATCATGGTGGACGCCAACGTATGGGTTGATTCGTTTTGTGTTGACCATGCCGAGTCGCTTGCCGCGCGTGCGTTTATTGGGCAGGCGACGGAGGCGGGGGCATCGCTGTTCTTTCCGGTGCATATCGCTAAGGACGTACTGTACGTTGTCCAACACGAGCTGAAGCGTGGCGTTCTTGCCAGCGGGGGAGCGCTCGACGAGGCTTCTGCCCGCGCGATTGGCGATGCGGCGCTGGCGTTTGTTCGGAATATGACCGAAAACGCTACGGCCGTGGGCGCTGATGCATCCGATCTGTGGCTAGCCGACAAATACTTAGCGCTCCATCGCGATTACGAGGACAACTTGGTGCTCGCCGCGTGCAAGCGCGCGCAGGTCGATTACTTGGTGACCAACGATCGTAAGCTGCTCGAACATGCCGATCTTGCAGCAAAGACCCCGCACCAAATGATGCCGATTCTTGCTTTGGCCGAACGTGGCGGCGCGGCTATCGGTTGACGCGAACTGTTTGCGGGCCTCTTGGACGACGATGCGCCAAGGGACCCGCGTCTGCTATTTACAAAAGCTCGGCCTTAATGGCGGGGCTTTCTGCGAGCTTTTCGGCTGCCTTTTCGTCGGAGCTGTCGAGTGCTGCCAGACTGCGGTAGACCCACTCGTTGACCTGGGTGTTCTTGACGCCTGCAGTCTGCATAAGGGCGCCTACCTCGCGGATTGCTGCGAGCAGATCGGCTTTGGGACCCGCGAGCTCGACCTCGATGCCGTGGTAGGCGGCCACGCCGCGGTTTTCACTCACGTGGTCGATAAAGCCCTCGACGGTCTCAAGCTGCTGGGCGAGAGCTGCATCATCGTCAGCGTCCAGCGCAACAAGGGCGTTCGAAACCGTGAGGGCGGGATGTCCGCAGGGGACAAAGCCTTCGATGACATCCATAGCTTCGGTAATGGTTGAACCCAGGCCTGCGAGGGCATTGACGAGTTGCTGTTTGGTATCCATAACGGTCCTTTCGACGGGGCAATTTTGCTTGGCGAAAATATACGTGACGCGATCGGTAGCAAAAGTGCGAAGTGCGGCGCACATTGGGGTCTTCACAGCTCGTGCATAGAACAGCTGTCTGCCTTTAGAACGTGGTAAGATAGCTATCCACGAGCGGGGCTCGCCCCGCGTGTTCCTTGAAAAGTCGACGGTTATCGGGTGTTTGCAGGCCTGATACCATCCAGACTTTCCCAACATTCGGGGGCGACTGGTTTCGACACGATAGCTCTGAGAGAGGAAGCAAGCCGAGGTCTCCTCGCCTCGTTAAACAGGGGTACCGTCAAATTGAATTGACAACAACTCTTCTTTTGAGCCTATGGCTCTCGCTGCTTAGTTTATAGCGGCGCGTCAACCCGGTGATTTCCCCGACACCGGCGCGACGTCATGTTAGGGGAATGCTCCTGCGCACGTAATCGGTATGGCGCAGGCTAAGACCGAACCGGTTAGGACGCCGCGAGCGTGTCGCTGCGCGCAAAGCGTCCGAGACTAAACCAGCGACTGAGCTTGGAGATGCCAATCAGGGGGCTTTCGTGGACCGGAGTTCGATTCTCCGCGCCTCCACCATAAGCAACAGGCAGGTAGATATACGTATCTACCTGCCTTTTTATTTCTAGTCCGTACCGCGGAGAATCGAACTCTGTGCAGGGCGCGAGCGTTAAACAAACGCGGAGCGTTTGTAGCGAGCGGGCGAGGACGCCGGCAGGCGGCCGAAGCCGGTGCGTATTTGCGAAGCAAATACGCGGATTCTCCGCGCAAGCTATCAGCCCAATATGGATGCGATGCCGATTAAGCTCCGGCTGCCCATGCCCCGCTTCAACGCCGGCCCCAAACCGCGGGGAATCGAACTCTGTGCAGGGCGCGGGCGTAAAGAAAACGCCGCATCAACGAAGGGTGAGACGCGCTTTCCCCAATGGCAGCCCAGGCGGAAAGCACGTCCCGGAATCCGCGTTCAGACTGGGACGTAGTTTCCGGATGGCGCCTCAAGCGGAAACTGCATCCCAGAATATCGGCTCAGAATGGGATGCATTTTCCGGATGGGTTGTTGGCGGAAAGTTCATCCCGGAATCCGCGCTCAGACTGGGACGTAGTTTCCGGATGGCACATCAAGCGGAAAGCGCATCCCGGAATCCCGCCTCAAACTGGGACACACTTTCCGCTTCACCTGCCGCCTCGAAAAACCCATGCGCTCGCCATCCCAAAACTGGGTAGAAGAAGGCCAAAACGCAATCGCAGGAGGTCAATATGACTGCAGAAGATAAGGCAAAGAACGCCGGCAAGGTCGCGCTCGTCTTGGAGGGTGGTAGTTTTCGCGGGCAGTTTACTGCGGGCGTGCTCGACGTTCTCATGGAGGCTGGCGTCGAGATTCCGGCGGTATATGGCGTATCGGCAGGTGCTCTCAACGGCGTGAACTACAAGTCGCACCAGATCGGCCGTGCCAACCGCATCAACCTGGCTTTCTGCAACGACAGCCGTTTCATGGGCGCCGCATCGTTTGCGTCCACGGGCTCCATTGTGGGTTACGACTTTATCTTCAACGATGTCCAGGACCGTCTGGATCCCTTTGACAACGAGACGTTCGACGCGAGCCCCATCGAGATGTACGCCGTCGCGACGGACATGCTGTTTGGAACCGCTGCCTACCTGCCGGTCAAAAGCGCCGTACTTGACCTCGATGCCGTGCGCGCCTCGACGTCGCTGCCGCTGGTGACGCCGCCGGTCGAGATAGACGGGCACAAATACGTCGACGGCGGCGTGGCCGATTCGGTCCCCATCGAGCACGTGCTGGAGGAGGCGGGCTTCGACCGTGCGGTCGTCATCGTCACGCAGGACCGTTCGTATGAGAAAAAGCCCTACGAGTTTTTGCCGGCCGCGCGTGCGCGTTATGCCGACTACCCCTATCTGCTCGAGGCTATCGAGACACGCCACGACCGTTACAACATCCAGCGCATGCACCTGTGGAAGTATGAGCGCGAGGGCCGTGCGTTGGTCGTCGCTCCGCAAAAGCCGGTCGAGGTCGGCCATGTCGAGCACGATTCGGCAAAGCTCCTCGACCTGTATATCCAGGGCCGTCAGGAGGCAAAGCGCCTGCTCGCGGAAATACAAGAGTTCGTTGAGCGCTAACGACGGCGAACCCTCAAAAAATGGCAGCAGCTAAAGAGCTGGAAAATCACGGCTCGTGGATGACATGTGCAGAAACTCTGGTCGGAGCCAAAATACCTGTTGACTCGTACGGCGAGCGGGGTAATATGGACGGGTTACTTGCAGAGCCCCGTGAATCTCTGTAACAACACGTACTGTACATGGAGGAGTCTAAGTGATTTCGAAATCGACTCACTACGCCAAGCAGGGCGAGGTCCAGCGCAACTGGGTTCTCGTCGACGCCGATGGTGCTGTCCTGGGCCGTCTTGCCACCCAGATCGCAATGATCCTGCGCGGTAAGAACAAGCCCCAGTTCACGCCCAACAGCGACTGCGGCGACTTCGTTGTCGTCATCAACGCCGATAAGGTCCAGCTTACCGGTAACAAGGCCGACACGAAGACCTATTATCGCCACAGCGGCTACAACGGCGGCCTCAAGGCTGAGAGCTTCCGCCAGGCTATGGAGAAGCACCCGGAGAAGGTCATCGAGCGCGCCGTTCGCGGTATGCTGCCCAAGACCACCCTCGGCCGTGCCCAGATGACCAAGCTTAAGGTCTACGCTGGTGCCGAGCATCCGCATGCTGCCCAGAACCCCACGAAGATTGAGCTGGAGGCTTAAAGATGGCTGAGAACACCGTTGTCTACCAGGGTACCGGCCGTCGTAAGAACGCCGTCGCCCGCGTCCGTCTCGTCCCCGGCACCGGCAAGGTGACCATCAACAAGCGTGACGCCGAGCAGTATTTCGGCCGTCATCAGCTCGTTGAGAACGCCCTTGCTCCCTTCAAGGTGACCGACACCGCCGGTCAGTTCGACGTTATCGCTCTTTGCGATGGCGGCGGCATCTCCGGTCAGTCCGGCGCTCTGCGCCTGGGTATCGCTCGCGCTCTTCTGAACGCTGGCGACTACCGTGCTGACCTCAAGAAGGCCGGTTTCCTTACGCGCGATGCTCGCGTGGTCGAGCGCAAGAAGTACGGCCTCAAGAAGGCCCGCCGCGCTCCCCAGTTCTCCAAGCGCTAAGGTTTTATCTCCTTTCGAGATACAATGTACAAGCGGGGCCTGCCGATTCCTCGGCGGGTCCCGCTTTTCTTTTTCGACTAGGGTGGGCGGTTGCATATCGCCTGCTAGGGAAGGAGCGATCCTATGCCCCAGAACATCTTCGGTACCGACGGCGTACGTGGCGTCGCCAACGCCGATCTTTCGTGCGACCTCGCGTTTCGCCTGGGCCGCGCGGCGACCAAGTTTCTTGGTCCGGACATCTGCATCGGCCGTGACACGCGCCTTTCGGGCACCATGCTCGAGAGTGCTCTGACCGCCGGCATTATGGCCGAGGGCGGCCGCCCGCATTGCTGCGGCGTTATCCCCACGCCTGCCGTGGCGCTGCTCACTGTTCAGAACGAGCTCGATGGCGGCATCGTCATCTCCGCTTCGCATAATCCGCCGGAGTTCAACGGCATCAAGTTCTTTAGCCGCAAGGGCATGAAGCTTCCCGATGCTGTCGAGGAAGAGATCAGCGCCTGGGTCATGTCCGAGGAAGCCATGGCTGCCGATACGCTGCCGACCGGTGCCGGCGTGGGCCACATCATCAAGATGAAGGACGCCCGCAAGGCATACGTCGACCACGCCATCGATACGCTTGATGGCCTGAGGCTCGATGGCCTGGTCGTTGCCGTCGACTGCGGTCACGGTGCTTCCTGCCAGACCACGCCCGCCGCGCTGCAGCGCCTGGGTGCCACGGTCCATGCCATCAACACCGATTACTGCGGCACCGACATCAATGTCGAGTGCGGCTCTACGCACCTCGAGCCCCTGCGCGAGCTCGTGCTGCGCACCCATGCTGACATCGGTCTGGCCCACGACGGCGACGCCGACCGCGTGCTGTTCGTGGACAGCGAGGGCAACGAGATCGACGGTGACTATATCCTGGCTATCTGCGGTTCCGACCTCGCCGCTCGTGGCAAGCTCGCCAACTCCGAGATCGTCTCGACCGTCATGTGCAACCTGGGCTTCTCCATCGCTATGAAGGAGCAGGGCTTCGAGATGGTTCAGACCGCCGTGGGCGACCGCTACGTTCTGGAGCGCATGCTCGCGGACGGCGCCGTCATCGGCGGCGAACAGTCCGGCCACATCATCTTCCTGGAGCACAACACCACCGGTGACGGCCTGGTGACGGCTCTGCAGCTGCTGGCCGTGCTCAAGCGCACCGGTCGTACCCTCACCGATCTTGCCGGCATCATGAAGAAGTACCCGCAGGTACTCGTCAACGTGCATTCGGACAACAAGGCCGGTCTGGACGATTGCCAGCCCATCTGGGATGCCGTCGCTGCTGCCGAGAAGGAGCTTGACGGCCGCGGTCGCATTCTGGTGCGCCCGAGCGGTACCGAGCCGCTGGTCCGCGTGATGGCCGAGGCCGAGACGCACGAGCTGACCCAGCGCGTTGTCGACGACATCGTCGAGGTTGTCAAGCGCGAACTTCCCTAATGGTCAAAAACCGTTGCCAAGTGGTAAACTGATAAGGTTATTTTGATTGATTGGTATGTCCGAGGGGGAGCATGTTCACTAAAGTCCTAAGGTCTTTTGGTATGCGTGGTCGAGTCCTTACGCTGGATGCTCCCATCTCGGGCGACGTCATTCCGCTTTCCGAGGTAAACGACCAGACGTTTGCCACCGGCCTTTTGGGCCAGGGCGTGGCGATTCAGCCCACCGGAACGCGCGTGATCGCGCCGGCTGATGCCAAGGTCGAGGCTATTTTTCCCACGGGACACGCCGTTGCGCTTAACACGGTCGATGGCTTGGACGTGCTCATTCACGTTGGTTTGGATACCGTTCAGCTCGAGGGCAAGCACTTTACCGTACATGCGCAAGTGGGTGACATCGTCCATAAGGGCGATGTACTCATTGAGTTCGATCGCGAGGCAATTGCTGCCGAGGGCTACGATGTGACGGTTCCCATCTTGGTGTGCAACTCCGTTGAGTTCTCGAGCATCAAGGGCTCCGTTGGCGTGCATGTCGAAGAGATGGACCAGCTCATCGTTGCTCGCGAGCGCTAGCAAGTGCACGTGGCCATTAGCCTACAATTCAAACACGTTTACGGAGGGCGCCCTTGAAAGAGGACGCCCTCCGTGGCAAGATGGGATTTGTCCGAAGCTAAAAGGCTTTGGGTCACCGTGGACGGGCAGGGGCCTCGACGCGGTTAGACACGAGACACATACATTACGCGACCTCGCCCTGGTGGCCGCACACGTTGGTTGCGGCCGACGCGGGCCGCGGGCAAGTGCTTGTAAGGGAGCCTTGCCTCTCTTGTACGAGAAAGGACGCGTAATGAAGATCATTAAAGCTAAAGACTACGAGGATATGAGCCGCAAGGCCGCCAATATCATCTCGGCGCAGGTTATCCTCAAGCCCGACTGTGTGCTGGGCCTTGCCACCGGCTCCACCCCGATCGGTGCCTACAAGCAGCTCGCTGCTTGGTACGAGAAGGGCGACGTCGACTTTGCCGAGGTCAGCACCTACAACCTGGACGAGTATCGCGGCCTTTCGCACGACGATCCCCAGAGCTATCACTACTTCATGCGTGAGAACTTCTTCGATCACATCAACATCGACCTGAACAACACGCATGTGCCCGACGGTTCCAACCCCGACGCCGCCGCTGCCTGCTCTGAGTACGACAAGATCGTCGCCGAGGCCGGTTACCCGGATCTGCAGCTGCTCGGTATTGGCAACAACGGCCACATCGGCTTCAACGAGCCCGATGACCACTTCTCCAAGGGCACGCACTGCGTCGACCTCACCGAGAGCACCATTCAGGCCAACAGCCGCCTGTTCGACAGCATCGACGATGTTCCCCGTCAGGCCTACACCATGGGTACCCAGACCATCATGTATGCCCGCATGATCCTGGTCGTCGCCAATGGCGAGGCCAAGGCTCAGGCCGTGCATGACATGTGCTATGGTCCGGTTACGCCCGAGTGCCCGGCTTCGATTCTGCAGCTGCACACCAACTGCGTTGTCGTTGCCGACGAGGCCGCCCTTTCGCTCTGCGAGTAGCGCGAATCCTGCAGCTCGACATAGCCTTGCCTAAGGCCTCCGCTTTGCGGGGGCCTTTTTGCTATCCTTTTCCGCCCACTTGACCAAAATCTTGCCGCAAGCTTGACGAATGCCGGATATCCAACAGCCTGATTCATTCTATACCAGATTCTATGCAAAAATGCCACTAGAAGGTCGTAGACGGTAGCGGGTGCTAGGCGAGTTGAATGACATGGCTGAACCTTGTTCATCTGCGTTACACTGCCGCTTAGATGGGACAAGCTGACAAGCTCATTTAACTGCTTAAAGACCGATTAGTCGGGGGATTAATAACAGTCGGCCCTCGCTGTACAAAAACTTGCCGCTTGCGTACCAAAAGACAACCTAAAACACAAGGTCGCTCTATTCATAGCGCGGCTTGTATGGTCTTGCGGCTACAGTGTCCATACGGTCGAGTTGAGGAGCGGGCATGGTAAACGATTTGAGCAGTATAGACGAGCTCGAGCTGATGCCGCTGGGCGGAGGCTATATGGTGCGACGCGAACGCTTGATGAATGAGCTTATCGCCAAGGGCCGAAAGGCCGGCATCGTGGTTCTTTATGCACCCGACGGGTTTGGGAAGACCTCGGTGCTGCTGCAGTACACCCATGAGGTTAAATGCGACCCGACGCGAGGCCCCGTGCGGATTATCGAGGCCGATCGCGCCACTGGGCGCGAGGTGTTTATGCAGCTTGAGGTGGTTGCCGAAGAACTCAAAGACAAACCGCACTCCCTTATCGCGATTGATAATGTGCCAAACCTCGATCAGCACGATACCGAAGACCTCATCGACAGGATTCGCGGCCTGCGCGCTATGGGGGTAGGGGTCTTTATCTCCTGCCGTCCTTCAAATCGTCAGCTGATTCATGGGCTGGGCGATTCGGTTAAGATCAATGCGCAGATGCTCAAGGTGCATGCCTATGAGTATTCGGCGTGGGCATCGGCGTTTTCGATCAGCACATCGCTCGACTTTTATCAGCTCACGCAGGGCGTGCCCGAGCTCGTCTCGGCATTGCAGACGGGTCTGTATGGCCAAGGTGACGTAGCCGGTCTGCTCGAAAACGAGATTGTCAACGTATATGGCGCGGCACTTGTCGATCTGGCTTCGCTCGACAATAATGCGCTGTTTTGCGTGGCATGTCTCATGGTTTTGATGGGCGAGGGCAATATCGCAGAACTCGAGGCTTGCGGGGTGAGGCTGTCGATGGTCGACCAGTCCTACTTTGTACGCGACTACCCGATCTTTGGCTTGGATCCCGCCGAGCGGAGTTTTACGTGTCTGGGCACGGAGGATAACGGACGCTTGCGCTTGCGTAAGTTGGTGGCCGAGGTTCGCCCCGAACTTGTTCCGAGGGCGGCCCGGATTTTGCTTAAGGCGGGCCGATGCGATGCGGCGATGGGCCTGGCGGACGCCTTTTTGGACCGTGAAGCGGTCCTTGAACTTGCTGGGCAGTATGGGGTCGATCTGGCTCTGACGGGGCACGGGGCCGATATCTGCCGAGCGGCGCTGGGCACGATCGATGCCGACGATCCGGCTCCAGAGCCAACGCCTGCCGAGGCGCTCGGCGTATATCTGGCAGCGGTCAGCGTGTCCAATACAAAGCTCGCTCGCTATATGGCATCGGTCATCGAGCGCGGGGGCGAACGGGCGGCCTGCGAAATAGACCCTGTTTCATGGAGGGTGGCCCAGACACTGACGGCTGTCTGCTATGGGGACAACGGGCTTGGGCTCCCTACGAACCTGGCCGTGCCAGAAATAGAGACGTCCCATACCGCACTCGATATGTTGTCTGCGCATATCGAGGTCAAGCGCTGTCTGACCGAGCGGGGAGATGACGGCGGCGTTCTACAGCAGCTCAAAACGAGCAAGGCCTACGATTGCGAGCTCGACATCGCGGGGATTGTTATACGGGCCGATAGCATGCTGGTGGAGCTCTTTGACGGGTCGTTTGCGGGAACCGACGAGCGCGACGACGAGATGACGGTGGTGCGGGAGGCGCTCGATGTACGCGGGCTTAAGGCGATGGCTATCTGGGTGCGTATGGTGTTGGCGGCACGGCGGCTCCTTTCCGGCTTGCCGGTAACCGACGATGCGGCGTTCAACGAGCTCGATCGTTTTGCCGTGCGCATGCGCGACAACCAGATTCAGCTGTTTGGCCTGTTGCTAGAAGGCTGGCAGTCGCTGGCAGAGGGACGGCCGGTTAATGCGAAGTTCCGTGCGGTCCAAGTGCTCAAACTTGCCGAGGAGTCGATTGCGTACATGCGCGATAACGCATTGCTGCTGGAGCGCGCGGCATATCTGCGTAACACCTCGATGGTTTCGGTGCGCGAGGAAGCGGAGTTGCTCGATATAAGCCAGACGCAGGTTGGTGGCGCAGAAGCCTGGATGGTGGCGCTGCACCTGGCCGCTGCGGGCCGAGACAGCGATCTTGCGGCCTGGATGTCCATGAATCGTGCGGGGATTCTAGAGCCATCGTATCGGCTCTTTGCGCGCCTTGCCATGCATTGTCTGGGCGAGCCGGCGGCCAGGATACGTAAGAAGCTTCCCGTGCGCGAGTTGTCGCGGTACTCGCTGCGCGACGATTTGGAAGGGGAGGGCGAGCGCCTATTCCAAGCCGGCGAGGTTGAAGCCGTTGATACCATCGACCATATCGAGATTCGCATGTTTGGTGCGTTTCGCGCCGAGCGCGACGGGTTTCCCATCACGGACAAAAT
This sequence comes from uncultured Collinsella sp., assembly GCA_965147105.1. Lineage (GTDB taxonomy): Bacteria > Actinomycetota > Coriobacteriia > Coriobacteriales > Coriobacteriaceae > Collinsella. The sequence continues at coordinate 42,622 of CBCTIZ010000005.1, read as the reverse complement.
GTGGCGCCGCAAGAAGGCAGCGACACTTGCCGAGCGGCTTGCGCTGGGCATGGATGCGCTCGTCGATCGTGAGACGCTGGCCATGGAGCTGTGGCCCCATGCCGAGTTCAATAGCGCTCGCAACAACTTGTACTCGACGATATCGCGCTTGCGGTCAGCTTTGGGACCGACGCCGGATGGCAAGTCGTGTGTGCTCATCCAAAATGAATGCATCGGACTCAACGGCGACTACGTCAAGACCGATGTACGGCTGTTTGACCAGATAAGCCGCGAGGTTTTGGGAAATCGCACGGGTGCGCGCGGGCCCCATTTAGTTGAACTGTGCCTTAAGATTGAGCAGCTTTATGCTGGACCGCTGTATGTTCCCAATGGCTGTAATCCCACCTACTTTTTGCGTATGCGACGCATTATGCAGTCAAAGTACATCGATTGCATGATTAAGGGAGCAAATGCTGCTCTAGAAGAAAACGATCTGCAGTCGGCGGTATGGCTGGTGGAGTCGGGACTGCGCCAAGAGACGGCGCGCGAGGACATGGTGCGTTGCGCTATGCGCGTCTACGGCGCGGCGGGGCGGCGGCGCGATATCGTCGAGCTGTACAGTGGGCATATGCACCACCTAAGGGAGCAGGTCAATGGCGTGCCCGAGCCCGAGACGCGGCGTCTATACGAGCGCTTGGTGGAGGGCAGGCTCAACTGCGTTCTGGTCGAGCGATAAAAAACGAGCGTCCGAATTGCTCGGACGCCCGCAGGCTTGCTATGTGTTGGCTCGCCGGATCATTGGCTCTTAGACGAGCTTGATCTTCTCGATGTCCTTGCGCGAGGACTCGCGATACAGCGAGAACTTGCGGCCGATGACTTGGACGACCTCGGCGTGGCAGCGCTCAGCGAGCTCTTCGGCGGCCTCGCGGGCGGAAAGACTGGAGCCATCGAGCACGGAGCACTTAACGAGCTCGTGCTTCTCCAGGTAGGCGACCGTCTGCTCGACGGTGCCCTCGTTGACGTCGGACTTGCCGATGATGATGGCGGGGTTGAGGTGATGGGCCATGCTGCGAAGCTGCTTGACCTGGGCTCCTGTCAGTGCCATGGGTTCTCGCTTTCTATGTATGGGGCGCCCCGCGACGGGGCCTTAATCTACGTGAGCTGTCCCACGATAGCGCAGGAACGGCGTGGTGTGGAGCGCGTTTGCCCAGTTCAAAAAGAATGCGGATGCCGAGTGAGTGGGCGGTGCGGGCTGCGAACAGGCTATGAGCTGGGCGCAGAGACCGGCTCCCATGCAATAAACGCCCAACGAACCTTGCGGACATGATCGAGCATATAGCGCCCCTGCGGCACGCCCTTGGACCCCGGCTCGCCGGCATGGGGGTTCTCGATCATGTGCTGGGCGATATAGTCGCGCAGGCAGTCGATTTTATCCTCGTTGCCGTGTTCGAGCATACGGGAGAAGTCCGTCACGCCTGCCTCGAGGCTATCGAAGGTATCGCGACGAGGTGATTCAAAGTACGTAACCTGCGGCAGGGCACCCATCTGAATGAGAATGTTAAAGGCATACACAAAGCCATTGCTGCAGGTAACGGAGGCGCCGATAGCGTTCATCAAGTGCAGATCATAGCGCGGGCTGGAGTTGGCGACCATCGTGACAGCACAACGCCGACGAGCCGTACGATCAAGCTTGGTAAGCGCACCTTTTAGGTTGGTCGTGGTGACAGAGCGACTGGCAAAGGCAACATCTACCGCTTTCGTGACCGGTCCAACCAAATCCCAATCATCATCCCAAGCAAGCTCAAGCGGCGTAATGCGGCCTTCGAGCCCGTAATACTCAATGCCAGCATCAAGCGTGCCCAACATGGCAGGGGAAAAGTCAGCAGCAATCACAGGATGTCCAGCCTGAGCAAGCGGAATAGCAATCGACCCAGCCCCACACCCCATATCGAGCACCGACTCGCCAGGCTCAAGCGCCAATAGCTTTATAAAATCCCGGGCATACGGAGCAGTCTCAAGCGGCCGAAAATGCCGAGCCCTTTTATCCCACTCAAAAGAGTCATCAGCCCGCTGCCGATCAGCTTGCAAGCGCATCCACTCCTGATTCCAATCAGCAGAAAGAAGCTCAGAGCGAGCATCCCCATCAACCACGGGCCAACCTCCTAGCAACAAAAAAGCGACTCCTCCCAAAAGAAGAGCCGCAACCAGCATATATCAGAAAGAACCGTTCCAACGCCAAACCGCCCTCACAACCAAGGCGGGCAGGAGCGAAGCGACTGCCATACGGGATAGAACCCAACTGAGGTCCCGTTGTGCGGGAGCCCCGCCGCCGGGCGGCAGACATATAAGGTCGATCGCGAGTTCCGCACGAGCCGGAGAGCACTTAATGTGCTCTCCGTGCGAGTCAGGACTGTCCGAGCAGGCGACCTTATATGTCTGCCGCCCGGCGGCGGGGCTCCTCGCCCGAACCCCTCAGCTAGTTCTTCAGCGAGTTCAGCGGTGCCGGGAAGCGTCCACCGCGGTGGGCAAGCACGGTGCCGGCGTTGGGGTTCACCGGCATGATGGGCGCACGGCCGAACAGACCACCGTACTCGACGCAGTCGCCCACGCCCTTGCTGATGGCGGGGATCACGCGCACGGCCGTGGTCTTGTTGTTGATGACGCCGATGGCCATCTCGTCGGCGATGATGCCGGCGATGGTCTCGACCGGGGTGTCGCCGGGGATGGCGATCATGTCCAGGCCGACGGAGCACACGCAGGTCATGGCCTCGAGCTTCTCGAGCGAAAGCGCACCGGCCTCGACGGCGGCGATCATACCGGCGTCCTCGGACACGGGGATGAAGGCGCCGGAGAGACCGCCCACGCTGGAGCTGGCCATGACGCCGCCCTTCTTGACGGCATCGTTGAGCATGGCGAGCGCGCAGGTCGTGCCGGGGCCACCGCAGGTGCCCACGCCGATGATCTCGAGGATGCGGGCAACGGAGTCGCCGATGGCAGGCGTGGGAGCCAGCGACAGGTCGACAATGCCTTTCTCGACACCCAGACGGCGGGCTGCCTCACGGCTCATGAGTTCGCCGGCGCGGGTGATCTTAAAGGCGGTCTGCTTAATCTTTTCGGCGACTTCCATCATCGATGCGGAATCGGGCAACGTCTCCAGGGCTGCGGCCATAACGCCGGGGCCCGAGACGCCAACGTTGATGACGGCGTCGGCTTCGCCACCGCCGTGGACGGCGCCCGCCATAAACGGGGAGTCCTCGACCATGTTGGCAAAGCAGACAAACTTGGAGGCGCCAACGGAATCCTGGTCGGCCGTGAGCTTGGCGGCATCGATGATGGTCTGGGCGGCCATGAGCACGGCATCCATGTTGATACCGGCGCGCAGGCTGGCGACGTTGACGCTGGAGCAGACGCGGCTCGTGGTAGCGAGCGCCTGGGGGATGGACTGGATGACGCGGCGGTCGGCGTCGCCGATGCCCTTCTGGACGAGTGCGGAGAAGCCGCCCAGGTAATCGATGCCGAGCGTCTCGGCCGCGCGGTCGAGGGCATGCGCGATGGGGGTGAGGTCTTCATCCTTGCAGCACGCGGCGATCTGCGCCACCGGGGTGACGGAAACGCGCTTGTTGACGATGGGGATACCGTACTCGCGCTCGAGGTTCTCGGCGGTCTCGACCAGGTGCTCGGCCGTGTGCGTCACGTGGTCGTAGATCTTCGTGCACATGCGGTCGAGGTTCTCGTCACCGCAACCCATGAGCGAAACACCCATGGTGATGGTCCTGATGTCGAGGTTCTGCTCCTCAACCATGCCGCGGGTTTCCGCGATTTCTGCGGGCGTGATCGCCATCCTTGCGCTCCTATCTGCCAAAACGAGCATAGTCTTATCTATTCTAACGTGCCGCACGTGCCAAGTGGCGCATGCGGCACGTTTTGGTGCTCGGTTGTTTCCGTTGTGTTACTGCCCAAAGACCTCTTCGGCGATACGAGCGCTTTCGGCGGCATCCTTGGCGTAGTAGTCCGCGCCGATCTGCTTGGCGTATTCGGGGGTGAGTACGGCGCCGCCCACGATGATCTTGACGCCCGGAACCTCGGCATGGAGCAGCTTGATGGTCTCCTCCATGGCGACGACCGTGGTGGTCATAAGCGCCGAGAGGCCGACGAGTTTGATATCGCGCTCCTTGACGGTCTTGAGTACCTCCTGCGGATCGACGTCGCGGCCTAGGTCAAAGACGGTGTAGCCGTAGTTATCGAGCAGCATCTTGACGATGTTCTTGCCAATGTCGTGGATGTCGCCCTTGACGGTGGCCACGCAGATCTTGCCCTTGTCGGCGATCTCGCCGGCGGGCATCAGGCGCTTGATGGTGTCGAAGCCCACGCGCGCGGCCTCGGCCGAGGCCATGAGCTGCGGCAAGAAGAACTTGCCCTGGTCAAAGAGGACGCCGACCTCGTCGAGGGCGGGGATAAAGTGATTGTTGATGAGGTCCATGGCGTCGTGGTCTGCCAACAGACGCTCGGTCTCGGCAGCGATCTCGCCTTTGCGGCCCGAGACGACCATGCGACGAATCGGGTCGTCGTTGCCGTCGGTGCCGGCGGTGCCAACAGCGGGCGCGGCATCACTCGATGCGGCCTGAGCCGCTGCCGGGTTTGCGGCGATCTTATACGGATCGGTCCAGCCGGCGTAGCGCTCGATGTATCCGGTCGAGCCCTCGTCTTCAACGCTCAGGACGCGATAGCTGTAGACGGTGTCCATAAAGCGCTTGGAACCCGGGTTCATGATGGGGGCGTCCAGGCCCGCGCCAAAGGCGGCGGCCAAAAAGACCGAACCCAGCAGCGGGCGGGCAGGCAGGCCAAAGCTGATGTTCGACACGCCGAGCGCACATTTGACGCCCAGGCGCTCCTTGCACAGGGACATGGCGCGCAGGATCTGCTCGGCCTGGCGTTGATTGGTCGAGGCGGTCATGACCAGGCAGTCGATGAGGATGCGGTCCGGTCCGATGCCGTAGCGGGCAGCCTCGGCCACGATGCGCTCGGCGATGGCGAAGCGGGCCTCGGCGGTATCGGGGATGCCGCCTTCGTCGAGCGTGAGGCCGACGACGTTGGTGCCGTAGTGGGCGACCAGCGGAAAGATCTCATCCATGATCTGCTGCTTGCCGTTTACCGAGTTGATGATGGGCTTGCCGGCGTAGCGGCGCACGGCGGCCTCGACGGCTGCGGGGTCGGTGGAGTCGATCTGCAGCGGCAGCAGCGTGGAGCCCTGGAGCTGTTCGGTCGCCTGTTGAATGATTTTGACCTCGTCGATCTCGGGCAGGCCCACGTTGACGTCCAGGATGTCGGCGCCCTGTTCCTGCTGGCTGATGCCCTGGCTCACGACGTAGTCCAGGTCGCCGTCGCGCAGGGCCTGCTGCAGGCGCTTTTTGCCGGTGGGATTGATGCGCTCGCCGATGACGGCAATCTTGTGGCCGTCGCAGGGAAGGTCCACGACCGTTTGGGCGCTTGTGACCGACATGCTGGGCTTGCGGCGGCGCGGGCTGGGCGTGTGGTTGTCGATAAGCGTGCGCAGCGCTGCCATGTGCGCCGGCGTGGTGCCGCAGCAACCGCCCACGACGCTCACGCCGTCGGCGATCATGCCGGCGACGGCCTCGGCGTATTCGGGGGCTTGGATATCAAAGACGGTGTTGCCGTCGTCGTCCACATGGGGGAGTCCCGCATTGGCCTGCACCATAACGGGTTTGTCGGTAACGGTGAGCATGCGTGCGGCGAGTCCTCGGAGCTCGGCCGGTCCTTGGCTGCAGTTGATGCCCAAAACGTCGGCGCCGATGGCATCGAGCGTGATGGCGGCGACCTCGGGACTCGTGCCCAAGAAGGTGCGACCGTCTTCCTCAAAGGTCATGGTGGCAAAGACGGGCAGGTCGGAGTTCTCGCGGCAGGCGAGGACGGCCGCCTTGATCTCGGCAAGGTCGGTCATGGTCTCGATAATAAAGAGGTCCACGCCCGCATCGACGCCGGCGCGCACTTCCTCGGCAAAGAGGTCATAGGCCTCGTCAAAGCTGAGAGTGCCTAAGGGACGAAGCAGCGCGCCGATGGGGCCGATGTCACCGGCGACGTAGCGGGCGCCGGCCTCGCGGGCACAGGCGACGGCCGCGGCAAAGACGTCTGCCACGGTGGCGGCACCGTCGAGCTTGTGGGCGTTGGCGCCAAAGGTGTTGGCGGTAATCACGTCGCAGCCGGCCTCGACATATTGACGTTGGATATCGGTGATAACCTGGGGCTCCTCAAAGTTGAGCAGCTCGGGCAGGGCGCCGGCCTTCATGCCGGCCGCTTGCAACATGGTGCCCATGCCGCCGTCGAACAGCAGGTGCCCCGTGCCCTCGATGGCCGCACGCAGGCGATCGTCCTTAATGCGCAGATCGTCGATCGTGCGCGGCTTGTACACAGCGCCATTACGACGGGCGGCATCAACGGGTGCCGCCAATGCAGTGCCGTCAGAATTATGAGTGATAAGCGGAGTAAACATCGAGGGCTCCTAATGGCTGGAATAGCAGGTGGTGTGGGCGGCGCGGAAGCGGCAGTGCTCGCGCATGCGGCAGATATTGCAGGTGGGGCGGCTTTGGGCGTCGTGGACCTCGCCGTCAAACAGACCAATCACCGCGGTCACGCTTTTGGTGGGCATGAGCAGGCTGGTGGGTGTGACGGTAAGCCCGATGAGCCGCGTGGCGTTGAGCGCATTGACGATCGAGCGCTGGGCCGAGAGCGGGCAGTCGCCGTAGCCGGGACTAAAGCGCCAGTTGCCGGCGAGCCCATGAACGGCGGCGTCCGTCTTGATCTGCTGGTCCATTTGCTCAACGGCGGCTTCCACGTAAGCGGAGCACGCGGCGTCGAGCACGGCGCCCTCCAGGGGATGTTGGGCTCCCGTGGTGCGCAGGCGACGCTCGGCGTCCATGCCGAGGGTGCATGCCATGAGCGCGGCAAAGCGGGCATCTTTGAGATGTCGATAGATATCGCGACCTCGCAGCTCAACGTTGGTGCCGACCAAGCGAATGCAAGGCTCACTTTGTTCGTCCACGCCCGTGGCATCGACGGCAAACACGCGGCGCACGCCACGGGGCTCAATGTCAAGTTCCAGACGCTCGACCACAAGCTCAATACGTCGTGACAGCTCGGGCTCGATCTGCTGGCCGCCGTAACCCAGATACCGCAGCATCTCGGCACGGTCGACACGGGGATGATGCGCAGCATCGACACGGTAAAGCGCCGGCGACGCAAGGTCGGCCGGCACTTCGACAGCGGTTGTATCGATGTGCGGTTTTTCCATTACCCCAGGCGCTCCATAATGGTCGCGGCGATCGCAGGACGGTTCATAGTGTACAGGTGCAGGCCGTCGGCGCCGTGCTCCTTGAGGTCGCAAAGCTGGCGGGCGGCATAATCTACACCGGCTGCCTGCAGGCTCTCGGGGTCGTTCTCGTACTTGGCGAGAATCTTGATGACGGGGGAGGGCAGCGACGCGCCGCACATAAAGACCATGCGGCTGATCTGCGACTTGCCCATAAACGGCATGATGCCTGCGGTAATGGGCACGGTGATGCCGGCCTTGTCGGCAAGCTCGCGGAAGCGGTAGAAGCATTCATTATCAAAGAAGAGTTGCGTCACAAAGAAGCTCGCGCCAGCGTCCTGTTTTTGCTTGAGGTATTCGACCGAGAGGTTGAGATCATCACAGGCAATGTGGCCCTCGGGGTAGGCCGCGGCGCCCACGCAAAAGCCGGCGTCGATGAGCTCGGGGATGAGGTCGCGGGCGTAGGCGTAGTCGGAGGCGGGCTTGTCGTCCTCGGTCGCGCCGGCAGGGAGATCGCCACGCAGGGCCAGGATGTTTTCCACGCCGGCGGTGCGGTACTCATCGATCTTGGCGGCGATGTCGGCGTGCGAGCGGCCCACGCAGGTGAGGTGCGCCACCGAGGGCGTATCGAATTCGCTCGTAATCATATGCGCGATGGGGGCGGTGGTGGCACCGTTGCCCGAGCCGCCGGCCGAGCAGGTGACCGAGACAAAGCTCGGCGAAAGCTTGCACAGATTGCCTGCCAACTCGCGAGCCGTGTCGAGGGTAAGCTCGCCCTTGGGCGGGAACATCTCAAACGAAACGGGTGCGGTGCCCTGGGATGCTGCCTGCTTAAAAACCTCGTCGACGCGCATATCGTGCTCCTCTAGATACGTAATAAGTATGATGTGTTGTAAGGATTCTACAGCACCGCTGTGTCACGGTGGAGTTTCACTCGTTATTTGGGGATACCAATCAAAGATGTCTTACTATCGGCTTTCCCTATAACAGAGCGGCTAATCTAGGCACGGACTATAAAGACTGGTATCTGATGCAAAATACCAGTTAATAGAGCTCCATCCCAAATTGACTACCCTTAAACCATGGGGAGAGGTCTGCTATTTATACAGTTGATTGGCTGTTGAGGGTGGCAACGCCGCCCCGATAGGGTAACCTCATTGATTGGTTTCGCGACAGCAACATAACGGTAATGTCGCGGAAACACGGCGAGTCTAAGCTATGACTCGTTTGTTAGTAATCAACACCGCTTCTCACGCGGTGCCGATACGAAGGGAGTTCCGTATGGCCGAACTTACTGACCGCTTCGGGACCATGGTGTTCTCTGAGGAAGTCATGAAGGACTACCTCCCCAAGGACATTTGGAAGCGCCTTGCTGCAACCCTCGAGGGCGGTGAGCCGCTCGACCTGGATGTGGCCAACGCCGTTGCCCATGCCATGAAGGTCTGGGCCATCTCCAAGGGCGCGACGCACTACGCGCACTGGTTCCAGCCTCTTTCGGGCATTACTTCCGAGAAGCACGACAGCTTCTTGGAGCCCAACCACGACGGCACCGCCATTACCAAGTTTACGGGCAAGAACCTCATCCAGGGCGAGCCCGATGCTTCCAGCTTCCCCAACGGCGGCCTGCGTGCCACCTTCGAGGCCCGTGGCTACACCGCTTGGGATCCCACCAGCCCCGCCTTTATCAAGGACGACGTCCTGTGCATCCCCACGGCTTTCTGCTCCTACACGGGCGAGGCCCTGGACAAGAAGACCCCGCTGCTGCGTTCCATGACCGCGCTCTCGCGTGAGTCTAAGCGCGTTTTGGCGCTGTTCGGCAAGACCCCCAAGAAGGTCGTTCCTTCCGTGGGTGACGAGCAGGAGTACTTCCTGATCAAGAAGGACGCTTACCGCAAGCGCAAGGACCTGGTCATCACCGGCCGCACCCTCTTTGGTGCTGCTCCCTGCAAGGGCCAGGAGCTCGAGGAGCACTACTTTGGCGCTATCCGCCCCACCGTCTCGGCCTATATGAAGGACCTGGACGATGAACTGTGGGCGCTTGGCATTCCCGCCAAGACCAAGCACAACGAGGTTGCTCCCTGCCAGCATGAGCTCGCGCCGGTCTATGGCGAGGTCAACGAGGCCATCGACCAGAATCTGGTCATGATGGAGAAGATGAAGCTCATCGCCTCCCGCCACGACTTGGTCTGCCTGCTGCACGAGAAGCCCTTTGAGGGCATTAACGGTTCGGGCAAGCACAACAACTGGTCGCTTGGCACCGAGTCCGAGAATCTGCTCGATCCGGGCGACACCCCGCTCGACAACCTGCAGTTCATCGTCTTCCTCACCGCGGTGATCGAGGCTGTCGATAACTATCAGGAGCTCCTGCGTGCCTCTGTTGCCTCGGCCGGCAACGACCATCGTCTGGGCGCCAATGAGGCTCCTCCGGCGATTATGTCCATCTTCCTGGGCGACCAGCTTACCGAGGTCGTCGAGAAGATCATCGATGGCAAGGCTTCCGTCCATGCCACGCGCGGCGTGCTCGACCTGGGCGCCGATACCCTGCCCAAGCTGATGCAGGACAACACCGACCGCAACCGCACCTCCCCGTTTGCCTTCACCGGCAATAAGTTCGAGTTCCGTGCCTGCGGCTCCGAGCAGAACGTCTCCGACTCCAACCTGGTGCTCGATGCCGCCGTGGCCAAGTCGCTCAAGTCCTTCGCCGACGCGCTTGAGGGTACGCCCGAGGATGAGTTCCAGGACGCTGCACTCGAGTACTGCAAGAAGGTCCTGACCGACCACCAGCGCATCCTGTTCTCCGGCGATGGCTACTCCGATGAGTGGCCCGTCGAGGCCGAGAAGCGCGGCCTTGCCAACAACAAGACCACGGCCGACGCCCTGCCCGCCTTTGTTTCCGATAAGGCCATCGCACTCTTTGAGGAGACGGGTGTCCTGACCAAGGCCGAGGCCCAGTGCCGCTACGACTGCAAGCTCGAGAAGTACAACAAGCTCATGAACATCGAGGCCACCACGATGGTTCGCGAGGCACGTCGTACCTATCGCCCGGTCATTACCGCCTATGCCACCAAGGTCGCTAAGGGCCTTGAGACTATCCGTGCCGCTGGCGCCGAGGCCGCCATGCAGTGTGAGCAGAACACGCTCAACAAGCTCTGCAACGGCATCACCACCATCAACGACTCCATCAAGGCGCTCGACGCCGTGCATCAGAAGGCCGAGGGCCTCGATGGTCAGGAGCAGGCCAACGTGTACGCGCACGAGGTCGTTCCCGCTATGGATGCGCTGCGCGCCGCCGTGGACGCCATGGAGGAGATCGTGGCAGCCGACTACTGGCCGGTCCCGACCTACGACGACATTCTGTTCTACGTGTAGAGCGTAACTGACATATCGTCACGGTATTGAGCCGGGGTCCGCATCATGCGGGCCCCGGTTTTTGTTTGCGAAGGACGCTTTGAAGCCCGTTTTGGAACTGATTCGCCCACGCAATAAGGGGGCGTGGGCAAAAAACGTCAAATATGAGTACTGTCACAAGTCCTGTAACATTATTTATTTGCAAAATATGTAGTGTTACGCAACATATGTCCAAGTACTTAGCCGATAAACGTCTGCAATTTTTCCGCCGTAGGACGCCTGACGGCTAAATCGCCTTCTGATGGCATGAAATCGCTGTTACTAAATTGGTGACAGTACTCATATTTGCTATTTTTTGCCCACAGGCCCTTGGACGACAGTGTGATTTAATGCCCTCGGGGTTCGAATCCCGGCGTTGGGGAAGAAAAAAGCCCGTCACCGCGAGGGCAACGGGCTTCTCGATTTAAATGGTGCCCCCAGCGGGATGTCCGCGTGCGGCTGGCGCCGCCCGCTTTCGCTGCGTCGCTTCGCTCCTTGCGTGCTGCGCTGGAAAACGCTTGCGCGTTTCCTCAGCTCCGCACCCTGTCGGGTTCGAATCCCGGCGCATGGGTAGCAAAAAGCCCGCTACCGCGAGGGTAACGGGCTCTTCAATTCAAATGGTGCCCCCAGCGGGATTCGAACCCGCGATATCCACCTTGAAAGGGTGGCGTCCTTGGCCGCTAGACGATGGGGACAGCGGGAAAGAGTATAGCAGACTTTTTTAGCCGTTCACATATCGTTGGCAAACTGAAAAACCACCACAAAGGTGCCTGTCCCCTTTGTGGTGGTTGGGGCGTTAGGGGAGGAGCTTCATGGCGGCGTCGTGGGCGGCGTGCTCGTAGGTGTCGTCGAGGGGCTTGAGCGGCAGCAGGGCGGCGGCCTGTGCATCGCCACGGTGCTCGAGGGCATGGGCGATCAGCCAGTCGGCGAGCTCGGGGTTCTTGGGCAGCGCCGGGCCATGCAGGTACGTGCCGATGACGCCCTTGTAGATCAGGCCCTCAAAGCCATCGTCGCCGTTGTTGCCGGTGCCCGCGACGACGGACGTTCCGAGCGGCGTTGCCTCCGCGTCGAGCAGGGTGCGACCTCCATGGTTCTCGAATCCCACAAAGGGCTCGGGTGCCAGGTCGGTCTTGACGGCGACGTTGCCGATCAGGCGGTCGGAGCCGCGCACGGTCTCGGCGGCAATGACGCCCAGGCCCTCGATGCGATTCTCGCCCATATAGTACGAACGGCCGAGCAGCTGATAGCTGCCGCAGATAGCGAGCAGCGAGCCGCCATCCTCAACATAGGCTGCGACCTTGTCTTTTTGAGCGAACAGCTCGTGTGCCACGGCCAGCTGGTCGCGGTCGGAGCCACCGCCCATCATGACGATGTCGGCGTCGGTGAGGTCGAGCGTCTCGCCCATGCGGACCTCGTCCACGCGCGCGGGAATGCCGCGCCAGGCGCAGCGGCGCTCGAGGGCAATGACGTTGCCGCCGTCGCCATAGAGGTTGAGGGCATCGGGATACAGGTAGACGATGCGCAGCGGGCGCGAAAGCTCGACCGGCGCAATATCGGTGGGGACAGCGCTGCCATTGGCGCGTGTTACGGCGTGGGAGGTGACCGAGCTCGCATCGGCGCCCTTAAGCTCGTCGAGCTCCTTGACCAGTGGCGGGAAGGCCGTGTAGTTGGCGACGGCGTAGAAAGTATCGCCAGCCTCCTCGTCTGCCACGGCGCCGATCGCCTGCTCGATATTCGAGATGATGGCGGCATCGATGCCGGCGTACTTGAGGCGTACCTGCATGTCGTGCGCGCGCGTGCCGCCGGCAAAGGCGACAAGCCCCGTTGTGTCGGCGATGCGCTCAAAGTCGACGTCGTAGATCCACGACACATCGTGGCCGTCGGCATCGTTGTCGTTGAGGAAGAAGGCGCAGAGCCTGCCGCCTGCCGTTTTAATGGACTGAATCTGGCGATCGAAACCCACGGGATTCTTGGCCAGGTTTGCCTCGACGGTACGGCCGGCGATCTCCCAGCGGCCCATACGCCCGCCGGCGGGGATGTAGGCATCGAGCGTGGGCTGCAGATGCGCCGCGTCCACGCCCAGCTCGTGGGCGGCGAAGAATGCTGCGGCTACGTTGTAGACCATGTACAGGCCGTTGTAGCGCGTGGCGATGTGTACGGCAGCCGCGTCGGGCGCAGATCCAAAGACCAGGTCAAAGCCGTAGCCGTCACAGCCGAGCTCCACGCCCGTCACGCGACGGACAAGCCCGGGGCGGGCCCAGCCGCACGAGGGACAATGGTATGCGCCAAGCTGTCCGTACTGCACATAGTCGTACTCCAACGGCGCGTTGCACTGTGAGCAAAAACGCGAGTCGCTAATGCGGTCGGATTCGGTGTTGGTGGCGCCGTCGATGCCAAAGGCGATGCTTGCATTGGGAACGCGCGCGGCGATTGCGGCACACAGCGGGTCGTCTGCGTTGTAGATGAGCGTCGTTGCCGGTGAAAGCTCCAGCGCGTGGGCGATGACGTCCTGGGTGTGGTCGATCTCGCCGTAACGGTCCAGCTGGTCGCGGAACAGGTTGAGCAGCACAAAGTACGTCGGCTTGAGCTTGGGCAGAACGCGTACGGTGTAGAGCTCGTCGCACTCAAAAACGCCCACGCGCTTGCTGCTGGTGTGCTTAAGGCCGCCGCGGGCCTCGAGCAGAGCACCCACCACACCAGGCTCCATATTGTTGCCGGCACGGTTGCACACCACGTTAGCGCCGCTGGCAGCAACGGCGTCGGCGATGAGGTTGGAGGTGGTGGTCTTGCCATTGGTACCGGTAATCACCACGCTGCGGTCGACCAGGCTCGCGAGGTCGCTTAGCAGCTCGGGGTCGATCTTCATGGCGATACGGCCGGGAAGCACGCCGCCCTGGCGCTTGAGGACGGAGCGCAGCCCCCAGCGAGCGATATCGCTCGAGGCGCAGGCGAGAGATGAGCGGAGGTTCATGAAGCCGTTCCTAACATAGATGACATGGTCGGGGCGATCGCGTCGCTAAAAGCCGTAGCGGCGCGCAAATTCCTGGGCAAGCTGCGATACGTCTTCGCAGGCGTTGGCCCAGGGGGCAAAGTCGGGGGTGTCCGAGATAATGCCGTCGGCTTCCCAAACCGCCTGGTGCGAGAGGTCCCAGGGGTCGCGCGGCTCGGGTCGGCAGGGAAGATACGGCGTCTGGTACATGGGGTTCAGCAAGAAGAACGCGCCGCCCTCGCAACGGTTGGCGAACTCACGCAGCGCGCGCGTCGCCGGACGCATCTTGTTTGTTTTGAACAGCAGAATCGTGCGGGCGAGCAGGTACCAGGGGGAGTTTTCGAGTGCGTCTGCCCCCATCTGTTCCTCGAGCTGATGTGCCAGGGCAAAAAAGCCGTCCTGGTCTTCCAGGCGAGCGAGGGCGAGCAACACGGTGCCGGCAGCTCGGGTGGGATAGCCTTCTGCCTTAAGGACACGGCGAGAGTAGTTGGCGGCGGCGCGGTAACGAGCGCTCGCCATGCACAGCTGCGAGATGGCCTCGAGCGTGTGAAGCCAGCCGATAAGCGCCGGCTCGCTCACGGTAAGGTCTGCTGCGGTGACACCGTCGGCCAAAACATTATTGGCCCAGTAGTGCGGGGCCTCCATATCAAACCCGGGCACGCTCTGTTGCAGGTAGTCGGCCGTGCTCGCCTCGAGCTTCATCAAGTCGCCCAGGCAGGCATCGACGGGCGTGTCGGCCAGAATGATGGCGAGCAGTTGGGCATCGAGGACATGCGCATCGACGCGAACAATCTTGAGCAGCTCATCGCGCATGTCGTCGAACAGGCGGTTGCGCGTCTGCTCAAACTCCTCGTCGCTGCCCATGTCCTCGATGCGGCGAAGCTCGTCAAGCAAATGACGATGAACGCCGGCATAGGACAGCAGCGCTTGGGCATGCTCGGTCTGCGCATACTTGTGAGGGTTTGCGCTGATGTCGTTATGGACAAGCTCGCGTGCTGCATCGGTGAGTTCGGCGTGCGATGCTAGATAGGTGCGCTCCAGATAGGCGGGGATGTAGACGCTCGGATCCATTAGAGGTCCCCTCCCTTAAACGGCAATCCCTGTTCGGCCGCGCGCAGGATGCGTTCGTCGATCTGGGAGCGCACGATGTCGTTGGTGGCGACCCAGGCGGCAAAGCTGGCGTTGTCGGGCGCGCCTAGGCCCTCCTGCAGCACCGGTGTCGCCTCGGACAGGGCAAGGACAAGCTCGTCGGTGGAGCCCGGACCTACGTTGACGCGGGCATAGACGCCATCGGGAAGCTCGGTTTGGAAGTAGAGCGCCTCGGCCGCGTGTGGGCATGAGCGCACCAGGATGCGCAGGTAGTGTTCGGCGCCTTCGTAGTCCAGCTCGCGCCAGGCTGCGCTCATCAGCGCGATGAGCGTCCATGGGTCCAGGTCGCGCTCCGCGTCCTTGGGACGGCGGCGCAGCGGCGTGTTGGCAAGATAGGGCACGGAGTGGGCGGAACGAAAACGCTTGAGCTCCTCGGCAGGGTATTCGAGCTTTGCCATGGCAAGCATCGCGGTATGGCGGACGCCAGCGGGGTCGTTGGGCGCAAAGTCCAGGCTGCGATTCGCGGCATCCAGCGACATGCGGTAGCGGCCGCTAATGAGCGCGCGCGATGCCAAGGCGGCAAGCCAGCGCAGGTAGGGACGGCGGGTCAGGTCGCCTGCGGCCTCACGCTCGTAGGGGTCCTGCGCCGAGGCGATCTTGAGCGCCAAATCGTGCTCCACCTCGTCGCACTTGGACACCAGATACTGTACGTATTCCTCGTTGGATTCGGCGGTGAGCGCCGTCAGCATGCGCTGGGCATCCCAGTTGGCCGGATCGAGCGCGGCTGCCTCGCGGAGCATGTTCTCGGCTGCGGCTTCTTCTTGCTCTGCCTGGGCGTCGTCGGGGATAAAAGGGATGCGGTAGTCGACAGCCTCGACCACCTTGGCAATGAGGTGCCCGGCGCGGTCGCGATCGTGCACGATGAGCGGCGCGGGGTTGCGGGTGAATTGCTCCATCAGACGCTCGACGGCGGGGCCGTCAGTGAGCGGGATATTGTCGCGGCGCAAGGCCTCAAGAACGAGGCGATGGCAATCCTCTTGAATGGGATCGAATGCCATGGGGCCTCCTTTGCTGCGGTTAGGGTTCAAATGTCTCTATATAAAGGTCTAGTTTACCCGCATGTGGCACACCGGGGGTGCCGCACTTGGACTTGCACCTTTGCACCACGAAGACGGATGTCGCACAAATGTCGGCACCTCAGTTGCGCGGGTGGTATCACAGTGCCGTAAACGGTCGATTTTTGGCGGCGAACGGGGCACATTTTGGAGGGGCACAGTCCTACCCGGGATATGTGGTCAACCCTGATAAAACGTTTGCCCAGCTTGGGAGTAT
Organism: uncultured Collinsella sp.; assembly: GCA_965147105.1. Classification (GTDB taxonomy): domain Bacteria; phylum Actinomycetota; class Coriobacteriia; order Coriobacteriales; family Coriobacteriaceae; genus Collinsella. The sequence goes on along the minus strand of CBCTIZ010000005.1, from coordinate 26,522 downwards.
GAATGCCCCACAAGGGTCTTCAGGGATAGAAAAAACGTTTCATCATTGTTGGCTTTAGGTGAATAACTGACCAACCAGAACGGTAAAATAGTGTTTGTCTGAGCGTTGAGACGTTTAGACATTGCGTCGCTATCGCCGGCGACGCACAAAATGGTCCTAACGGAGCCAATCGGGTGCTCCGTTATATACGCAAGTCTAAGAGGGGCTTGTTTAGGAGGCACAGTATGGGACGTTTTACCAATCCTCGCGATCTGTACTTTGGTGAGGGCGCTCGCCACGAGGTGAAGAACCTCAAGGGCAAGAAGGCCATCATCGTTTCTGGCGGCAGCTCTATGCGCCGCGGCGGGTTCCTGCAGGACGTTGAGGCCGACCTCAAAGAGGGCGGCTTCGAGGTCAAGCTGTTCGAGGGCGTCGAGTCCGATCCGTCCATCGAGACGGTCATGAAGGGCGCCGAGGCCATGCGCGAGTTCGAGCCCGACTGGATTATCGCCATCGGCGGCGGCTCGCCCATCGATGCCGCTAAGGCCATGTGGGTCTTCTACGAGTATCCCGAGGAGTCCTTCGATAACATCATCCAGCCGTTCAGCTTCCCTGAGCTGCGTCAGAAGGCTCACTTCTGCGCCATCTCCTCTACCTCCGGTACCGCTACCGAGGTCACTGCCTTCTCCGTCATTACCGACTACGCCAAGGGCATCAAGTACCCGCTGGCCGACTTCAACATCACCCCTGATGTCGCCATCGTCGACCCCGAGCTCACCTACACCATGCCCGCCAAGCTGTGCGCTCATACCGGCATGGACGCTCTGACCCACTGCATGGAGGCCTACGTTTCCACCTGCGCCTCTATGTTCACCGACGCCAACGCTCTGCACGGCATCCGCGAGATCGTCGAGTGGCTGCCCAAGTCCTATGCTGGCGACCATGAGGCCCGTCAGCACATGCACGAGGCACAGTGCATCGCCGGTATCGCCTTCTCCTCGGGCCTGCTCGGCATCGTTCACTCCATGGCTCACAAGACCGGTGCAGCCTTTGAGAACGGCCACATCATCCACGGTGCTGCTAACGCCATGTACCTGGGCAAGGTCATCCAGTGGAACTCCAAGGACCCGCGCGCTGCCGAGCGTTACGCTTACGTGGCCAAGGAGATCCTGCACCTTCCCGGCGAGACCAACGAGGAGCTCATCGCTGCGCTCGTCCAGAAGATTCGCGACCTCAACGACCAGCTCAACATTCCGCAGTCCATCAAGGATTACGCGAATGGTGGCGTGAAGGTCGACGCCGAGAACCCGCAGATGGTTTCCGAGGAGGAGTTCCTCGCCAAGCTGCCCGAGATCGCCGCGAACGCCGAGCAGGACGCCTGCACGCCCGAGAACCCGCGTGAGACCAAGGCTGCCGACTTCGAGAAGATTCTCAAGGCCTGCTACTACGACACCGACATCGATTTCTAATCGACTCTCACTCGTCGTCTTTGGGAGGTTCCGCACGTCATGGTGCGGAACCTCCTTTTCTTTCTCTTGCATCGAATATGCGAAATGGAGTCAACTATGGCTGCAATTTTTAATAGCCCCAGCAAGTACATCCAGGGTCCGGACGAGCTCGCCAAGCTCGGCTCCTATGTCGAGCCGCTCGGCGGCAAAGCCCTCGTTATCGTGACGCCTTCGGGCAAGAAGCGCGTCGGCACCAAGATCGAGGGCGGCTTTGCCGAGGCTAAGGCCGAGCTGCTGTTTGAGGACTTTAACGGCGAGTGCTCCAAGGGCGAGGTCGATCGCCTGGTTGCGCTCGCTCGCGACAACGGTTGCGACATCATCGTCGGCGTCGGTGGCGGCAAGATCCTCGACACCGCGAAGGCCGTCGCCTATTACCTGGAGTCTCCGGTTATCATTTGCCCCACCATCGCTTCGACCGATGCACCGTGCTCGGCACTTTCGGTGCTCTACACCGACGACGGCCAGTTCGACAAGTACCTCTTCCTTAAGGCAAACCCCAATATCGTCCTTATGGATACGACGGTTATCGCGGCGAGCCCGGTGCGCCTGACGGTTTCCGGTATGGGCGATGCGCTCGCAACCTACTTTGAGGCCCAGGCGACGCATGATGCCGACGGTGGCACTTGCGCCGGCGGCAAGGGCGGAATGGCCGGCCTGGCGCTCGCCAAGCTCTGCTACGAGACGCTTATGGCCGATGGCGTCAAGGCCAAGGTCGCGCTGGAGAAGGGTGCGCTGACGCCTGCTGTCGAGCATATCATCGAGGCCAATACGCTGCTTTCGGGCATTGGCTTTGAGAGCTCGGGCCTTGCTGCTGCTCATGCCATCCACAATGGCCTGACGATGCTGCCCGAGTGCCACGGCATGTATCACGGCGAGAAGGTCGCCTTTGGCACTATCGTCCAGCTGGTACTCGAGGATGCCCCGACCGAGAAGCTCGAGGAAGTCTTGGGCTTCTGCATTGAGCTGGGCCTGCCGGTCACGATGAAGGAACTTGGCGTTGCTGAGCTTACGCGCGAGAAGGCCATGATTGTTGCCGAGGCCGCGTGCGCGCCCGAGGACACCATGTGCAACATGCCGTTTGAGGTGACGCCCGAGATGGTCGCCAACGCCATCCTGGGTGCCGACGCACTGGGTCACTACTACCTTATGGATGAGTAAACTTAGGTAAGGAAGGGGCAAAGCCGACAGATGGCTTTGCCCCTTTTTGCTATGGCGCAAAGGGGTCAGGTTACTTTGCACCAATCGTTGTTTGATGAAGGGCGGATTCTCGCATGGCACTTCCCATGGTTTATGGCGGTCCCGGCCGGTATGTTCAGGGGCCGGGCGAACTCTCGCGTCAGGGCAGGTATTTGTCATGGTTGGGCTGCGCTGCCTATGTCTTGTTTGACCAGGGCACCGAGGATCGGCTGTGCAGGCAGATCGTCGATGGATTTCTGGACGACGATCTGAGTGAGCCGTTCTTTAAGATTTATGACGGTCCGTGTACGGAAGAGGCCGTTGTCGAAATGGCTAAGGAAGCCCAGGCCGAGTATTGCGACATGGTAGTGGGTATTGGCGGCGGCAAAATGCTCGATATCGCCAAGGCCGTTGCGTTTTATGCCGAGTTGCCGTTGTGCGTATGCCCAACAGCGGCGTCGATGGACGGTCCGTGCAGTGCGATTTCGGTGCTGTATCACGAGGATGGGTCGTTCGACCGCTACCTGTTGCTCGAGAAGAATCCAGACCTGGTCGTGGTCGATACCAACGTGGTCGCGTCAGCCCCGCTGCGTATGACGGTCGCTGGTATGGGCGATGCGCTGGCAACGTACTTCGAGGCGCGTTCGTGCGCCGCGGCGCACGGCGCTAACGAGCACGGTGGCGCGCCGGGGCACTTGGCTCTGGTTGCGGCTCGTGCCTGCTATGACACGCTCATGGAGTGCGGCGTCGCTGCCAAGCGCGATCTCAGAAAGGGACGTATATCGCCGGCGGTTGAGCGCCTGATCGAGTGCAATATTCTGCTCTCGGGTGTTGGCTTTGAGAGCGGTGGCCTAGCGCTTGCCCATGCCATCGCCAACGGCCTGACGATTCTGCCCGAGTGCAAGGCCATGCATGGTGAGGCCGTGGCATTTGGCCTGGTGGTGCAGCTGCGCCTGGAGCGTGCGCCCGAGCTTGATCAGGTGCTCGAGTTTTGCCAGCGCGTCGGTCTGCCGACGACGCTCGCGGAGCTGGGCCTTGGCGGGATTTCCGATGCTGACCTGATGAGCGTTGCGGATGCGGCCTTTAGAAACGAACGCAATATGGCCAACGAGCAGGCCAAGGTGACCAGGCAAAAGCTCGCCGAGCTCATGCGCGAGGCATAGTTTGGCGCTTGATTGATCTTGTGCAATCGAGACGGCGATAGGCCATGGGCTATTTGCCGCAAAGATGCTCCGCGTGTAATTTGCCCGAGGCGTGGGCCGATAGCGTATCATTATCTCTTGCTTGTTTGCACTGCTCAGGGAGGGGCCGCGCATGGCGCAGGAACACGATCTGTTTGATGACATTATCGAGATCAGCAAGGGTTTCGACTTTCTTAAAAACCCGCTTGGCGGTGTGACCGATGCACTCGATCCGTCGGCGCCGCAGTGGAACCCTGCCGATTATAAGGAGCGTCCGCGCGGCAACACCATTCCGTGCCTGACCTGCAAAAACGAAAAGAGCGGCTGCACCGCGTGCATGGACGTGTGCCCGGTCAACGCTATCGAGGTCGAGGAAGACGCCATCGAGATTCTCGACTCCTGTCGCAAGTGCGGCCTGTGTGCCGCTGCCTGCCCGACGGAGGCGATTATTTCTCCGCGCCTGGCGCCCAAAAACCTATATGACGATATCGTCTCTGCTGCTACGAGCCACGAGACCGCCTACGTTACCTGCACGCGTGCCCTTAAGCGCATGCCGCGCGAGAACGAGGTCGTCGTCGCCTGCGTGGGCGATATTACGGCAGAGACCTGGTTTTCGGTACTGGCCGACTATCCCAACGTGAGTGTGTACCTGCCGTTGGGCGTGTGCGATAAATGCCGCAACACCGGCGGTGAGGATATTCTGGGCGAGGCGATTGCGAAGGCCGAGGAGTGGTCCGGCACGGGTATGGGCCTGGAGGTCGACCCCAAGAGCCTCAAGTGCCATAAGCGCCGCGAGTACGAGCGCAAGGAGTACATGGAAAAGATCGCCCGCACCACGGGCCTGACGGTGACCAAGCTCAATCCGGCGACGGCGGCGCTGGCCTCGGTGACGCAAAAGCTCAAGGCCCATCGCCATCAGATTACCCAGCTGGAGCGCACGCTCAACACCATGTGCGGCACCACGACGACCAAGCGTCGCCGTTCGCTCACGCACGGGCGCCAACTGGTGCTCTCGACGTTGCAAAACCACCCCGAGCTTGCCCAGAACATGCAGGTGAGCACGCCGGAGTGCGATTTTGACAAGTGTACGTCGTGCGGCGAGTGCGTCAACGTGTGCCCCACGTTTGCCTGCGATCTGGTGGGAAGCGGCCGCTTTGCGTTGGAGTCCACGTATTGTTTAGGCTGCGGCGCCTGTGTCAAGGTTTGTCCCGAGCATGCGCTCAAGCTTGTTGAGCACGACGCGTCCAATCTGGTCGTCGTCGATCCCGAAGCCGAGGAAAAGGCCGCCCAGAAGGCGAAGGTTCACGAAGAAGCTGAGAAGGTCAAGGCCGAGGCAAAGGCCAAGCTGGACAAGATGCTCGACCAGGTGGAAAAGCTCGCGGACTAGTTAAAAGAGCGTAAATGATGGCCGGCGGGGCAGGTACTGCCCCGCCGGTCAAAAAAGTTGCGGTGGGATAGTTCCTGTTTTGCCCTTAAGCTGGCAATTCTAGGAACTATCCCACCGCAACTAATAGATGGTTAGTTCATGCTGCTTTGGTGGCCGGTTCGACCGGTACCGTTGCGCGTCACGGTTTCGTGGAGCAAAAAGAACCCGGGGACCTGTTTGGTCTCGGTGTATTCCATAAGGATGCCGTCGGCGTTGTAGGTCTGCCCGCGTATAACGGCGAGTGCGTTAAAGTCGTCGAGATCGAGCACGCGCGTATCCTCGGGCGTAGGATGCTCGATCGTTACATCGCGTTTGCCCGTGGCAATCTTAATGCCAAGATCTTCTTCGAGGTAACGATAGATCGAGTCGTTGACAATCTCGGGTGTCAGCCCCGGTACTTGTGAACTTAGGTAATAGGAGTCGTCGGAGCACACGGCTTGTCCGTCTGCATAACGGATGCGTTTGGCGCGTGTGAGCTCACAGCCTTCGGAAAACCCGGTAATCTTGGAGAGCGCCTTGCTGCAGATGAGGAGCTCAAAGACGGTGGTGACAGTCTTGAGCTCAAAGCCTCGGTTGACCGCGATTTCCTTAAAGGTCTCGAGTCCGCCGCCGCCACGACTCGTTTCGTCACTGATGTTGCGAATGACGCGCATGCCTTTGCCTTGCTGGGGGAGCACGTAACCATCTGCCGCAAGCATCGAGATGGCGCGACGGACCGTCATGCGCGAACAGTCAAACAGCTGCGTGAGCTCAGTCTCCGAAGGCAGATAACTCTGATAGGCGTATGTGCCGTCGTCAATCGACTGCTTCACGTTGTCATAAATAGTTTGGAAGATGGCTCGCGCCATGACGGTCTCCTAGAGCTGGGCGCGTGAACGACGGATGAGGGCCGCCCGCGCAGGTGTCAATCGATTTACTTGCTGGGGTCGATTATATATTTACCCATGGCACGCAGGGCCGGGTCTGACAGGATGGCACCGAGTTCATCGAGGGAGGCTACCTTTGCGACCATCGAGGATACGTCGAGCCTGCCGGAGTCGATGAGTTCGAGCGCGCGACGCTGTGTGTAAGGGTTGATGTAGGACGAGGTGAGCACGAGCTCCTTCTGGAAGACCTCGAAGGGCTTGACGGTGATCGTCTCATCGGGCTTGGTAAGTCCGAACATCATAACCGTGGCCTTATGACCGGCGATTCTAATGGCCTGCTCAATGGTGACGGGCTTACCGACGCATTCGATTACAACGTCGACGTTGCCGACGCCCTCCTGCTTCAGGCGGGCCGGGACGTCCTCGTGGATGGAATCAATTGCCAGGTCGGCGCCGAGTTTGAGCGCAACCTCGCGCTTGCCTTCGACGGGTTCGAGCAAGACGACCTTGGTGGCGCCGGCGTTTTTGGCAAGCTGCATCATGAGCAGACCGATCATGCCACCGCCGATGACGACAACCGTGCTGCCGGGCTTGATGTTGCACATATCGATGCCGTGCAGGCAACAGGCGACAGGTTCGGTCATAGCACCCTGCTCAAAGCTGGTGTGATCCCCCAGTTTGTAGACTTGCTGCATATCGACGGAGCAGTACTCCGCAAAGCCGCCGTTAACGGTGGTGCCGTAGCCGGTCATATGCTCGCAGTAGTGGTTGATTCCGTCACGGCAGGGTTCGCAGCAGCCGCAGGGATGGTTTGGGTCGATGCACACGCGATCGCCCGGCTTAAAGCCGGTGACATCGCAGCCCACGGCCTCGATAACGCCAGCGAACTCATGACCAAGGATTGTGGGCGGGGTAACGTCGGCTGCGCCCTTGTCGCCTTCATAGATATGCACGTCGGTGCCGCAAACGCCGCAGGCTTTGACGTTGATCAGAACGTCACGCTTGCCCACGGCCGGTTTTGTCGAATCCTCGACCCTGAGATCGTGCTTTCCATAGAAGACCGCGCTTTTCATGGTGACTCCTTAACGTGGCGGTGAATGTTGTAATGAAGTATAGGTATGCAAACATCCTTATACAAGCCTATCTAGACAAGTTGATAAATATTTTTGTTTTAGAAGTTTTAGACAAACAGGCAATAACAGGAAAAACCTTTGAAATAAACCGTTTATCGTCAATTATCGACCGTTGACCGAGCATAGAAACCGTATTAACTTGTCTAGATAAGTGATATGATAAAAATGGAAGCGCAAGAAGTCAGGGAAGCGGGCCCACCCGTCCTATTGCACGAGGTACACGCAAACGGCGCGTCTGCGGTCTCGAGTGAAGCCAAAACCGCAGCGCTCCGAATGAAGAGAGGGGGATTCCCCGTCATGATGCAAAAGATACAACGTTTCGGCGGTGCAATGTACACGCCTGCAATTCTTTTCGCATTTTCCGGAATCGTCGTCGGCCTGGGTACGTTGTTTACCACCGAGGCGATCTTTGGCGAGATGGCCACTGCGGGCCATCTTTGGTTTGATTGCTGGAATGTGCTGCTCCAGGGTGGTTGGACGCTCTTTAACCAGATGCCGTTGCTGTTTTGCGTAGCGTTGCCAATCTCGCTCGCGAACAAGCAGAACGCTCGCTGCTGCATGGAGGCTTTGGCCATCTACCTTACCTTCAACTACTTTGTAAGCACAATCTTGGGGCAGTGGGGCCCTGTCTTTGGGGTTGACTACTCTGTCGAGGCGGGCAGCGGTACTGGTCTTGCCACTATCGCAAGCATCAAAACGCTTGATATGGGCATCATGGGCGCGCTTATCATTTCTGGTATCGCCACGATGCTTCACAACAAGTACTTCGACACCGAACTTCCTGAGTGGCTGGGCGTGTTCTCGGGCTCCGTGTTCATCTATATGATCGGTTTCTTCGTTATGGTTCCGGTCGCTCTTATCGCCTGCCTGGTGTGGCCGCATGTTCAGGCTGCTATCTCCGCCTTCCAGGGATTCATCCTTTCCGCCGGTACGTTTGGCGTGGGCGTCTTTGCTTTCTTCGAGCGCGTGCTGATTCCTACAGGCCTGCACCACTTTATCTATACGCCGTTCTATTACGACAACGCGGCGGTCAACGGCGGCATCTTTGCTGCTTGGGCCAACATCCTGCCCCAACTGGCTGCCGATCCGAGCATTGCTCTTAAGGATGCTGCACCCTGGGCTGCCTATACCTGCCCTGGTTGGACTAAGGTCTTCGGCTCGCTTGGCGTCGCCATTGCGTTTTATATGACCGCCAAACCCGAGCGCAAGCAGCGCGTCAAGGCTCTGCTGATCCCGGTCACCCTTACCGCTATGCTTTGCGGTATCACTGAGCCGCTTGACTTCACCTTCCTGTTCATCGCGCCCGGCCTGTTCGTCGTCCACTGCGTGCTCGGAGCGCTTGGCTGCATGGCTCAAAACCTCCTTGGCGTCGTGGGCATCTTCGACGGCGGCATCATCTCGATGCTCTCGTGGGACTGGCTGCCCCTTTGGGCCGCACACGGTCTGCAGTACGCCATCTCCATCCTTGTCGGTCTGTGCTTTACCGCCCTTTGGGTCGTGGTCTTCCGTTTCCTGATCGTCAAGTTCGACTTTAAGACCCCCGGTCGCGGGGATGACGATGTTGAGGTCGAGCTCAAGTCCAAGGCCGACTACAAGCAAAAGCAGGGCGGTGCTGCTGGCAAATCGGTCGCCCAGAGTAAAGATGATGAGCGCTTGGTGCTTGCCGAGAACATCCTCGATCTGCTCGGTGGCACGGATAACATCATCGATGTAACTAACTGCGCTACCCGTCTGCGCGTTAACGTCAAGGACAAGAGCGTCGTTGCACCCGAGGCTTCCTTCAAGGCGATCGGTACGCATGGCTTGGTGATCCAAGGTCAGTCAATCCAGGTCATCATCGGCCTTACCGTCCCGCAGGTTCGCGAGAAGTTCGAGAGTCTTCTGAAGTTCGAGAGTCTTCTGTAAACCATCGTCCATCGAAACAATCGGCCTTGCAGAGCCGGTATGCACCGCAAGGCCGATTCTAGAGATAAAAAACTCCACTTCTAGGTAACAATTCCAAACCGTACAGGCCGCGTACGGGGATGGATTGAGCAAGCGGCCAGAATGAGGAGGACATCATGTCCAAGAAAAACTATGCCGTGACCATTGCCGGCGGTGGCTCTACCTTCACTCCGGGCATTGCCCTGATGCTGCTTGAGGAGGGCGACCGCTTCCCGGTCAACAAGGTGACCTTCTACGACAACAACGCCGAGCGCCAGGAGATCGTGGCAAAGGCCTGCGAGATCTACTTCCACGAGAACGCTCCCGAGGTTGAGTTCAACTACACCACCGACCCCGAAACCGCTTTTACCGGTACTGACTTCGTACTTGCTCACATCCGCGTCGGCCTGTACGCCATGCGTGAGCTCGACGAGAAGATTCCTCTCAAGTACGGCTGCGTTGGCCAAGAGACCTGCGGTGCCGGCGGTATCGCCTACGGCATGCGCTCCATCGGCGGTGTCATCGAGATCCTCGACTACATGGAGAAGTACAGCCCCAACGCTTGGATGCTCAACTACTCCAACCCCGCGGCCATCGTCGCCGAGGCCTGCCGTGTGCTGCGCCCCAACAGCCGCATCATCAACATCTGCGACATGCCGATCGACCTCATGGATAAGATGAGCCGTATGTGCGGCATCAAGGATCGTCGCGAGCTGCAGTATAGCTACTACGGCCTTAACCACTTTGGTTGGTGGAGCAAAATCTACGACAAGGACGGCAACGACCTCATGCCGCAGATTAAGGAGCACATGGCTAAGAACGGCTACTTGGACGGCATCGAGCATGAGGCCGGTAAAGAGCAGCATGTCGAGGAGAGCTGGATTCACACCTTCGGCAAGGCCAAGGATGTCTATGCTGTAGACCCCGAGACGATTCCCAACACCTACCTCAAGTACTACCTGTACCCGGACTATGTCGTCGAGACGTCTGACCCCAACTACACTCGCGCCAATGAGGTTATGGACGGTCGCGAGAAGAAGGTCTTTGGCGCTTGCCGCGACATCATCGCCAAGGGTACGGCTAAAGACGGCGGCTTTGAGCCGGATGTACATGCCAACTACATCGTCGACCTTGCCTGCGCACTGGCCGAGAACACGCTCGAGCGCTTCCTGCTGATCGTCCCCAACGATGGTGCTGTGCCCAACTTCGACCCGACGGCCATGGTCGAGGTGCCTTGCATCGTCGGTTCCAACGGCTTTGAGAAGATTTGCCAGGGCCCGATTCCGCAGTTCCAGAAGGGCCTGATGGAGCAGCAGGTTTCCGTCGAGAAGCTCGTTGTCCAGGCTTGGGTCGAGGGCAGCTACCAGAAGCTCTGGCAGGCGCTCACGCTCTCCAAGACCATTCCTTCGGCGAGCGTTGCCAAGCAGATCCTGGACGAGCTCATCGAGGCCAACAAGGATTTCTGGCCCGAGCTTAAGTAAGGACTGCTGTCTCGAACTCTCACACATCTCTGCTTCATTTGCGCCGCCGCGGTGTCCGGATTCGCCCGGATGCTGCGGCGGCGCTATACTTATACGGTTTGAAGTACCTGTACTAAAAGGAGCTGTCGTGTCCCTTTCCATCGGTATCGTAGGCCTGCCCAACGTGGGCAAGTCGACGCTGTTCACCGCGCTTACCAAAAAGACCGGCCTTGCCGCCAACTACCCGTTTGCCACGATCGACCCCAACGTGGGTATCGTCGACGTGCCCGATAGCCGCTTGCAAAAGCTCGCCGACATCGTTAACCCGGGTCGCATTGTGCCGGCTACGGTCGAGTTTGTCGACATCGCAGGTCTGGTGAAGGGCGCTAACGAGGGCGAGGGTCTGGGCAACCAGTTCCTGGCAAACATCCGCGAGACCGACGCCATCTGCGAGGTCGTGCGCTACTTTAAGGATCCCAACGTCATGCGCGAGGTGGGCCGCACGGGCGAGTTCGTCGACCCCGCCGGCGACGCCGACACCATCATGACCGAGCTTATCCTGGCCGACATGGGCACGCTCGAGAAGCAGCTGCCTAAGCTCGAGAAGGAGGCCAAGCGCGACAAGGAGCTCATGCCCAAGTTTGAGGTCGCCAAGCGCCTGCTCGCCTGGCTCAACGAGGGCAAGCGCGCCGCGTCCATGGAGATGACCGACGAGGAGCGCGTCGCTGCCAAGGGCCTGTTCCTGCTCACCATGAAGCCCATCCTGTATGTGGCCAACGTAGACGAGGACATGCTCAACGAGGACTTGGCACCCATCGATGGCGTCAAACCGCTGCCTATTTGCGCCAAGATCGAGGCCGAGCTTTCCGAGCTTGATCCCGAGGACGCCGCCGACTACCTGGAGAGCCTGGGCCTGGAGCAGCCCGGCCTGGACGTGCTCGCGCAGGCCGCTTACAAGCTGCTCGGCCTGCAGTCGTTCTTTACGGCTGGCGAGATGGAGGTCAAGGCCTGGACGGTTCGTCAGGGCGCGACCGCCCCGCAGGCCGCCGGCGTCATCCACACCGACTTTGAGCGCGGCTTTATTAAGGCCGAGGTTATTGGCTATGACGACTACATCGAGCTCGGTGGCGAGCAGGGCGCCAAGGCTGCCGGCAAGCTGCGTATTGAGGGCAAGGACTATGTCATGGCCGATGGCGACGTCGTGCACTTCCGCTTTAACGTGTAAGGGCGACACATATGTTTAAATACGGCAAAAAAGCTGGCTACATGGGCATTGCGCTGCTCGTACTTGCGGTGATTCCGTTGGTGGTCGCAGCGTGCGTTATCCCCAACATTGGTCCCGAGGTGGCAACGAAGTTTAATGCCGCCGGCGAGGCGACGCGCTGGGGCAAGAGCTACGAGCTGTTGGCGCTGCCGGTGCTCAACCTGCTGCTGAGCGTGGCGACGTACTTTACGGCGGGACGCCAAGCCAAGAACAATGAGGACTCTGCCGCCATGGCGCGCATCGTGTGCGAGCGCTACCTGCGCAACGGCTGTATCACGGGTGTGTTCCTCAACGTAATCAATGTCTACTTTATGTATTCGGCGATTACCGGTACGGGCTTTGGCTTTGGTTTCTAGCTTGTCCTTTTAGGCAACGAGCCTGCACGCATATTCGATGGCTGCTGCGAGGCCGCCGCTCGATCGTGGTTTAAAGACCATGTCGGCGGCGGCCTCGTTTTCGTATCCGGCGCCGCGAAGGGCGAGCGCGATACCGGCTTCTAAAAGGAGCGGCAGGCCGCGTTGGCTGGTTGCGATTACGGCAGCCTGATTGAGCGAGCAGTTGTGCGCTTGGCATTGGATGGCAAGTTCGCCTTGCGCCGGGCAAGGGGTCAGAACGGCGGCGACGCGACTTGATAGCAATACAAATGCCGTGCGCTCATCGGGCGAAAGGCATTCGGCTTCAACGACGACGAGCTTGGGCGGCGCGCTGTTTGTGCGAAGCGTGGCTCGGTACATGCGGACCGAAGAACCCGACATAGAAAACTCCTGTGTATTCGGCAAAACGTAAACTATAGTTTACGTTTATGTTCGGCTCCATTTCAAACTCGGCTGCATGGACGAACGTGCGAAACAGATTCTTGGCAGGCGGGTCGAAGAGACACGCAGGGACCTTGGTATCTCCAAGGTTGATTTTTGTGTGGCAACAGGAATCAGCCGACCCTACCTCGACCGAATCGAAGATGGGACGGCAAATTTCACGCTCAAGGTTCTATTTAAGATCGCGCCCGCACTCGGCATGACGGTGTCAGAACTTCTCGAGGCATTGAATAGGGGATACCCGTCGACAACTGAATTACGCCATCGGGATGCGGTCGTGGTTGACTTGGCTGTAGAACAGGCGCTGAATCTCTGCCGCATCACGTGACTGGCCGAGCGCCCACATGGTTTTGGCTACGAGCGTCTCGGTTGTCATATCGTCGCCGCGCAAAATACCCGGATGATCAGCGTAGGCGCGGCCGACCTCATAAACACCTAGGTCAAGGCCTTCCTCGGGGACCTGCGTGGTCATAACGACGGTGCGGCCCGAATCGACCCAGCGGAAAATCGCCTCCTGGAATGACTCGCCGGACTCGCCAAACTCGGGAATACCGCCAATGCCAAAGGTCTCAAGAATTACAGCATCGTAGCTATCGGCAAGGGCGTCGAGGATGCCCGGGTTTACGCCGGGCGTAAGCTTGAGTACAAATACGCGCGGGTCGATGCTGTCGTAGAAGCGCACCGGGTTTTCGCCCTGATGCGTGCCGTGAAGCCCGTTGCGCACGATGCGGTCGTTGCGGATATAGGCGATGGGCGGATAGTTGACGCTAATGAACGCGTTAAAGCTCATGGTGCGCTGTTTGCGGGCGCGCGTGCCGGCAATGGCTACGCCGCCAAACACGATCGAGACGTCGTGCGAGTGCTCGTCGAGCGCATAGAGCAGGCTCTGGTACAGGTTGAGTTTGGCGTCGGTAAAGGGATTGCCCATGGGCTTTTGCGATCCGGTGAGCACGATGGGCTTGGGGCTGTCCTGAATCAGGTAGGAAAGCGCTGCCGCGGTGTAGCTCATGGTATCGGTGCCATGCAGAATCACGAAGCCGTCGTGATCGGCATAGCCCTCGACGATGACGTCGCGGATACGCATCCAGTCGCTTGGGCGCATATTGGTGCTGTCGATGTTCATGGGCTGCACGACGTCGAGCTCGCAGAGGCCCGAGATCTCGGGGACGCTCTGGGCGAGTTCCTCACCGGTCAGGGCGGGGGAGAGGCCGTTGCCGTCCTCGGTCGATGCGATGGTGCCGCCCGTGGCGATGAGAAGGATGCGCTTCATGCTGGTATTCCTATCGTATTTGCCGCCGCAGAGGCGGAGTCGTTCGGCAGTATTGTGGCACAGGGCGTCCAATGTTCAAACGTATTACATCATCTGTAACGTCTGGTAACACTTCAATTGCCGTCAAATAGGGGCCCAGGTCGTGCGTTTGCCGTGCGCTGATGGCTGCGAGGGACGAGAAACCCCATATAACGTGTACACTATGAAAGTTATTCTCGTTTATTCGCGCGGGTGGGCACCGGCTCCCCGCCAACAAGAGGGGGAACCATGGATCAAAAGGCTTCCGCAAAGGTCCTCGTACTCGACTTTGGTGCGCAGTACGGTCAGCTCATTGCCCGTCGCGTCCGCGACCTCAACGTGTATTCCGAGATCGTCCCCTGCGACATCTCGGCCGACGAGATTCGCGAGATGAACGCCTCTGCGCTCATCCTTTCCGGCGGCCCGGCTTCCGTGTATGCCGAGGACGCTCCGTCTATCGATCCCGCCATCTTTGACCTGGGCCTTCCCGTCCTGGGCTTTTGCTACGGCCATCAGATCACGGCCGTGACGCTCGGCGGCAAGGTCGGCCACTCCGAGGTGGGCGAGTACGGCCGCGCCACCATCACGCGCACGGCCGGCGCCAAGCTCTTTAACTCCACGCCCATGGAGCAGACCGTGTGGATGAGCCACCGCGACGCCGTTTCCGAGGTGCCCGAGGGCTTTACCGTTACCGCCAGCACCGACGTGTGCCCGGTCGCTGCGATGGAGTGCGTCGAGCGCAAAATCTTCACCACGCAGTTCCACCCCGAAGTCAAGCACTCCGAGTACGGTCAGCAGCTGCTGAGCAACTTCCTGTTTGAGATCTGCGGCCTGGAGCCCAACTGGAGCATGGACAACCTGGTCGAGACCATGACGGCCGAGTTCCGCGAGAAGGTCGGCGACGACCGCGTGATTCTGGCCCTGTCCGGTGGCGTCGACTCCTCCGTCGTGGCTGCGCTGGGCGCTCGCGCCGTGGGCAAGCAGATGACCTGCGTGTTCATCAACCACGGCCTGCTGCGCAAGGGCGAGCCCGAGCAGGTGGAGGAGGTCTTCACCAAGCAGTTTGACGTCGACTTTATCCACGTCCACGCCGAGGACCGCTACGCCGAGCTTCTGGCCGGCGTGACCGAGCCCGAGGAGAAGCGCCGCATCATCGGTACGCAGTTCTGGAAAGAGTTCTTCGCCGTGGCGCAGCAGCTCGAGACCGATGGCAAGCCGGTCAAGTACCTGGCTCAGGGCACCATCTACCCCGACATCATCGAGTCCGGCGCTCGCAAGACGGGCGGCAAGACGGCCACCATCAAGAGCCACCACAACCTGATCCCGTTCCCCGAGGGCGTGCACTTCGACCTCATCGAGCCGCTCGATCATTTCTTTAAGGACGAGGTCCGTGCACTTGGTCTGGCACTGGGCCTGCCGGGTCACATCGTGTTCCGCCAGCCCTTCCCGGGCCCGGGTCTTGCCATTCGCATCATCGGTGCGGTCGACAAGGAGAAGCTCGAGGTCCTCAAGAACGCCGACGCCATCGTGCGCGAGGAGCTGGATGCCTACAATCAGCGTCTGTTTGAGCAGACCGGCGAGCGCAACTCCGAGCACAGCTGCTGGCAGTATTTCGCGGTTCTGCCCGACATTAAGTCCGTCGGCGTTATGGGCGACGAGCGCACCTACCAGCGTCCGATCATCCTGCGTGCCGTCGAGTCCAGCGATGCCATGACCGCCGACTGGGCCAAGCTGCCCTACGACGTGCTGGCCCGTATCTCCGGCCGCATCGTTGCCGAGGTTCCCGGCGCCAACCGCGTGTGCTACGACATCACGTCCAAGCCGCCTGCGACCATCGAGTGGGAGTAGGCTGATAGGGTTCTGACCTGCACTTTTGAGTGCCGCACTGTGCCGCTGAGTTTCGTTTCGTACGAGAGTCATGGCAAAGCCGCCAGCGACGGCGGTGAGTAAATACGGTAATCTGGCCTCCGTTCCCGCGTTGGGACGGAGGCTTTTTCTTTGCCGTTTTACTCCCTTTCACCTGCGATTTCGCGATTTACTCCCCGTATTTCAAGATGGCAAAGTACGAGGCGGTATTCGGAGGAACGGGAGTAAAGATTTATCCCGAATGAGTAGACGCGCGATTTTTGTCCCCGAGAACGAAACGAGGCCGTTTCGGGGCCCGTGAAACTCAAATCGAACTCAACGGGCGTTTTTACGGTCTCCGTACGGCGTTTCCCCAGGTGGTTAATGGGGAGTAAAGAATCTCGCCATCTCAATGAAAACGGGAGTAACCAGGGGAAATGCCGCGGCGTACTGCCGTGTGCCGCCATGTAAGCCACCGCGTCATTTACTCCCCATTTACGCTTGAAATGCCTTTGCATGCAATGGGGAGTAAAAACTCAGCTTACGCAGGTGCGAGCGGAGCTCACCGCCTAGCCTGGCGCCCTGATTCGGTTTTAGTGGTAGCGAAATGCGGGGAGCCGTTACAGCGAGGCTTTCCAGTCCTCGTACTCGTCGGCGTCGATCTCGCCGTTCTCGAGCCGTGCGCGCTTCTCTGCCCACAACTCGATCGCCATCGCGGCTTTGGGCGCGTGCGGCGCCTTGGGGTTCAGGGAGAGGCCCGAACCGTCGGCTGAGGGAACTATGCCGAAGGAGTCTTCGAGCCGCACGAGCAGCGACATGAGGTCGCCTGCGGTCTCGACGCCGTAATCCTTGAGGGCGTTGACGGACACGCCGAGCGCTGCGGCGATGGACTCGAGCAGCTCGGGCTTGACGGCGCGGATGCCGCTCTCGTAGTGGCGCACGGCCCCCTCGGTCAGCCCGACGGCCTCGGCGAGCTGCGCCTGCGTCATGCCATGCGACTTGCGGTACCGCCTTATGTTCTCGCCTACGGACATGAGCCCTCCTCCTGGAATTACGTACCAGCACATCTTATCAGCGTACGCAAATGTACGCAATTCTATTGACAGTACGTATTCGTACGTTTACTCTGAATCTGTAAATCGTACGTATCCGTACGCCATTGATTGGAGGAGCCATGGACGAGAAGGTGGCGAAGACGCCGAGGCCGCACATGCTGGACGCCGACGAGGTCGCGGAGCTGCTGAGGATCAAGAAAGGCAGCGCCTACGAGGTGATCAGGAGGATAAACGCCGAGCAGGAGGCGCGCGGGCGCGTGGTTATCCGCGGGCGCGTTCGGAGCGACGTCTTCGACGCCCTGTACTTCCCGGAGGCGGACTGACATGCCGGTGTACAAGGACGACAGCAACGGCACGTTCTTCGTGCAGTGCTACTACCGCGACGCCCGCGGCTCGAAGCGCCACAAGACGAAGCGCGGCTTCTCCTCCGAGGTGGAGGCCGCAGTGTGGGAGAGCCAGTTCAAGAGCCTTAACGGCGGGGCCATGGACATGACGTTCTCCGAGTTCGTCGAGGTGTACGCCTCAGAGGTGAAGCCGCGCATACGCGAGCACACGTGGATCACCAAGGAGTACATCATCAACGACAAGCTCGTGCCGTTCTTCGGGGACATGCGCATGTGCGACGTGAGGCCGATCGACGTCATCAGGTGGCAGAACGAGCTCACCGAGCACCGGGACGCCGACGGGAAGCCCTGGGCGCCGACGTACCTGCGCACGGTGAACAACCAGCTCAACGCCATCTTCAACCACGCCGAGCGCTACTACGGCCTCACCGACAACCCGGTGCGCAGGGTCGACAAGATCGGCTCGAAGAAGGGCGGCGAGATGCAGTTCTGGACCAAGGACGAGTACCTGAGGTTCAGCGAGGCCGTCATGGACAAGCCTCTCTCGTTCCACGCCTTCGAGCTGCTCTACTGGACGGGCATACGCTGCGGCGAGCTCCTGGCGCTCACGCCGTCCGACTTCATGCTGGAGAGCTCCCGGCTGCGCATCAACAAGTCGTACCAGAGCCTCCACGGCGTGGACACCGTGACCGACCCCAAGACGCCCAAGTCGGTGCGCACGATCGTCATGCCGGCCTTCCTTCGCGACGAGATGGCGGACTTCATCGAGATGCGCGACGACGTCGCCCCCGACGAGCGCCTGTTCGCCGTGACCAAGCACTTCCTGGCCCACGAGATGGAGCGCGGGTGCAAGGCGTCGGGCGTGAAGCGCATCCGCATACACGACATACGCCACAGCCACGTGAGCCTGCTGATCGAGATGGGCTTCTCCGCGCTGGCCATCGCCGAGCGCATGGGCCACGAGGCGGTGGACATCACCTACCGCTACGCGCACCTGTTCCCCACGAAGCAGGACGAGATGGCCGCCGCGCTCGACGGGGCGAGGGGGTAAGAAGGATGCCGTGCGAGAACAGCGCCCGCAAGCGCAGCAAGACGATGGCGTTCCGCTGCACGCCCGAGGAGCATAAGCTCATATGCGAGATGGCCGCCTGGAGCGGCATGAACAGGCAGGACTACATCATCGCCAAGCTCACCGATACCCAGGTCGAGGTGAGACCCTCTGTGAGCGTGCAGAAGGCGCTGAAGGACTCGATGGCGGAGTTGGCCAAGGAAGTACGGCTGGCGGCCTCCTACAGCGAGCTGAGCGAGTCTCTGCAGCAGAGAGTCGAGCACGTGATGAGGTTCTTCCTGGCGCTCGGCGAGCCTATTGACTCGCGAGTGGACGACGCGTCTCAGGAAGAATCGTTCCCGGCGATGGCGACTGAGGTCGAAACTAACGACAACGCCGACAATGCAAGTATCTTTGGAATGGGTCGCGGCTAACGCTCATCTAAGCGCCGACCAGGAACTGCGATTCTTTAGGGTGTTGCCCGCAAAGCAAATAGTTAATCTTCCGCGAAAGGAAGCTAAACGGTCCGTTCCTCGACATAGAGGATCTCGTTTTGCGCCTCCAGGATTCGCGCGGCGTCGCCGATGCGCTCGGCGCACCTCTCGCTTATCGACCTCAGGGCCAGGACCCCCTCGACGTCGAGCAGGTCCAGCTGGTCGGCGTGCGCCAGGGACTCGAGCAGCTGGTCCAGGCCCCTCGCCAGCCTTCCTGCATCCGCCACCGCGTCAAGCAGCTCACGACGCTCGTCCTTCTCGTTGATATCCATCATTGGCTGTCCTCCTTCTTCCGACGGACGTGT
The DNA here is from genome assembly GCA_965147105.1 of uncultured Collinsella sp. Taxonomy (GTDB): domain Bacteria; phylum Actinomycetota; class Coriobacteriia; order Coriobacteriales; family Coriobacteriaceae; genus Collinsella. The sequence goes on along the minus strand of CBCTIZ010000005.1, from coordinate 7,412 downwards.
TGCGCAGCACCGTAGCCGTTCCGCATGGAGAACCATCTCGCCGCCGCGATCCCGTGCGCATATTGGCCGCAAGCGGCGCGGGGAATGCCGTCCCGATGCGGACCACGGCACCGCGACTCGGGAACGCGCCGTCGTTCCCGCCGCGGCGTCGTCTCCAATCCCACGGGAGCCCAGCAACCGCCGACAGATCGCATCCCATGCCTGGAAGCCTCGGCGCCCATGCCTGATTCCATACCGCACGCCTGCGCCCTTCCGATCCGAAACCCGCCCCGGCGTTCCTTGGACGCGCAGGGTCGCACGCCGGCAGGCGGCCCGCAAGGGCCGCGACACTTTTTCGGGTTCTTCGCTCCATGCGCTGCGCGCGCGAACAACGCGAAAAACTGCCGTCGGAATACTTCTATTTCCACGCCCGACTTCGCTTCCTCCCTTGCCGGCACGCCCGCGCCGCATGCGACTCACGCGACGCAAGGCACGCCACAGGGGCGGGCCTCCGAGTCTAAGGAGCAAGACATGAACGACATGAAGGAAAAGGCGATGGGCGCGGTCAGGACCTTCCTCGAGCGTAAGGGCTACGAGATCGTCGATGAGGCCTGGCAGGGGCCCGAGGGCATCGGCGGAATCGACCTCGTGGCGGTGGACGAGGACGGGACCCTGGTCTTCGTCGACGCCACGGTCCGGATCGGAACGGACGGCTTCCCCGAGGCCCACAGGGCGCGCGGGCTGCGCGAGGCGCTGGCGGCGACGTGGCTCGCCGGCAACGGCGACGACTACGCCGACACGCCGGTCCGCTTCGACGAGGTGGCGATGATGGTCGTCAAGGAAAACCGAGCGCTCCTGCGCCACCACATCAACTGCTTCGGCGAGATGGAGCCGCTCTCCTAGGCGGCGCGCCCGGCCCCGGGCTCCCGGGGCCGGGTTTCCCCGAATCCGCCCCTTGTACCACGAAAGCGTACATATCCGTACGTTTTCGTGGTACACTCCGCTTGTCGGACAAATCCGTACGGTTTTGTCCCGACGCTCCGAGATTCGGGGCGCGCCGGACCGGATGCGCCGAGGCGCGCCCCACGCTAGAGAGGACGCGACCCATGCGCACGATAGCCATTTCCAACTACAAGGGCGGCGTCGGCAAGACGACGACCGCCGTGAATCTGGCGGCGATCTTCGCCGCCCGGGGCCTTCGGACCCTGCTTGTCGACCTCGACCCGCAGGCGTCTGCCACAGACTTCTTCGGCCTCTACGACCGGGCCGTCTCCGAGCGGCGCACGTCGGTCGAGCTGCTCTACGGCGGCGCGCCCGTGGAGGAGGTCGCCTACGCTGCCGGGGAGAACCTCGACGTAGTGGCCTCGACCATCGACCTCGTCGACCAGAACGAGATGCTCCTGCGCGAGCAGCGACTCAAGTTCGCCCTCGACGACGCCTCGGGCTCCTACGACGTCTGCCTCATCGACTGCAGTCCCGTGATGCGCAGGCTCGCCTTCAACGCCTACCTCGCCGCGGCGGAGGGCGGCATGGTCGTCATCCCCGTGAAGCTCGACTCCACCGTGATGCGCGGCACGGCGCTCACCGTCGAGGCGACGCGCTCCATCGCCGACGCTCTGCGCATGCCCACGCCCCGCTGGAAGATACTGCGCACCTGCGTGCCCGGCCGCATGACCAACGCCGAGGCCACGGGCGCGGCCGTGCTCGACGGGTTCTTCCCGGACGAGCAGTTCGAGACGGTCATCCACGCGAGCAGCAAGGTCTGCGAGGGCAGCTGGCAGTGGAAGCCGGTGGCCGCCTTCGAGCCGGGGAGCCGCCCCGCGCGCGACTACAAGGCGCTCGCAGACGAGGTGTGCCGTGAACTCGCCTAGGCAGGTGGCCGCGGGCTTCACCATCACGGGGCTTCTCGACGGCGCGTCGCGCACCCGCGGGCGCTACCCGGTGTCCGAGATCGCGGTGGCCGACATCGCCGACCACCCGGCGAACGCCGCGTACTCTATGGACCCTGCTGGGATAGCTGAGCTCGCCGAGTCCATACGCGAGGACGGCCTCACCGACCTGCCGCTCGTGCGAAAGGTCGGCGACGGCTCGTGGCAGATGGTCTCCGGGCATCGGCGCAAGGCCGCCTACGCGCTGCTCGCCAAGGACGACCCCGCTTACGAGAGGATGCCCTGCCGCGTGATAGAGGGCATCGACGACGAGCGGGCGGTGACGCTGCTCCACGCAGCGAACTACTTCACCCGCGCGCTCACCGTGACCGAGCGCGCCGCCGCGACCGAGGCGCTCAGGGGCGACGCCGTGCGCCTGCGCTCCGAGGACCCCTCGCTCTCCGGCATGCGCGTCGACGACGTGAAGGCCGCCATCATCGAGCGGCAGACGGGCCGCAAGGTCTCCGGCAAGACCATTGCGCGTGAGGAGAGGCTGGCCCGCCGGATTGCCGAGGACCTCTCGCCCGAGTGGGCCGCCGAGGCCGATCGCGGCAACCTCAGCGCCGAGGCGGTGCGCTCGCTCGCGGGCATGCCGAAGGAGCGCCAGGCGGAGATGCACGCCGCAATGGAGCCCTGGCGGCGCACCAAGCGGGAGCTCTCCGACTACGTGAGGAGCGAGAGCAAAACGCAGGCCGGCCCCGACGGGCGCATCTCCAAGGCAGCGAGGCTCGTCGCCGATTTCCTCGAGAGCCCGCCCGAGAGCCCGAGCGCGGCCGACCTCTCGCTGCTGCGTGAAATGGCGCTCATGACCGCGCCGTACGCGGAGGCGGGCACCGATGCCCGAAAGCGTCGCAGAAGGGCCTCAGGCCCGAAATCCAGCAAGTAGCCTATGGCGTCCGACACTTCGGTCGGGCGTCCATAGCACTTGGGGACCGGGCGGCCTCGGACCCGTCATGCCGCGGGCCGTTTAAGAGCCCGCTTTCGCGAGGCCCGGTCCCAGAGGCGGCGCCCGAGCCGGGCCGCCGCCTGCGGGGGATCCCCCGCGCCCCTAGAGAAACGCGCCCGCCGCACGGCGGGCCCGAGGAAAGGAATCCGCCATGAAAGAGGAAACCGACGCCGCCAAAGGCAAGGAGCGTCGAGTCACGTTCCGCATGGAGGGAAGCGACTACGACGCGCTTTGCGAGCGGTGCGAGCGCGCCGGCCTCAGCAAGTCGGAGTACCTGCGCTACCTCGTTCGCATACCGCTGTCGACGGATGCCAACGCGGGAGACGAGCACCGCATACTCGTGGACCGCAGGGCCCTTTGGTCGATGTCTCGGGAGCTCACGAAGTGGGGCTACCACTACAACCAGGCAGTGCACGCGATGAACCTCATCAACTTCCACGCCCGCCACGGGCACGTCGACCGGGACCTCGTCGCGGAGAGCATCCCAACGATCGAGCACGAGCTCGCCGACGTGAACGGCGCGGCCCGCGAGATGGCGGCCGAGCTCGGGCGCATCGGCGCCGACTCGCTCGTGGAGGGCTCGCCATGCCGATCCTGAAGCCGATAAGCGGCCACGGCTCGACGGGTGGCATCCGCCGCTACCTCGAGAAGGGAGGCCGCGCCCTGGCGCGAGACCTGTTCAACCTGAGCTACGACGAGCGCGACGCCGGCGCTCTGGGAGAAGCCGCCAAGAAGGCCTGCGCCTGGGACGCCGAGATGGACGCCACGCGCGCCGCGTTCGGCACGGACGCCTCATGGAGGGGCAAGCCCGCGCGCACGTTCAAGCACTTCGTGCTCTCGCCGGACCCCGGTGACGACATCGACCTGGCCGCTCTGCGGGAGCTCGCGTGCTCGTGGGCGCTCAAGCACTTCGGCGACCACGAGATCGCCATCGTCTACCACGACGACAACGCCCGCGGCATACCGCACGCGCACATCGTCGTGAACAACGCGAACCTCCGCACCGGCTACCGCATGCAGACCCAGCACCCGGAGGACCTCAACCGAGACCTGCAGGACATGGCGCGCGAGCGCGGGCTGTCCGGGCTCTCCAACGACAGGTCGCCCGTATCGCCCTCGAGGGCACGCGGGCGGGCCGGCGCGGGCGGGCCCAGGAGCCGCAGGAACGTCTACCTTGGAAGGGCCGAGAAGGAGATCATGCGCTCGGGCGGCTACTCGTGGGTCGGCGACATCCGCGCCCGCGTCGCACTCGCCAAGACCACGGCGCGCGACGAGGCGGAGTTCCTCGGCATCCTCGACGCCCTGGGCGTGCACGTCGCCGACAACTCGGCCAAGGCGCGGCGGGACGACTGGGTGTTCAGCCTTGTCGAGGAGCCGTCCAAGAGGGTTAGCGGCGAGCGTCTTGGGTTCGTCTACGGCAAGGAGATGCTCCGCCGGCGCTTCGAGCGCGAGGGCGCCTACCGTCCCACGGACGCGAGCACCGCGCGCATTCGCGAGGCCGCTGAGCGCGCCCTCGAGCTCAACGACCTCTCGGAGCTGAGCAAGCTCTCCTCGGCGCTCGAGACCTGTGCGAAGTTCGACGTCGAGTCCATCGAGGAGTTCGGGCTCAGGATGGCGACGCTGGAGCGCCGCGGCCAGGCGGGCGGCGAGGGGTACCGCCGCCTCGAGGCTGCGCGCGATTACATGGCGATGAACGGGCTCATGCCGCTCAAGACCCGCTACGGGGACGATCGCGGGCGCGGCGCTGCCGAAGGAAACTCTCGCGACGGCCGTCGCGAGGACGAGCAACAGCGAATCCTCGCCGCCGAGCGGCAGCGGGCTCAGCAGGACCAGCGCAGGGAGAGGGGCCGGAGATGATGGTGAGGATAGAGTATGAGGGCGGCAGGACGACGCTGTTCGACACGCTCTCGTTCACGGAGGGGTCGCCGTTCTCCGGCGCGAACATGCTCACGGAGTTCGAGCTCGAGATGCGCGAGGAGCCCGAGAAGGGGCTCTGGCTCACGGCGAACTGGCACCAGGTGCGCGACGACTGGCGTGCCGACGCGCCCGCGGACGGCATCCCGGCCGCGCGCAGGTCCCGCGGGTGGCGCTTCATGCTGGCCTCGGAGGCGGAGCTTGGGCGCGCCCGCCGCGTCCTGCTCGACGGCGACGAGGCGTTCGCCCGGGTGCGGGGCTACCTGTGCGACGCGGCTGCAATTTGCGCTTGCTACCGCGAGCACGTGGGCCCTCCCTCAAAACCGCTGAAATCGCAGATAAGGGACCTGCAGCGCGCGCTGGGGAGGGCGGAGGTCCCGGGCGTGCCAGACGAGCTGGCGAGGCTGCTCGCGCAAGAGAAGGAAGAGGGCGCCGAGGAGGGCGCCCGCAAGGTAAAGGAAGATTGGGGTGACGTCGATGAAGAGGCTTGGTAGGTTCCTCATGGCGGCGCTAAAGGTCACGCTGGGCTTTTTCGTCTGGCTGTTCCGCGCCGTGTTCAAGTGGGTGATGTGAAACACGCTTGCGTAGCGGAATTGCCGGCAACGACTCACAAACCGAGAAGCTGTTTCTTCTTCGCGGCGTAATCCTCATTTGTTATGGCGCCTGCGTCGAGAAGCTGTTTCCATTTTAGTAGCTCATCTGGCGCAGATAAAGCATCGGCCTGACGCGAGGGGCTGTTCGCCGTGCGCATGGATTCCTCTTGCTCTTCCGCTTCAGCCGCCTTGTCATCGAGTTTGCTTTCGATGAATCGAGCTATCTCTATGGCGGCTTGCTTCCTGTTCTCCCCTGGATCGAAAGAGAAGACTATTTTTTTCTGCTTTCTGGATACCGCTGTCGTGAAAAGGAGAAAACCGAGGTTCTCCTCTCCTTCTGGGATGTAGAACTCAAAATCGTCAACGTCTTTGTATCGAACCGTTTGCTCGCCAAAGGGGACGTCGAATTGCGGAAGCACAGGCAGGTCGTCTATTGTTGGCCGATTCGACTTCGATATCACTTCGCCGGCTATTTCCGCTCCAGCGCGCATGGCTATTTTCCCTAACGATCCGCCACTCGAGAAAGCTCCCAGAGCTATTTTTGCAAGATTGGCGGCATCAAAAGCGTCGACGTTATCGTCTTCGTCGATTGAAAGGCCGCGTCGCCCGCTCGCTATCAACCCCAATTGCTTGCGGGCGTCGCTTGGATCGAAATCATCTTCAGTGACGATAATGACCGACTCGTCTTTGACGACTAGCCCTTGATCGTTGCCGCCATCAAAGATCTTAAAGAGACCGGGAATTATCAAGCCGTCAAAGTAGGATCCCAGCTTAGTAATAGCATCTGAAGGAAAACCAGCGGAAACGGCTCGAGCAAGCGTCTTCTCTCGCTGCTCGTGAACCTCTTCGTTCGTCGAGTATATTTTGTTCTTCCACGTTGGAGCGAGTATCTTCATGGAGCACTTTTTGCAAAGGGTCAAAGCCCCGTAATGTTCTGGGAGGATGCTGTTGCCTTTACACGAGTCGCATATGGCCATTATCTCTTCTCCTGCTTCTTTTTAGTGGTTGAATCATTCCTGTAAGACCTCAAAGCAACCGCTTGGCCCGTTCATCGTAGATCTTGTCGAGCTCCGATTGCACGTACTCCTCTTTGAGCCTCGCGACGAAACGAGCATCCGAGAACAGTCGGTAGACGAGCACCGCCGCGCCTCCGAGGTCGAGGCACTTGGGGTTCTTCGTGATCGATGCCTGCACGACGCTGCTCGAGGTCGCGATGGTGTCGGAGATGAGGATGATCTTCTTGGTGCGCGCCTGGTACATCTCGGTGCAGTAGTCCGACCCGTCGTCCTTGAATATCAGCGAGCAGCCGTGGAGCGCCGCTATCAGCCAGTTGATGAGCACCGTCATGCCCGCCTGCATGCCGACTTTCAATACGTCGCCAGTGCTGACGTATTTGGTGAGGGCCTCGGTGTGCGCCTTGTCGAGAACGAGGTTGGCGAACGGGACCTGTATCCCGCACGGCGTGTAGAGGTCCGTGCCGATGTGGATCAGCTGCTTGACCAGGGCCGCTGCGGCGGCATCCGGCTCGCTCACGACGCGCCTTCCCGCCGCGACCAGCATCTCCACGGTCCCGGCGGGCGCCCCGATCAGCGGGTTCTTCCCGAAGGCGTCGTAGGAGACCGAGTAGGTCGCGGGGATCCGCGCGCCGATCCCGAAGACGTTGGCGTCCTTAACGCAGGTGATGCTGTTGGTCATGATGTTTGAGGTCCCGAACACGAGGCCGAGCACCGGGTCGTGGCCGAGGGTCGCGAACCGGTGGTTCGCCCCCTTGAACACCTTGAAGTTCTCAGCCTCGTAGCGCGTCGCGTCGTACGGCACGCCTCGCGAGGAGAGGATGTGGCTCTTGGAGGCGAACAGGCGGCCCGATTCCGCCGGACCCCCATCGCCGAAGCCGGAGAAAACGCGGTCCTGGAAGCTGTGCAGGGCGTCCTCCTTGGCGTTGCCCGCTCCCGCCCGCTCGACCTCCGTCAGGGAGTTGATGACGAGCACGCGGGCGACCTGGAGCATGGTCGCGGCGACGACGAAGGCCGCGTCGGCGTCCTGCAGCCTCGT
>CBCTIZ010000004.1:0-115768 GCA_965147105.1 uncultured Collinsella sp. | reverse complement strand
CGATTCTAGGCGATGGCCCTCCCTTGCTTCTTACACCACGACTGTGCGCGCTACCTTGGTGGCAGCGCTTGCCGCTATCTTGGTATCGCCGCTGCCGGCGCACGCCGAAGACGCATCGGGTGCCGTTACCTACAATGCGGGAAATGGGTATTCCTTTGAGAAGCTCTCGCATCCTACGGTAGGAACGTCGCAGCCGGATGGCATCGTCGACTACCAGGGTAACGGTGCCGTTGCCGTTCCGGGCGCCGATGGTAATACGGCCAACAACGAAGGCGATCGCGGCCAGAGCTACACTTGGGCGGCTGCGAGCTATGGTGACTGGCTTTATGTGGGCACCTGCTATGCGGCGATGGGCAACACGCTGACGCTCATGAACAGCACGCTGGGCGATTCCTTTGATGTCGAAACCATGCGCCTGACGCTGGAGGCCATGTTTAACGGTACCTTCTTCTATGGACAGCAGAAGGAGGACGGCACGGCCGACAAGGACAGCGGCGGCATCTTGGTCAAGATCAATACCAAGACCGGTGAGACCAAGCTGCTACTCTCTGAATCGCTCAACGGCGTCGCTCCTTTGTTCCGCAATGCCGTGAGCTATAAGGGTAAGCTCTATTTCTGCGGCAGCGTCAGGACCAATGACGGCAAAGGCGGCCTGCCTGCTGTATACGAGATCGATCCTAAGACGGATGAGTACAAAGTTGTCTATCAGGGCCTTTCGAGCATGCAGGATTACGGTGCTGCCTACAAGCAGGGCATTTCTACCGGTATCCGCGGCATGTGCGTCCATGATGGCCAGCTCGTCATCAGTAATGTGGGTAAAGACGCGAACGGTAATTTTGTGTCGACAATCCTGACGTCGTCTGACCCCTCGAAGGGCCAGGACAGCTTCACCGAGATTGCCAACTCGGAGACGCTGTTTGGCTATCCGGCGATTCGCTATCAGGACAGCATCTACGGCGGCGCCATTTGGGATATGGTCTCGTACAATGGCCATCTCTATGCGACCATCTGCACCGGTACGCCCGAGAACGCTCCCGATGATAATTCCATGCAGTCGTTTGCCATGGTCCGTGGCGACAAGAATGCCGACGGCAGCTATTCGTGGACTCCCATTGTCGGCGATCAGAAGACGGACGGTGCAAAGTACTGCTTTGGCATCGATCCTGCCCGTACCCGTTCTGGCGCTGCCAACCTCATCGTCTACAACGACTACCTCTATATCGGTGAATACAACGACGAGGAGATTGCCCTCGAGCGCATCCTGTTCAACAAATCCAACACCGAAGAGGGCGGCAAGAGCAGCATGGGTGGCGTTGACTGCTCGTTTGTGAATGCCAATCTTGAGCAGTCGGTTAACATCTATCGCATGGACAAGGACGAGAACATGGAGCTCGTCGTTGGCGATCGCACCGACATGTTCCCCGAGGGCGGTATTTCCGGCCTGACTTCGGGCTTTGGCCGAAACGAGAACCAGTACATTTGGCGCATGCAGAAGTTCGACGGCAAGCTGTATATCGGTACCTTTGATACCGCGAGCCTGCTTGAGCCGATCGGCCAGTTCTCCAATGGCGACATTATCGATATGACGCCCGAGGAGTGGGACTCTCAGGTTCAGCGCCTTAGGGACCTGCTCAATCACCTGCTCGACAAGAAATCGCCTGACGACCCCATCGTTCCCGTGAACACGCTTGCGGACTATGATTCAAACGAGGCCGTCGAGGTCGATGATTCGAACGAAGCTGCTGAGGTTGATGATTCAAACAAGGCCGTCGATGTCGATGACGAGAAGACCGAGGTTGCTAAGGGCTTTGGCGATCTGAGCGATGCGCTGGAGGATGCCGCGGGCGGTCTTTGCGATCAGGCCGCGACGATGTCCCAGGACTTTGAGGACGACGCCGCTTATGTCCAGAAGATCGATGGCGAGATCGCGTACTTCAAGTCCTTTGCCGACCAGTATCAAGACATGCTCGATAGCTATGAGAGCCTTAAGCAGCAGTACGAGGATGCCTATGGCACCGAGCTGCCGAGCGATATTCAGGATGCGCTCGATAAGCTGCTGAGCGAGGAGAACCTCAAGAAGTTGCAGAGTGTCCTTACGTGCATGTGTTACCTGCGCGATGCCGAGCGCGGCTTTGATATGTATGTGACCGAGGACGGCGTGAACTTTACGACGCTGACGACCAATGGCTTTAACGATCCGTATAACCATGGTCTGCGCACCTTTGCGGTGACCAACCAGGGTCTGTGCCTTGGTACCGCCAACCCGTTCTATGGTTGCCAGGTCTGGATCCAGCGCAAGGAGAATTCGGAGAATCCGGTTGATCCCGGTACTCCGGATCCGACGGAACCCACCGATCCTTCGCAGCCGGGTGGCGGCGATCAGCCTGGCGGCAGCCAGACGGGTGGCAACGACCAGTCGAGCAGCACCACGACCACCGTCACGACGACCGCTAAGAAGACTCCGAAGGACGGCTCGCTGCCTCGCGCTGGCGACTCGACCCTCACGCTGGTCTTGGGATTGCTGGTTGCAGCTGCCGCAGTGCTTGGCATTGCTCTTGTCTTGCGCAAGCGTTCTCGTCGCTAGGCTCGTCCGCGTAGCTCAATGTCCTGGATATCGTCGAAGTTGATGGCGATATCCCTGAGTTTGAGCAGCTTGAATGCGGGTAACGCTTCGTCGAGAATGCCCGTGCGGCTACGATAGCCGTACGTATCGTAATAGGTGACGCGCACCAAGTCGCCGCGTTTGAGGCCCTCGAGCTTTTGCGAAAGCTCGAGGGCTTTTTCTTCCGTGAGCTCACGTTTTTGCTCGACGGTGATTTCCTGCTTGCGCACGAGTTCGTAGTATCCCGTGAGGGCGGCAAAGGGCATAAACTGTGCGGCGCGGTTGGCGCGCACGGCACCGTTGGCAGTGAGGTTGGGGTCGGCTGCGCGGCGTCTGCCCTCGGGGTCCGCCAGGCGCTCGAAGGCGGTCGGCGGGCGCATGGGCTGTTGTTTGGGTTTAGGCACGGTGTCCTCCAACTTGATCGTTGCGCTCGCGCGCGGTGGCGCCGGCGGTAAAGCTTAATCCCTTGACGAGCGCGTTCTTGCCGTACTTGCCTTTCACGGCCAGGACGGCGCGCGCCAGGTCGCGCTCGCGCTCATCGGTCTCGATATCGCTGAACAGATCGATGGTGGCAAATTCCTCGGGCACAAGATTGCTAAAGCCCAGGTTGATGCGCTTGACCGGTCGTTTGGGATCGACAGTCTGCGCCCAGAGCTCATCGAAATAGCCCATGATCTTCTTAAACGAATTGGTACGCTCGGGCAGCTTGCGCGAGGCGTTGGAGTGCGCAAAGAGCGCGGCATAGCCACCACGCGGTTTGCCACCATGCTCTCCCACAAAGATGCCATCGATTGCCTGCGCTTCGCGCACCAGGCGGCGCCGTTCGTCATCGCGCTGGACGGGCTTGGGAGCACGGGGCGCGAGCTCGGGGCCGGCGGTTGCGGTGGGTTCGATGCTCGACGTACTCGAGCGCAGGTGTCCGCATCCGTCCACATATTGTGCAGTACCGCTGGCATCAAGCCTGCGTATGTCGGCGCGCTCGCTCGCGTAGCCCACAAAGAGCGAGATGCTGTCGCAGACCACGTGCTTATCGATCAAGTCCAACACGGCGTTGTCGACCATCTCGCGCAAGACGGTGTAGGCCTGCTCGTAGGCATAGCCCTTCGAGAGCACCTGTCCTGTGGTGGTCGAAGTTGCTTGCGGGCGATAGGCTTGGATATCGGCGATGGTTGTCGGCTCGCGTCCGAAGGCGTGGTCGATGAGATACTCGGCATTGACGCCGAGCTCGTCGTAAAGCAGGTTTTCGTCGAGCGCCGCGACGCCCATCAGATCGTAGACGCCGTATTTTTCGAGTCGTGCTGCCACGCCGGGGCCGATGCCCCAGATATCGGTGATGGGACGATGGGGCCAGATTTCCTTGCGAAAGGTCTCATCGTCGAGTATGCCGATGCGGCTGGGTACGTGCTTGGCGGTGATATCGAGTGCAACTTTGGCCTGGAATAGGTTGGGGCCGATGCCGACCGTCGCCGTGATGCCGGTGCGCGCCAGGACCTCGTCGCGCAACATGCAGGCGAAGCCTTCCGCGTCGGTGTGATAGAGGTCCAGATAGGGTGTCACGTCGATAAAGCACTCGTCAATTGAGTAGACGTGAACGTCTTGCGGACTGACGTATTCCAGGTAGATACCGTAGATCTGCGCCGACACCTCCATGTAGTGCTGCATGCGCGGTACGGCCTTGATGTAGTCGATGCCGTCGGGAATCTCGAATAGGCGGCAGCGGTTGTGAATACCTAAGTCCTTCATGGCCTGCGTGATGGCGAGGCAGATGGTCGTGCGTCCGCGCGATTCGTCGGCAACGACTAGGTTGGTGGTGAGCGGATCGAGCCCACGGTCGACGCACTCGACGCTGGCATAAAACGTCTTGAGGTCGATGCAGATATAGGTGTGCTGCTCGTGCGCCATCCGTGTCCCTCCATCAAACACATGTTCTTATCGAATATCTGTTCGATAATACCCGCTCGTCCGGACATCGTCAAAACCTGTTCCTTTTTGCCAGGTATAGTCGTGCAACTGCATCGGGTTTTAACGCAGCTCTAAAGAGTGCGAAACAGCTCGGAAAACCTTGCTTCGTAGCATGAGCCTAACGATTGATACCGCCTATGCGCACGGAAGGGTTGTGGGAAAGATGGTCAATTATGGGTTTGGTATGCCGACGCGCTTGGTTGCGGATGGGGATGTGGCTCGCTGGTGCGGGCGATTGGTTGCCCACTACGCTGGCACCAAGGCACTGGTCGTGTTGGGCGGTGACAAGCATACGCGCGATGAGCTTGTCTCGGCGGCACTTGGTTCGCTCGCTCGAGCCCTACTCGAGCGTGTGCTTTTCCGCTGCGGCTCGTTTGAGGGCGACGGGGGAGACGAACTGGTCGACGAAGCCGTGGCCCTGGCGACCGACGAAGGCGTGGACTTTGTCCTGGCGATTGGCGATGCCGATGCTGCCGGCTTTGCGCGCGAACTCGCGCGTCGCATGGCGGCGCTCGATGCCGGCGAAGATGGTTTTGTCCCTTATGGATGCATTGTCTCGGAGGGCAAGGTGCCTGCTGTCGTGGGCACCGGCGAGGTTCCCGTTTTTGCCATTATCGCGCCCGAACTGCTGGAGGGCATCGGGTCTCCTCTGCGTGAGTTGCTCGGTAGCGTCTGCGCCGTGGCCTAATATTTGCCATAAAGGGATGGGTTATTTTTGGTTGGTAAAGCGTTTGACCTGCCAAAATAAGCCTGTCTCTTTTTGATCGGTTGCCGTTTGGGGGCCGATTGGCAACGCTCGCTGATTGTAGTCTTGACCTGCGCTAGAATAGTGGCATCTGAATGTCCGGGCGCATGGAGGCGTGCGCCCGTATGCTGAGGAGGACTCTATGGCAACTGTTGCCGCACCTATCGATGCTACGTCGACTGCCGCTTGGAAGGCACTCGAGGCCCATCAGGAGAAGCTCGAGGCCGAAGGTATCGACCTCAAGGCCTGGTTCGCTGCTGACGCCGACCGCGTGAACAAGCTGAGCTTTGACGCCGGTGACCTGCACTTCGATCTGTCGAAGAACCTGGTGACCGATGAGACCGTCAAGCTGCTGTGCGATCTTGCTCGCGAGGTGAAGCTCGAGGAGCGCCGCGACGCCATGTTCTCTGGCGAGCACATCAACACCACCGAGGACCGCGCTGTCCTGCACACCGCGCTGCGCCGCCCGGCAAGCGAGAAGGGCCAGCTCATCGTCGACGGCCAGGACGTCGTCGCCGACGTGCACCAGGTCCTCGATCGCATGTATGCCTTCGCCGAGCGCGTGCGCTCCGGTGAGTGGAAGGGCGTTACCGGCAAGAAGATCGAGCACCTGGTGTCCATCGGCATCGGCGGCTCCGATCTGGGCCCGGTCATGGCCTACGAGGCCCTGCGTCCCTATGCCGACGCCGGTATCGACTGCCGCTACATCTCCAACATCGATCCCAACGATCAGGCCGAGAAGCTCAAGGGCCTGGATCCCGAGACCACGCTCGTGATCATCGTCTCCAAGACCTTCACCACGCTCGAGACCCTCACCAACGCCCGCGAAGTCAAGACCTGGATGCTCGAGCAGCTCAAGGCTCAGGGCGCCATCGACGGCTCCGATGAGCAGAACGCCGAGGCCGTGGCAAAGCACTTCGTCGCCGTCTCCACCGCACTCGAGAAGGTCGAGGCCTTCGGTATCGACCCCGCCAACGCCTTCGGTTTCTGGAGCTGGGTTGGCGGCCGCTATTCCGTTGACTCCGCCGTGGGCCTGTCGCTGATCGTCGTGCTCGGCCCCGAGCGCTTCCAACAGTTCCTCGAGGGCTTCCACGCCATCGACGAGTACTTCTGCAACACGCCGCTCGAGAACAATGCCGTCGCGCTGATGGGCCTGCTCAACGTCTGGTACGTCAACTTCTTCGGCTCCAAGAGCCACGCCGTGCTGCCGTACTGCCAGTATCTGCACCGTTTCCCGGCCTACCTGCAGCAGCTCACCATGGAGTCCAACGGCAAGCACGTCCGCTGGGACGGCAGCGCCGTGACCTCCGACACCGGTGAGATTTTCTGGGGCGAGCCCGGCACCAACGGTCAGCACGCCTTCTACCAGCTGCTGCATCAGGGTACCGTGGTGGTTCCGGCCGATTTCATCGCCTTCGCCAATACTGCCAACCCCGCAACCGACAGCGGCCAGGATGTCCACGAGCTGTTCCTGGGCAACTTCCTGGCCCAGACCAAGGCGCTCGCCTTTGGTAAGACGGCCGATGAGGTGCGCGCCGAGGGCACGCCCGAGCAGATCGTCCCGGCCCGCTGCTTTGAGGGCAACCGTCCGACGACCTCGATCTTCGGCGACACGCTGACCCCGTTCGCACTCGGTGAGCTCATCGCCCTGTACGAGCACATCACGTTTGTCGAGGGCACGGTCTGGGGCATCGACTCCTACGACCAGTGGGGCGTCGAGCTGGGCAAGCAGCTTGCCAAGCAGATTACCCCGGCCTTCCACGACGATGCCGCCAAGGCCGAGCAGGACGCTTCGACCCAGGCGCTCATCGAGTTCTATCGCGCGCATCGCAAGTAGTCGCTGCTGTTAACGCATCGCGCCTTATAGTCAGGGGCCCGTATCCTATCGGATGCGGGCCCCTTTGCTTTGCCGTGGTCCCGGGGCGCACGGCCTTTGTGGAGCATCGCCGGGGCGTCGCGCGCTGCGAGAACCCTGCGCCTAGATCTCGGCCTCCGCATGGCCTCGCTGCGCCTCGGGCAGCTCCCCGTAGAGCGGATGGTCTTCGAGCCTAAAGCGCTCGACCTGTTCGGGAGCGCGACCGCGTACAAAGAGCCACGAGCGATCGATCGGCGTCGCCATGAGCGTGCTGGGCAGCGCGTCGGCGCGGTCGGAAAACACCCGGGCACTCTCGGGATCCTGGAACGCCAGCACCAGATGCGTGTCGCAGTTGCCCATGATGGAGCGTGCGCGTGCCTCGCCATAGAGCGCATCGAGCTGGTTGGTCGACTGCAGCAGCAGCGTTGCCCAGATGTTGCGGCTTCGGATAATCGAGAGCACGTTGTCGATCTGGGGGATCTGCAGATTTGCGAAGTCATCGAGCATAAAGCGCACGGGCACGGGCAGGCTGCCGTCGGGCTGCCTATCGGCCTCACGAATGAGGCCCATAAACGCTTGCGTAATAAAGAGGCCGGTCAGCGGATCGAGATTGCGGTCAATATCGCTTACGGTTACAAACAGGGCGCAGGGGGTGTGTCCCATGGAAGCGAAGTCCACCTGATGGCACTCACGATAGAGCTGTGCCGCACCGTCGAATCCCAGACACATGACCTTTTCGGCAAGGATGCCGACGATGCTCGCGTGCATGCGCTCGGCATTTTGCGTAATGGCGTAGCGCCGCCATAGCGAGAGGGCATAGCTTTGGGGGTCGGTCGTGATCAGGTCGTCAAACAATCGACCCGTGGCACCGTCCTGCAGGTGCTCGATCAGCTTGATGACCGAGCTGATCGTCTGCTCGTCGGCGGGTAGCTGTTCGGTGACGTAGGCGATAAGACACGACAGCAGGTTTGCCGCCGCATGATCCCAAAAAGGCTGGTTGTTGTCCTCGATGGGGCAGATGGCCTTTGCCACCGAGAGGATGTCCTGCTGGTTGGGCCTGCCGTCCGCCTTGCGGCGAATGTGCCTCAGGGGGTTGTAGCCGCAGCGCTCGATGCCGGGCGCAAGGGCCGGGACGGTGTTGAGGTCGGCGAAGTTGAGACATTGCACGCGGTAACCGTGGGCTGCCAGCACGGGTCCCACTTCGCGACAGAGCGTGCCTTTGGTGTCGAGCACGATGTAGCTTGCGTTCATTTGCAGCAGGTTGGGCTTGAGGACGTTTCGGGTCTTGCCGGCTCCCGAGGGGCCGATCACAAGTGCGTTGTTGTTGAGTCCCGTTTGACGGGTGTCGCAGGAAAGCGTTCGATCCTTGGCGAGGATGGTGGACGATGCGGACTCAGATGCGGCGAGGCGGCTGGCGAGGTTAGACATGGGTGACCTCCTTGGTGGTCGAGAGGATTTCGTGGGCAAAGCCGAGCTCGACGGCGCGCTCGGCCGAAAGGTAGGTGTCTTTTGCAGTGAGGGACTGGATGCGCTTGGGCGTGAGGCCGCTGCGGTCCGAGAGGATTTGCGTGAGGGTCTTGCGGGTCTGCATGAGACGCCGGCTGGTTTCCTGCAGCGCAAGTGCCGAGCCGCCTGCCCCCTGGGGGATCAGCGGGTCGTGAATCATGAGCTCTGCATGGGGCGCCATACGGCGATCGTCGCCGCCCATAAAGATCACGGCGCCCATGGACGCGGCGAATTCCAGGCAGACGGTGCGGATGGGGCACGATGCGAGGCGCATGGCGTCATAGATCGCAAGACCCGATCGCACGCTTCCGCCGGCGCTGGCGACAAATATGGTGATGGGGCGGCTGGGGTCGGTGGCATCGAGCAGGCGGATCTGCTGGCATAGGTCGTGGGCCATCGGGGTTTCGATGTTTCCCATGACGGAGAGCTCGCGACGGGCGAGCATCTCATCGTAAATGCTGGTGAGCGTGATACCTCGGGCGGATTCACGCATGGTGAGGGGGCTGATGATGGGGGAATGATTGGTGTCCATGAGGACTCCTTTCTGTTGGTTGTGTTGTGGAATAGGATTGTTGCCCGCGGAGGGGCTGGCGGGCTACAGGGTTCGCCCGAGCCTGAGATCGAGCTCGGTTGTGGGGCAGGCTGCCTGTTCGTGCGGCTCGCAAACGCCAAGGGCTCCAAAGCGATGGAGCGTTGCGGTGGGCGTGGTGTAGGCGAGCCGCAGCTGATGCTCGACAGGGGCACATCCGTCATTTTTGTAATGAGCCGCGTAGTACTGCGCGATGCTGGCGTTCATCTCGCTGCCATTGCGATGGCGCTCAAACTGGCGTCTGCAGGTCTCGATGATCTTTGCTACCGACTTGGGTGCCGTCGCGGGAACAAGGGCGAGATAGCCCTCAAATAGCTCGTTGATGCTCAGGAGGCACAGCAGGTCGATCAGCGTCCTTACGGCTGCTCCCTCGGCGGAAAAATGCGCGGTCATGCGGTTATATCGGTTGCGGTCGACGATGGCTGCATGGGGTCTTGGAGTTTTCTGCCCTGTGGTCCCGGGCTTTTGCCGCGCCTGTGTATTGAGCTCGACGTTGCAGCGCTTGAGGCCGTCCAACGGAAGGAACAGTGCGGTGCGCAGGGTGTTCCGCTTGCTTTCGAGTTCATGACGCTCGTCGGGTTCCCATTCGAGCTTGAGTTTCGTGTCGAGCGCCGTAAGCATATGGGCTAGGCAGCCTACGGTAAGAACGTACGAATCGTTGTCGCGTTTTGGGGCATAGGGGTCTGTCAGCTTGCGAATGTCGGGGTCGCCCATGATCTTTGTGCAGCGCTTCAGCAGTTGAGGGTGGTCGGCCAAGATCGTCGCGAGCGGTAGCGACGCGTAGTTCTTGATGGTCGCGGCGGCAAAGGCGGCGTCATATTCGTTTGCATATGCTCGCTCAATGCGGGCATCGAGGACGCTTCCCTTATTGCCGTCTTTAATGCGGTGGTTTGTCATAGCTTCTCCAATCGGTTGATGTTCGTGCTGTTTGTTGATGTGTTGGTTGTCGTGGGTGATGTGCTTGCTGTGGGTGATGTGCTGACGTTGGGGTGCTATGCGGTTTTCAATGAGCCCGTGAGGCAGTTGCTGCAGGGGCGGGATGGAACGGCCCATGCAAGGCGGAAGGCATCGTGCTCAAAATCGAGACAGCAATGCCCTGGGTGCCTCACATGTGGCAGTTACCTCATTAAGTTGTCATTGTGTTTGGGGTTGTACTTTGCCGATCTTCCTTCTCTTACACGCTGAAAACTGAAACTGAATATGCTCGATCTACTTAAAACCGCAACGGCGGTCTTTTATCAACTTATATGTCGGAACGCGTCTTTGCAAGTACTTTTTTGTCTTTGTTTCAAATGGGGTGGTTTTGCAACCGTCATACGCGCGCTGTGCGAACGTGCCCCGGCTCGGATAAGATAGTGCGATCGAGTTCTACCGCGCTCGCCGCAAGTAGTCTTTGTTGCTGAGATAGGTCATGGCCGAAAGGGGCCCGCATCCCAACAGATACGGGCCCCTTGCTATTTAAATGGGCATGAGGGTGTATTGAGGGGGGATGCCTTGCTGTCGGCATCCGCATGCGGTGCCATTCGCTGTCCGTAAATATACGTTTACGGCTAATTTCATACCACTTGTCGGAATGCGGACGCTGTCCTTGCATGCCGGGCGTACATTGAACGTGGTTTTTCGCGTGAAACCACGAATCGGTTGTCAGCCCCGAACAAGGAGGCCCAGCATGACGCTTGCCAAACCCATCAATAAATACATCGACTATATCGATGCCCCCGAGGACACGTTTGAGCAGTATGTCGAGAAGGCGTTAAAGTACAACTTTCGCTGCGTATTTGCGAACCTGCAGGAGTACGAGACGGGCCGCGCCATGCTCGAGGGCTCTGACATCATCCTTGCCGGCGCTATCGACTTTCCCCAGGGCACTATGACGCTTGAGGAGAAGCTTGCGAGGTTTGAGGAATACGCTGCGTGTGGCTTTACCGAGATTGACTACGTTTTGAATCAGGAGTCGGTTGAGAACCGCGATTTTGATGCCATCGAGCGCGAGATGACTACCATTGCTGATTTTTGTCGCGCGCATGGCATCACTGACAAGGTGATCGTCGAGATGTGCAAACTGGACGGCGACGACGCCGCCAAGCGCCGTGTATGCGAGATCGCGCTGGAGGCCAAGCCGGGATTCCTTAAGACATCGACTGGCAGAAGCTTTGGCGGTGCTAAGCTCGAGGACGTGCGGCTGATGCACGAGGTGCTCGGCGATGCCGTGGCAATCAAGGCGGCGGGCGGTATCCATAATTACGAAGAGGCTTGCGCATTCATCGAGGCCGGCGCCAGCGCGTTAGGTGCATCGGCGGGCATCGCGATCGTCGAGGGCACACCGACGGATGAGCGTCGCTAGCAGACGTATTTGACCTGAGCGATAAAGCTTCACGACCACACGCCGTTCATGTTCGGGACAATATGACATTTTTCCCGTTGTAAACGGAGTCGCGATGGGTGTTCTGTATGATGGCTCAGACAAGGTTGTTCAATGACAGGGAGGCATATATGGCAATCAAAGCCATCGCGATGGATATCGACGGTACGCTCACCAACGATCAGAAAGTGATTAGCCCGCGTACGCGCGAGAAGCTGCTCGCGGCGCAGGAGTCGGGCATTAAGCTCATTTTGGCTTCGGGCCGTCCCGCATGGGGGCTGCACGCCTTGGCGCAAGAGCTCGACCTTCAAAACCATGACGGTCTGCTGGTGGCCTTTAACGGCGCACACGTCGTCGATGCCCAGACCGACGAGGTGCTGTTCGATCAGGCTATGCCTGCCGACGAATTGCATCGCCTGATTGATCACCTGCGTAATTTTGACGTGATCCCTTTGATTTCGCTCGGTCGCGATTTGCACGTCGAGGACTCGTACCATTGCATGATCACGCTGCCTGACGGCTCGCAGAAGAATATCGTCAAGTATGAGCGCGACGCGTGCGATCTTAAGATTCGCGAGGTGGAGAGCCTGCATGAGGTCGCTGATGCTTATCCCGTGGACAAGCTGCTGACGGCGGGCGATCCGGCCTACCTGCAGGCGCATTACGAGGAGATGTATGCGCCCTTTAAGCAGACGCTTTCGGGCATGTTTACGGCCGACTGGTACTTTGAGTACACGGCGCCCGGTATCGACAAGGCCCGCGCACTCGAGGGTGCCCTGCCCAAGCTCGGCATCGATGCCAGTGAGGTCGTATCGTTTGGCGACGGCCAGAACGACAAGTCCATGATTGAGTGGGCCGGCACCGGTGTTGCCATGGGTAACGCCGTCGAAGAGGTTAAGGCTGTAGCCCAGATGGTGACCGCCGATAACAACGAAGATGGTATTGCGGTGGCGCTGGATAAGCTGCTGGGTTAGAATCGCCGATTAATGCATGGTTCGGGCGCCTGCTCGCGGGCGTCCTTTTGTTAGGGAGGGTGCCGTGTCCGCATTTCCGTTCGACGCCGTTATCTTTGACATGGACGGCGTCATTGTCGATACCGAGTATTACTACCTGGGCGAGACTGCCGCGTTTGCCAAGGAGCTTGGGCTTAATCTGACTCAAGAGGAGTTGAATGGGCAGGTCGGTACCTCGCATCAGTTCTTCCTGCATATGCTGGTCGATTGGTTTGAGCGCGCTGGTAAGGGGCATTTTACTGGCGAGGAAGCGTTGGCCCGTTGGGACGAATGGGCTCATAAGCGTCCGCGCGACTATCAGGCTTTGATTAACCCAGGCGCCGTGGATACGATTCGAGAGCTGCCGCGCCGTGGCGTTCGCGTGGCGCTTGCCAGCTCGTCGCCCATGGTTAGCATCGAGGAAGTGCTCAACGCATGCGGGCTGTCGGATGCCTTTGAGTATGTGGTGAGCGGCGAGCAGTTTAAGGAGAGCAAGCCCGAGCCCGACATCTACCTGCATGCGCTGGACCTGCTGGGGCTGCCCGCGAATCGCTGCTGCTGCGTTGAGGATTCCGTTCCGGGCATTACCGCGGGTAAGCGAGCCGGCCTGACGGTCATTGCCAAGCGCGAGGAGCGCTTTGGCTTTAGCCAGGATGCCGCGGACAAGATTATCGACCAGCTGCCGGAGCTGCTCACGCTTTCTTAGGAGCGCGGTAGTTGCGCGTTTTTCGGGTCTGATGAGTAAATAGCCAACATTTTGGTGCGACACCTAGCATACTTTAAGCTAATGCGGGCTTAAGGGCTTGTTGAATGCCCTTAAGCCCGTTTTAGAATTAATTGTGCTGGGAGAGGGTATATGCCACCGACTGAAGGGCCAACTGACGGTAAAGCAGCGATACCGCTGTACCAACAGGTTATTGATATCATCAAAAACGAAATCAACTCCGGCGCCTACAAGGCGGGCGCGCGGATACCCAACGAATTCGAATTGGCTGAGAGCTATAAAGTTGGCCGCGTTACCGTGCGACGCGCTATTGAGGAGCTCGTCCAGCAGGGCTATCTAACGAAGCGGCAGGGGAAAGGCACGTTTGTCAATGCCCCCAAGCTTAAGCGCAAGATTCGCCAGAAGGATGACGTCCAGAGTTTTTCGGACGCATGTCGCGTTAACGGAATGGAACCGGGGGCGTGTGTCATTTCGAGAAAGATACTGCCGGCGGATTCCACCGAAGCACAGTTCTTTGGTGTTCCCGTTGGAACTGACTTGATTTGCGTTGAGCGCGTGCGCACTGCCGATGGCGTCCCTGTCATGCTCGAGAACAACATATATGTTTACGAGGACAACGCCTATCTATCAACGGCACCTCTATCTAACCAATCCATTTTTGAGTTCGTGCGCAACCGAACGGGCCGCACGCCCGCGTTTACCGACCCGTGCACGCTCGAGATCGCGTGCGCGTCGCCCGAGGTCGCTCGGCTGTTGGCAGTTCCCGTTGGCGAACCCTTGTTTTATATGGAAGCCTTCTTTTTCGATGAGCAGCGGCGGCCGTTTATCATCGGTCGTCAGCGGATCGTTGGGTCTCGCTACGTTTTTGACATCTAGGACATTGCGAATGGAAACGCCCGGTGGATCATCTCACCGGGCGTTTCCATACCGTTCACGGCGCGAACACAACCGTTCAACCGCGTTGCGGCAACCAGTTTGAAATTATCTTGATGAAGGAAAAAGCTGCTGGTAATCTATGGGACGTCATAGAACGTTTGCCTTATGCAAACGTTGAAGCGAGATGCGATGCAGTCTCGAGTTCTTTGGAGGTATCTATGTCAGATACGAAGGCGAAGAAGACAAACAGACGTTTTAAGTTCAAATTACCGCATGTCTATACGATCATGTTCTTGCTGATCGTTGTCTTTGCGGTCCTGACTTGGATCGTTCCCTCTGGTCAGTATCAGCGCAAGACGATTTCGACAGCGGCGGGCGAGCGTGAAGTCGCCGTTGCTGGAACCTATGAACAGGTCGATAAGAACTACACCGATTCCGAGACCGGCGAGACCATCAATCTGGGCCAGGATATCTTCGCGGTTCTGCAAGCGCCCACCAAGGGTATCCAAGAGGCTGCCGACGTCGTTGCGTTCGTCTTATTGATTGGCGGATCGTTCGCGATCATCACCAAGACCAACGCTTTGAATGCCGGCATGAGCCGTGTGATTAAAAAGCTCAAGAACAAGGACATCCTCATCATTCCCATCACGATGACGTTGCTGTCCATTTGCGGCACTACGTTTGGTATGTCTGAGG
This sequence comes from uncultured Collinsella sp., assembly GCA_965147105.1. GTDB lineage: Bacteria > Actinomycetota > Coriobacteriia > Coriobacteriales > Coriobacteriaceae > Collinsella. The sequence continues at coordinate 100,859 of CBCTIZ010000004.1, read as the reverse complement.
AAGCCCTGCCGTTCTATGCCATCTTCATTCCCATCATGATGGGTATCGGTTATGACTCGATGACGGCATTCATCATCTGCTTCCTTGGTCCTAACTTGGGATATTGTGCTTCGACCATCGACCCGTTTAATGTTTTGATCGCCCAAGGCATCATTGGCATCGAGGGTAATCCGCAACTGTGGCTGCGCGCCGTTTCTTGGGTCATCTTCACTGCCGTCGGTATCGCATGGGCCATGCGCTACGCCATGCGCGTCAAGAAAAACCCCGAGTCGTCCATTGTGTACGAGGACGATAAGCTCAAGCGTATTGAGTTTTCCGTGACCGATGCCTCCATCGAGGAAGAGTTCACTATCCGTCAGAAGCTCGTGCTTATCGATTTTGCTTGCGGTATGGGCATTATCGTCTGGGGTCTTGTTACCCAGGGCTGGTACATGAATGAGATTTCCGCCGTGTTCCTTGGCATGGGCTTGCTTGCCGGTATCCTGGGCGGCCTTGACCAGCAGACGATCGCAGAGGAGTTCGTTAAGGGTCTCGCCGACTTTGCGTACGCTGCCATCGTTATCGGTATCGCTCGCGGTATTCTGGTCATCGCCGAGGGCGGCATGATCATCGACACCATCCTCCAGGCGCTCGCTACCGCGCTTGCCGGTGCACCCGCCGCCGTCTACACCACGTTTATGTATATCGTCCTTGGCCTGCTCTCTTTGCTGGTTCCCTCGAGTTCTGGCCTGGCGGCGCTCACCATGCCCGTTATGGGCCCCCTGACCGAGCTCATGGGCCTCAATCCCGAGGCGGCCGTCACCGCGCTCCAGTTTGCCAACCAGACCATCAACACCATCAGCCCCGTGGCGGGCATGACGGTCGCCGGCCTTGCCGTGGCTAGGATTTCGTTTGGCCAATGGTGGAAGACCATTTGGAAGTTCTTCATTTTCATGGTCGTCTTTGGCCTGATCGTAACGGCAATCTCTGGCATGCTTCCGGTGTAGGTGGTTGTGATGTCTGATCGTTTGACGGTCCTGACGTCTAAGAGCGTCTTTACCGGTACGGGGGACCTGCCGTTTGAAGGTTTCGTAGCGGTCCGTGGCAATCGAATTGAGGCTGTTGGCACCAAGTGTGAGGTAGCTTCGTATTTGACCCAGGCGGACGAGGTAGTTGACCTGGGCGACCGCACCGTCATGCCTGGCCTGATCGACGTGCATACCTTCTATACAGGCTGGGCGCTGCGGACATTGGGGTCTGATCTGTCCGGCATCGCCGATGCCAAAGAGGCCGTGTCGCTCTTGCGTGCATGGAAAGAAGATCATCCGGATTGCGCGGCGGCTTTTGGCCACAACCTACCCGAAACGTTGGCATCGGATGCCGAGAACGCAAATACAGCAGCTGTGTTTGACGATTGTTTTGGCGATATCCCCGTCGTATGCTTTACATCGGGTGCGGAGACCTGCGTTCTCAATGCTGCCGCTAGTGCGCGATACGGCTTTACACCCCAGGCGTGCTATGCCGAGAAAATCTGGCGCATGATGAGCGATTTCCTCGCGCTGCCCGAGGTGCGTACCGGGTATTCGGACTACATGAACATGCTTAACGAGCGCGGCGTTACCGCCATCAAGGAGATGGCGTTTGATGACTATTACGGCTTTGCCGACGAAATGGCTCGCCGTGAGGAATCTGGTGAGCTGACGGTTCGCGTCTCTATGATGTCGCAGCCGGTGGGTGCCGGTGCAAATCTGGCATATGCCCGCGAGGCGCGAGAGCGCTTCCGGGGACCGTTCGTTCGTTTTTCTGGCTTCAACCGTATGACCGATCGCGGCGTATGGGCGGGGCTTGCCGAGATGATAGACCCCTATGAGGACTCGGCCGATGCGGGCGCTGCCGGCAAGACGGTCGTCGAGGAGCCAGAGTGGGATCTGATTGAGAACGAGCTGCGTGCAATTGATGCTGACGGCTTCCGATATTCCTTGCATTGCCAGGGCGATGGCGCCGTTCGTCGCACCGTGGCGCTCTATGCCTCGCTGCCTCGAGACGAGCATGGACGGATGCTTCGTCGCCATGCGATTACCGATCTCGAGAACTCTGACCCGGCCGATCTTGTCGAGTTTGGCAAGTTGGGCGGAATTTGCGAGGTCTATCCGCAGATTCTGACGCTGGACCGGCGCGAGGATTGCCTGTCGATGATGCGTCGACAAATTGGCGAGACGCGACTTTTGCACAGCTGGAATCGCCGCGGCATGGAAGATTCCGGATGCACAGTGTGCTGTGGCACGGATTTACCGCTGCTGATTCCGAGCCTGGGCGAGTCAATCTACAGCGCGTGCGGCGGATTCTTCGCCGACGGACTGCCTGTGAATGAGGTCAACACGCTGACGCTTGTCGAGCTCTTGCGTGCTTGGACTGCCGGGGGCGCGTACGATCTGATGCGCGAAGACGAGCTGGGTACGCTCGAGGTCGGCAAGCTTGCCGATATCTGCGTGCTCGATCGGGATGTGTTTGACCTCGATTATCGCGACGCACGCGATCTTGCGGTTGATATGACGATGTCGGACGGACAAATCGTGTTCGATCGAAATAAGGAGGCATAAGATGTCTGAATCCAAACCGACGCTGCGCCGCGAGCAGATTGCGGGCATGAATATCCACTACATCATGTGGTCGCTCGATTACTTCCTTGATGTGCAGCAGCGTTTGGGCTTTGAGTCCATTGAGCTGTGGTGCGCAGAGCCGCATGTGACGCTCGACCACACGGGCTACTTTGAGGCTGAGGTCCTGGCGAAAAAGGCTGCAGACCGTGGGCTTAGGTATCGTACTCTGTGCCCCGAGAACGTTGTCTATCCTTGGCAGTACTGCGCACGCAAACCGCTGCATGAACAGCGCAGCCTGGCGTACTTTAAGCACGGCATTGAGCTTGCCGAGGTACTTGGGTGCGACCGTATGTCCGTCAACTCGGGCTGGGGCGACTGGGACGAGGACCGCGAGGAAGCCTGGAAGCGCAGCCGCGAGCACTTGTCCATTCTGGCGGAGTATGCCGGCGAGCACGGTCTGGTGCTTACGATGGAAAGCCTGCGTCCCGAGGAGAGCAACCTTGTGACGACGGTTTCCGATGCGAAGCGCATGATTGACGAGGTCGCGAGCCCGTACTTACAGCCCATGGTTGATACAACCGCGATGGGCGTTGCTGGCGAGACGCTCGAGGACTGGTTTGCCACCTTTGGTGATGGGGCAATTCACGAGATGCACTTTATCGACGGTGACCCGTATGGCCATCTGGTGTGGGGCGATGGCAAGCACGATATGGACGCCTTCGTTGCCACACTCAACGCCCATGGTTTCGACGGCATGCTGGGCCAGGAAATCACGGACGGTCGTTACTACGATGATCCGGCGGCGGCAGATGCCAAGAACATGGCCGCATTCGAGAAATATCTGATTGACTAAAACAACTATCGGCCACGCAGCCAACGTCATTGATTGCGGCCAAACAAGAAAGGAACTGGATATGAACGCACACGATCTGATCAAAGAGGCAATTGCCGAGAAGGGCAAGTTCGACAGCGTCTACTGGATTGCTTGCGGTGGCTCCATGATCGATTTGATCCCGGCCCATGAGCTTCTGCAGCGCGAGGCAACCACCTTCACTTCGTATATCTATACGGCTCGCGAGTTCGATATCATGCGTCCGCGTCGTCTGGGCGAGAAGTCCCTGGTCATCGCTTGTAGCCACAGTGGCAACACCCCTGAGGTCGTCGAGGGCTGCGAGATTGCCCTTGCTGCCGGCGCTACGGTGATCGCCCAGACCGACAACGCTGGATCTAAGATCGACACCGGTAAATGGACCACGTGGGTCTACCCGTGGGGCGAGGGCGTGCCGCAGGCCGAGGTCCCCGCTGGCATTTCGCTGTCGCTTGCGGCAGAGCTGCTCGATCAGCAGGAGGGTTACGCCGATCTTGCCGATATGTATGCCGGTATCGCCGAGATGGATAAGATTCTTCCCTCGGCACGCGAGAAGGTAAATGCCGAGCTGGGCGATCGCTTTGCCAAGCTTTGCCAGGAGCACGAGTTCTTCTATATTCTGGGCAGCGGTCCCAACTTTAGCCAGACCTACGGTTTCGCTATCTGCTCTCTTATGGAGATGCAGTGGCAGCACTGCAGCTACATCCACTCTGCCGAGTACTTCCATGGCCCCTTCGAGGCTACTCAGGATGGCGTTTTTTACTTCCTGCAGATGGGCTCCAGCGAGTGCCGTGCTATGGACGAGCGCGCCCTGGCGTTCCTTAAGACGCATACCGATACGCTGATGGTGCTCGATGCCAAGGAGTACGGTATGGAAGCCGTGCCGGCGAGCGTCCGTGCCTATCTGGACCCGGTGCTGTTCTACGCCATGAACTGCGAGCTGCGTGCCGCACGCGGCAAGGTGTTTGATCACGATCCCGATTTCCGTCGCTATATGGGTGTTGTCGAGTACTAGAAGGAGCAAAGGCCATGGCATTTAACGTTAACGCGCTCGGATTTGGCGACAACGTCGTCGATCGCTACGAGCATATCCACACCATGTATCCCGGCGGCAATGCGGTGAACTTCGCCGTTTATGCCAAGAAATGCGGTGCCGCACGCTCCGCATACATGGGCATTTTTGGCAATGATGCCGCTGCCGAGCATGTCATTGCAAGCCTCGAGGATGAGGGTATCGAGCTTGACAAGTGCGAGCAGATGATTGGCGAGAACGGAGCGGCTCGCGTGACCGTCGTCGACGGTGACCGTGTCTTCCTCGGCTCCAACGAGGGCGGTATCCGTGGCGATGCGCGCTATGTCCTCGATCGCTTTGACCTTGCGTACATGAAGCAGTTCGATGTGGTTCATTCGGGCAACTATTGCTTTACCGAGCGCGAGCTGCCCAAGTTGAAGGCTGCGGGCGTCACGGTCTCTTTTGACTTTTCGGACGACTCTACCGACGAGTACTACGAGCAGATTGCGCCCTACGTCGATTTCGCATTCTTTAGTGCGGCGGATGCTGCGAGTGAGGACGAGATTCGCGAGCGTCTGGCATGGGTGAAGGGCCTGGGTCCGCGTTTTGTGTCGGCTACGGCGGGCGCCGAGGGCTGCATTGCTTACGACGGCGAGCGTTATTACCGCCAGCTGGCTAAACCGGTAACGGACATGAAGGACACCATGGGGGCGGGCGACTCGTTCCTCACCTCGTTTTTGATGTGCTATCTCGATTCCGCCAAGCGCGGTGAGGATGGCGCCGAGGCCATCGAGCGCGCGCTCGACTTTGCTGCCGGGTTTGCCTCGACCGTGTGCGGTATGGAAGGTTCTTGGGGCCACGGAGCACCAATCGTCGAATAGCTTAAGAAAGCGTACGGCGGTCTGGCTACGAGGCCTTGGACGGCCGATGCAAAACAATAAGCGGAATGCGAAAAGGGGGCTCGCCATGTGGTGGGTCCCCTTTTGAACATTGGAGAAGACCATGGGTATTAAAGCGTGCGCGGCTGGTTTTTGCTGTGCGGACGTCTATCAAAACATCGGCGTGTTCTATCCGACTGGCAATGGCATTGACTGGGGTATCCATCTTGCACGAATGGGCGTTTCGGTATCCGCCGTGTCGGTTGTCGGCAAGGACAAGTACGGAGACAAGATGAGAGAGGCGCTGGCCGCTGAGGGGCTCGATATCTCACATCTGCGGGTGGAGGATGGCGACACCTCGGTGATGCTCATGGCATTGAAAGACGGCGTCGATCGCGTGCATCTCGAGGCAATCGATGGCGTAATGGAGACATATCGTCCGAATGAAGATGACCGGGCGTTTATCCTAGAGCATGACATCATTCATACCGACCTGTTTGGCAATTGTTTGGACCTCCTGCCCGAATGGCATGATGCGGGCAAGACGGTGGTTATGGACTTCTCGGTGTTCAGCCAGGATCCCGAATATGCCTGCGAGAATCATTTTCCTTACGTTGACTATGCATTCATGTCGTTTGAAGAGGACGCTCCGGAGCTGCGAGACTGGGTACGCCACGTGCAGGAATTGGGACCGCGCGTTGCGGTTGCTACGCTTGGCGAGAAGGGAAGCATTGCCTATGACGGTGAGCGCTTCTATGAGTGCGGGATCGTACCGGCGGAGAAGGTCGTTAATACCGTGGGTGCCGGCGACTCGTATATTGCCGGGTTTACCAAGGGCGTGATCGATGGCCTTGATATTCCGGCGTGTATGAAGGCGGGCGCTGAGCTGTCGTCCCGAGTGATTGGTTCGTTTGAGCCGTGCTAGGGTCAAATGCCTGGAAAGGAGTACGAAATGGTTATCGACATGTTGGTTCAGCCCATGCTCTACGGCGAGATCTGTACGCCGGGTGATGAGCCTGATGGATTCGGTTTTTGGTCACGAGAATTTGGTATGGGGCATATGGGTCCCATGGATTGGGACGAGCTTCAAGTCGAGATGGACGTCTGCGATGTGCAGAAGAGCTTGCTCATGCCGCTCGATGTAACCACGGCATGCGGAGGGCACTTTGGCACCAACGACCAGATTGCCATGCTGGTTGCCGCGCATCCCGATCGTCTGTGGGGATTTGCGAGCGTAGACCCGCAGGTGAGCGGTGCCGCAGACGAATTGGAGCGCGCCTTTACCGAGTTGGGGGCAAAGGGGCTTTGCCTGCATCCTGCAAAGCAGGGTTTTGCCCCCGATGATGCTGTGGCCGAGCCGCTTTACGAGCTGTGCGAGCGCTATAACAAGCCGGTGGTTTTCCATGCCGGTATGTCTTGGGAGCCTGGCGCAGAGCTCTCGCGCAGTAACCCGCTTGCATTTGAGCACACAATCGCAACGCATCCAAATGTGCGCTTTAGTTTGACTCACTTTGGCTGGCCCTGGGTACGCGAGACCGTGGCGATGCTGCTCAAGTATCCCAACTGCTACACGGACACCTCTATCACTTACATCGATTCGCCCGAGGAGATGATGCAGCGTCTTTTCACGGTCGATATGGGGCCGCTGTGGTATGAGCGCGCGCTATCGCACCAAGTGATGTTCGCCAGCAATACGCCGCGCTTCCGTGCATTCAAACTCAAGCGGGCGCTCGATACCGTGCCCATGCGCGATGATGCGCGAGAAAGGCTCTACTGGGGTAATGCCCTGCGTTTTCTTGAAGGGGATGAGTAAACATGGTGACGCTCGAGACATTGAGCTATCTATCGACTGCTCCGGACCAGTTCATCGATATTACCGAAGACGTGCACGCTGCCATCGAACGCAGCTCGGTGACCAATGGCTTGGCAGCGATTATTTTGTCGCATACGACCTGTGGAATCGTGGTAAACGAGGGACTGCCCTGCGTGGAGACGGATCTTATGGAGACGCTTGATCGCATCGCCCCGCTCGATGCCCCCTATGCGCATGCACACTTCCTGCCGAGCTATGGAGCCACCGGCAACAACTCCTGTGGGCATATCAAGAGCATGATTTGTGGAAACAGTTGCTTCTTTCCCGTCCAAGATGGCCACATCGTGTGTGGAGGTGCCCAGAACATCTATCTTGCGGAGTTTGACGGTCCGCAGAAGCGAAAAGTGTACGTCGAAGTGCTGGGGGAGTAACGTCCCCGCGATAACCCTATGAAGGAGCACGTTATGTCGTTTCTAACCTCGATGTTCAAGACCGAAAAGCCGGTCATCGGAATGCTGCACTTGCGTCCTCTGCCGGGCGATCCACTGTATTACCCGGGCGGAAGCGTGTCGCAGGTCGTGGAAGCCGCCAAGCGCGATCTCGAGGCGTTGCAGCAGGGCGGTGTCGATGGCATTTTGATTACCAATGAGCTCTCGATGCCCTACGAGCAGCACGTTTCTCCCTCAACCCTTGCATCGATGGGCTATGTAATCGGGACTCTATCCCATGATCTGTCGACTCCTTGGGGAGCTGAGGCTATTTACGATGGTGATGCCACAATCGAGCTGTGCGCTGCCGTCGATGCACAGTTCACGCGCTGCAATTTTTGCGGTGCCTGGGCCGGTGATCTCGGGCTGATTAACCGAGATTTCGCGCACACCATGCGTCGCAAGGCGGCGCTGCGCTTGGACGACCTCAAGCTTTTTCACTTCATCACGAGCGAGGGGGAGGTTTATCTCAACGACCGCACGACTGCGGACATTGCCGATTCGCTTCTCTTTAATTGCCTACCGGATGCGATGGTCATCGGCGGTTCGGCTGCCGGTCGTGGCGCTTCGGGCGAGCTTGCCGATGAGGTTCGCGAGCGTGTTGGCGAAGTGCCTATGGTATGCGGCACCGGTTGTCGCGAAAATATCGTGGCTGACGTATTTGCTCACTACGATGGCGCGTTTGTCGGCACGTGCTTAAAGCGCGACGGAAAGCTGGATGCCCCGGTCGATGTTGAGCGGGTAGTTCGTTTTATGGCTGCCGCTCGTACGGCGCGAGGGGAGTAGGCACCTATGGCGTTCTATCTGGGTATTGATATTGGGACAAGCGCCTCTAAAGGCGTCTTAATCGATGATCGATGCAACATCGTTTGCCAAGCCTCTTGTGGACACGAGACGGACAACCCGTGTGATGGATGGTACCAGCATGATGCGGAGGCAGTTTGGTGGGGCGATTTTTGCCGCTTGTCGCGCGAGCTGGTGGCGCGATCGGGGGTTAACGCGGCACAGATCGGATGCGTGGGCCTTTCCGCATTGGGTTGTGACTGTGTGCCGGTCGATACCGAGTGCAACGCGCTGGCGCCCGCGATTTTGTATGGAGTCGATGCGCGTTCGAAGCCGCAGATTGACGAGCTTCTTTCCGAATATGGGTCAGATCGCGCACGCGAGCTTTTCGGGCACGATCCCTGTTCGTCAGATATTGCTCCCAAGATCTTGTGGTTTAAGGAGAATATGCCCGAGGTGCACGAACGTGCCGCGAAGTTCCTGACGGCGTCGTCGTTTCTATGCGCAAAGTTGACGGGGCGTTTTACGGTGGACCGTTATTTGGCGGAGGATTTTCTTCCCCTATATGACCGCTACACTTGGAAGGTTGATGCTCGGGAATGTGCTCGTTTCTGCCGGCCTGACCAGATGGCGGAGGTAATGTCGGCTACCGATATTGCCGGGGTGATTACGCAGCGTGCGGCTGAGGCGACGGGGCTCGCGGCGGGGACACCTGTCTTAGTGGGAACGGGTGACTCTGGTGCCGAGGCCATTTCGACGGGTGTATTCCGTCCCGGCGATATGATGGTTCAGTTGGGGAGCACGGCGTATTTCATCTACCTAGCTGATCATATGGTCGATGATGCCCGCCTGTGGCCGGGGACGTTTATCATTCCCGGAACTTACGGGATTTGCGCGGGGACCAATACGGCGGGTGCACTCACATCGTGGCTGCGCCAAGAGCTGTATCGCGACGCCGTAGAGGCCGAGGGCCACGGTGGCCCCGATGCATATTCGGTTATGGCGCATGATGCCGCCGATGTGGCGTCGGGTGCCGATGGGCTCCTGTGCCTGCCGTACTTTGCGGGGGAGCGTACTCCGCTCAACGATCCCGAGGCGCGTGGCGTCTTCTTTGGCCTGACCGGAAGGCATACGCGAGCCCATATGGTTCGCGCCGCCTTGGAAGGCGTCGCGTATACCGTTGCATCCCATGTCGACATTATCGAGCGAGAGCATGGACTGCCAATTGGGCGCATTATGCTTGTCGGAGGCGGAACCAAGAATCCAGTTTGGATGCAGACTATCGCCGACGTATGCGGGCGCGAGGTCTCGGTTGCCAAGGTTACGGTGGGTGCATGCTTCGGTGATGCCATCATGGCAGCTCACGCAGGTGGCGCCTACGCATCATGGGATGAACTCGCCCAAGTCCTTGGCGTTGCGCAAACAATCGAGCCCGATATGGCTGCCCACGAGTTATATGCGTCGCGTCGTCATATCTTTGACGAATTGTATGCACGCAACCGTGATCTCATGCACGAATTGGTGTAAAGCTGTCGAATTGTACTGCCTACCAATAGGGACTGCGTTGTGCGATTCGCATGTCCCTTGGCATTTTTTGCCCACAGGGGTTAGCGAAGGTCAAAAACAGAGTGCGCATTTGTTAAAACTGCCGACTCGATGCGCTTTGCGTCACAGTTTTTGAGTGAGGCAATGCGCATCGAGGTCCTTGTGAGCGATTTGATGAGCGACTGCGCGCTTGTTTCTGTGTTTGGTTCGGCCGGCGCATCGGTCTCGAGCAGTAGGCGGTCGAGTGGAATCTGTCGTGCGTATTCGCGACCGCGCTTGGTCGCGAGCATGCGTTCGTTGACGGAAAAATAACAGCCCGCATTACGCGCGCGGACGAGTTCGTCCGAAGTACCGCTAAACCAGTGGAAGATGATAACGGGGGAGTCGGGGTTTGGGATGAGTAGCCCATGCGATTCGAGGACGTCCAGTACGGCTCCTGCCGAACGAACGGCGTGAATTGATATCACGCGCCCGGTAAGAGGATGCTGCACGAGCGCATCGCAGAGCCGGTTAAGTGCCTGTATTTGTAGCGGCTCACTTCCAGCAAAGCGCGCGGAAAAGTCGAGTCCGACTTCGCCGATGTAGCGTTCTTGGGCAGCAACTTCGCAAAGCAGATTGACTTCGACAAAACCGCAGTGGCCATCGGCGAGCCACCAGGGGTGAAGCCCAACGCCGGCGATGATGCCTGGTTGGCGACAGGCGCGCTCGTTTGCGGCCGAAAAGTCGCGCGGATTGACGCCGCAGTCAAATAGACCCAAGCCCAGCGCCGTCGCCTCATCGGCAACGGCGTCCGGGTGAGCCATTAAATCAAGATGGCAGTGTGCATCAAATAACCGGGGCTCCATCTCGGTGCGCTCCGCTAGTCCAGACGTTGGCCATCGGAGCGTACGCGCTCAGTGCCGCGGCCGCTGATCTGGCGGATAACCTCGCCGGCAATCATCTGGCCCATGATGGGCGGCATAAAGCTGGCGGTTCCCAGCTCGGTGCGCTCGTGGATGTTGGAAGGGTCGCGGGGCTGTGTCTTAACCGATTCCTCGCAGCTAAACAGTACATGCAGGCTCTTGATTCCGCGCTTCTTGCATTCTTTGCGCATAATGCGGCTCATGGGGTCACGTACCGTATCGAAAATGTCGGCAAAGCGGAGGCACTCGGGATGGAGCTTGTTGGCCCCGCCCATGGAGCTAACCAAACGAATGTCGTGGTCCTGAGCATATTTGGCAATGGTGAGCTTGGCCGAGATGGTGTCGATGGCGTCGACGACGTAGTCGAGCTTGCCGTCCGTCTGCTCCAAAACGCTCGCGAAGAAATCATCGATGTTGTCGCTCAGCAAGTATTCAGTTCGCTTGATGACGGCAGCGGCGGGATTGATGTCGTGGATCATGGCTTCCATCACGTCAACCTTGCGCTTTCCGATGGTGCTGTGAAAGGCGATGGCCTGACGGTTGATATTGCTGGGCGCGATGACGTCCTTGTCCAGAATGACGAAATGACCGATGCCGCCGCGGGCGAGTGCCTCGCAGCAATTGGAGCCCACACCTCCGCAGCCGAGCACCAGCACCGTAGCATCGGCGAGCTTATCGAGTGCCTCGCGGCCCATGATGATCTCGAGCTTGGTGTCGCGTGTCTCGATGGCGGCTGCGGCTGTGGTTTCGGTCATGGATATCCTCCGATGGGGAGTCGGTCGTGTTTTAGCTATCGTCATTATAGGTAATCGCCCATAGGTTGCGATGGCGTTTGCTTTGATGTGGTTTGAAGCATTGCGATTAGATAGTTAGACAAACATCTAAATATCGAGTATAGTGTGCACGTCATGAGAGATGATGAGAGGAGGTCTTATGCCGGGAGAGGGTTTTAAGGCGCTTGCCGATCCAACGCGACGGCGCATTTTGGAGTTGCTGCGCGAGGGCAATTGCACGGCGGGGGAGCTTGCCGAGCATTTCGATATCAGTAAGCCGTCGCTGAGCCATCACTTGGCGACGCTCAAAAACGCCGGGTTGGTGGCCGACGAGCGCCATGGCCAAAACATCGTATACAGCTTAAACACCACCGTCATGCAGGATTTAATTGGCTGGTTTATGGGCTTTACAAACACTGAAGGTGATAAGGATGAATAACGAAAACAAGGGCATTCACCCCACGGGGGTATCGTCGCGCGTGTGGATTGCGCTGGTCGCTCTGTGCGTCGCCAATGTCGTAGCGCACCTCATGGTGATGCCGAGCTTGCCTACGCAGATTCCCACGCACTGGGGCGCGAACGGCGCCGTCGACGGTTGGGGTCCTAGCTGGATGGCCTCCGCGCTCGGCGTGCTGCCTCTGGCGCTTCTCGCAATGTTCCGCATGGTGCCGCGCATCGACCCCAAAGGTGAGGCATATCGAACCTCGGGCAAGTTCTACCAGGGCTTCGTAATCGCCTTCACCTTGTTCATGTGCGCCATAAGCTGGCTGGGAGAGCTTACGGTCTGGGGCGTGGTGCCGGCGGTCGGTTCGGTTAACGTGCTGATTTCCGGTGTTGTCGGTTTGCTGTTCATCGGCGTAGGCAACTACTTGCCGCGTGTGAAGCAGAACTATACGCTCGGTATCAAGACACCCTGGGCGCTTGCCGATCCCGAGAACTGGCGCCGTACGCAGCGTTTTGGCGGTGCCTGCTTTATGGTGCTGGGTATTGGCCTGATTGTGATGGGCGTGGCAGGCAGCGTGCTTTCGAGTGAAGTCGTCGCCGCGGTGATTGCGGTTCTGGCGTTTGGTTCGGTTGGAGCCGTCTACGTCTACTCGTATCTGTTGTGGCGCAAATCTCAGCGAGCCGCTCGTTAAGGTTGCGGAAAACTAGCGTACGCAGTTCATAGTATGTTCCGGGGGACTTTTCCCAGGTAGTATTAGGGGGTGTGGGCAACCATGCCCCTTTTTCGTTACGTTTCAGAGCTGGTTTCCTCATTTCGTTTCTACTAAAGCGAATCAAGAATAGGGAAACAGCAGGTAGAAAGGATAGAACAGGCAAATGGCAGAGTTTATCTACCAGATGTATCAGGCTCGCAAGGCCCATGGCGACAAGGTGATCCTTGACGACGTGACCCTGAGCTTCTACCCCGGTGCCAAGATCGGCGTCGTGGGCCCCAACGGTATGGGCAAGTCGACCCTGCTCAAGATTATGGCCGGCATCGAGGAGGTCTCCAACGGCGATGCCAGGCTCACTCCCGGCTACACCGTGGGCATCCTGCAGCAGGAGCCGCCGCTCGACGATGACAAGACCGTCATCGAGAACGTGCGCATGGCGTTTGGCGACATGATTGCCAAGGTCGATCGCTTCAACAAGATCGGCGAGGAGATGTGCGACCCGGATTGCGACATGGACGCCCTCATGGCCGAGATGGGCAAGCTCCAGGACGAGATCGACGCCGCCGACGGCTGGGATATCGATTCCAAGCTCGGCCAGGCCATGGACGCCCTGCAGCTGCCCGATTCCGACATGCCGGTCAACGTGCTTTCCGGCGGCGAGCGCCGTCGCGTGGCCCTGTGCAAGCTGCTGCTCGAGGCTCCCGACCTGCTGCTGCTCGACGAGCCCACGAACCACCTGGACGCCGAATCGATCTTGTGGCTCGAGCACTTCCTGCACAACTACCAGGGCGCGGTGCTTGCCGTCACGCACGATCGCTACTTCCTGGATAACGTTGCCGAGTGGATCTGCGAGGTAGACCGCGGTCACCTTTATCCCTACAAGGGCAACTACTCCACGTATCTGGAGACCAAGGCTGCCCGTATCGAGGCGCAGGGCAACCGCGACGCCAAGCTCGCCAAGCGCATGGAGGCCGAGCTCGAGTGGGTACGCAGCTCGCCCAAGGCTCGCCAGGCCAAGAACAAGGCCCGTCTGGCTCGTTACGAGGAGATGGAGGCCGAGGCCCGCGCAAGCCAGAAGCTCGACTGGACCGACATCCGCATCCCCGTGGGCCCGCGTCTGGGCAACAAGGTGCTCGAGGCTCATCACCTGCACAAGGAGTTCGATGGCCGTGTGCTCATCGACGACCTATCGTTCACCCTGCCGCGCAACGGTATCGTGGGTGTCATCGGCCCCAACGGTGTGGGCAAAACCACGCTGTTCAAGACCATCGTGGGCCTGGAGCCGCTGACTTCGGGCGAGCTCGAGGTGGGCGAGACCGTCAAGATCTCCTATGTCGATCAGAACCGTTCCGGCATCGACCCCGATAAGAACCTGTGGGAGGTCGTCTCGGATGGCCTGGACCACATGATGGTCGGCGAGACCGAGGTCCCCAGCCGCGCGTACGTGGCGAGCTTTGGCTTTAAGGGCCAGGACCAGCAGAAGCGCGCCGGCGTACTCTCCGGTGGCGAGCGCAATCGCCTGAACCTGGCGCTCACGCTCAAGCAGGGCGGCAACCTGCTGCTCCTCGACGAGCCCACGAACGATCTCGACGTCGAGACGCTGTCCTCACTCGAGGCGGCGCTGCTCGAGTTCCCGGGCTGCTCGGTGGTCATTAGCCACGACCGTATGTTCCTGGACCGCGTCGCCACGCACATTCTGGCGTGGGAGGGCACCGACGAGAATCCGGGCAACTGGTATTGGTTCGAGGGCAACTTTGAGGCCTATCAGGCCAACCGCATCGAGCGCCTTGGCGAGGACGCAGCCCAGCCGCATCGTATTCACCGTAAGCTGACGCGCGACTAGATCGTTACGCGGTTTTCCAAACCGCGTAACTGCTCGACGCTGCGCGGGTCGCAAGCACCCCATCTTGCCGTTCAAGCCGTCGCTCGCGTACCGAAGTACGCGTCGCTCCTCTTTCACGGCAACCTGGGGCACTTGCGGCCCGCTCGCTGTTGGTTACGCAACATCAACAAATAAAAACGGCTCAAATCCTGATTTGGATTTGAGTCGTTTGTCGTTACTGCTCGGGTTCTTCGACTTTATCGATGGCCCAGGTGGATCCGAGGCCACCGGTGGTATTGCGGCGGATGCGCACGGCAACCTCGCGGCGCTCGCCGGCCTGCGTGTAGCGCAGGGGGAAGCTTGCGCGGTTTCGCGCGGCCTCGATGGTACCGCGCTCGCGGGCGATCCAGTAGTACTCGCCGACAATGCCGAGGGTATCGGCGCCGTAGGGGAGATAGGTCGACAGCTGGTGCAGAAGCGGGCCGGGGCAGAAGACCTCGGTTGCGAAATCGATGGGGAAGTCCTCGGGGATGGTCGGTGCTGCGGGTGCGGGGGTTGGGGCCGCTGCGGGTGCCGAAGCCGGTGCCGGTGCGGGAATTTGGCCGCAAGCAGAGGTGGGCACGGATTCGATGACGGGTGCGGGCTCCGGCGTCGCTTCCGGCTTGATCGTGGAATCTGCGGGCTCCACGGTGACGGGCGCGTCTGCAGCTGCGGTTTCAACCTCAACCTGCGTCGCGTCCTCGTTCTCGACGCTCGACTTTGCTTCGATGGGCGTGGATGCCATGGTGGTGATGCCGGCGTTGGCGTTCTCGGGGTCATAGACGACCGTGAGCGAGATGGCGGGCTGTGGCGTCTCGGGCTCCGGTGTCGACTCGGTAGCGTCTTGATCTGCGGGCTCGTCGGACTGATCGTCCTCGGCCTCGTCGCCAAAGACATCGCTGTTTTGGAACGCAGACGGCTCGGGTTGGTCAGCGGCTTCTTCGGTTGTCGACTTGGGCGCTTCGTTGAGCTCCACAGTGGCTTCCTGCTCGGATATGACTTCGGAATCGGTCGTGGCGGCGATTTCGGTTTCGGCTTCTGCCGTTACCTCAATAGCGACTTCGATCTCTGTCTCGGGCTCGGGTTCCGGCGCGGCTTCAACCATGGCTTCGGGCTCGGGACGCTTAACGTGCTTGGGGCGCACGGCCTTGAGGTCCTTCTCACCGCGCTTTTTCTTTTTGTAGGACTGCTTGGCGCCCTTGGCGGTCTTGGGCTTGTCCTCGCCCTTGGCAAGCGCAGCATCCCAGGCCTCGTTGGCGATGACCGTGGCATACAGGCGGCCGCCTTTAAAGACGGTCAGCTTAATGCAGTCGTCGAGCTCCTCGAGCAGCTCGCGCGTGGACTCGAAGCCCAGGTCATAAGCGGTCATGTCGCCAGCGGCGAGCGCCTCCTCGACCTGCGTCATAAACGTTTGCTTGCCACATCCAATCGCATCGCGCAGCAGGCGATACAGATAGATGTGGTTGCCCAGCGAAAGCGTGGGCCTAACTATTGTCTTGCTCATGGCAAATCTCCTCTTTACACATGTAAAGCATCTTACCATCGCATAGCGTTCGCCATGGCGGCGCCCAAGGCAAACGGGCGCGAACCGCTTTCGATTCGCGCCCGTTGTACAGGTCGGTTATCTATGAGAGGCAAACGTGCTTAGTTGCCCGATGCCGTGCCTTGGCTCGAGTTGTCAGATGCCGTGCCGGAAGCGGTTCCGCTCGAGCTGTTGGTGTTGTTACTGTCTGCCGTGCCCGTTCCCGACGTGGTGTCGCTCGTCTGGCCTCCCGTGTTCGGCTGTGAACCGTCAGTCGTTTGGCTTGAGTCGGTCGTGCCGGACGGCGTGCCACTGTTGGCCGTAGAGGAATCGGTGCCCTGCGATTGGTTTTGGGTGTTCGAGGACGAATTGGCAGAGGTAGGACTGTCTTGCGTGTCGTCCGTCTGTGCCTGCTGATCCTGCGGCTGAGTGTTGCCATTTGCATCGCTCTCGGTCGTGCGCGACGACAGGATTGGCTCGGGACGCTCGCCCAGACCCTCACCGGCAGTGGTGATAAGGATGGCGCCGGCGCAGGCGATGACCGCGACGATGGCGATGGCGATCGAGAAGACGATGACCTTCTTTTGTGTCTGGCTGCGCTCTGCCGCCGCCTTGGCGCGCAGGCTGTTGGGGGCGACGCGCGCCGTGGTTGCGCGTCCCGCAACCTGGCGCATTTCCTGCGTGGTCGCGGCGCCACCTAGGTGCTCCTCGACATCGGGCTCAACGGGCTCGTAGGCGCCGGCAGGGTAGTCGACAGCGGCATGCGTGCCCTTGATTGCTTCGGCGCTGGCAGAGATAAAGTGGCGGTAGACCTGCGAGGACACAACGGTGATGACCGAGCTCACGGCGGCACCAATTACTGAACCAGCGATACCAATCTTGGAGGCAAGCGCGACGCTCGTGGCAGCAGCTGCGGCGCCGGCGATGATCTGGGGAATGGAAATGTCATCGAACAGGCCCTTTTTGGGCGCGATGGCCATGGTCTGTCCGATGGAATGGTTCTCGTGCACGCCGTTGTTGAGCGATGCCGGCGTCATGACGCGCGTGCGCGGCGCGTCGGTGTACTTGGTTGTCATACGGGGTCCTCCCGGTGTAAATCTGCTTCGTTTCGTGTAGCCATCAGGGTACCCACCAGATGTGAATCGTACGTGACATTTAACAGATACCATCAACTCATCAATTGCTCACCAAGTTGGTGGGATGCGGTTACACCCGGCGGTTGAACTACAATAGGACTTGCTAATTGTTGTGAATGGCGTCTACGCACGGGAGCATTCTTATGAATCTTCACCTTTCTCAGTCTGATGGCTTTTTGCGTGTGGCGGCGGCCTCGCCCAAGATTCGCGTGGCCGATGTCGAGGGCAATGCCGAGGTTGCGCTGGCGGCTGTTCGCGAGGCTACCGAGCGCGGCGTTCGCGCGCTGGTGCTGCCCGAGCTTAACCTGACCGGCTATACCGCGGCCGACCTGTTCCATAACCGCACGCTGCTGCATGCCTGCGAAGCAGCGCTGGTGCACATACTCGATGAAACCCGTGAGCTGCCGATCGTCTTTACCGTTGGCTTGCCCGTTGCGGTGGCTGAAAACATCTACAACTGCGCGGCCGTGTGCTGTGCGGGCGAGCTTTTGGGCCTCACGGCCAAGAAGTATCTGCCCAACTATGGCGAGTTCTATGAGCGCCGTTGGTTTGCTCCGGCGCCTGCGGATCCCGTGTGGGTTGAATTTGCCGGTCAGGGTCCGGTCCCGCTGGGTTCAGGGCTTGTCTACCGTTGCTGTGACGAGGGCGCCGAGGACCTGGTGTTGGGCGTTGAGGTCTGTGAGGACCTGTGGGTGCCGGCGCCCCCTTCGACCGAGATGGCGCTTGACGGTGCGACGGTGATTCTCAACCCGTCGGCCTCGGACGAGATTATCGGTAAGGCAGATTACCGCCGCAGCCTTATCTCCAATCAGAGTGCGCGCCTGTACTGCGTCTATGCCTACGCGGACGCGAGCGAGGGCGAGTCCACGACCGACATGGTCTTTGCAGGCGAGAACCTCGTCTACGAAAACGGTTCGAAGCTCGCCGCGACCAAACTGCTTACCTGCGATATGGCCGTCGCCGATGTCGATCTTGATCGTCTGGTTGCCGAGCGCCGTCGCTCGACGACGTGGACGCGCGCGGACGATGCGCCGGAGGCCACGACCGTTGAGTTTTCGTTTGAGGGCGTGCTGGCCGAAGAACCTGTCCTGCGCGATGCCTGCGATATCGACCGCGTTTTCCCGCGCGCGCCCTTTGTGCCGGCCGACCACGGCGACTTGGCCGAGCGCTGCGAGACGATCCTCGATCTGCAGACTGCGGGCCTCAAGACCCGCCTTGCCCACACGGGTACCAAGGCTGCGGTTATCGGCCTTTCGGGCGGCTTGGACTCCACGCTAGCGCTGCTTGTGACCGTGCGTGCCTTCGATGCACTGGGGCTGCCGCGCACTGGTATCACAGCCGTGTCCATGCCCGGCTTCGGCACGACGCATCGCACCAAGTCGAATGCCGAGTCGCTCGCTCGCGACCTGGGTGTGAGCTTCCGCGAGGTTTCGATCCATGCGGCTGTGGAGCAGCACTTCAAGGACATTGAGCATGATCCGGCCGTGCAGGACGTGACCTACGAGAACAGCCAGGCGCGCGAGCGTACGCAGATTCTGATGGATCTGGCCAACCAGGCTGGCGGTTTTGTCATTGGCACGGGCGACCTGTCGGAGCTGGCGCTCGGCTGGGCTACCTATAACGGCGACCACATGAGCATGTACGCCGTCAACGCGAGCGTGCCCAAGACGCTTGTGCGCCATCTGGTACGCTATGCCGCCGATGTCTTTGGCGGGCGCATTGCCGAGGTCTTGCTCGATATCCTCGATACGCCGGTGTCCCCCGAGCTTCTGCCGCCCACGGGCGACGGCGAGATTGCGCAGAGGACCGAGGATTTGGTGGGCCCGTACGAGCTGCACGACTACTTCCTCTACTACCTGCTACGTTTTGGCTTTGAGCCGGGCAAGATCTACCACATGGCGCTCAAGAGCTTTGAGGGCGTCTACGATGTCAAGACCGTCCACACGTGGCTACGTACGTTCTACCGCCGCTTCTTTGCCCAGCAGTTTAAGCGCAGCTGCCTGCCCGATGGTCCCAAGGTGGGATCGGTGACGCTCAGCCCGCGCGGCGATTGGCGTATGCCGAGTGACGCTAGCTCGCGTCTGTGGCTTGCGCAGATCGACGCGCTCAATCCAGTTGACTAAGGTTGGCTAAATTGAACCAATACGGGGGTTGCAAGCGTTACACTTTTGCAATCTGATGGCCCGTATCGCGCGGCGCTCTTGTCGGAGCGCTGCGTTTTTTATATCGAAAGGTGGCACCATGCAGGCATCACAGCGTCTCGACCGCTTTGGCGCGGAGGTCTTCGCCTCGCTCAACAACAAGCTTCTCGCGCTGAAGGCTCAGGGCAAGACCATTTACAACATGAGCGTGGGCACGCCCGACTTTAAGCCGTACGACCATGTGGTCGAGGCGCTCACGCAGGCAGCCCAAGATCCCGAGATGTGGAAGTATGCCCTGCGCGACCTGCCCGAACTCAAGCAGGCCGTGTGCGATTACTATGAGCGTCGCTTTGGCGTTTCGGGCATTACGCCGTCTATGGTGCAGTCGTGCAACGGCACGCAGGAGGGGGTGGGCCATTTGGGCCTTGCCCTGCTCGATCCGGGTGACACCATTTTGGTTCCCGATCCGTGCTACCCGGTCTTTGAGGCGGGTGCCAAGATCGCCGATGCCAAGCTCGAATACTATCCGCTGGTTGCCGAGCACAATTACCTGCCCTATGTGGCGGGTATCGATCCCGAGGTTGCCGATCGTGCCAAGTACATGATCGTGTCGCTGCCCGCGAACCCGGTCGGCTCGGTGGGCACGCCCGAGGTCTACGAGGAGATTATCGCCTTTGCCCGCGAGCATGATCTGTTGATCGTCCATGATAACGCGTACTCCGACATCGTGTTTGACGGCGAGCCCGGCGGCAGCTTCTTGCAGTATCCCGGCGCGCTCGAGGTGGGCGTTGAGTTCTTCTCGCTCTCCAAGTCGTTTAACGTCACCGGTGCCCGCATCGGCTTTTTGGTCGGTCGCGAGGATGTGGTCTCTGCCTTTGCCAAGCTGCGCGGCCAGATCGACTTTGGTATGTTCTTCCCGATTCAGAAGGCCGCCATCGCGTGCCTGAACGGTTCGCGCGATGAGGTCGAGGCGCAGCGTCTGAAGTACCAGGAACGCCGCGATGCCCTGTGCGACGGTCTTGAGGGCCTGGGCTGGGAGCGTCCCAACGCGCATGGCTCTATGTTTGTGTGGGCCAAGCTTCCCGGTGGTCGCACCGATTCCATGGCGTTTTGCGAGGAGCTCATGGAGAAGGCCGGCGTTGTGGTGACGCCGGGCGCGAGCTTTGGCCCTTCGGGCGAGGGGCACGTGCGCATGGCGCTGGTCCTGCCGCCCGATCAGACCGCTTTGGCTGTCGAGGCCATTCGCGAGGCGGGCCTGTATTAGAAACCTATTTCGACTCGTCAATAGCTCGAAACCGATTTCGTGCAGTTATTTTACGAATTCTGCAAACAATTTCGGTAAACGGTCGATTTTTGGCTGCGAATAGGAGCATAATCAAAGTCCCGATTGGATGTATTGGGATTACGGCAAGCCGCTCGGGTCGTTCCCGGGCGGCTTGTTTGTGGAGAGAGATGGGAGTTTCTAATGGTTAACGAGAAGAAGGTCGCTATTGTCGGCTGCGGCTTCGTCGGTTCGTCTTCGGCGTTCGCTCTGATGCAGAGCGGTCTGTTCTCCGAGATGGTCCTCATCGACGTGGACAAGAACCGCGCCGAGGGTGAGGCTCTGGATATCGCGCACGGCATGACGTTTGCCGAGCCGATGAAGATCTACGCCGGCGATTATTCCGATGTCGCCGACGCCGCCATGATCGTCGTCACCGCTGGCGCTGCCCAGAAGCCCGGTGAGACCCGCCTGGACCTGGTCAACAAGAACGTAAACATCTTTAAGTCCATTATCCCCGAGATTAAGAAGTCCGGCTTCGACGGCATTCTGCTAATCGTCTCCAACCCGGTCGATGTTCTGACCTACGCTGCCATCAAGATGTCCGGCCTGCCCGAGGGCCATGTCATCGGCTCCGGCACCGTGCTCGACACTGGCCGTCTGCAGCAGATGCTTGGTGCCCACGTCGAGGTTGACCCGCGCGATGTCCAGGCCTATGTCATGGGCGAGCACGGCGACTCCGAGTTTGTCGCTTGGTCCAGCGCTCAGGTTGCTGGCGTTCCGCTGAACACCTTCTGCGAGCTTCACGGTCATCTGGAGCACGAGGCTGCCGAGAAGCGTATCGCCGAGGACGTCAAGAACTCCGCCTACACCATCATCGAGAAGAAGCACGCCACCTACTACGGCGTCGCCATGGCCGTCAAGCGCATCTGCACCGCTGTCATGCGCGATGAGCAGACCGTTCTGCCCGTTTCCTCGCTCATGGTGGGCGAGTATGGCCTGTCCGATCTGGCTATCTCCATGCCGACGGTCGTTGGCCGCGACGGCGTCGTCTGCCGCGTCCCCGTGCCGCTGAACGATGACGAGCAGCATGAGCTCACCGCCTCCGCCAAGGCCCTCAAGGACATCATCGACAGCGTCGACTTCTCCTGCTAAATCAAGCTCGCTAGAGCGAAAAGCTACAATGAAGGCGTCCGGGTCCACACGGCCCGGGCGCCTTTTTGGTGCAAAGTAACCTGACCCCAATGCACCATAGTTGATGGGAGGGCCATGTCGGATTCGCCTAATTTTTTGACCTATGCCCAGACAGCGTTTGATCCGTTTGAGGAACGGCCGTTCTGCGCGGTGGATAGCCTGGTCTTTGCGTGGTTGTCCTATTTGCGTTTGCCGGGTGATATGGCGGAGCTGACGAACTGGCAGGGCCTAGACGTACGCGAGCTGCTGCGCGCCGAGTGCTACCAAGACATGATTGGCGACCTGTGGGATCCGGAGGGGAGTCGTGCCCTGTTGGAGGCTGTGGCAGCAAGCCCTCGCTACCGTGGCGTTCGTGTTTGCGGCTATCGTAGCGTGAGTGATGCCGAGACAACGGAGCAGTTTGCAGCCATGGCGTTCCGGTTTCCGGCGGGGTTTAGCTATCTTTCCTTCCGGGGGACCGACAGCACGATTGTGGGCTGGAAAGAGGACTTTAACATGGCGTTCCGGTATCCTGTGCCGGCCCAGGAATCCGCGGCGCGTTATGTGGACGAGGCGGCGGATGCGATTGACGGGCCGCTTTTGTGCGGAGGTCATTCCAAGGGTGGAAACCTTGCGGTGTACGGTGCGGCGATGTGCTCCGATGTCGCCCGTGCGCGAATCGAACGGGCGTATTCCCATGATGGTCCGGGTTTCGTCGAGGAGTTTCTGAACGGCAACGCCTTTGCCGATCTTTCCGGTCGAATCGACAAGACGCTACCTCGGTCGTCGATCTTTGGCATGATGTTCGAGACGCAGGAGGACTATGCCATCGTTGAGAGCACCGAGTTCAGTCTGCTGCAGCACAATCCCTTTAGCTGGGTGGTTGATGGTCGCGACTTCGTGTACTGTGAGCGCCTGTCCGCCGGTGCTCGATACGTTGATGGCTCCATTCGCGAGATGCTGCTTGCAGTTTCGCCTAGCGAGCGCGAGCGTTTTGTAGATGCGTTGTTCTCCGTGTTTGAGGCTACGGGTGCTGAGCGGTTTGCGGATATCGCTGGGAATCTGCGCGAGAGCCTGCCCGTGATGCTCCAGGCTGCGCAAGGGTTTGACAAGGATACGCGACGCTTTGTCTCGCAGACCATCGTGGCAATTCTTAAGTGTGCGCTGCTGCCCAAACGACCCCAGATCGGCATGCCCGCCGCCGGCAAGAGTTTGGCAGAACAGCTCGAGGCTTGGCAGTCCGAGCTCCTGCGCTAGCCATTGGTGCAAAGCAACCTGTCCCCGATGCACCAATCTTCGATGCGCCTGGGGCGGGCTCGACCGCTATACTGGTTCGTGCCGAAATCGATCTAGAACGGAATGCCGTATATGAAAATCAATCACGCGATTCTGCATATCCTGGACTTTGACTCTGCCGTCAACGTTATGAGCCAGCGCGAGCTCGATACCGAAAGCCTTACCGTGCGCAATTTCGTAACCACGCATCTGCGCCGTGCACGCACCTCGGCCGACAATAAACGCGCCACGTTTGCCGAGAACTCTGCGTTTGGCGGCGAGCTCAAGGGCTATTTCTTTGGCGAGCGCGAGTTCGTGGACCTGTCGCAGCAGATTGCGGAGTTTATCTCTTCCGAGCTCACCAAAGCCGAGAAAGCCGAGTCCACCGACGTGCTCGTGGCCGATTTTGACGACGATGAGGATGCCCGCTGGTTTGCCGTGATGCTGCTGGGCTCCAAGCAGGCTTTTATGCACGAAGTGGGCCGCGAGGAGGGGGAGGTGCGCAACGACATCGCGCGCCACTACGCCATTCTGCCGAACCCCTCGCAAAAGGTGCCGAGCTATGCCATCGTGCGCGCAAGCACCATGGAGATCGGCTACGTGGACAAGAAGCGCAAGATTGCCGGCGAGGACCGTATGCTTATCCCCGATGGCCTGCTGCAGTGCGACACGGGCGTATCGGGCAAGGAGGTCATCGACACCGTGACGCGTGTGGTCGAGGAAGTCGCCGAGGAGCACGGTGCCAATACGGCCGTAGCGCTCGCCAAGGTTAAGGCTGCTGTTGCCGAGAAGGTCGAGGATGACGAGGAGCTGCCGCCTTGGGATATCGTCGACGAGGTCTTTGAGGACGAACCGGTTATCAAGGAGAGCGTGCGCGCGGCACTGACCGAGGAGAAGGTGCCTGAGCGTGTGCCCGTGGAGCGCAAGCAGGTCGAACGCGCGGCGGTGCGCAATCACAAGATTCGTACCGACACGGGTATCGAGATCAGCTTCCCGGCAGAGATGGGTTTGAATTCCGAGTACATTGAGTTCGTCAATGAGCCCAACGGCCTCATCTCTATCGAGCTCAAGAACATCGGAAGTATTGAGAATCGATAAGCTGCGCTTGGACGTTGCAGAAAAACAAAGGCCGAAGCCCTTCGGGACTTCGGTCTTTTTTGTTTTCGGCTTGGTTGCTGACATTACCCCGCAGGTTGAGCACACGTCAGACACTATGACCCAATCCAGGGGCACGGAAACGACAGGAGCCCCCGCTCGTGACCGCGGGTCGGGGCTGCGACAATGTTGTTGAAGTGCCAGAGGCGCAGCCGCGCCGCAACGAGGTTGGGAGGCTCCCGTGCCTAGATATTCTACCGCCTTCGGAATGGACGTACACCTCAGGTCCACCACCGTCTGCGCGCTCGACGCGGAGACGGGCGAGGCCGTGACGAGGAGGTTCCGCGGCAACCCCTGGGGCGAGGTCGCGGAGTGGATGTCGGGCTTCCCCGGCCCGTCGCTCGCCGCCTACGAGAGCGGCTACCTCGGCTTCGCCCCGCAGAGGGAGCTCTCCGGGCTCGGCGTCGACTGCGTCGTCGCGGCCGTCTCCAGGGTCCCGAGGTCGGCGGCAGACCTCTCGTCCAAGAACGACCGCAACGACGCGGCCAGGATGGCCAAGGCGATACTGTCGCACGACGTCACCCCGGTATGGGTGCCGTCCCCCGAGATCGAGGGGCTCAGGGACCTCGCCGGGGCCCACGACGCGGCGACCGCGAGGCTCGCGGCGGCGAAGCAGCGGCTCCTGGCGTTCCTGGCCCGCCGTGGCTACGCCTACGGCGGCACGACGCCGGCCGGAAACCCCCGGAGGTACTGGACGTACGACTTCCTCAGGTGGCTCGACAAGGTCCGGCCCGCCGACGACGGCGGCATCCGGGCGCTGGCGGCGCTGAGGAGCGAGGTCGAGGCGGCCGCCGAGACGCGCGACGACCTCCTCGCCGAGTACAGGGCCGCCGTCGCGGCGGGCCCCCTCTCGGCGGAGGTCGAGGCGCTCCAGTCGATCAAGGGGTGCGGGTTCGCGCTCGCCGCCGCCTTCGCGTCCGAGGTCGGCGACTTCTCGAGGTTCCGCTCCGGCAGGCAGGTGACGTCCTACTTCGGCCTCGCCCCGAAGCAGAGGTCGAGCGCGGACTCCGTGCGCCTCGGCGGGATCAGCGGGGCCGGCGACGCCCTCGTCAGGAGGTTGGCTGTCGAGGGGTCCTGGAGCTACGTCCAGGCGAGCCACCAACCGAAGCTGATGCCCAAGGGCAGCGGCGTCCCGCTCGAGGTGAGGATGCACGGGAGGAAGGGTTCCGAGCGCCTGCTCCGGCGCCGCGAGGAGATGCTCGCCAGGGGCATGCCCCAGGCGAAGGCGAACGCCGCCACCGCCGCCGAGCTCGTGAGGTGGCTGTGGGCCCTCGGCGCGATGTGCCGGGAGGCGACCGAATAGACATAGCCCCCGTCCCGGCGAGCCGGGCAGCCTTCGGGGATACCCCCGCTTTCGCTGGGCGCGCGGCAGCGGCCGCATGCGCGTAGTCAGACTTGGGGAGCCCCGCCGAAGGAATGGAGTGCGGGCCGACAGAACGGTATCCGCGGATATGAGACTGAGCCGAAGGCGTCGACGACATGCCGGGGGCGGACCGGGACGGGTTCAACGGCAGGCCCCGCCGACCGATTGCAAGCGGTCGGCGGGGCCATTGTGGCTCTTGACAGCGGATTGGGTCATATGAGCGAAAACGCCCCTAGGCGAGCAAGGTGACGCGAAAGAGGAGGGCATTGACCTTCTGGTCATGCCCGACGATTGAACGTCAGATTGCCGCCTAGGGGCGTTTGCAGCGTCGGGTCGTTACGGCGTTTGGTAAAACGCCGTAACTATTAAAGCTGGCGCAGGCCCTCTTCCAGGCCGGTCTTGCTGTCGGTCTTCTCGTCGCGCATCTTGATGACGCGGGCGGGGACACCGGCCACGACGGCACCGGCGGGGACATCCTCGACGCACACGGCGCCGGCGGCAACAACAGCGCCCTTGCCCACGCGTACGCCCTCCAGGACCACGGCGTTGGCGCCGATCATGACGTCGTCTTCGATGATGACGGGCGTGGCGCTTGCGGGCTCAACGACGCCTGCCAACACGGTTCCAGCGCCGATGTGGCAGTTCTTGCCCACGGTGGCGCGGCCGCCTAGCACGGCGCCCATATCGATCATGGAACCCTCGCCGATAACGGAGCCGATGTTGATGATGGCGCCCATCATGATGACGGCACGGTCGCCAATCTCGACGCGGTCGCGGATGATCGCGCCCGGCTCGATGCGGGCGTTGATGCCCTTAAGGTCGAGCATGGGCACGGCGGAGTTGCGGCAATCGTTCTCCACGTCGTAGTAATCGATGGAATCGGCGTTGGCGTCCAGGATGGCCTTAAGCTCATCCCAGTCGCCAAAGACGGTCTTGCCGCGACGACCGCCGTAGACATGTGCGTCGCCCCAAGCAACCTTCATGCCCGGCTTCTCGCGCACGTACAACTTGACGGGCGTCTTTTTGGGCGCGGTGGCGATGTAGTTGATAATCTTCTGTGCATCCATCTCGGCTGCGTTACTCATTTGCTATCTCTCCTTTGGGCGGATTCGGTTGACACCTGGTTAGACAAACATGACCTGGTCGAACGTATAGAAGCCGGGTTCGCGGGTGACGAGCTTCTGCGCGGCTGCCAAGGCGCCGTTGACAAAGATCTGACGACTCGTGGCGCGGTGGGTGAGCGTGACCTCCTCGTCCTGGCCGAAAAAGCTTACCTCGTGCACGCCGGCGACGGTGCCGCCGCGCAGCGAGTGCATACCGATCTCCTTGGGGTCACGCGCGCCGCACATGCCCTCGCGGCCATAGACGGGGTGGTAGCCTGCCTCGGGCTCAGCTTCGACGACGGCATCGAGCAGTAGCTTGGCAGTGCCGCTGGGGGCATCGACCTTTTGGTTGTGGTGCGTCTCGACGATTTCGCAGTCAAAGCCGGGCAGCTCGCGTGTAGCCTGCGCTACCAGATGGCGCAGGGCTGCGATGCCGATGGAGTAATTGCCCGAGTGCATAACGCGGGTGTTCTGGCCCAGCTCACGCAGACGGTCCATCTGCTCGGGGGTGTAGCCTGTGGTGCCCGAGACCAACGCCGCGCCCGTGCGCTCGACATAGGCGACGACGGCATCGAAGGTCACGACGTTCGAGAAGTCGATAATCACATCGGCAGCCGGTGCGTTCTCGAGCTTGCTCAAATCGAAGCCAATCTGGGCCACGATATCAAAAACGGGTTGACCGGCGGCGTCGACAACGCCCTCGGCGGTGGTGCGGATGAGCGAGCCCATGCGGCCCGTTCCCATAATGACGGTCTTAATCAAGCAGACCAGCCCCCTTCAGAGCATCGGTAAGTGCAGAGCGCGTGTCGTCTGCCATGGGGCACAGCGGCATGCGGTAGTTTGCCTCGATCATACCCATCTGGGCGAGCGCCTCTTTGACGGGGATGGGGTTGACCTCACTAAAGAGGGCATTGATGAGCGGCTGGCCGGCAATTTGGATATCGCGGGCACGCGCCACGTTACCGTCCAAATAGGCGCGGCACATGTCATGCACGAGCTGCGGCTGCACGTCTGCCCACACGCTGATGGTGCCCGAGGCGCCCAGGCTCATGAGCGGCACGGTAAGCGCGTCCTCGCCCGAGTACATGCGGAAGTCGTCTGACAGCAGGTGGGCGATCTTGGCCGCGTAGGCGACGTTGCCCGAGGCCTCCTTAATACCCATGATGTTGGGGTGCGCGGCCAGGCGCTCTACGTTGCGCTCGCTGATACCGCAGCCGCAGCGGCCGGGGATGTTGTACAGGATGCAGGGGATGTTCACGGCATCGGCGACGGTCTTAAAGTGCTGATAGATACCCTCTTCGTTGGACTTGTTGTAGTAGGGGGTAATGAGCAGCAGGCCGTCGGCGCCCAAGCCCTGGTAAGTAAGCGACTTGGTGAGCATGGTCTGCGTGGAGTTGGAGCCCGAGCCGGCAATGACGGGGACGCGTCCTGCAACATGCTTGACCACGGCGGCGACGACGGAGTTGTCCTCGTCGTCGGTCATCGTGGCGCTCTCGCCGGTGGTGCCCAGGGTGAGGATGGCGTCGGTGCCGTTTTGCAGGTGGAAATCGATAAGGCGCTCGAGTGCGTCAAAGTCGACACTGCCATCCTTTTTAAACGGCGTGACGAGGGCGACGATTGAGCCCTTGAGATTGCGGATGTCCATGTTCTTCTCCTTCGCGTCCGCGATCTGGATGCGTTTGTTCCATTGGGCGGCGACTGCCAGGCGCTCGTCTTGGGCGCGACGGCGGGCACTTTCGGCGCGCGACTTGGCCAGCAGCTCTCGGCCGCTCGGCAGCACGTCGAGCGTGGCAAAGTAATCGCCCGGGCGCTCGGCGCGGCGGATGAGGTCGGCCGAGCCATCGGGGCGCAACAGGACCTCGACGGAGCGCAGGCGTCCATTGTAGTTGTAGCCCATGGAGTAGCCATGCGCGCCGGTATCGTGGATCACAAGCAGGTCGCCCATGTCGATATGCGGCAGCTCGCGATCGATGGCGAACTTGTCGTTGTTCTCGCACAGATTGCCCGTGATGTCGTAGGTGTCCGTGACGGGCGCTGTGGTCTTGTCGTCGCCACCCGGCTGGCCCATCACCGTAATGTGGTGGTAAGCGCCATACATGGCAGGACGAATCAGATCGACGGCACTGGCGTCCACGCCGATATAGTCCTTGTAGATCTGCTTCTCGTGGATGGCCTTGGTGACCAGGCATCCGTAGGGGCCCATCATAAAGCGACCCATCTCGGTGCAGATCGCCACATCGCCCATGCCGGCGGGGACCAGAATCTCGTCGTAGGCTGCGTGTACGCCCTCACCGATGGCGTGAATGTCGTTAGCCTGCTGCTCGGGCAGGTAGGGGATACCCACACCGCCGGACAGATTGATGAAGGCGACATGTGCGCCGGTCTCGCGCTCCAAGCGCACGGCAAGCTCAAAGAGGATGCGCGCAAGCTTGGGGTAGTAGTCGTTGGTGACGGTGTTGCTGGCAAGGAATGCGTGGATGCCAAAGTCCTCGGCGCCCTTGGCCTTGAGCATGTGGAAGGCCTCGAAGAGCTGCTCGGTGGTCATGCCGTATTTGGAGTCGCCGGGGTTATCCATGATGCCGTTGGAGAGCTGGAACAGGCCGCCCGGATTAAAGCGGCAGCTGACCGTCTTGGGAATGGGCCCTGCAACGCGCTCAAAGAACTCGATGTGGCTGATGTCGTCAAAGTTGACGATGGCACCCAGCTTGTCGGCGAGCTCAAAGTCGGCAGCCGGCGTATCGTTGGACGAGAACATGATGTCGTGTCCCGTGATACCCAGCGAGCGGGCGATCATGAGCTCGGTATAGCTCGAGCAATCGCAGCCGCAGCCGTATTCGTTGAGAATGGAGATGAGCGCCGGGTTGGGGTTGGCCTTGACGGCAAAGTATTCCTTAAAGCCCGGGTTCCATGCAAAGGCGTCGCGCACTCCTTGCATGTTGCGGCGGATGCCCGCCTCGTCGTATAGATGAAACGGCGTGGGGAACTGCTCGACGATATGCTCGAGTGTCTCCTTGTCCACAAACGGCTGCTTGGCCGCATATGCCTCGTTGGGGGTCAATGCCATGTCCCGTAAACCTCGCTATCCAGACGGCGCCATCTGCGCATCGAATCCGCATAGCGTGGACCCAATGTCCGGATAGCGCTCCCGCATTGCTGCAGACAGTCCTGTGGGTGTTTCCCACAGGCCCACCAGGTTGTTCGTGCCCGAAAAGCCCAGTTCGGCGGGTTTCGCCTCCCCACGGGGTCAAAGCCTGCCGGCTCGCCCGCGGTTCTTCGTGCCCGCGCCTCTATCAAGTGGTAACGACCCTACCACGTTGCACTTTACCAAACAAGAGTATTCGTATATAACGTTTAAAAAATGCAGGGATATGCTGGAAACATGTGCGCCACAATCCTGTATCACAATAAGTTGCAACAGATGTGCCTCACGAAGGGATCCTCTATGACCGAGCTCCAAGAACTCCGTCGCTACCGCCGCGATCTCCATCGCATTCCGGAGCTCGATTTCGATCTTCCGCAAACCATTGCCTATATCGAGGGCGTGCTGGCACCGCTCGCTTGCGAGGTGACCCATCCGTGCCCCAGCTGCGTCTGTGCTTTCTTCGACGCCGGTGTTGATGCCGCGCATGCCACGGCGATTCGCGCCGATATGGATGCGCTGCCCATCGCGGAGGCGACGGGAGCGGCCTTTGCCTCAACCCATCCCGGCAAGATGCACGCTTGCGGACATGACGGACACATGGCCATGGCGCTTGCCGCCGCGACGTATGTTGACCGTACGATTCGCGAACAGCCGGGCGCCATTAGGCGCAACGTTCTCTTTGTGTTCCAGCCGGCCGAGGAAACGACCGGTGGTGCCAAGACGGTATGCGAGAGTGGTGTGTTCGAGCGCTATGGGGCCGACCGCATCTTCGGCTTCCATGTGTGGCCCGATCTGCCTGCCGGCACGTTGGCGAGTTGTTCCGGTCCGCTGCTGGCGCGTTCGAGTGAGACACACATTTATATTCACGGGACGAGCATCCATATCGCTAAGACCTATGGCGTTCCGGTCGAGGAGTCACACGATGCGGCGTTGGCGGCAGCAAAGTTTTTGGTTGCCGAGCGCGAGCTGATGGACGAGCTGGGCACCGATGAGCCCTGCATTGGCAAGTTCGGCCTGCTTCAGGCAGGCACCGTCTGCAATGCGGTGGCGGGGGAGGCCCATGTTGCCGGTAGCTTGCGTGTGTTTACGGACGCCATGTTCGACCGTGCGCGCGAGGGCGTACGCCGTGCGCTCGACGAGGCGTGCACCGCAACGGGCTGTACGTACGATCTCGACTTTGCCGAGGGCTATCCGCCAGTCGATAACGACCCCGAGTTGTTTGCCCACATTGCGCCTGCCTTGCCCGAGCTGCAACTTGTGGACGAGCCGCTGCTGATCGCCGAGGATTTCGCGTTCTATCAGCGCCATCTGCCGGGCGTGTTTTTCCTGCTGGGCACGGGTATGCCAGAGGACCAAGACAACCCGAGTGATTCGGATGGCTGCCCCGCCTATGCCACAAGCGCTCTGCATACCGATAGCATGCTCTTCGACGAGGAAATCCTACTCAAAGGTCTCGATGTCTACAAACGATTGCTTTTGCTTGACTAAGGCGTGAAGGACTATTTGTTCTAGAAAACACGAACAAACGTACGATATAATAGAAATGTAAGTCTATAGAAACGTTTGACGTTACTAACGTAAGGCGATACTATGATTGCATCGTATAAAGATGAGGATACCGAACGCTTTGCCATGGGTGTGCGGGTCAGGAGGTTCGTGCCCTTTGAGCGCGTTGCGCTGAGGAAGATTCGCCAACTGCAGGTTTGTGCTTCGCTTGATGATCTTCGCGTTCCGCCGGGCAACCGCCTGGAAGCTTTGAAGGGCGATCGTGCCGGTCAATATAGCATCCGTGTTAACGAGCGCTATCGGGTCTGTTTTGAGTGGAGACAGGAGATGGCTTGGAATGTCGAAATCGTCGATTATCACAAGTGATGAGACCTCGTCCGATTTGCTGTCGCCAGTGACTCCTGGTGAGCTTCTCAAAGAGGAGTTTCTTGTTCCCATGGGCATTTCTCAATATCGCCTTGCGAAAGAGACCGGGATTCCGGCTCAGCGTATCGGGCAGATTGTCTTGGGAAAACGTCGCGTGACGGCCGACACCGACCTCCGTCTTTGCCGTTATTTTGGCCTGACGGATGGTTATTGGCTGCGCGCTCAGGTGGCGTTTGACCTTGAGGCCGAGAAAAGGCGGATCGAACCGGAACTCGATAAGATCGTTCCTGTTCAGCAGGCCATTGCGCTGTAGTGCTCAGAGATGATGGGGGTGGCGTGACGATGAGGCGACGCCGACAGCCTGCCGTATATAGTCCGGGTGGATGCGGGTGCGGTTTGCTGCTGCTTCCGGTCATCGCTGTGAGCATTGGCGTAATGTTTGCGCTTGCCGGGTTGGCAGCAGCGGCACTCGTGTTGCTGATTGTGGCCATTGGCGTGACGATTTGGCTTTGCCGCAATCGCGAGCAACGCCGTGCCGACGGTAAAACCACTGTCGGCTGGGTCGTCTTCCTGATTATTGCGTACCCGCTGAGTGCCAGCTACCTGGTGTTCTTTGTCCTGTTGATGATCAGCGCCTTTACTGGGGAATCCGTAACGGTGGGTTGACGCGCTGCCAGCAGACGGTTGCGCAAAGTGCGTTTGCTCGGCGTTTGGATAACTGCATTGGCCGTTTACTGCAGCCTTAGCTCTCAGCTAATGAATTCAAGTTCAATCCTTTCTACGATGTGCTGTATGCCGGCGCGGTAGCCGGATCGTAGGAAGGATGAATAATGGCAAAAGAGGGAAAGAAGCCGATCGGCAAGATTGTCCTAGGCGTCATCGTGGTGCTGGTTATCGTCGGTGCCGTGGGCTCTATGGGTGGCAATTCAACCGATTCGTCTGCGAGCGATTCGGCAAAACCTGCCGAGGCGACACAGCAGGCTGAGGAGCAAAAAGAACCGCAAGAACCGTATGCCATTGCTGATGAGGCTGAAGACACCTCCAATCAGTTTGCCTATAAGATCACGGGCACGCTGACCAATAACACGGACAAGGAAAAGAGCTACATTCAGATTGAGTATGTTCTGTATGATGCCGATGGCAACCAGGTTGGAACGGCTCTTGCAAACACCAATCATCTGAAGGCGGGCGGCTCCTGGAAGTTCGAGGCGCTGGGTACAGTGTCTCCCGACCAGGTTGCTAGCTGGGAGCGTTCGGACGTAAGTGGTTTCTAGCATGTTGCATGCACTGGGGGAGGTGAAGCCGTATGCCCGATAAAAAGCTGACCGAGGAGTTGCTCAATGAGCTTCTCGACGCGCCAAACATCGATGGCTATATCAAAGAACACGACTTTGCCGCCCCATCGCTTTCGGACTACCTGAAGCGGCTACTGCAGGAAAAGGGCTTGGAGCGTTCGCGCGTGGTGCGCATGGCCGACCTCAACGAGACGTTTGGCTATCAGATCTTTACCGGCGCGCGGCATCCAAGCCGCAATAAGGTGCTGCAGATCGCCTTTGCGATGGCGCTGACGCTCAAAGAGACCAACCGTGCGCTGACGGCTGCCGGGGTAAGCGTCCTTAACTGCAAGGACCGCCGCGATGCGATTATCATCTTTTGTATCGATCGCGGGTGCAGCCTCCAAAAGGTCAACGAGGAGCTGTATCGCTTTGGCGAGGAGACGGTGAGTTAGCGGCTGATATCTGAGCCGGCGGAGCTGCCGAACAACGATGCAAACGAACGGGGCACGGATGCCATGGGGTGTCTGCGCCCTGCGCTATGATGGAGGCTATGGATACTCAGACCCCAACATATTCCGATGACGAGCTGACCGCAGCGCTTGCCGAGCACCTGGCGTCGCTCGATCGCGACGACAGCTATCGTGTGGAGCGTGTACTTAAGCACTCGTCCCTTGAAACAACCGAGCTCGTGTACTTTGAAGGAACCGGCGGTGGCTCGCTCGGCCCCTTTGTCCGTAAACGCATCGATGCTTCGGCTCAAATCGGTGGGGCATACGAGCGTCTGTTTGCCGCTCAGCGGGCAGGCAGGCGTTTTGAGCACCTGCCCAGAATCGTCGATTGTCGTCGTGTGGGCGACGAGCTCAACGTGGTTATGGAATACATCGAAGGGGAGACACTCGGGGCGCTGGTGGACCGTCTGGGAGCCACCCCCGATTATGCGCACGAATTGTATCCTGCCCTATGCGATGCCGTGGGCGAGCTCCACGCCGGTTTTGCGATGGCGGGGGAGACGTCGGCGCCGGTGATCCATCGCGACCTCAAGCCGTCGAATATCATCGTGACAGGTGCCAACTATACGCCTGATGACGGTCTGACGTTTTCGTCGCTGGTGATTATCGACTTGGGGATCGCGCGCGTATGGCGCGATGGCGCCGATGCCGACACCGTCAAGTTTGGGACACGGCCCTATGCGCCGCCCGAGCAGTATGGGTTTGGGCAGACGAGCGTGCGAAGCGACGTCTACGCACTTGGCGCCCTGTTGTTCTTCTGCTTGACGGGAGTCGACCCTAAACCAGGGCTCGACATGCGCGAGCAATGCGAGGCGCGTGGCATTCCCACCCCACTTGCCGATGTCATCTGCATGTCGATGGCGCTCGACCCGGCCAAGCGTTTTGCGAGCGCGGAAGCGTTGGGACGGGCGACGCGCGCGGCATACGATCTAAGTCGCCCCGTGCGGCCTCCTGCGCCTGCGCCTGTCCGTACTCCGGCCTCGGAGACGGTGTTGACGCCCCAAGGGCTCCAGAACCCCATAGGGCTTCCTAGGCCTGCCGCCTCCGCTGCATGCGGTCTGCTCTCTCGCGTTCCGGAGTCTCTGGGGCGTATTTGGAATACGCTCGTCTGCTTCTCGCTGCTTGTGTTCTTTGCCGGAAGTCACTTTGCCGTCTTTCACCCCACGGGAGCAAACCAAAGCTACCCGACGTGGCTTCTCATAATCGAGTATTTTTTCTTTGTCGATGGCCTTATGGTGCTTATGCATTTTGCGCTGCTCGATAAGCGCCGTCTTCGTCGGCGATTCGCACTGCTCGACAGCTATCGCGGCAAGAAACTCGCGAAGCTCTGGCTCAAGGCATTGGGTGTGCTGCTCCTATGCATGATCGTCATAGTCGCGGTTGCCAATGCGACCGGCGTCGTCGATACCTCCGCTACCTAAAAGAAAAGGGCCCCGTTGGGGCCCTTTGCAGTTGCACTTAGATGCGGTTCATCTGAGCGGCGACTTTGTTGTACCAGTCCTGCCACGTGGGCGGGCAGTACTTTTTGGCCGCTGCTGGGGTAAGGGTGGAGCCGTAGTTGGCGCCCAGATAGGCAACGTGAGCGGAGATGCCCTCGCTCCAGCTGCCAAAGCTGCGCCAACCGCCGCCGCGGGCACTCCAGCCCCAGGCGTTGTAAGAATTGGCGCAATAAGCACCCTTGGTGCTCTCGATGCAGGCGATGGCGGGGGACCAACGGGGGTCGACACCGGTATTCCAAGCGGCGACGGCAAAGTTATAGCCCTGGCCTGCCATGGGGGAGCCGGCGAGATAATTGTCGATGCGGCCTGTCCACTCATTAATGAACGAATCGTAATCGGAGCTACCGGTATTGGCGTTGTTCACCGTGGTGTCGATGGTGGTGTTGGTGTTGGTGGCCTGGCTGCTGGAATTGCTGCCGCTTACGCCCTCGCCCGAGAGCTTCTCGGCGGCAGCGGCCTTATCGGCCTCAAGCTTGGCAAGCTCGGCGGCATTTTCCTGCTCGGCTTTTGCCTGTGCCTCGCTGCGGAGCTGCTGGGCCTGCGCCAGCGCATCCTCGGCGTTTTTCTGCTCTGCCTCAAGCTGAGACTTGGCTTGCTGGAGCTCGGCTTTGTTCTGCTCGAGTTCGGTTTGCATGTTATTGAGCTGCTCGATCTCGTCGACGCTCGAGCTCGTGATCTGGTTGGTGTATTTGCAGGTCGTGATGAACTCACCCAGGCTCTGCGCGTTGACCAGGAAGCTCACGATGGGATTGGTGCCCTTCTGATACTTGTACAGATCGCGCATGGCGGAGCTTGCCTTGGCCTGCTGCTCGGGAAGCTTAGCCTCGATTTCCTCGATGCTTGCCTCATTGGAGTCAATCTGCTTTTGCAGGTCATCGAGTTTGGTGCGGGCGTCGTTGTAGGCGCTCGTGGCGGCTTCGATCTTCTGCTGGGCTGCGGAAAGCTGGTCCTGCGTTGCCTGCGAGGCGGCATACGCCGCAACGGGGGAGAGCATCGGCGTGGCCGTCAGCGCAACGGCGAGCGCGGCGCTCGTGATGATACGAGCCGGCTTCGACGCAATGAGCGCTGCGGTGCGATGATTCGAATGCTGCATCCAGTCCCTCTGCAATCAATCGTAGGTTATGGTTCGAACGGTATTCTACTACTGCTTTCGACCTCAACTTGAACCTTAAAGGTTCCAAAGGGTCAAGTTGAACTTGAGGCTTTGGCTTTGACCTGCAGTTATGATGAATTGTTGAGAAACCATAGAGTTCAACTTTAACGTTACGGGGGCCTGTTTGAGAGGAGTTTAGGGCTGTAAAAGCTATCTCAACGTGGGGTTTTACAACTACAGCGTGCCCTCCTGACGAGCCTGCTCAATCTCTTCGAGCGCCTCGGCGGGGGGTGAACGAACAGGAGCCGTCGCCGAGTTTGACTACCTGGATATCGTCGCCGGTATGGACCTCTCCGCCCTTTAGGACCACGCCAAAAATGCCCTCCTGGGGAAAGATGCAGTCGCCGGCGAGATAGTAGATGGCGCAACGGGTGTGGCAGACCTTGCCGATTTGGCTGATTTCGACGAGCACGTCGCTTCCAAGCTTGAGCTGTGTGCCCAAGGGGAGCGAGAGCAGGTTGATGCCCCGGGTTGTAAAGTTCTCTCCAAAGTCACCCTCGTGTACGTCGAGCCCGCGTGCCTGCACCGTCTGGATGGACTCCGCGGCTAAAAAAGAGACCTGGCGGTGCCAATGTTCGGCGTGTGCGTCGGAGGCGAGGCCAAATTGCTCTATGACGGTGTCGCGTCCATCGGCGACGGGCGACTTGCGCGTGCCCTTGTGTGCCGACGTGTTGATCGAGACGATGCGGGCGGGTCTGTTGTAGGCGTCGTTTGCCGTGCAAAGGGGAGAGGTCGCTTTCGCACGTTCCGCCAGCTCGCGCCTCGCGGCATTGAGGATGGGATTATCGGTCGGATGGTCTTGGGGCACGTGTGCGCCTTTCGCTCGAAGATGTCAATACGCTGAATCCTACAACAACGGTAGGTTCATTGCCCATTGTCATACAACGGTGGGCGCCGTCTTCGTGCTGGACGATTACGTCGATTGCCATAGATACGGTGGAGCTTTGGGCGCCGGCGGCTTGGCACGCTAGAATAAATCAGTTGCGCAAAGACCGCCCGTTGTGTGGGCAGTTCATGATAGGAAGTTTCCATGGCATTGCAATTTACAGAGCGCGAGTTCATTCCCGTGCTGCTCGGTGGCGACATCAACGCCTATTCGGTGGCGCGCGCCTTCTACGAGGAGTACCAGGTCAAGAGTCTGGTCTTTGGCAAGTATCAGACGGGTCCCGCGTACCGCAGCCAGATTATCGACTACACGCCCAACGTGGATATCGATACCATGTCCGTGATGCTCAAAACCGTCAACGGCATTGCCCAAGCGCATGCCGACAAGACGATTGTCCTTGTGGGTTGTGGCGACAACTATGTCGCCCTCGTGGCTCAAGCCAAAGATGCTCATGAGCTGGCGGATAACATCGTCGCTCCCTACGCGCCCTACAGCATGCTCGAGCAGTGCCAGAAGAAGGAGATCTTCTACGAGCTGTGCGAGAAGCATGGCGTGCCCTATCCGCACACGTTTACCTTTACCAAGGCGATGCTCAATGCCCAGGGTGAGGCGCCTGCCGAAGTGCTCGACCAGATCGATTTTCCTTACCCGATGATTCTGAAGCCTTCTGATGGCATCATGTGGTGGCAGCATGAGTTCGAGGGCCAGAAGAAGGCCTATGAGATTGCCGACCGCGCCGAGCTGGAACAGGTCATCCGCGATTCGTATGCCAGCGGCTACACCGACGATCTGATCTTGCAGGATCGCGTGCCCGGCAACGACGAGTACATGCGCGTGCTCACCAGCTATTCCGACCGCAACGGTAAGGTCCGCATGATGTGCCTGGGCCATGTGCTGCTCGAGGAGCATCAGCCCCACGGTGTCGGCAACCATGCCTGTATCATTACCGAGCCCAACGACGAGCTCATGGGCGGCGTGCGCAAGCTGCTCGAGGACCTTCACTTTGTGGGCTATTCCAACTTTGACGTTAAGTACGACGAGCGCGATGGCTCGTTTAAGTTCTTCGATTTCAACACGCGCCAGGGTCGCAGCAACTACTACGTCACCAACAGCGGCTTTAACGTTGCCAAGTATGTGGTGGACGAGTATGTGTTCAACCGTCCGTTTGAGCCGGAGTTTGTGACGGCTCAGGACGAGGCCCTGTGGATGGTCGTCCCCATGGGCGTCGTCGACAAGTACGTCAAGGATCCCGAGCTGCGTGCTAAGGTGCATCGCCTGGACAAGGAAGGCAAGGGCGCCGACCCTTCGTTTATGAAGGGCGACTTTGTCTTTAACCGCTGGCTGCGCATGTGGCACACCAAGCTGCGCCACTTTAAGCTGTTCAAGACGTATTACAAGTAGATGAGCGCGGCGCCCGTCCGGTTTGCATCGGGCGGGCGCGGGTATGATACGCGCAATTGCGCAAGCGTCACCAAGGAGGCGGCGATGGAAAAGCTGGGAGTTATCGGCGGCATGGGCGCCGAGGCAACGTCGTATTACTACGACCAGGTGGTGCGTCATACGGCTGCTGCCTGCGATCAGGAACATATCGACATGGTGGTACTCTCCAAGTCGACCATGCCCGACCGCACGCTGGCCATTAAGACCGGCGAGCATGCCAAACTGCTGGCGACCATGAAAGAGTGCGCCCAGGCACTCGAGTCGCTGGGCTGTGCACACATTGCCATTCCCTGCAACACGTCACACTACTTCTATGACCAGATCCAGTCGTTTACGAAGGTGCCGATTATCCACATGCCGCGTGAGTCGGTGCGCTATGCTCTGGCCGGTGCGGTGATGGGGGAGTGCGAGTTCGACCCCAACCTGAGTATGCCGGCCGAGCCGGTGCATAAGATCGGCATCATGGGCACCGACGGTACCGTGGGCGCGGGCGTCTACGGCCGCGAATGTAAGGCTGCGGGTGTTGAGGTTGTCTATCCCAGCGAGAAACGTCAGAACGATGTGATGTCGCTTATCTACGATGATGTGAAGGCCGGACGTGAGCCCGATATGGATAAGTTCGACCGCGTGATGTGGGAGTTCGCCCGTAGCGGCTGCGACCGCGTCATCCTGGCCTGCACGGAGCTCTCGGTGCTGCAGAAATACCGCGAGATGCCCGAGATTACCCTCGACGCCATGGACGTCTTGGTGCGCGAATCCGTCATCCGCAGCGGCGCCCCCTACCGCCAATAGCCCTCGATCTGCCAAAAAGGGACAGGTTTATTTTTGGTAGGTATTATCTGGGGAAACAGTAAAGGCCTCGGCTCGTTTGGTGCGAGCCGAGGCCTTTTGCGTTGGGTGGTTGCTGTCGGTGGTGAACTAGAACAGGAAGCCGATGGCGATGAGGGCGATGCTGACGATGAGCACGGCGATGTCCAGACCCTTGATGGGATAGCGCTTGTACGAGCTGGCGCGTGTGCGCAGATAGAAGCCGCGCTGTTCTGCCGCCAAGGCTGTGGCATCGGTCTTGCCCACGCTCGAGATGAGCAGTGGCACGCACAGTGGCAGCATGAGCTTAAGCTTCTTGATGGGGTTCTTGGTATCGTACTCGACGCCGCGTGCGGTCTGCGCCTCCATGATGGCATTCATCTCCTGACCAAACACCGGTACAAAGCGCAGCGCCGTGGTAAAGGTGAAGGCATAGCGATACGGCACATGCAGCACCTCGACGCAGGCGTTGGCAAGGTCGTTGAGCTTGGTCACCATGAGCATGAGGATGAGTGGTAACGCCACACCCAGCAGGCGCAGGCAGGCCTTCGATCCTGTGATGAGGCCCGTGTCGGTGATAAAACCCCACACCACGTTGCCATCGCGCATAAAGGCCAGCTGGAGCATCAGCATGATAAGCGCGAGCGGAATCAGCAACTTGAGCAGCGAGAACAGACGGTCGACGACGCCGGCGTAAGCTCCCAGTGCGAGCGTGAGCGCCAGAAAGCCCAGCAGCGCCACGTAGGTGTCGGACAAAAAGATGCCGACGATGATGGCGGCGGCGAGGCCCAGTTTGACGACGGGGTTCAGGCGATGCAGCAGCGTATCGCCCGGCATGTAGTCGATGACGTTAACCACGGTGGACCATCTCCTTGGTAATTCGAACGACATCGGTGACCTCGCTCACCTGCGCAAAAGCGGGCGAGACGGAAGATGCCAGACGGCGCGAGAGTTCGATGACCTGGGGCGGCTCAACGTAGGCATGCTGCATGAGTTCGATGTTCGAGAACAGCTCGTGCGTGCGGCCGCGGTCGAGGATGCGGCCGTCGGCCATTACTACGATGCGCTCGGCAAAGTCGGAGACGACTTCCATGTCGTGGCAGACCATGATGACGGCGCATCCGCGCTCGGCCATGGTGCGCACGGTTTCCATGACGGTCATGCACTCGCGGTAGTCAAGGCCGCTCGTGGGCTCGTCGAGCACGACG
The DNA here is from genome assembly GCA_965147105.1 of uncultured Collinsella sp. Taxonomy (GTDB): domain Bacteria; phylum Actinomycetota; class Coriobacteriia; order Coriobacteriales; family Coriobacteriaceae; genus Collinsella. The sequence goes on along the minus strand of CBCTIZ010000004.1, from coordinate 60,278 downwards.
ATCTTGGGCTCAACCACTACGACGGAGGCAAGTGCCACCATTTGTCGCTGGCCACGCGAAAGCGAGAACGGTGCCTCGTCGGCGGGCAGACCAAAGCGGTCGATGACCAGTTGGGCACGACGCAGCGCCTCGGCACGGTCCATGCCGCCAAGCTCCAAGCCAAAGGCGACCTCGTCGAGCACGGTGTCCTTGCAGATTTGACGGTCAGGGTTTTGGAAGAGGGTTGCGACCTCGCGGGCAATGCGGCTCGTGGGGACGGTTGCGGTATCCAGTCCCGTGACGCGCACGCTGCCCGAGGCGGGCTTGAGCAGGCCCGTGAGCAGCTTGGTGAGCGTGGTCTTGCCGGCACCGTTCTGACCGACGATGCCCACGAGCTCACCGGGGTAGAGGGTCAGGTTAAGGTCGTGTACGGCGGCGCCGCCGTTGGGATAGGCAAACTCAACATGGTCGAAGGTGAGTACGGGTTCGGCATCCTTGGCATGAGGACGCAACGACGGTGCATGCGGGGAACCGGCGGGCGCCTGGGCTTCGATGGCAGCGTGTGCGGGGTCGACGATACCCGAAATCAGACACTCGGCTTCGTCGACATCCAAGCAAGGGGTGCCGCTTGCCAGGCCATCGGCCTCGAGGCTATTGAAGATGCGTGTGACACGGGGACAGTCGACGCCAATGGTGCGAAGCTCATCGGTGTGTGCGAAGACCTCGTGCGGCTCGCCCTGCAGTGCGATTTCGCCATGGTTGAGCACGAGCACGCGGTTGCAGTACTCCGAGAGCAGGGCGACCTTTTGCTCAACGACGACGATGGTGATTCCAAGTATGCGGTTTGCCTCACGCAGCGTCTCGAAGACCAGCGTGGAGCTGGCGGGGTCGAGTGCCGCGGTGGGCTCGTCGAGAACCAAGACGCGCGGACGCATGGCGAGGATGGCGGCGATGGCCACCTTTTGCTTCTGTCCGCCCGAGAGGGTGGCGATCTCGCGGTCGCGCAGGTCGCTGATGCCGACGGTCTCGAGCGTCTCGCTCACGCGCTGCTCGATCTGGTCGTGGGGAACGGCAAAGTTCTCGAGGCCAAAGAGCATCTCGTCCTCGACGACCGAGGCGACCATCTGCGTGTCGATATCCTGCAGCACACTGCCGACGATTTGCGACACGTCGGTCAGCGAGACCTCGCAGGTGTCGTGGCCGTCAACCATGACGGACCCAAAGAACGTGCCGGTGTAGTGGTGGGGCACAGCACCCGACAGGCAGGCGGCAAGCGTGGACTTGCCGGCGCCCGAGGGCCCGATGATGCCGATGAAATCTCCCTTGTTCACGCTGAGCGAGATGTGGCTGAGCGCCTGCTCGGTCTGCGTGCCATAGGAGAACGAGACATCGTCGACGTTGATGATCGTTTCCATGGATACCTTTCATAGTCATTGGGGACAGTCTTAAATGACCAGTTGTTTAAGACCGTCCCAAAAAAGCTCGTTGTTTGGGACGGTCTTTGGTGGTGAAGCACGGAGACGGCTTTACGAGGGGCCCCAGGTTGGCGCGAAAGAGGAGCGAAGCGTACTTGGGTACGCGAGCGTCGAATGAACGCCAAGATGGGGTGGCTCGTAAAGCCGAGCGGGTTAGTTGAGCCTAAGGGCCTTCTGGATGGGCAAGTAGAGGGCACCGACCAGAATGGCGTTAAAGACGGCGGTCATGGCGACCACGGGCAGCATAGCGGCAGCGAGCTCGCCCACCACGCCGAGCATAGCCATCTTGATAACCATGAAGATAACGCCCGAGACAAAGGTGGTCACGAAGGTTGCGACGATGGCGATGGCAGGCTTAACCTGCCCGTTCTTGCCAGCGGCGTTGACGATGGCGGCCATGAGCATAGCGGCGATGCCCTCGGCGGCAAAATCGACGAACGGCGAGGTGGTGGTGATCTGAATCACGGCGGCCGAGATGAGGCCGATGACGAGCGCCTGGCCAATATTGGGGCGAACGACCAGGATAGTGAGGCAGAAGGCCGAGATGATGAACTCGGGGCTGATCATGCCGCCCGAGATGCCCGAGATGGCCTTGCCAACAGTGAAGTTGAGGATGAAGCCGGCGGCAAGCAGGATGGCGAGCAGGACAAGGGCGCGGACATCGAGCTTGCCGCGGTCGGCGGTCTGGACGGTACGGGGCTGGGTGGCGGTGGTGTTCTGGGACATGGTGAAAATCCTTTCGGAAGGGGGTGTAAGAGAAAAGCGGAGGCGCGTGATGCGAATGCGATCGGGCTCGAGATAGAAAAAGGCCCCCGGTCGAAACCGGAGGCCTTCCAATCACCTAGAGCGCAAAAACAGGCGTGAGGGACTCACCGTCGACCGATCGTATTCGCATCACGCCACCACCAGTTGTTGAGAGACTTCATCGTGTTCTTCATATCGGTGGCTCCTTTCGTGATGCCGTGGCGCAGTAGCACCTGATTGCTGTTGCGCTGCACTATAGCACAGCAAAGTGTTTGCGGGGAAATCTTTTTTGAAAAGATTTCAGCGGTGTTTCCCACTGGTCAAAAAGGCAGGCGGGACGAACCGTGCCATCCCGCCCGCACCAGTGAGGGATTACTCCTTGTTGCGGCGATAGAGGATATAACCGCCTGCGGAGATGACGGCAACGCCAGCGATGGCGAATGCGGCCACCATGCGGCCATCAAAACGATCGCCAGTGGTGGGCAGGCCGCCCTTGGTGTTCGTCTTGTTGGTGGTTACCGTGGTCGTGGTGTTGTCCGACTTGCCAGGCTTCTCAGGCTTGACAGCGGGCTGCTCGGGCTTAGCGGGCTGCTCAGGCTGCTCGGGGGTGCTGGGCTGTTCGGGCTTACCGGGCTGCTCGGGAGTGCCGGGCTGATCCGGGGTGACCGGGTCGGTGGCAAGGGCGTCCTTGGCGTAGGTGATGGACTCCTTGAGGCCCTTGGTCTCGGTGTTCAGGTCGCTCGGGGTGAAGCGCTCGTCAAAGTTTCCGGCCTTCTGATAAGCGCGCATCTCCTGGAGCAGGGCCTTGCACTTCTTGTAGGTGTTCTCGGTGGCAGCCTTGCCTGCCTTGTTGGCCAGAGCGGTGCGACCCTCGGTGGTCGTCTCGGCCAGCATAGCGGCGTCAACTTCCTTGTTCTGCTCGATGAGCTCGTTCTGGAGCGCGTCGAGGTAGGTGCGGACACTGGTACCAAGGGTGTCAGGGTTCTCAAAGCAGAGCGAGCTGATGTCCATGAGGACGTAGTTAATGGAGTTCTCGGGCTCCTCGTTGTACACGACGTCTTTCGCATTGCAGTGGTCGAAGGAGACGGTCTGATCGCTGAAGTAGGGGCTAACTTCAGTTATCAGAGCGGAGTACAGCGGGATGGCGACAGAGTACGCGGCACGGGAGAGCATTTCCCACTGGATGGTAGCGACTTCGGGATCATACCCGCGACGAATCTGGAAGAGATTGATCTCGGTGTTGCGCTCGCTGCCGATGCAATAAACGCCATCAGTGTTCGCGTTGAGACCAGGGACGTTCTCTCCGCGGTTGCCGAAGGCACGAATCAGCTCAAAGGTGCTCCAACCAGACTTGCCAGGCTTGAAGAACAGAGGCTGGATTTCGCTGACCATAGCTCCCTTTTGGACGGGTTTTCCATCCTTATCGGTGATAGTTTTAATTTCGTAATCCGTGCCTTCGGTCAGCTGACTAGCAAAATAATGGCGGCCTTGCACATAGCGGGACCATTGGTTAACGCCAGAATCGGCGAGGCTTTCGCCATACGTTTGGGCGACATCGAATTTACCGTCAGCGGAGTATTTGGCGAAACCCTTCTCCACGGGCATGGACTCGATGTCCTTGGAGTGCAGGCAGTTCTCAGTATCGTTCAGGTCGACATCGTAGTTGAGGCTGCCGATGTTGGGGTTGAGTGAGGCGACGTCGTCGGCCAGCTTCATGGCAATCCATTGATGGGCAGAAAGCGTGGCGAACAGCCAGGTCTCGTTGTTGTCGGCGATAATGATCTGGTCGTTAGTGCAAGTGCCCTGCTCGTCGATCAGGCTGCCGAGGAGCTCGACGCCCTCGCGGGCATTGGCGCTCTGGCCCAGGATGACGCTGCCGTAGCTGTACTCGCCGATGCCGGTAGCCTCATCGATTGGGTCTGCTGCTTTGGCATCCTCGTTATAGGAGGTGCTCAGCGTAGCGGAGCAAGAGACACCCTTCTCGTTGATACCGGCTTCGGAGTAGGCGTCGGTGTGGCCCTCCCAATTGGAGGGATGGTCACGTACGTAGCTGTAGCGATATGTAGGCTTATTCGAAGTGTATTCGAAAGCAGACTCATTCGAGCTGTACGTAAAGCCGGCTTCGTGGGCGGGTTCGATGCCATAGTGCTTGAGATAGCGCTTGCCAAAGTCCTCGGCACGGCCATAGTACGTGTTGCCGTCGGCCGTTAGATCTTTGCCCATGTACATCTGCGTGCAGGCGAGCGCAGAGGTCGGCATGGACATGATGGTTGCAGCTCCAAAGGCGAGGCCTATGCCCAGCTTTTTGAGCGCGTTGACGGGGTGAGTTTTCCTCATAATCCCTCCCAGCGTGCGAAAGCCCTCTGTCGCCAGAGGGCTTCAGCCAATAAAGACACTCCCTTAGCGTAACGAATCGGAAACAATATTCATCTATGAAAAATACTTACTCGATAAGCGTAATGAAATATACGATGAGCGGTTAATTATACTCAGTCTGTAGCTTTAGCCAAATAAAGACGCCCTGCAATTACTGTATCTGGATAAAGCGTCTGGAAATACCGAAATGAAAAATCCCCCGCTGTTTGGCAAATGCATAAACAGCAGGGGAGACGATAATTGGATGAATATCATACCAATGTGGAATTACTTCTTCCGGCGGTGGATCACGTTGATCGCATAGCCGACGAGCATGGCCAAAACGATGATGATAAAGCCGATCAGGGGATTGTCGTTCATGGGGTCCTCCTATTTTCCGAGTGGGGAGAATTCGTCGACGATGAGGTCGAGGCATTGTGGAAGCGCGCGGGCTCCAAAGACGCCCGAATTACTGGAGATAATCTCGCCATCGAACTGCATGCCCAGTGACGGGGTGCAGGTGATCTTGGCTTCCTTGGTCTGGATGATCTTGAACTGCGGGCGCCCGAGTACCTTGCCGGCGGGGTCAAGCGCAGCGGTGATCACGGTAGGCAGCAGCTGCACGGTGCGCACGGGTTCGATGACCGCAATGTCGACCATGCCATCGTTCATGCGGCAGTCGGGGAACAGGTTGATGTCGTTTTGGATGACCGAGGTGTTGCCGGCCATGCAGCAGATGCCGTCGAGCTCCTCGACAATGCCGTCATGCTCAATGGTAAAGTGCGCTACCGTAGGGTTGGGTGTGGCGAGTGCAGAGAGGAAGTAGGCGATCTCGCCGATGTCGTTTTTGGTGGGGGCGGCCTTCATCATGATCTCGGCGTCGAAGCCCGAGCCGGCGATGATGATAAAGCCGTGGCGCTTCTCGTTGCCGTTCTCGTCGAGCCAAAAGAGCTCGCCCATGTCGACTTTGACCGTGCGACCGGCACGGCAGGCCTTGGCGAGCGCCGCTGCCTCGGGGGCATTGCCGATGTTGTTGAAGAACAGGCAGGCCGTACCGGAGGGGAAGACGAGCGTGGGGACACCGCATCCGCGCATCTGGTCGAGCACGTTGGAGACAGTGCCGTCGCCGCCCGAAACGACCACGCGGTCAAACTCGCGCACGTCTGCCACGGCGTCCTCGGGCTCCATGCCATCGCCGATAAAGCGCATCACGACCTCGTCGCCGCCCTGCGCGAGGGCGTGCGTGAATGCGTAGATTTCATCTGAGCTGGGGCCCGATGCAGGGTTATGGATGATAAGGCAGCGCATACTTACGTTCCCGTTCTGTGACTAACCGAGTATAGTTGTAAGGCAATGCCGATATCCTACCCGTGTTTTTCGGGCCTAACCTTATTCGATGGGTTGATATGTACATTTCCACACATCAGGCTCTACTCGACTTTTGCCAGCGCGCCCGTGAGTTCGACGCGATTGCCGTCGATACCGAGTTTTTGCGCGAGCGCACATTCCACCCGCGCCTGTGCTTGGTTCAGATTGCCACCCCTGCCGAGAGCGTAGCGGTCGACCCTCTGGTGATCGACGACCTCTCGCCGCTGGCCGAGCTTATGGCCGACGAGAGCGTGACCAAGGTCTTCCACGCGTGCTCGCAGGATATGGAGGTCATGCTCCATACCGTGGGCGTGCTGCCACGACCGATTTTCGATACGCAGGTCGCCGCCGCCTTTTTGGGCGAGCGCCAGCAGATTTCGTATGGCGCGCTTGTTCAGACGTTCTGCGGCGTATCGCTGCCCAAGACCGAGTCGCTGACCGACTGGTCGCGCCGCCCGCTGACCGATAAGCAGATTGAGTATGCGATCGATGACGTCAAGTACCTGATCGTCGCCTATACCGAGATGATGAGCCGCCTGCGCGAGCTGGGCCGTGTGGACTGGGTGCTCGACGAGCTGCGCCCGCTGGCTGACGAGTCGCACTACCGTGCCGATCGCCACGAGGCGTTCCGCAAGGTCAAACGCATCAATTCGTGCGGCCGTCACCAGTTGGGCATCGCGCGTGAGCTCGCCGCCTGGCGTGAGGACCGCGCCGAACGCCGTAACATCCCGCGCAAGTGGGTCATGTCCGACGACACGCTGCTTGCGCTCGTTAAGCGCAATCCCGTGCGCGTTGAGGAGTTCCGTAGCATTCGCGGCACCGATCAGTTGGGGGAGCGCGACGTGGACGGTGCGCTCATGGCCATCAAGCGCGGCGCGAGCTGCCCGCACGATCGCCTGCCGCTCATGGTGCGCGGGCACCGTCAGATTTCGCCGGAGTTGGAGAGCGTGACGGACCTGATGTACGCGCTCATCCGCCTGGTTGCCGAGCGCTCGGGCGTGGCGACTTCGGTCATTGCCTCGCGCGATGACCTGGCCGACTATATTGAGCATCCCGAGCAGAGCCCCTTGCGCGAAGGCTGGCGCTTTGAGCTTGTGGGCTCGCGCCTGGACGATCTGCTTTCCGGCAATATGGGGTTGACGGTGAAGGACGGAAAAATCGAATTGCTGTAAGGAAGCCTAGCCGCTTGAGTGGGTAAAATGCCTCCAACGTGTAACTCGATTCGGAGGAATTCGCATGCCTTATTACTATGGATACGGCTTTGGCATCGACCCGCTGTACCTGCTGGTTGTTCTTGTCTGCACGGTGATCGGTCTTGCCGCACAGAACTATATCAACTCGACGTACAAAACCTGGTCCAAGGTTCGCTCGGACGGCGACACGGGCGCCACGGTCGCTCGCCGCATGCTCGACGCCAACGGCTGCAACGCCGTGGGTATCAAGGGCGTCGCTGGTGAGCTCACTGATCATTACAACCCGCAGGACAACAACCTGTATCTCTCGGATGCCAACCGTTCGGGCGGGTCGGTCGCAAGCGTTGCCGTTGCCTGCCACGAGGCGGGCCATGCCGCCCAGCGTCAAAGCGGTTACGCCATGATGAAAGTACGTACCGCCCTCGTGCCGGTCGTCAACTTTACCCAGAACACCTGGACCATCGTGTTGCTCTTGGGCCTGTTTATGAACATTGCCGGGCTCACGACCCTCGCGCTGATCTTCTTCTCGTTTAGCGTGCTGTTCCAACTGGTTACGCTGCCGGTCGAGATTGATGCTAGTCGGCGCGCCGTGGCGTATATTGAGCAGTCGGGTATGAGCTCCAAGCAGGTCAACGGTGCCAAGAAGGTGCTGACGGCCGCCGCGCTTACCTATGTGGCTGCGGCGCTCACCTCGATTATTCAGCTGCTCTATCTTATGGCTCGCTACAACAGAAACTCCAACCGATAACAAATTGGGTCGCTGGGCGCCGCGGGGATTCGTGTCCCCGCGGCGCTGTACTATGTGTTGGACTTGAATTTGCGCAGGGCCGAAGCCCTTGTGCACGATGACGAAAGGAGGCTGCGTGGCAGGCTGGAATCTAACCGGCAATGCCGTTTCCGCCGAGTTCGACGGTTCGGACGATCAGGAGCGCAAGGAGCTCAGCGTGAGCCAGGCGGTGGAGATCGCCGCCGGCGCGCTCGATGCCATTCCGCAGCTGAGCGTTCTGGGCGAGGTCACGGGTTTCCGTGGCCCCAATGCCCGAAGCGGTCACTGCTACTTCCAGATTAAGGACGACTCGGCCGCCGTTGACTGCATCATCTGGAAGGGCGCCTACCTTAAGCGCACCTTCGACTTGCGCGATGGCATGCAGGTGAGCTTTAAGGGCAGCTTCAATCTCTATAAGGCCACGGGCCGCATGAGCTTTGTCGCTCGCTCATTTTCGCTGGCGGGGGAGGGCCTGCTGCGTCAGCAGGTGGCGCAACTGGCCGAAAAGCTACGCCGCGAGGGCCTGATGGACGAAGCGCGCAAGCGCCGCATCCCGGTGTTCTGCTCCCGCGTGGCGGTTGTCACCTCGCTTTCGGGTGCCGTAATCGACGACGTCAAGCGCACATTGCGTCGTCGCAACCCGCTCGTCGAGCTCGTCTGCGTGGGCGCTAAGGTTCAAGGCGAGGGTGCGCCGGCCGAGCTTATTGAGGGCCTGCGCCGTGCCGCCGCAATCACGCCGGCGCCCGACTGCATCTTGCTGGTGCGCGGCGGCGGCTCCTTTGAGGACCTCATGACCTTCAACGACGAGGAGCTTGCCCGTGCGGTGGCTGCCTGTCCCGTGCCCGTGGTGACCGGTATCGGCCATGAGCCCGATACCTCGATTTGCGACATGGTGAGCGACCGTCGCGCCTCCACGCCTACGGCGGCGGCCGAATCGGTGGCGCCGGCTATGACGGAGTTGGCCGATGTGCTCGAGGCGCGCTATCAGCGTCTGGGTGCCGCGATGGCATCGATGATTGGGTCGGCCCAGGTCGACCTGGAGATGCTCGATCAGCGCGGTCGCCGTGCCTGGGATACCTATACGGCTCGCTTGGGCGATGCGCTCGATGCGGCTGCGTGCCGCCCGTGCCTCAACGACCCCACATTTATGGTCGAGCGTCGCGAATCGGAGCTTGCGCTGACCGCCGATCGCCTGTCGGGTGCCATAGTACGCTCGGTCGGAGCTTTCCGATCCAGCTTTGAACGCTTGCCCGAGCGTCTGGTTGCAAGCACCTCGGGGCTCGATGGCAAACGCCATGCGCTCACGCTCGCAAGCTCCCGCCTGGAGCATCAGGGGCGCACGATGCTCAGCAAGCCAGCGTCCGACCTGGGCCGTGCAGCGGCTTCGCTCGATGCCCTGTCGCCGCTCAAGGTGCTTGCCCGCGGCTATTCCATCGCGTACAGCGTTGACGGCGTGGCTACAAGTGCCAAGACCTTTAAGCCGGGCGACGCCATTCGCGTGCGCATGGCAGACGGCAACGTGGCGGCAACGGTCAATACGGTCGAGTAGGCCGCGTTTCACAGCGATAAACCTTTAGGAAAGGAAACAGATATGGCAGAGAAGACCCCGGTCGAGCAGCTTACGTACAAGCAGGCTTCGCAGGAGTTGGAGCTCATCATACGCAGCCTGGAATCGGGCGATATGGAGCTCGAGGAGTCGCTTGAGAGCTATACCCGCGGCGTCGAGCTCCTCAAGAGCCTGCGTACCCGCTTGTCCGATGCCGAGCAGAAGGTCTCGGTGCTCCTGAAGGACGTCGACGGCAACGACGTGCTCGCCGACGGCGAAGCCGCCAACACCGACGACAACCTTTCGTTCTAACCATCCCGACCAAATATAATTACCTTGGTCTGTGAGAAAGGAACCAACCATGTGTGATTGCATCTTCTGCAAAATTGCCAACCACGAGATCCCCTCGACCGTCGTCTATGAAGACGATCAGGTCATCGCCTTCGACGACCTCAATCCCCAGGCGCCGGTCCACACGCTCGTGATCCCCAAGAAGCACTACAGCGACATTGCCGACAACGTACCTGCCGAGACCATGGGCGCCATGGCTCACGCCATCCAGGAGGTCGCTAAGGCCAAGGGCCTGGAGGACGGTTTCCGCGTCATCTCCAACAAGGGCGTCAACGCCGGCCAGACCGTCATGCACTTCCACATGCACGTCCTCGGCGGCAAGAACCTGGGCGAGAACCTCATCTGAGGACGCTTCTTCCTTGCAATGAACGGAAGCTTAGGCACCGATAACTTATATATCAACGCAATAAACCCGAGCGCGAGGGCGTTTGGGTTTATTATTGAAGCGTATGTAACCTGGCGGCGCCACACCGCCTGTTAGTAGGGAGACACATGAACGTTCTGGTCGTCAACGCAGGATCTTCGACCCTTAAGTATCAGGTCATCGATACCAAGTCCCACAAGGTGTCCGCAAAGGGCTCCTGCGAGCGCGTCTGCTTTACCGGCGGTACCTTCACCCATGCTGCCAACGGCTCCAAGAAGGTGACCGAGAACATCGAGTTCCCCGACCACAAGGTCGCCATCGAGGCTGTCCTGAAGGACCTCGAGGCCAACGGCGTCAAGATCGAGGGCATCGGTCACCGCATCGTTCAGGGCGGTTGGTACTTTGGCGATTCCTCCCTCGTCGACGAGGACGTTCTCGCCAAGATTCGCGAGGTCGCCCCGCTAGCGCCGCTGCACAACAACCCCGAGGCCAACGTTATCGAGTACTGCCTGGAGCAGTATCCCGACCTGCCCAACGTTACGGTCTACGACACCGCTTTCCACTTCAACATGCCCGAGGTCGCCAAGACTTACGCCCTTCCCAAGGATGTTTGCGACAAGCTGCACATCCGTAAGTACGGCGCCCACGGCACCAGCTACCGCTACATCTCCAAGAAGGTCGCCGAGATGACCAACGGCGAGGCCCGCAAGGTCGTCGTGTGCCACATCGGCTCCGGTGCCTCCCTGTGCGCCATCGAGGACGGCAAGTGCATGGACACCACCATGGGCCTCACCCCGCTCGACGGCGTCATGATGGGCACCCGCTGCGGCTCCATCGACCCGGCCACCGTCTGCTACCTGCAGCGCGAGGGCGGCTACACCTTCGATGAGGTCGACGAGATGATGAACAAGAAGTCCGGCCTTTTGGCTGTGACCGGTGGCAAGACCAACGACTGCCGCAACGTCGAGGAGCTCGCCGCTGCCGGCGACCCCGAGGCTCAGCTCGCCTTCGACATGTTTGTCTACAAGATTGCCGCCAAGGCTGCCGAGATGGCTACTTCCATGTGCGGCATGGACACGCTGGTCTTCACCGCTGGCATCGGTGAGCACGCTCCGGCCGTTCGTGCCGGCGTTGCCGACCGTCTGGCCTTTATGGGCGTCAAGATGGATCATGCCCGCAACGCCCTGCGTGGTGACGGTGCTTGGTGCCTGTCTGCCAAGGATTCCAAGGTCAAGATTTTCGTCATCCCCACGGACGAGGAGTTCATGATCGCTTCCGACGTCGAGCGCATCGTAAACGGCAAGTAATTGCAAGAGGGGAGGGGCTGGACGACCGAGCGCCGTTCGGCCCCTCTTTTGCGCTCGTTGGGCGATATGCTGATATCTATTTATCAAGATATGATAACTTCTTATTAAAATGCGGCCGCCTTAAGGGGCCTGCGTCGACCGTATTGCACTGCGAAGGAGTCTCATGAACGTACTTGTTGTCAACGCCGGCAGCTCAAGCCTTAAATATCAGCTTTTGGATACCGATACCCGCAAGGTTTTCGCCAAGGGCAACTGCGAGCGTATCGGATCGGACATGGGCATCTTTGGCCACTCCGAGAACGGTGGCGCTAAGCAGACCGAGGAGGTCCCTTTCCCCGATCATCGCTCTGCTATCGCTCGCGTGCTCGAGGAGCTCGAGAAGACCGACTTTACGATTGATGGCATTGGGCATCGTATCGTTCAGGGCGGCTGGCACTTCGATGATTCCGCGGTTGTCGACGACGAGGTTATGGCCAAGATTCTTGAGGTGGCACCGCTTGCTCCGCTGCACAACTACGGCGAGGCCGCAGCGATTGAGTATTGCCGTGAGAAGTATCCGGAGCTGCCCAACGTGGCGGTCTTCGACACCTCGTTCCACATGACCATGCCCGAGGTTGCCTACACCTACGCGCTGCCCAAGGACGTTTGCGACAAGTACCACGTGCGCAAGTACGGCGCCCACGGCACGAGCCACCGCTATGAGTGGATGATGGCCAAGGAGATCCTGGGTTCGCGCTGCCACCGCCTGCTTTCGTGCCATCTGGGCAACGGTGCTTCGCTCGCTGCTATCGAGGACGGCGTGTGCCGCGACACCACGATGGGTCTCACGCCGCTCGATGGCCTGATGATGGGCACCCGTTGTGGTTCCATCGACCCGGCCACCGTGTGCTACCTGCAGCGCGAGGGCGGCTACAGCTACCAGGAAGTCGATGACATGATGAACAAGCAGTCTGGTCTGCTTGCCATCTCGGGCATCTCCAACGACGCCCGCGACATCCGCACGCGCGCCTCCGAGGGCGACGAGCGCTGCCTGCTCGCCTTCGATATGTTCGCCTATAAGGCCATGCAGCAGGCCGGTTCCATGATCGCTTCCATGGCGGGCGTGGACACCATTACCTTTACCGCCGGCATCGGCGAGAACGACTGGTCGATCCGCAAGGCCTTCTGCGACTGCTTTGAGTGGTTGGGCGTGCGCATCGACAACAACAAGAACCGCGAGGCCGTGGGCAACGGCCCACAGGTCATCAGCGCCGCCGGCTCTTCCGTCACGGTTATGGTCATCCCCACCGACGAGGAATACATGATCGCCCACGACGTCGAGCGCCTGACCAAGAACAACTAACGCGCGCATTTGCAAGTAAACGAAAGGCCTCCAGAGCAACAGCTCCGGAGGCCTTTTTGCTAGCAGGTGGAAATTCCTGTCCCGAGGGGATATGTCCGCTACTCAGCCATCTGAGCCTGGACGGCGGTGATGGCCACGACACCCACGATGTCGTCGGCAGAGCAGCCGCGCGACAGGTCGTTAACCGGCTTGGCGATGCCCTGCAGGATGGGGCCGTAGGCGTCAGCACCGGCGAAGCGCTGGACCAGCTTGTAGCCGATGTTGCCGGCCTCGAGGTCGGGGAACACGAGCACGTTGGCCTTACCGGCGACGGAGGAGCCGGGGGCCTTGAGCTGGGCGACGGTGGGGACGATGGCGGCGTCGAGCTGCAGGTCGCCGTCGATGGCGAGCTCGGGAGCCTTCTCCTTGCAGAACTTCACGGCCTCCTGGACCTTCTTTGCGACCTCGCCACCGGCGGAGCCCATGGTGGAGTAGGAGAGCATGGCCACGTGCGGCTCAACGTTGCCCATGAAGGTGGACCAGGAGTGGGCCGAGGCGATGGCGATCTCGGAGAGCTCGTCGGAGGACGGGTTGATGTTGAGGCCGCAGTCGGCGAAGATCAGCGTGCCGTCGGTACCGAACTGCGGGGTGTCGGTGCACATCACGAAGAAGGCCGAGACCAGCTTGGTGCCCGGGGCGGTCTTGAGGATCTGAAGCGCAGGGCGCAGGGTGTCGGCGGTGGAGTGGCAGGCGCCGGAGACCAGGCCGTCGGCATCGCCCATCTTGACCATCATGGTGCCAAAGTAGGTGGCGTCCATCACCTGGGCGCGAGCCTGCTCGATGGTAACGCCCTTCTTGGCGCGGAGCTCGGCAAACTTCTGCGCGTACTCCTCGTGCTTCTCGGCATTGCGCGGGTCGATGACGGTGGCGCCGGGAACGTCGATCTCGTCGGGGTTGCCCAGGATGACGATCTTTGCCAGGCCCTCCTCGATGATCTTGGTGGCCGCGACGATGGTGCGCGGATCCTCGCCCTCGGGCAGGACGATCGTCTTAAGGTCGGCCTTGGCGGCAGACTTCATACGGTTAAGGAAATCGCTCATGTTACTCCTTACAAGCGTTTCGCTAAGCTCCAGGCGCCCGGCTGTTCACGAATAAACCCGCTGCTAGCGGGTTTACCTTTCAATTATGTACGCCGCGATGCTTGAGCTTTCCTTGTGTGGCAAGCTCATTATAGGACGCATTAGCGCTATAATCGCTCTGATAAATATGTCTCGAAGAATGTTCGAGAAAAGCCCAGCTAACGAGCCCGTGGCTTTTGACAAGGAGTATCGATGCAGATTACCTCAGGCCTGCCTGAAGGCTTTAACGCCGGCGCGTACGACATGATTGTCGTCGGTGCTGGATATGCCGGTGCCGTTTGCGCCCGCCGTCTTGCCGAGACCATCGGCTATCGTGTTGCCGTTTTGGAGCGCCGTAGCCACGTTGCGGGCAATGCCTATGACTGCACTGACGAGGCCGGAATCCTGATCCACGAGTACGGTCCGCATATCTATCACACCTTTAACGAGCGCGTGCACAATTTCCTGTCGCGCTTTACCAAGTGGACGGATTATCAGCACAAGGTGCTCGCCAACATCAACGGTACCCTTATGCCCGTGCCCTTCAACCATGCGAGTCTCAAGCTCGCCTTTGGTGACGAGCGCGGCGAGGAGCTGTATCAGAAGCTCGTGGAGACCTTTGGCAAGGATGTCAAGGTGCCCATTATGGAGCTGCGTAAGAAGAACGACCCCGACTTGGCCGAGGTCGCCGATTACGTCTACGAGAACGTCTTTTTGCATTACACCATGAAGCAGTGGGGCCAGACGCCCGATCAGATCGATCCCTCGATCACCGGCCGCGTTCCCGTCTTTGTGGGCGATGATGACCGCTACTTCCCGCAAGCTCCCTTCCAGGGCATGCCGCAGGAGGGCTACACGGCGCTCTTTGAGCACATGCTCGACCACGACCTGATCGACGTGTTCTGCGACGTGGACGCCCGTGACCTCTTTGAAATCGACGAGACTACCGTCAAGATCGACGGCAAGGTCTACGGCGGCGAGATTGTCTATACCGGTCCGCTCGATGAGCTGTTCAACCTCGACTTGGGCGCGCTACCGTACCGCACGCTCGACATGAAGTTCGAGACGCTCGATATGGACCAGTTCCAGCCCGTGGGCACCGTCAACTACACCACGAGCGAGGACTACACGCGCATTACCGAGTTCAAGAACATGACCGGTCAGATCCTGCCCGGCAAGACCACCATCATGAAGGAGTACTCCAAGGCCTATACGCCCGGCTCGGGCGAGACGCCGTACTACGCCATTCTTGAGCCCGAGAACCGTGAGCTCTATGAGCGCTATCTTGAGCGCGTCCAGAACCTGACGAACTTCCACCCGGTGGGTCGTCTGGCCGAGTATCGTTACTACGATATGGACGCCGTGACCAATTCCGCCCTCGATCTTTCGGATGAGATTATCGCCTGCCATGCATAAAGTCATAACATTCGGTATTCCCTCGTATAACGCCGCCAAGGACATGGACCATTGCATCACCTCCATCTTGGAGGGGAGCAATTACGCCACCGATATCGAGATTATCGTGGTGGACGACGGCTCCAAGGACGAGACGGCCGATAAGGCCGATGAGTGGGAGGCACGTTATCCCGGTATCATTCGCGCGGTACACCAGGAGAACGGTGGCCACGGTATTGCCGTCCTTTCGGGTCTGCGCGAGGCACAGGGCACCTACTACAAGGTTGTCGACTCGGATGACTGGCTCGACGCTGCGGCTCTTTCGACCATGCTGTCGATTCTGCGTGGCTTTGAAGAGCGCGATCAGCGCGTTGACCTGTTTATCTCGAACTACGTGTACGAGAAGGTTTACGAGGGCACGCATACCGCTATTGGCTACAAATTTGCCCTGCCGCGCAAAAAGATCTTTTCCTGGGATCAGATCGGTCATTTCCGCCTGGACCAGAACCTACTCATGCACAGCCTGTGCTATCGCACGGATGTGCTGCGCGAGTCCAACCTTCCCATGCCGCCGCACACGTTCTATGTGGACAACATCTACGCCTACGTGCCGCTGCCGCGTTGCAAGACCATGTACTACGCCGACATCGACCTCTATCGCTACTTTATCGGTCGCGAGGGCCAGAGTGTCAACGAGGCCACGATGGTCAAGCGTCTGGACCAGCAGTTCCGTGTGACGCGCATCATGATGGAGTCGTACCACCTGTACAGCGATGTTGAGTCGTCGCGTCTGCGCTCGTACATGATGGGCTATTTCACCATGATGATGGCGATCTGCTCGGTGCTCACCAAGCTTTCCGAGGAAGATTGCGCCGACGAGCGCCTAAAGACGCTGTGGAATGATTTGAAGGCCTACGACGAGCGCATGTATCGTCGTGCCCGCTACGGCGTGGTCGGGTTCTTCACCAATCTGCGCGGACGGGCCGGAGATAAAACCACACTCGGCCTATACCGTCTTGCCTCAAAGATCTTCAAATTCAACTAGCTGCCGAGTAATCGCTGCTGATAGGTTGACTGGGCCCCTTGGCCTTTAGTTTGCTACTGCGAACAGTCCTGCTCGCACGGAAAGCACATTAAGTGCTTTCCGGCTCGTGCGGAACTTGTATCAAACTAAAGGCCAAGGGGCCTCTGCTATAAGAATCGATTGTCAGGTTATTTGAATTTGAAGATCTTCGACGCGCGGTACACAGGGGCCTGGGCTGAAAAAATATTAGTTGGTAGTCGGTCGGAGGCGGGCGGGCATTACGTTTGTCGCGAGTTCCGCATGCAAAGAAGGCCACTTAATGTGGCCTTCGTCTTGCATAGGACTGTAGAGCAGCAAACGTAATGCCCGCCCGCCTCCGACCGACGGTCGAGTGAGATTACTTCGCAGCACCTGGGATTCCGTGGGAGGTTTTGGCGGTTTTGGCTCCGTTTGCGATGGCAGTTTCCAGGGCCCTTACTGCGAGCATGCCCAGCAGGTCTAGGGGAACGGCGGCGCTTGCCTGGGCGCCCAGTTTGCCGCTGGCGAGGGTGTAGATGGTGTCGCCGTCGTTGGTGGTGTGTGTGGGGCGGATGGCGTGTGCGTAGGCGTCTGCGGCCATCTGGGAGACCTTGGTGGCTTGTGCCTTAGTGAGTTCCACGTTGGTGACGATGCAGCTGATGGTGGTGTTGGTGCGGTCGAGCGGCATCTGCATGGATCCGGCGGCGGCAAAGGCTGCGAGTTCCATGTCGACGATCTGGTCGCTATCGGCTGCGGCGCGCATGCCGGAGACCCACTCGCCGGTGAAGGGGTCGACAACGTTGCCGCAGGCGTTGACCGAGACCACGGCGCCCACCTTGATGGGGCCGAGTGCCACGGCGGCAGCTCCAAGGCCGGCCTTCATGCAGGTGGCAGGCCCCATGAGCTTACCCACGGTAGCGCCCGTGCCGGCGCCTACGTTGCCCTGTTCGAGCTTGGTGGGGGTGTGGTCGAGTGCTTCGCGCACGGCGGCGATGCCGGCCTCAATGTCGGGGCGCACGGTGGGGTTACCAAAGGCAAGGTCGAAGATACAGCTGGAGCACACGATAGGCACCTGCGTGGGGCCGACGGGAAGGCCGATGCCGCGGCTCTCAAGCTCGCGAGCGACGCCGCTTGCAGCTTCGAGGCCAAAGGCCGATCCGCCCGAAAGGCAGACGGCGTGGACCTTGTCGACGGTGTTCTCGGGTCGTAGCAGGTCGGTCTCGCGCGAAGCGGGAGCGCCACCGCGTACGTCAACGCCGCCGGTGGCGCCCTCGGGTGCCACGATTACGGTGCAACCGGTGCCGGCCTCCTCGTCCGTATAGTTGCCATAGCAAAAGCCATCGACATCGCAGACGTCAATGGCCTCGAGCAGTGTATCCATGTTTAACTCCTATCGGTTTTCCGCCGCGCCTTGTGCCCGGTCGGGATCCGTACGGTACGCCAAAATTGTAGGCGCTGGGGAATACCCAGCGCCAGATGCAATTACGAGAGTTTTTGAATCGCGCGCGCGACGCGGGCGATGGGTAGGCCCACTACGTTATAGAAGTCGCCCGAAATATCGTGCACGAGCATGCGGCCGCCTGTGCCCTGGATGCCGTAGGCGCCTGCCTTATCCATGGGCTCACCCGAGGCAACGTAGTGCTCGATCTGCTCGTCGGTGAGCTCGTAGAACGTCACGTCGGTCACATCGACAAACGACAGGCTCTCGGCGGCATGCGGGGCGGCCGTATCGCCTGCCTTAACGATGCAGACGCCGGTTGCGACCTGGTGCGTGCGGCCCGAAAGCTCACGGAGCATGGTGCGCGCCTCGTCCTCGGTAGCCGGCTTGCCCAAAATCTTGCCGTCGAAGGTGACGATGGTGTCGGCCGCGACGGTCAACTCATTGGGCTCGGCATACTCGGCAGCAACGGCAGCCGCCTTGGCGCGTGCCAAGCGCTCGACAAGCGTGAGCGGGGGCTCGCCATCAAAGGGCGTTTCGTCGATATCCGCGGGAATCACGCGAATGTTGTAGCCTGCCTCGCGCATCAGCTCTATGCGGCGCGGCGATTGGGAAGCCAAAATCATAGTTGGATGCCCTCGGCGACCTTCTCGACGGCCTTGTCGCCGGCGAGCGTGCGCAGCAGCTCCAATGCAAAGGGGAGTGACTGTGCCATGCCGCTGGCAGTGATGATGTTGCCGTCTTGCGTGACCTTCTCGCCAGTATAGGCGCCTTCGGGGAAGCTTTTCTCAAAGCCAGGGAAGCACGTGGCGTGGCGCCCCTCGAGTAGGTCGAGCTCGCCCAGGATAAACGGGGCGGCGCAGATGGCGGCGACGTGCTTGGTCGCGGCGAACTCGCAGACCACGTCGCAGACACGCTGATCGGCGCGCAGGTTGGTGGCACCGGGCAGGCCGCCGGGCAGCACGACGCAGTCGTACTCGTCAAAGTTGATCTCATCAAAGAGCGCATCGCAGGTCACGGGGATCTGCAGCGAGCTTACGACCTCACGCGTGGGCATAATCGAGACGAGCGTGGCACGCACGCCGCCGCGACGCATGACATCGACCATGGTCAAGCATTCAATAGTTTCAAAGCCATCGGCGGCGAGAACGGCAACGCTGGGCATGAGGGTTCCTTTCATAGGCGGCATACAATTAGCCGTCTTATACCCCGAAGACCTCCGCTTGCCACGCTCGATTTCCCAATGATTTTTCTGAGCAATGATTAAGTGGCTAGTTGCGCCTAAGGTGGACGACGGTCTCGCAGTGGAAGGTTTGTGGGAACAGGTCGACTGGCGTGATCTTTACGGGGGAGAAGGTGCCTTCTTCGACAAAGCGTTTGAGATCGCGCGCCAGGGTGGCCGGGTCGCAGCTCACGTAGGCGACATCGTGGGCACTCGTGCTGGCGATAAGGTCGATCGCTTCGGGGGCGAGGCCTGCGCGCGGCGGGTCGACCACCAAGACGTCGGCATCCTGGTCGGGGAACTCGCGCACCGCGTCTCCGCCAATGACGTCGACGTTATCAAGCTTGTTGATCTCCAGGTTACGGCGCAGGTCGCGCACGGCGGGGCCGTAGGCCTCGACGGCGGCGACAAAGTCGCAGCGGCGGGCGAGCGGCAGGGTAAAGGTGCCGGCACCGCAGTACAGGTCCACGGCAAGCTCGTCTTCCTGCGGATCGAGCGTTTCCATGACAAGCTCGATCAAAATCTCGGCACCCTTGGTGTTGACCTGGAAAAAAGACGGGGCAGACAAGCGCATCTGACCCTCGGCGATATTCTCGGTCCATGAGCCCTCTCCGGCGAGCATTTCGACCTTGGAAACACGGCGGGCCTTCTTTTCGCCCTTGCTCATCACGCGTACGACACTTGTGGGGTGCGCGGCGTCTGCCAACACGCGCGAGACTTGCGAGCGCGGGAAAGAGCCCGTAGGCGTCCAGAGCGCCACCTCGAGTGCCTTGGTGCGACGCGAGGCGCGAATGCCCACGCGCTCAAGGCCCAGGTCGTGGCTGCCGCTCAGATAATTGAGCGCGCCGACGACCGATTTGAGTGCCTTGGGGAAGCGTTTGTCGAACAACGGGCACGAATCGACGGTCACGATCTTGCGAGGATCGACACCGTGCATGCCAAGACGCACGCGGCCGTTTACAACGGTCGGCTCGAGTTCGATTTTATTGCGGTAGCCCCAATCATCCTTGGTGTGGCGGATGGGTTGCACCAGTTCATCGACTTGATCGGGGCTGAACTTGCCGATACGCTCGAGCGTGGAGCGCAGATTTTGCTCCTTGGCGGCGAGCTGTGCCGTGCGTGAGAGATTGCCCCACGAGCAGCCGCCGCAGATGCCCACGAAGGGGCAGGGAGACTGAATGCGATCGGGGCTTGGCTCCAGAATCTCGGTGGTGCGGGCACGCATGAACGACTTGCCGTCCTGTACGACCTCGGCCTCGACGGTGTCGCCTGCCACGGCGCCCTGCACAAAGACGGCCTTGCCGTTGTCGGCGTGCGCCAGCCCGTCGGCGCCGTAGGTCATCGATTCTATAGTGAGCTTCATATTCCTGCCTGTCATTCGCGTTGTTGTTCGCACCATGGTAGCAGGGAAAAGCGCCCCGCATCCGAGGCTTTCCTCAAATGCGGGGCGCTTCTACAAACTGCTTCTACAAACGACTATTTCGTCTTGCCGGTAATGAGCGTCTTAAGACCCAGGCCGATCAGACCCAGGCCCATGCGCACGCGGCCGGGGCGATGGCGCTCGATGGCCTTGGTCTTGCCGGCGGGCTTATCGCGACGGGCGCTCGTCTCGGGTGCGGGCTTGATGACCTGCGGATCGGGCTGAGGTGCAGGTGCAGGCTCGGGCTCAATGACGGTCGCCTGGACCTCTTGGACCTTGGGTGTGGCCGGCTGCGGCTCAGGAGCAGGGGCGGGCTTTGCCTCGGCGGCGGGCTCCGGAGTCGCAGTAGCGGGCTCGGGCGCTTTCTCCACGGCGGGCTCTGCGGCAGCCTCGGGCTCATTCACCGGGGGAGCTGCAACCGCTTCCGGTTTGGCAGCTGCCCCGTGTTCAACATCGGCCTGAATGGCCTCCTCGGCCACACGTTCCTTCTCCTGTGCGCGCTGCTGCGCGGCGGCCTCGGCGTTGCGATAGGCACGCTCCAGCAGGGCTTCCTGCGAGTTGAAGGGTTTCTCACCCTCTGCACGCTCCACGGGGACCCAGGTGCCGTCGCTCGTGAGGCTGCGGGCCTTCACGTTGTCGCGCAGCTGCATGCCCATGTACTCGTGCACTAGGGCGCGGCAGGTGGGGTCGAGCACGGGGAAGGCAATCTCCACGCGGTGCTCGGTGTTGCGCGTCATCATGTCTGCCGAGCTCAGGTAAATCATGTCCGAGTCCACGCCGAAAGCATAGACGCGCGCGTGCTCCAAAAAGCGTCCGACGATGGAGCGGACATGCACGTTCTCGGTCTTGCCCGGAACACCGGGCTTGAGGCACGAGATGCCGCGGATGATCATGTCTACGCGCACGCCGGCACACGATGCCTCGGCGATCTTGTCGATAACCTCGCGGTCGGTCAGCGAGTTGAGCTTAAAGAACACGCGGGCGGGCTCGCCGGCAAGGGCGCGCTGGATCTCGCGGTCAAGCCCGCGCATGATGAGCGGTTTCAGTCCGACGGGCGCCACACCCAGGAAGCGGTAGTCGCCGCGCAGGTTGCCCAGCGACAGATTGCGGAAGAACAGGTTGGCGTCCTCGCCGATGCCGGGATGGGCTGTCATGAGCATAAAGTCGCTGTAGAGTTTGGCCGTCTTCTCGTTAAAGTTGCCGGTGCCCAAAAGCGTGAGGCGCGTTAGCGCCATGCCCTCGCGATAGGTGAGCTGGCAGATCTTTGAGTGGCATTTAAAGCCCTCGGAACCATAGATGACGGTGCAGCCGGCCTCTTCCAGGCGCTCGGCCCACTCGATGTTGTTCTGCTCGTCAAAGCGGGCACGAAGTTCCATGAGCACCGTGACCTCTTTGCCGTTCTCGGCAGCATCGATCAGCGACTCGCACAGGCGGCTCTGCTTGGCCACGCGGTAGAGCGTGATGCGCAGCGAGATGCACTCGGGGTCGTAGGCGGCCTCGTGCACCAGATCCAGGAAGGGGTTCATGGCCTCGTAGGGATAAAAGAGCAGCTTGTCGTGCTGCAGCACCTGCTCGCGGATGGAGCGGGTCATGTCGATGGTGGGATTGGGCTGCGGCCTAAACGGCGTAAAGAGCAGCTCGTTGCGCAGGTGCTCGGGAATCTTGCCCTCAATGCCAAAGACGTAGCCCAGGTCGAGCGGGATATCGCAGGTAAAGACAGAGCGGCGCGAAAGCTCGAGCGCCTTGCGGATGGTCTTGAGCGTTGCCTTCTCGAGCGACCCCGAGACCGCGAGCACTACCGGCTGCAGACGCAGGCGCTTCTTGAGGATGCGCTTCATGTGCTGGCGGTAGTCCTCTTCCTCTTCGACGCCCTCGCCGTCCGGATCGATGTCGGCGTTGCGGGTGACGCGGATCAGCGCACGATCCAGCGGCTTATAGGAGCCAAAGCAGCTGTCCAGGCAGGCGAGGATGACGTCCTCGAGCAAGATGTAGGAGTAGGTGCCGGTGGGCGAGGGGATCTCGACCACGCGGTTCATCGAGGCGGGAATCTCGATAAGGCCCAGCAGGCTCTCCTCGTCGGTGACGCCGTCCAGGCCGCACGCCAGGTAGAGCGCGCCGTTGCGCAGGTTGGGGAAGGGGTGGCGCGGGTCGATCACCAGCGGTGAGATGACCGGCGACACGTAGGCCTGGAAGTAGCGGGTTACAAAGGTGCGCTCCTCGGGCGTAAGCGAATCGATGCGGGCGCGGTGAACGCCCAGGGTGTCGAGCTTGCCCTCGATGCTCTTAAAGATGGACTCCCAACGGGTAAGGAGCCCGGGCAGCTCCGCCATGACAGCATCGACCTGTTCGGAGGCGGTCATATTGCTCTTGTTGTCGACAGGCTGTTTTTTGAGCTCAGCAAGGTCGGACAGGCCGCCCACACGCACCATGAGAAACTCGTCGAGGTTTGACTCGAAGATCGAGACGAACTTAAGGCGCTCGAACAGCGGCACGGACTCATCAAAAGCCTCGTCGAGCACACGGTTGTCAAAGCGCAGCCAGCTGAGCTCTCGGTTCTGCGTGTACGAGAAGTCGCGCGGCGGTTTGCGCAGCTTTGCGGCGGCTTGCTTTTTTTCGATTTTGCTCGGCATATGCATCTGTCCGTTCAGTCCCCGCAGGGGACGGTAGCCTAACCCTATTCACTATTGTCTCAATTTAGTCGACTTGTGGCACGGACGTATTGTGCGAACGGTATCTTTACCTACTTCTTACGCCGTCAAGGCATGCAACTAACTGCCCGACTCGTTTTGAAAACAATCTATATCCATACTCAATTGGTGAGGATGTATGAATAAGAATGATTGCTAGCTGAATATAATCGAATCCAAATTGAATCATGGACAGACGACATAAATATGCAGAAAACAGTTTTAGCTATGCAATTCCTAAACATGAAAATATTTGTGCAATCTTGCTCAATTCCTTAGAAAAAAGAACGATTACCTTTGAAAACCTGCTTTAGAGAACTGAAGTGCATCATGGGGGAATCATATGCGATATACCGTTCATCGCACTTTGCTGACCGTTCGGGGGCGAGGTGGAATTGCGGGTGGTTTTTGGATATAACTAGAGCTGTCAGCAAGCAGCGTCCCATACGGAGGGGCGCTGATACATTCGGCCAGTAAGGCCCGAAAGAAAGGTAGGAGGCCATGACGAAAGGTCTGCACGTGCCTTCCGAGATCGGCAAGCTCAGGAAGGTCTGCCTGCACCGTCCCGGCGACGAGCTCCTCAACCTGCCGCCCGACGAGCTCGAGCGACTCCTGTTCGACGACGTCCCGTTCCTGGAGGTCGCACAGCAGGAGCACGACACCTTCGCCCAGATCCTGAGGGACCAGGGCGTGGAGGTCCTCTACCTCGAGAACCTCGTCGCCGAGGTGTTCGACCAGGTCCCCGGCGCCCGCGCCGAGTTCACCGACCAGTACATCGCCGAGGCCGGCATCCGCGGCCAGCACATGCCGCAGATCGTCCGCGAGAAGCTGGACTCCATCGAGGACAACCTCGAGTTCGTCAAGAAGACCATGGCCGGCATGACCAAGGCCGAGATCGACATGCCCCTCACGGCGTCCACGACCCTCGACTCCCTGGTCAACTCCGAGTCCGAGTCCGACCTGATCATCGACCCGATGCCCAACCTCTACTTCACCCGCGACCCGTTCGCGGTCGTCGGCGAGGGCGTCAACCTCAACCGCATGTACTCGGTCACCCGCAACCGCGAGACCCTGTACGGCAAGTACGTCTTCAAGTACCACCCCGACTACAAGGACGTCTCGCTGTACTTCCGCCGCGACTGCCAGTTCCACACCGAGGGCGGCGACGTGCTGAACATCAACGAGAAGACCCTCGCCGTCGGCATCTCCCAGCGCACCCAGGCCGCGGCCATCGACGTCATGGCCCAGAACATCTTCTGGAACTCCGACTCCAAGGTCGAGCGCATCCTGGCCTTCGACATCCCGGTCTCGCGCGCCTTCATGCACCTCGACACGGTCTTCACCCAGATCGACGTCGATAAGTTCACGATCCACCCCGCCATCATGGGCACCCTGCGCGTCTACGAGCTGACCGCCGGCAAGAACCCGGGCGACGTGAACATCCGCCTGATCGAGGACACCCTCGAGCACGTCCTGGAGGACGCCACCGGCGTCGACCAGGTCAAGCTGATCCCCTGCGGCGGCGGCGACCCGATCGCGGCCTCCCGCGAGCAGTGGAACGACGGCTCCAACACCCTGTGCGTCGAGCCCGGCAAGATCTGCGTCTACGCCCGCAACACCGTCACCAACGACGTGCTTTACAAGGAGGGCCTGGACCTTCTCGTCGTGCCCTCCGCCGAGCTCTCCCGCGGCCGCGGCGGCCCGCGCTGCATGAGCATGCCCTTCTGGCGCGAGGACCTCTAAGGTCTTCAAGGACCCGTACAGGTCTTAATACATACATCTAGCTGCCATTAGATGTCTCCCATTGGGGCGGTGCGGGTATTCGCACCGCCCCATTCTTGTATGAGGAACGTCAACACGATTGGATGACTGCTTTTGTAAGGAGCTTGGTCATGGATATCAAGGCAATCGGCGTTGAGGAGTGGCTCAACGTTTGGGAGAAGAGCGCCACGTGGGATATCGCCCAGTCGACGATCTCGTCGCTTACCATGGGCGAGCTTCGCGCGCTCGACGAACAGGACGGCGCCACGTTCTACGAGCGCCTGGATCGCGAGAAGATGAACTACGGCTGGATCGAGGGTTCGCCGGAGTTTAAGGCCGAGGTTGCCAAGCTGTATCGTCGCGAGGTCAATCCCGATCACATTCTGCAGACCAATGGCTGCACGGGCGCCAATCTCAACGCCATCATGGCTGTAGTCGAGCCCGGCGACCACGTTATCGCCGAGTGGCCTACCTATGCGCCGCTCTATGAGATTCCGCGTGCGCTCGGCGCCGAGGTCGAGTATTGGGAGCTTCGCGAGGAGCTCGGATGGAAACCTGATATCGAACCGCTCAAGCGCCTCGTTCGCCCCAACACCAAGCTCATCTGCATCAACAACGCATCGAACCCCATCGGTACGGTGCTTGATGCCGACACGCTCGGCCAGATTGCCGAGATTGCCCGTTCGGTGGGCGCCTACGTGCTGTGCGACGAGGTGTATCTGCCGCTCGAGAACACCAAGTCCTTTATGTCGATGGCCGATGTGTACGAGAGGGCCATTGTCACCAACTCGGTGTCTAAGACCTATTCGACGCCTGCAGCTCGCGTGGGCTGGGTTGTGGCAGACGAAGAGGTATCTAATCGCATTCGCACGTACCGCGACTACACCATGATTTGCGGCGGCGTGTTCAACGACGCCCTGGCGACCTATGTGCTCAAGCACAAGGACAAGATCCTCGAGCGTAACCGCAAGATCGTGTTTGGAAACCGCCATATCGCGCAGGCTTGGATTGATACCCAGCATCGCGTTTCCTGGACGGCCCCGCAGGGCGTGTCTACCTCGTTTATCCAGCTTGATATTCCCGAGGACGACGAGGAGTTCTGCAAGCGCCTGCTGGCCGAGAGGGGAGTGCTGTTGGTTCCCGGTAGCCGCTTTGAGCTTCCCTGCGGCGCACGCCTGGGCTACTGCGCGAGCGAGGACGTTCTGCGCGAGGGTCTGAGGCTTTTGGGCGAGGCACTGGCGGAGTTCGATCGCTAGGATTCCGACGGCTCTCAAAGCCGCTCAAATCTGTCTACGATTATCGATAACAGTCCCGTTTCCCATGAGGGGAGCGGGACTGTTTTTCTATACCGAGAAGTCAAGTTGTTACAAATGAGGCCGTAAGGTGAGCCGGTATTCGCTGGGCCTTATACTGAGCTTCCGGTGAACGGTACAAAGCGTCTGGTAAACGGTAATATGCTTACCAGAAATGAATAGGACAAACTTTTTTTTGAATAAAAATGAAAATGGTTGAGACGTGGTATGAATCGCTAATTCTATTCATAGCTTTATTAGAAATATGCAATTTGAGGGTGGTTTAATAAAGTTTAGTTCCATTTGCTATCTGGATTGAAAACGCGTTTAAGCACGTAAATAAACTTTATTAAATCAAAGTGTGCCATGCGTGAAGTATATGTGTATGCCGTTCACCCCTCATATAAAACCGTTCGGGGGCGAGGTGGAAGTATGAACTGATTTTGGATATAAATATGTCGTCAGCAATAACGCCTCACACGGAGGGGCGCTAACGAATCGGCCCTGACAGGGGCCCGAAAGAAAGGTAGGAGGCCATGACGAAAGGTCTGCACGTGCCTTCCGAGATCGGCAAGCTCAGGAAGGTCTGCCTGCACCGTCCCGGCGACGAGCTCCTCAACCTGCCGCCCGACGAGCTCGAGCGACTCCTGTTCGACGACGTCCCGTTCCTGGAGGTCGCACAGCAGGAGCACGACACCTTCGCCCAGATCCTGAGGGACCAGGGCGTGGAGGTCCTCTACCTCGAGAACCTCGTCGCCGAGGTGTTCGACCAGGTCCCCGGCGCCCGCGCCGAGTTCACCGACCAGTACATCGCCGAGGCCGGCATCCGCGGCCAGCACATGCCGCAGATCGTCCGCGAGAAGCTGGACTCCATCGAGGACAACCTCGAGTTCGTCAAGAAGACCATGGCCGGCATGACCAAGGCCGAGATCGACATGCCCCTCACGGCGTCCACGACCCTCGACTCCCTGGTCAACTCCGAGTCCGAGTCCGACCTGATCATCGACCCGATGCCCAACCTCTACTTCACCCGCGACCCGTTCGCGGTCGTCGGCGAGGGCGTCAACCTCAACCGCATGTACTCGGTCACCCGCAACCGCGAGACCCTGTACGGCAAGTACGTCTTCAAGTACCACCCCGACTACAAGGACGTCTCGCTGTACTTCCGCCGCGACTGCCAGTTCCACACCGAGGGCGGCGACGTGCTGAACATCAACGAGAAGACCCTCGCCGTCGGCATCTCCCAGCGCACCCAGGCCGCGGCCATCGACGTCATGGCCCAGAACATCTTCTGGAACTCCGACTCCAAGGTCGAGCGCATCCTGGCCTTCGACATCCCGGTCTCGCGCGCCTTCATGCACCTCGACACGGTCTTCACCCAGATCGACGTCGATAAGTTCACGATCCACCCCGCCATCATGGGCACCCTGCGCGTCTACGAGCTGACCGCCGGCAAGAACCCGGGCGACGTGAACATCCGCCTGATCGAGGACACCCTCGAGCACGTCCTGGAGGACGCCACCGGCGTCGACCAGGTCAAGCTGATCCCCTGCGGCGGCGGCGACCCGATCGCGGCCTCCCGCGAGCAGTGGAACGACGGCTCCAACACCCTGTGCGTCGAGCCCGGCAAGATCTGCGTCTACGCCCGCAACACCGTCACCAACGACGTGCTTTACAAGGAGGGCCTGGACCTTCTCGTCGTGCCCTCCGCCGAGCTCTCCCGCGGCCGCGGCGGCCCGCGCTGCATGAGCATGCCCTTCTGGCGCGAGGACCTCTAAGTTTTTCCGTTTCCGGTGCGGTCCCCCTACAACCGCACCGGTTTCGCCCGTCAAACGGGCAACACTAATACTTACGTAATTCATTTTTTCGAAAGGAAACGAACCATGGGTGTTAACCTCTCCGGCCGTAGCTTCCTCAAGCTCCTCGACCTCTCCACCGAGGAGATCGAGTACCTGCTCAAGCTTTCCAAGAACTTCAAGGACATGAAGCGCGCTGGCGTTCCGCACCGCTATCTCGAGGGCAAGAACATCGTTCTGCTCTTCCAGAAGACCTCCACTCGTACCCGCTGCGCCTTCGAGGTCGGCGGCATGGATCTGGGCATGGGCGTCACCTACCTCGATCCCGGTTCGTCGCAGATGGGCAAGAAGGAGTCCATCGAGGACACCGCCCGCGTTCTTGGCCGCATGTATGACGGCATCGAGTTCCGTGGCTTTGCCCAGGACGACGTCGAGGAGCTCGCTGCTAAGTCCGGCGTGCCCGTGTGGAACGGCCTGACCACTGAGTGGCATCCCACCCAGATGCTCGCCGACATCCTGACCGTCCAGGAGAACTTCAACTACGACATCAAGGGCAAGACCCTCGTCTTCATGGGCGACTGCAAGAACAACGTCGCTCGCTCCCTCATGGTTGTCTGCTCCAAGCTCGGCATGAACTTCGTGGCCTGTGGCCCTGAGGAGTGCATGCCCGCTGACGACGTCATCGAGGCCTGCAAGCCCATCGCCGAGGCTAACGGCTGCACCATCAAGCTGACCACCGACGTCAAGGACGGCGTCACCGGTGCCGACGTTATCTACACCGACGTGTGGGTCTCCATGGGCGAGCCCGACGAGGTCTGGGCCGAGCGCATCGCTCAGCTCACCCCGTATCGCGTTACCTCCGAGGTCATGGCTATGGCCAACCCGGGTGCCATCTTCCTGCACTGCCTGCCCAGCTTCCACGACACCAACACCACGATTGGCGCCGAGAAGTGCGAGCAGTTCGGCATCACCGAGCAGGAGGTCACCGACGAGGTCTTCGAGAGCCCCGCTTCCAAGGTCTTCGACGAGGCCGAGAACCGCATGCACACCATCAAGGCTGTCATGTACGCCACGCTCAAGTAAGAGCATCTAGCATCTCGCTCGGGGTGTATTGCTGCACACCCCGAGCGGCTTTGTCTGGTAAATATCTCGCGTCGGGCGGTGGGCACGGCACGGAAGATCCGCTTCGCGCGAGAAAGTTAAATGATTTATGAAGGGGGGGATGAGAACCATGACTGAGACCGCTAAGAAAAAGCGCGGTATGCCTTCATCGTTCACCATTCTTCTAGCTCTGCTGGCAATTGTTGCAGTGATTACCGTTATCGTCTCCGGCACGTCCGGCGGCGCGGTTACCGCAGCCCGTCTGAGCGATTTCTGCACCGCCCCGATCCTGGGCTTCGCTGACGCTCTGCCCGTCTGCCTCTTCGTTATGATCCTGGGCGGCTTCCTCGGCATGATGACCGAGACCGGCGCCCTGGACAACGGCATCGCCGTTCTGGTGCAGAAGCTTAAGGGCAACGAGATTATGCTCATTCCCGTGCTGATGCTCATCTTCTCCCTCGGTGGTACCACCTATGGTATGTGCGAGGAGACCGTTCCCTTCTACGCCCTGCTCGCCGCTACCATGATGGCCGCTGGCTTCGACCCCATGGTCGGTGCCGCTACCGTCCTGCTCGGCGCTGGCTGCGGCTGCCTGGGCTCCACGGTTAACCCGTTCGCCGTCGGCGCTGCCGTCGACGCTCTGACCGGCGTTGGCATTGAGGTCAACCAGTCCATCATCATCGGCCTCGGTGCCGTCCTGTGGATTGTCACTACCGCTATGTCCATCTTCTTCGTGATGAACTATGCCAAGAAGGTCAAGGCTGACAAGGGTTCCACCATCCTGTCGATGCAGGAGCTCAAGGACGCCGAAGAGGCTCACGGCAAGGCTGCTTCCGAGGTCCACAAGGAGGTCAAGCTCACCGGTCGTCAGAAGGGTGTTCTGATTGCCTTCGCCTTCACCTTCGTCGTCATGATCGTCGGCTTCATTCCGCTGGCCGACCTCAACGAGGGCGTCGCCAACTTCTTCGACGCTGGCGCTGTCTACGACGCCGACGGTAACGCCGTCGTCCAGGGCTGGTCTGCCCTGATCACCGGCCTGCCCATTGGCCAGTGGTACTTCGACGAGGCTTCCACCTGGTTCTTCCTCATGGCCGTCCTTATCGGTATCATCGGTGGCCTGTCCGAGAAGCAGATCGTTAACACCTTCATCACCGGCGCTGCCGACATGATGTCCGTTGTTCTCGTCATCGCCCTCGCCCGTGGCATCTCCGTCCTCATGGCTAACACCGGTCTCGACGTTTTCGTCCTCGACGCTGCCGCCAATGCCCTGGCTGGCCTGTCCGGCGTAATCTTCGCTCCCATGAGCTTCCTGGTCTACTTCGGCCTGTCCTTCCTGATCCCCTCGACCTCCGGTATGGCTACCGTTTCCATGCCCATCATGGGACCGCTGGCTGTTAAGCTCGGCTTCTCGCCCGAGGTCATGGTCATGATCTTCTCCGCCGCCATCGGTGTCGTGAACCTGTTCACCCCGACCTCCGGCGCCATCATGGGCGGTCTCGCCCTGGCCAAGATCGAGTGGACGACCTGGCTCAAGTTTGCCCTTAAGCTCATCGTCGCGCTCTCCGTCGTCTGCGCCATCATCCTGACCGTCGCCTGCGTGTTGCTCTAAGTACCCAACGGGTACCCCACGGAAACCTTGACGATCCTGTAAAGGATCATCTGGTCATCGTCTGTCCGGTGGGGTAAACCCACCGGTAGACTCCTACCTTTAGCCCCCTCCCGTTCCGTGCGCGGGAGGGGGCGCTCTCATGTTGCGCGGTTCTACGAACCGCGCAACCAGTCGACGCTGCGCGCCGCCCAGAACGACAATTTGTCATTCAAAAGGCAAGGCATGACCAGAAGGTCTATGCCTTGCCTTTTTCATGCCAACTTGTACGTCCTGGACGGCGCTCGCTGACTTATGCTCAACCTGCGGCGCTGCCATTGTTGCAGGCAGGAGGCAGCTTGCTCGCTCCGGTGCACGTTTGCTGGCTTTGGCTCTGCCTGTGACGTTTCCATTGTTGGTGCGGAGTGACTTGTTCCCTGCTCCAAATTAGCTACCCCGGGTCCCCGGTGGTTGCGGTGGGCGTGTTTGGTTGGTGCCTGTTGATGGTCTGGGTATCGGGGAGGGCGGGCTCCGTTATAATCGCCTAGAACATTAATTGGAAACGGGACGGGAGCCATTCATGCGCCAGGGTTTCGACAACGCGAAGTATATCGAGCTGCAGGCCGCTCATATTAAGGAGCGCATCTCGCAGTTTGGCGGCAAGCTGTATTTGGAGTTTGGCGGCAAGCTGTTCGATGACTATCATGCGAGCCGCGTGCTGCCCGGTTTTGAGCCGGACAGCAAGTTTCGCATGCTCAAGAGCATTGCAGACGACGTCGAGGTCATCATCGCCATTAACGCGAACCACATCGAGAAGAACAAGGCTCGCGGTGACCTGGGCATTACCTATGACGAGGACGTTTTGCGCCTGGTCGATCTGTTCCGCGGCAATGGTTTTGCTGTCGCGGCCGTGGTTATCACCCAGTACGCCGGCCAGCCCGCCGCCGATGTCTTCCGCAATCGCCTGAACGCGCTCGGCATTCCCGCCAAGCTGCACTATCCCATCGAGGGCTATCCCCACGACGTCGACCTGATTGTGTCCGACGACGGCTATGGCAAGAACGAGTTTGTCGAGACCACCCGTCCGCTCGTCGTGGTCACCGCGCCGGGTCCTGGCTCGGGTAAGCTCGCCACCTGCCTGTCGCAGCTCTATCACGAGCACAAACACGGCACCGCTGCCGGCTACGCCAAGTTCGAGACCTTCCCGGTCTGGAACCTTCCCCTCACGCATCCGGTCAACATCGCCTACGAGGCGGCCACGGCAGATCTCGACGACGCCAACATCATCGACTCCTTCCACTTGGAGGCCTATAACAAGACTACGGTCAACTACAACCGCGACGTCGAGGCCTTCCCGGTGGTCCGTGCCCTGATGGAAAAGATCCTGGGCAAGAGCCCCTACCAGAGCCCCACGGACATGGGCGTCAATATGGTCGGCTTTGCCATCACCGATGACGATGCCTGCCGCGACGCTTCCAAGATGGAGATCGTCCGCCGCTACTTTACCGCGGTCGAAAATGTGCGCCGTACCGGCGTGGGCGATGAGCAAGTCGACCGTCTCAAGATCATTATGAAGAAGGCCGGTATCGACAAGAACTACTCGCCGGCGCGCTCGGCCGCCCTTACCAGGGAGCAGCTGACGGGTGGCCCCGTAGGCGCCATGGTCATGCCCGACGGCTCCGTGGTGACCGGCAAGACTTCCACGCGCCTGGGCGCCGCGAGCTCGCTCATCATGAATGCACTTAAGCATGTCTCGGGCGTTGACCTTGAGCTCGAGGTCATTAGCGATGAGGCGATCGAGCCTATCAGCAAGCTCAAGACACATTTCCTGGGTAGCAAGAATCCGCGCCTGCACACCGACGAGACGCTTATGGCGCTCTCGATCACCTCGGCAACGAGCGAGACGGCGGCCCGCGTCCTTTCGGGCCTGGAGCAGCTGCACGGCTGCGATGCCTTCTTTAGCGTGATCATCTCGCCGACGGACGAGACGGTGTTGCGCAAGCTGGGCATCAACGTGTGCTGCGAGCCCAAGTTCGAGCGCCGTGGTTTCTTCCACCGCTAAGCCTGGATAAATTGGTCTGAAAGGGGCGCATCGGGTATGCATTCGGTGTGCCCCTTTTATCAACAAAGCTACCGTTTAACCTAAAAATAGCCCGTTTACCTGCCTATAAGCGATTTGGGCGGTATACAATAACCCTAATTGTTTCATCCTTTTGCGGGGATGCCGCATGATGGATGTTGCCGGCCATCATGGGGTGTGCCGGTCGCGCACGGTGCAGGTGATGGCCGTGCTCGGTTTGAGGAGGCTGCCATGGCTGGCAAGGGTCGTGCGAGTGTCAACGATATGAAGCGTGTCGAGGTGCAGGTGCTGATGGAGATCGCACAGCTGTCCGAAGACAACGGCGGATTTTATGGCTTTTCGCGCAAGACGCTTGCCGAGCGTGTGGGGGTGTCTCCGTATCGTGCCCGCGCGGCAATTGAACGCTTGGAATCCGAAGACATCATCGAGGTCGTCTCGCGCTACAGCGAAGACGGCGGCCAACTCGCAAATGGTATTTGTCTCACGGAGCGTGGCGAGTGGTATCTAGAGGGCGTCCGTGCCGGTATGCTCGTGCAGGACTTGATCAAGGACGAAGTCGCCGATCGATAACAGCGCGCATTCATAGTCGAAGCGACGCCGCCTGGGCAACCGGACGGCGTTTTGTTTCGAGATGGAGAAATGCTATTGCGCGTAAGAAAAATTGCGTGCGGCGCGCGTCGCGAGTATTACAATGAAGACCCGTAAGATGTGTATGGACAACTTCTACGGGAAGCGCAGGTAACTCAATATGACCAAGCATGTGTTCGTGACCGGCGGCGTGGGTTCGTCTCTGGGTAAGGGTATTACCGCGGCCTCGCTGGGCCGTCTACTCAAGTCGCGCGGCTACAAGGTAACGATGCAAAAGGCCGACCCGTATCTGAACGTTGACCCCGGCACCATGAGCCCGTTCCAGCATGGCGAGGTCTTTGTGACCGAGGACGGCTACGAGTCCGATCTGGACCTGGGCCACTACGAGCGCTTTATTGACGAGAACCTGACCCGCGATTCCAACTTTACGACTGGTGCCATCTATAAGAGCCTGATCGCCCGTGAACGTCGCGGTGATTTTTTGGGCGGCACCGTGCAGGTGATTCCGCACGTCACGAACGCCATTAAGGATAAGTTCCGTCGTATTGAGGAGCAGACCGGCTCCGACGTGGTCATCACTGAGTTGGGCGGCACTATCGGCGACATCGAGTCGCAGCCGTTTGTGGAGGCTATCCGCCAGTATCGCAAGGAGGCCGGCCCCGAGAACGTCTGCTACATCCACGTGTCGCTCGTTCCCTATATCGCCGCCGCCCATGAGGTCAAGACCAAGCCGACGCAGCACTCCGTTAAGGAGCTCCGCAGCTTTGGTATCCAGCCCGATATTATCGTTCTGCGCTCCGACCACCATATCGACGATGCCATCCGCGGCAAGATCGCAAGCTTCTGCGACGTCGACACCGACTGTGTCTTTACCAACGAGGACTGCGCGAGCATCTACGATGTTCCGCAGCTGCTTGCCGAGCAGGACTTTGACCTGCGCATTTGCGAGCGCCTGGGTCTGGACCCGCGTGAGCGCGACATGAGCGAGTGGAACGAGTTCCTGCGCAAGCAGAATCACGCCAACCATCACGCCGACAAGGTGAAGATCGCCGTCGTGGGCAAGTATACGCAGCTGCCCGATGCCTACCTGTCGGTTATCGAGGCCCTGCACCATGCGGGCGTCTTCTACGATCGCCATGTGGACGTGCAGCTGGTCGATGGCGAGAGCCTCGACGAGCAGAACGTCTCCGAGGTCCTGGGTGACGCCTCGGGCATCTTGGTCCCTGGCGGCTTTGGCAAGCGCGCCCTGGAGGGCAAGATCCTCGCGGCCGAGTTCGCCCGCGAGCACAAGATTCCGTATCTGGGCATTTGCCTGGGTATGCAGGTTGCCGTGTGCGAATTTGCCCGCAACGTGGTCGGCCTTGCCGGCGCCAGCTCTTCCGAGTTCGATCCGGATGGCCCGTATAGTGTCATCGACTTGATGAGCTCGCAGGAGGACGTGACCGAGAAGGGCGGCACCATGCGTCTGGGTGCCTATCCGTGTAAGCTTGCCGCCGATACCCTCGCGCGCGAGGCATATGGCGAGGAGCTCGTCTACGAGCGTCACCGTCACCGCTTTGAGTTCAACAACGCCTTCCGCGACCAGCTCGAGGACGCCGGTTTGGTTATCTCGGGCCTGTCGCCCGACGAGCGCCTGGTCGAGATGGTCGAGCTGCCGCGCGACGTGCATCCGTGGTATGTGGCAACCCAGGCTCATCCCGAGTTCAAGAGCCGCCCGACCAACCCGCAGCCGCTGTTCCGCGAGTTCGTGCGCGCTTCGATCGGCCAGCACGAGGGTGTCGACCGTCTGCAGGTGACGCCCATGAACCTCGCTACGGACTAAGGGTGCCGGCGAATAAGGAACATACCGAAGCTACTCCCTCGTCGCTCGCCGTGGCGGCGGGGGAGTATCTCGATTACCTCGCGGTCGAGCGGGGTTTGGCGCGCAACACGATTGCGGCCTATCGTCGTGACCTGACGACGTACTGCGCCTATCTGGAGCGGGCGGGTATTGTGTCTTTTGAAGAGGTGACTCGTCAGGTCGTGGAGGGCTTTGTTGCCGATCGCCGCGATGGGGGCTATTCCGATGCCTCAGTGGAGCGTGCGCTTGCGGCCGTGAAGGGCCTGCATGCCTTTTTGGTGCGCGATGGGGCTGTGGCCCAAAATCCAACGGCGGCGTTGCGCCTGCCTAAAAAGGCTGAGCGTTTGCCGGAGTATCTATCGGTGGAGGATGTCTCGGCGCTGCTCGATCAAGACTTTCCCGAGGGCGAGATGGGCTTGCGCGACCATGCCATCTTGGAAGTGCTCTACGGATGCGGTTTACGTGTGAGCGAGTTGGTGGGGCTCGATGTGGGCGATATCCATATCGACGATGGCTTTGTGCTCGTTCGCGGTAAGGGCTCAAAGGAACGCCTGTCACCGCTGGTGGGAAGCGCGGCGCGAGCTCTGACGCTCTATGTAACTGAGGGGCGTTCCCGCTTGGCGGCCCATGCCCGCGGAACCGAGACCTCGGCGGTCTTTTTAAATAAGAACGGCCGCCGTCTGTCACGCCAGGGCATCCATGCCATCTGTGAGCGCTATGGGCGCCAGGTGGGGCTGGTGGGACTCCATCCCCATACGCTGCGTCACTCCTTTGCCACCCATATGCTTGCGGGCGGCGCAGACCTCCGTGTGCTACAGGAGATCTTGGGACATGCCGATATATCGACCACGCAGG
The DNA here is from genome assembly GCA_965147105.1 of uncultured Collinsella sp. Lineage (GTDB taxonomy): Bacteria > Actinomycetota > Coriobacteriia > Coriobacteriales > Coriobacteriaceae > Collinsella. The sequence goes on along the minus strand of CBCTIZ010000004.1, from coordinate 24,289 downwards.
TCTACACGCATGTCGATCGTACGCAACTGACCGAGGTCTATCTGGCGGCGCACCCGCTGGCGCATCGTTAACTCATCGCTGACCTGCAAATTTATAGGTATTTGGGGACGGGCCCCAGATTGCCACGGCGTGCTTTTGCGCGCGCATGGGCAATCTGGGGCCCGTCCCATTTTTCGCCACTTGGCGTCGCGGTGGTGGGCCGCACGTGCCTTGGGTGGGGGAGTTTGGGGACGATGTGAACGGTGTGTAAAGGGACGTAAAAATCGCCTCAAGGTCAACTTGAAGGTTGAGGTTCGCGGGCGTGGTTCTACAGGTGGCATCCCGCCTTTGCTGCAAACACAACAAATTGTGTTTTCGAACATATGATCGGGGTTGTTTTACAACATATTGGGGGTGTAGTGGTGGGGTGGTGTGGGGGCAGTGGTGGGGAAAGGTGTTGAAAAATGGGGCGGTTCCCCATATTATTGATGACGTCGACAGGCGGGGTGGTTCCCCGCGTACGTGCCATCTGAGTAACCGAGGGGAGGGCGCACATGGGAATGACGGGTGCATACGAGCGCAATCTCGATGCAAAAGGTCGTCTATCCCTGCCTGCACCCCTTCGTGAGGAGCTTGGAGAGCACGTTCGCGTGTTTAAAGCCCTGGATGTCGATGCTCTGTACGTGTTCTCTGCCGAGGCCTTCGATAAGTGGGTCGAAGGACTCTTCGCGGGTCGTGAGGGCCACGAGGGTTTTAACCCGCGTGACATCAACGACCAGAAGCTCATGAGGGCGATCAACAAGCGCACCACGTCGATGGATGTGGACAGCGCGGGTCGTATCGGTCTTTCTGAGTCTCTCCGCAAGCAGGCGAACCTCGACCGCGAGGTCACGGTTGTGGGCAACTACGACCACCTTGAGGTTTGGGACCGCGCTACGGCCGATGAGGACGATGATGACGAGGCCCTGCTGGACCTCTTCTTCTCGTAAGGGCAAGGCACGAGTAACGGATGGAGCGTGGGATCTTGACACAAGAATATCGGCATGAACCTGTCATGCTCGGCGAAGTGCTTGAGTCGCTGCAGCTAAAGAGCGGTTCCGTCGTCTGCGACTGCACCCTTGGCGGTGCCGGCCATTCGGTAAAGATGGCCGCGCAGGTGGGGGAGACCGGCCTTTTGCTCGGCGTCGATCAGGACGACATGGCCCTCGAGGCCGCTGGCGCCCGTCTGGACCGCGAGGTTCCCGGCGTACCGCACCAGCTGCTGAAGGGCAACTTCGGCGACTTGGACGAGCTGCTTTGCTCGGCCGAGGTGCCCGGGGTCGATGGCTTCCTGTTCGACTTGGGCGTTTCGTCGCCGCAACTCGATATCCCTGGCAGGGGCTTTTCGTACAACGAGGACGCCCCATTGGACATGCGGATGGATCCGGGTAACAACACCTTAAACGCAGCTGAGGTCATCAACACCTATAACGAACACGACCTCGCCCGGATTCTACGCGTCTATGGCGAAGAGAAGTTCGCCTCGCAGATCGCGCGTGAGATCGTGCGCCGCCGCGAGCATGAGCCGATCGAAACCACCGGTCAGTTTGTCGAGATCATCAAGGCTGGTATCCCCGCTGCCGCTCGTCGGCATGGCGGACACCCAGCCAAGAAAAGTTTCCAGGCCATTCGCATCGAGGTCAATCACGAACTCGATGTGCTCGAGCGAGGGCTTGACGCCGCCACAAGGTGGCTCAACCCGGGTGGACGCATCTGCGTCATCTCGTATCACTCGCTCGAGGACCGTATCGTAAAGAACCACTTTAAGGAGATGAGCCAGGGGTGCACGTGTCCGCCGGAGATTCCGGTGTGCGTGTGCGGCAACGTGCCGATACTCAAGGTCATCACCCGCAAACCCTTGGTTGCCCAACCCGATGAGGTTGCGCGCAACCCTCGGGCGAGATCAGCCAAGATCCGCGTGGCGCAGCGTCTGTAGACGCGACCGCGCGATATTGGACCTCCCGCTCGTACCACAAACGAAGCTTAAACACACTACCAACGTACTCGGGATGGGAGGCGGCATATCATGGGCTACAACACCTCAAACGCAGCACTCGCCTATGATATGAACGCCATGCCCGCCTATCGTGAGGCACCGCAGGCTCCCGTTGCTCCCCGCGAGCAGCGCATGCCGCGCTTTGATGTCTACACCGGCGCGGGCCGTCAGGCAAACCAGGCGGTAAGCCCGGTTTTCATGAGCGTTCTTAAAACGTTTTGCATCATTGCGGCCATCTTCATGACGATCGGTGTCGCCCGTGTGGCGCTCGCCGGCGTTACGGCCCAGGTGCTCAACAGCAACGCCGCGCTTACCAACACGCTCGAGAAGGCGACCGATGAGAGCTCCGACCTGGAGGTCATGCATTCGGTCTATGGTGCCGACACGCGCATTCGCGACCTTGCGGGCGCTTATGGCATGGTGGAGCCCAGCGAGAGCGTTACACTTGACTTTTCGCAGGATGCAGCCGCGGGCGCCAACGCGACCGCGACCGCTCAGTAGCAAGACGGTAGCTGAGTATGACAAATGACTATCGCCGCGGTTCCGATGGGGGCCGCGGTTCTGGACGTCCCTCGTCGCGGGGACGTTCTGGTTATCAAGGAACGGGTCGGCAATCTTACAACGCCGAGCAGTCCCGTGGCAACGACCCGGCGTCGCGACTTCGCGGCTCGGGCGGCCCTCAAGTGCATAACACCAGGTCGCGCAAGAGTTCGTCGACCGAATGGCTCACAGGCGCGCCTCTGCCTCGCCGCAAAGCCGTCATGGGCTTCATCGGGCTTGGCTTGGGCTTGGGCGTCTTTCACCTTGCCGACTATCAAATTGTCGAAGCCGATAAACTGCGCGAGCGTGCCGATGCGCGCCGCCTGCTTGCGCAGACCCTCTATGCCAAACGCGGCACCATCTACGACCGCAACGGCAACGTGTTGGCGTCGTCGGTCGAATGTCGCAACATCGCCGTGAACCCGCAGCTTGTCGAGGATGTTGACAAGACGGTGTCGGCGCTGGTCAAGGCAACTGGAATCGATAAAAAGACCTGCCGCAAGCTCGTTGAGTCCGATGGAACCTGGGTGTATATCAAGCGCCAGGTGGACGAAGACGATGTTGCGGCGCTGGAGAAGAAGAACCTGCCCGGCGTGCTTTTTGAGCAGGCCATGAAGCGCGTATATCCATACGGCAATCTGGCATCGCAGGTGCTGGGTGTAGTGAATGTAGACAACGACGGCTTGACGGGTCTCGAAAAGCAATACAACAAGCTTCTGACCGGCACGAACGGTTCTCTCGTACGCGAGCGCGCGAGGGACGGCAGCTATATCGCGGGCGGTGCCTATAAAAAGGTGGCTGCGGTCGACGGCGTTGATATCGTGACGACGCTCGACGTCAATATCCAGCGTGCGGCCGAGGATGCCCTGGCAGAGGCAGTTGAGAAGACTAAGGCCAAGAACGGCTCGGCGCTGGTCACCGATCCTACGACAGGCGAGATCTTGGCAGCCTGCTCGTACCCGACCTACGACCAGACCGATCTGGAGAATGCCAAGACCGAGGATATGAACTTGCGCCTGGTCACCGACGCCTACGAGCCCGGCTCGGTTTTTAAGACGCTCGTGGCGGGCGCCGGCTTCGACTTGGGCGTCGTGCGATCGAGTACGTCGTTTGAGGTGCCGGCGAGCATCAAGGTGGGCGACGATACCGTCACCGATGCCGACAAGCGCGACTATGCCATGACCATGGATGTGCGCGAGATGATGCGCCGTTCGTCCAACGTGGGCTTTGTCCTGGTGGGGCGCAAGATCGGTGCCGACGACTTTGCCACCTATGTGGACAAGTGGGGCATCGGTCACAGCTCGGGTGTCGATTTTCCGGGAGAGAGCCTGGGTATCGTCAAGGAGCGTGACCAGTATGACGGCGCCACGCTGGGCTCGATGAGCTTTGGACAGGCACTGTCCGTCTCGCCGATTGAGATCGCACGTGCCGTGGGCGGCATCGCCAACGGCGGCGTGATGATGACACCGCACTTCTATAAGTCCAGCAAAGGCGACGAGAAGGACTGGGGCGAAGGCGAGCGCGCGATTTCTGAGGACGCCGCATCCCAGGTGACATCGTGCATGCAGACGGTCGTGTCCGAGGGAACGGGCGTTGGCGGCGCGGTTGACGGCTATGACGTGGCGGGTAAGACCGGTACGGCCGAACGTGCCGACGAGAACGGCGGCTACCTCAAGGAGAACTACATGTCGTCCTTTATGGGCTTTGCACCGGCACAATCGCCCAAGGTGCTGTGCTATATCACGCTCGACGGAACGCCGAGCGGCTCAGATGCCGCTGCGGTGCCGTTCCAGTCCATTATGGCCAACGCGCTCGACGTGCTGGGTATCCCGCACACGAAGTAGGGGGTTACAATCTTTGGGGCGTGGTTTGTTGTCCCATATGAGGGTGTTCACATGCCCTGCACCACGCATGTGCGGCGCTGGGATACAATACGCCGATAGCATTATTAGGTTTACAGGGGAGCTGCAATGATAGAGATCGCCGTCAACAACCTCGCGGCCGCAACAGGGGCCCGAACCGTGACGGGAGAAGCCGATCGGGTATGCCGCGGGTGCGTTATCGACTCGCGCCAGGTCGAGGAAGGGACGATTTTCGTCGCCTTTCCCGGTGAAAACGTTGACGGCAATGATTTTGCTTCCCGTGCCGTCCAGTCGGGTGCCGGCGCCGTCGTGATGACGCGTGAGCCCGAGGCCGAGCTGGTCTCGCTGGCACAGGACAAGGGATGCGCCATCCTGCTGACCGATGATCCCGAGGAGTTTCTGCTGCGTTTGGCGCACACGTATCGCCTGGAGCTTGGCTGCCTGGTCGTTGGCATTACCGGTTCCATCGGCAAGACGACGACCAAGGACGTGCTCGCCGCCGTGCTCGCCAAGCGCTATCGTGTCTGGGCCACCAAGGGCAATTTCAATAACCTGATCGGCATGCCGCTCACGGTGCTTTCCGCTCCGGCCGATACCGAGGTCCTGGTGCTCGAGATGGGCATGAACCATTTCCACGAGATTGAGCGCCTGTCCCAGTCCGCCAATCCCAACCTTGCCATCGTGAGCAAGATCGGCACCTCTCATATCGGCATTATGGGCAGCCGCGAGAACATCGCCCGCGCTAAGGCCGAGATTGTCCAGGGTATGTGCGCCGCCGGCGACTTCTTGCCGCTGCTGGTTTTGGGCGGCGAGGACGACTTTACGCCGTTCATTCGCGATACGTTCGCCCAGCCTGCTGGTATCGACGTGATGCTGGCCGGCGTCTCGGACGATGATGAGGTCCGCGCCCGCGACATTCGTGTTGATGACGAGGGCCGTCCGGTCTTTACGCTCGATTTTGGCCAGGGTGAGACGATCGATACCATGCTTGCCATCCCCGGCGTGCAGTCCGTCCCAAATGCCGTTAAGGCCGCCGCAGTTGCCTATCGCCTGGGCGTGACGCCCGAGCAGGTCGATGCTGCCTTTAGGGGCCTCACGATCACCGGTCACCGCCAGGAGATCAAGCGCGCCAAGAGCGGTGCCCGCGTCATCGATGACTCCTATAACGCCAGCGCCGAATCCATGGCTGCTGGTCTCGATCTGCTGTGCTCGCTTTCGTGCACGGGGTCTCGCATGGCGATCCTGGGCGAGATGGGCGAGATGGGCGATGAGGCTCCTCGCATGCATGAGCTCGTGGGCGCCTATGCCGCCGCCAAGAAGCTCGACATGCTGGCGTGCGTGGGTGGTGAGCTGGCCCAGCTTATGGCCGATGCCGCGCGCATGATGGGTATGGACGAGGACCGCATCCAGGTGTTCTCCGATTATCAGCAGGTGCTCGACCGCATGGGCGGCGCGCTTGAAAAACATGATGTTGTACTGGTCAAGGGTTCCCGCTTTGTTGAGCTCGACCGCTTTGTGGAAGGTGTGTGCTAGCCCATGTTCGGCAATCCCTCGTATCCAACGTATCAGGCTTTTTTGGGGCTTGGCATCGCCGCTGCCATTGCGCTGCTGCTCATGCCGTGGTGGATCAAGCTGCTCAAGGTCGAGGGTATCGGCCAGCAGGTTCGTGCCGACGGCCCCAAGCGTCATTTGGTTAAGCAGGGAACGCCCACCATGGGTGGCGTTGTCATCCTCGTCGCGATCTCGCTGACCTGCCTGCTGATGGGCAAGCTCACCACCGAGCTCGTGCTCGTGCTCCTCGCCACGCTGGCGACCGGCGTGCTGGGCCTGATTGACGACCTGACCTCCGTTACGCATGGGCGCTCGCTCGGTCTGACGCCTCATGCCAAGATGATCGGCCTAACCATTATCTGTGTCACCTTTACGGTACTTGCCGTCAACTGGTGCGGCGTCGCCCCCGAGATTCGTTTTCCCAGCGGCCTGACGATTGACCTCGGTGTTCTTTCGACCACCATCTGCGGCCTTTCGTTCCCGTGGCTCTACATTGTCTTTTGCTGGCTGATGATCGCCGGTCTTTCTAATGCCGTGAACCTGACCGATGGCCTTGACGGTCTTGCTGGTGGCACCTCCATGATTGCCATGCTCGCCATGGCTGCCATGGCGTTTTTGCACGGAGACGTGAACCTGTCCATCTTCTGCACCGCGTGTGCCGGTGCCTGCTTGGGCTTTCTGTGGTTCAACTGCTATCCGGCGAGCATCTTTATGGGCGATACCGGCTCGCTTGCCCTGGGCGCCGCGTTTGCCTGCACGTCCATCATGACCAACACCGAGGTCGTCTCCCTCATCATCGGCGGCCTGTTTATCGTTGAGACCCTGTCGGTAATGATTCAGGTTGTCTACTTCCACTTTACGCACAAGCGCGTCTTCCTTATGGCGCCCATCCATCATCATTTCGAAAAGAAGGGCTGGGCCGAGACCAAGGTCGTCATCCGTTTTTGGATTATCGCTGCGGCCTTTGGTGCCGTTGGCCTTGCTTTGTTCTTCCAGTTGGGATAGTGGTCTTTCATGCCTCTTGCTGATGTCTTTAGCCTGCTCGTTTTGGGTCAGGGCAAATCCGGTCTCGATGTCGCCCGCTGGGCGCTGGCACATCCCGAGCGCGTAAGCGCCGTTACCGTGTATGGCGGCGGCACCTCTGAGCCCAATGACGCCACGCGTGCGCTTGAGGCTGCTGGTGCGTCGTTTGTCTATGGGACCGAACAGGTCGAGGGCGCCTATGACGTATGCGTGACGTGCCCGGGCATCTCGGAGTTCTCGGGCTTCTTTAAGGCCGGGCGCGAGCATGCCGCCCAGATTATGGGTGAGCCCGAGTTTGCCTATCGCCTGTCGCCCGATAACTGGATTGCCATCACGGGTACCAACGGCAAGACGACCACCACGTCGTTGACTGATTATCTGCTCAAGGCTGCCGGCGAGGTCAGCGTAGCTGTCGGCAACATCGGCGAGCCGCCGGTCAACGAGATTGACGGCCGAGCCCACAACGAGTGGTTTGTGGCCGAGCTCTCGAGCTACCAGATTGCTACGACCGCCGAGCTTCATCCTCGCGTGGCGGTGCTGCTCAACATCACTCCCGACCACTTGGGCTGGCATAAGAGCCATAAGAACTATGCGCTTGCCAAGATCAAACTGTTTGACAATATGGTCGATGACGATCTGGCGGTTGTCGACGTCGAAGACGCCGGCATTCACGAGTTCGATGAGTACATCTACACGCCGGGTCGTCGCATCTGCAAGGTTGCCTTTGACGAGCCTGAGGGTGAGGATGCCGCCTTTGTACGCGATGGCAAGATGATCGTGCGCCTGAAGGGCGTCGAGACCCCGCTCATCGCTACATCCGAGCTCAAGATTTCGGGCCATCACAATGTTATCAATGCCCTGTGCGCTGCCACGGCTGCCCTGGCAGTCGGTGCCGATGTCGATGGCGTCTGCCGCGGTCTGGCCTCGTTCCAGCCGCTCGAGCACCGCGTGGAGCCGTGTGGCGAGATTGACGGCGTGCGCTACGTCAACGATTCCAAGGCGACCAACACCGATGCGGTCGAGAAGGCACTGACGGCATTTCCCGATGACGACGTGATCTTGCTGCTCGGCGGCCACGATAAGGGCACGCCGCTCACGGACTTCGCGCGCGTTGTTATGGATAACGTACGCTCGGTCGTCTGCTTTGGCGATGCGCGCGAGCGTTTCACCGCCGCTATGGACGAGGCCGATGTCGATGGCGATGTGGATATCGCCCAGGCGGATGACCTGCGCGATGCCGTGGACGTCGCCCGTTCGCTGTCGAGCCGTGGCGATGTGATCTTACTTTCTCCTGCCTGCTCTTCGTTCGATGAGTTCTCGGGCTATGAGGAGCGCGGCCGCGTGTTTAAGGACTATGTGGCCCAGCTTGCCGCTGCGGCGAAATCGCAAATGGAATAGGGGTTGCCGGTGAGAGAGGAGAGCCCCCGACAAGGTATGAGGAGGCCCGACTCGGACCGTGCTTCCTCGCGGCGCAGCACACCGCGTTCCGGTCGCGGCGGGCAGACGTTTAGCGAACGCTATATTGCCGGCGTTCCCGCCCGTATCATGCGCCCCCGTTTGATATTCATGGCCTGCCTGTTTACCTTGGTGTGCTTTGGCCTGCTGATGGTGTACTCGGCGTCTTCGGTCGAGGCGCTGCACGAGAATGGCTCGGCGACGTTTTTTCTGTTTCGACAAGCCGCGTTTGCCGGAGTTGGCGTGCTGGCTATGGTTGCCATCGTGCGCATCTTGCCGGACAGTTGGTTTGGGGAAGACGTGCTCAGGATCTTCCTCATCGGCATGATGGGGCTACTGCTTCTGGTGTTCTTGGTGGGCAGCGGCAGCCGTGGCGCCACGCGCTGGCTCAACATCGCCGGTATTCAGTTCCAGCCTTCCGAGTTTTTAAAGCCATTTGCCATTGCGTATTCGGCCATCATGCTTGATCGTTTCTTTTCGCCCGGTGGCAACATCAACGAATTCCTTCGCAAGATGGGCATCTACTTGGGCATTTCGCTCTTTCTGATCTTTATCCAGCCCGATTTCGGTACTGTCCTGATCATCCTGTTGACCCTCATGTGCATGGCGTTGTTTGCGGGTCTCGACCCCAGATTTATCATCGGCGTGCTAATCTTCGGCATTCTCGTGATCGTGATTGCGCTTGTTGCAGAGCCGTACCGTATGGTGCGTATTCAGGTTGCCTTGAACCCTTGGGCCGACGAGTATGGTGACGGCTATCAGGCCACGCTTGCCATCATGGCCTTTGCCTCGGGCGGTCTGTTCGGCCGTGGCATCGGCAACTCAACCATGAAGTACTCGTATCTGCCCGAGGCGCACAATGACTACATCCTGGCCATCATTGGCGAGGAAGTCGGTTTTGTCGGAACCGTGCTGTTCTTCTTGGTGTTTGCGATGCTGATCTATTCGGCGTTTCGCATTGCCGAGCAGGCGACCGATCGTCGGGGCGCGCTTATGGCGTCTGGCTCCGCGGTCATTCTCGCGGTGCAGTTTTTGATTAACGCGTTGGGCATCCTCAACGTGTTTCCCATGACGGGCAAACCGTTGCCGTTTATTAGCTACGGCGGTTCGTCGATTATTGTGTCGCTTATGCTCGCCGGTCTGATCCTGCGCGTTTCGTACGAGAGCGCCCGTCGCGATGAGTACGACCGTCGCCGCGAGAGCTTTGCCGTTATGGATGAGAGTACCGCCGGCGTAGCCCATGTGCGCGGTGAACGACCTTCGCGTAGCGGCTTTACCGTTCTGGATGGTTCTGCATCCGAGCCGGCAGCTCGTCCACGCCCGCGAATGGCTCCGCAAGGTCGTCCGCAGCGCCCCAGCCCTCGCAACGCGGGCGGCGGATATAATCGAATCGATTTGAACTCGGACCCGTCGGCGCGTCTGCGTACCGACGACCAGGGACCGCGTGTACGAAGGGACTACCATGACCGATAAAATGACCGTTGCTATTGCAGCCGGCGGCACGGCAGGACACATCAACCCCGCGCTCGCCTTGGCCGAAGAACTGCGTGACCGTGGCCACCACGTTGTGTTCGTGGGTCAGTCGCGCAAGCTCGAGGGTCGTCTGGTCCCCGAGGCTGGGTTTGATTTTGTGCCCATTACGGTCACGGGCTTCGACCGCTCCCGTCCTTGGACGGCGCTGACCTCGCTGTGGCGTGTCAACAAGGCCAAACGTGCGCTCGCCAGTCATTTCTCAAAGGTCGGCAAGCCCGATGCCGCCATTGGTTTTGGTGCCTATGTCGAGGTTCCGCTGCTGGGGTGGTGCAAGGGCGCGGGCGTTCCGTATCTGCTGCATGAGCAGAACTCTGTTCCGGGCCTGGCCAACAAGATGATGAACTCCCACGCCGCCCGCGTGTGCATCTCGGTGCCGGCAGCGCGTTCGGTCTTTGAGCGCGAAGGTGACCCTGGCCACGTGCTCATGACCGGCAACCCCGTACGTCGCTCGGTAATCGAGGGCGATCGCGCTCGCGGCCGCAAGGCACTTGGCGTTCCCGAGGACGCTACGCTGTTGCTCGTCTTTGGCGGTTCACTTGGCGCCCAGCACCTCAACGAGCGCGTGGCTTCGCTCAAAAACGAGCTGCTTTCGCGCAAGAACCTCTATGTGTTGCATTCGACGGGTGCCGACGGCTTTGAGGAGACCGAGCGCGCTTTGGCGCTGACGCCCGAGGAGGCGAAGCGTTACCGCGTCCAGCCTTACATCGACAACATGGGCGATATGCTGGCTGCTGCCGATTTGGTGCTCTCGCGTTCGGGTGCATCGAGCGTGGCCGAGATTGCTGCGCTCGCCGTGCCCTCGGTGCTCGTGCCGTATCCGCATGCGACGGCCGACCACCAAACCACCAATGCCCGTTATCTGGTCGACGCCGGGGCCGGTGTGCTCTGCGCCGATGCCGATATCGACGGTTCTGCCTTTGCCGATGAACTGCTGCACCTGGTCGATGACGCGGCGGCGCGCGACGCCATGCGTCAGGCGGCGCGTGGTCTGGCTCAGGATAGGGCCGCCGCTCTTCTGGCCGATGCGGTAGAGGGTTTGCGTTAGTTAGACGGGATATCGTCGGTCGCCCTCGCGCTGATGCGGTAGGTGCGGTACAGTTAACGGGTTACAGGCAGTGTTTACGCAAGGAGTACACGAGCACATGGCTGATTCCCAGACTGCAACCTCCGCGCCCGAGTTTAAGAGCGCCCACTTTATCGGTATCGGCGGCGCCGGCATGAGCGGCATCGCCCTCGTTCTTCACGAGCGCGGTTATGCCGTTACCGGCTCCGACCTTAAGACGTCACGTTATATCCGCCAGCTTACCCGCGCTGGTGTGAAGGTGCATGTGGGCCATGAGGCCGCCACGATCGACGAGGTCAAGCCCGACGTGGTTGTTGTCTCCACCGCTATTCCGGAGTCCAACCCTGAACTCGTGCGCGCTCGCGAGCTTGGTATTCCCGTGTGGCCCCGTGCCAAGATGCTCTCTGCTTTGGGCCACGGCTACACCACCGTCGCTGTTGCCGGCACGCATGGCAAGACCACCACGTCTTCGATGTGCGCCACCATGCTCGACCGCATGGGTCTGGATCCGAGCTTCTTGATCGGTGGCATCGTCGAGGGCTATGACACGAACGGCAAGAACGGCTCGGGCGACTACTTTGTCGCCGAGGCCGACGAGTCCGACAGCTCCTTCCTGTTCCTGAACCCCAACGTGGTCATCGTGACCAACGTCGAGGCCGACCACCTCGATCACTACTCGGGTATCGAGGAGATCGAGGCAACTTTCGCCAAATTCATGAGCCTGGTGGGCGAGGACGGCACCGTCATCGTCTGCGGTGAGGACCCGCATCTGGTCGAGCTCGCCAAGTCGACGGGTCGTCACGTGCTTTCCTACGGCTTTGCCGAGAGCAACGACATCGTCTGCATGCACCCGGATGTCAAGGGCATCCAGAGCGACTTTATCGTTCGCTTTGAGGACGGCACTGAGCACGCTGTGGAGATCAAGAGCAATCCCGGTCGCCACAACATGCTCAACGCCACGGCGGTGCTCACCGTCGCCCATGTCCTGGGCCTTGACATCGACGCCGCCGCCAAGGCGCTCTCGAGCTTTGAGGGCGTCCGCCGTCGCTTTACCCACGTGGGCGATATCGATGGCATCACCGTGGTCGATGATTACGGCCATCACCCCACCGAGATCAAGGCGACGCTTGCTGCCGCTTCGTCGCTGGGCTACAAGCACGTCGACGTCGTGTTCCAGCCGCACCGCTATTCGCGCCTGCAGGCCCTGTGCGACGACTTTGCCGATGCATTTGCCAATGCCGATAAACTGCTGCTGATTGATGTGTTCTCGGCTGGCGAGATGCCCATTCCGGGTGTCACCTCTAAGATGCTCGCCGATACCGTGCGCGTCAAGCATCCTGGCAAGGAGGTCGTTTACTGCTCCAGCCGTCTTGGGCTCAATCAGGAGCTCGAGCAGATGGTGGGCGAGGGCGACCTGCTGCTCACTATGGGTGCCGGTGACGTTACGACCGTCGGCCCCGAGTTTATCGAGTATCTGACTGCCAAGAAAGACGCTTAAGTCTAATGGGTCTGTTTAACGCCGTCATGGCGCTTTCGGGCATGATCGACACGGATGTGATCGAGGACGAGCGCCTTGCGCGTCATACGAGCTATCGTATCGGCGGCAAGGCCGACCTCTTTGTAACGTGTCATAGCTATCATGCCCTCCGCCGCGCCGTGGCGGTGCTCGATCGCGAGCAGGTGCCGTGGGTCATCATCGGCAAGGGCTCCAATCTGCTGGTTGCCGATGGCGGTTATCGCGGTGCCGTCATTTCGCTCGGACGTGAGTTTCAGCGCACGGTTGTTGCCGATGACGGTTGTACGCTGACGGTCGGTGCGGGCGTGATGTTTGCGCGCCTGGTCAACGATGCCCTGTCGCGTAGCCTCTCGGGCCTTGAGTTTGCCGTTGGCATCCCTGGTTCGGTCGGCGGTGCGATATCTATGAATGCCGGCACACGGACCGAGTGGATTGGCTCGCTGGTTGAGGATGTCGTAACGTTTGACCCGGCATCCGGTATCAAGCATTATGCGGGGTCCGAGATCACTTGGGGCTACCGCGAATGTAGCCTTCCCCGCAATGAGATCATCCTCGAGTGCGTGCTCAAGCTTAAACCGGCGCCCAAGGCCGACATTCGCGAGCGCATGGAACGGTACCTTACAAGGCGCAAGCGTACGCAGCCCATGGGTCGCGCATCCTGCGGGTCGGTCTTTCGTAACCCGCCCGATGCGAGTGTGGGCAAGCTTATCGAGGATTGTGGATTAAAGGGTTTTTCGATTGGCGGCGCGGAAGTTTCGCCCGTTCACGCTAATTTTATCGTTAATAACGGAACTGCCTCGGCCGATGACGTTGCCGCGGTTATCAGACATGTGCACGGAAAGGTGAGGGAGGCGTATGGCATCGAGCTCAGACCGGAAGTTAAATTCCTCGGCTTCTAGAGCATCGAAACCCACCTTCCGCCGCGCCGGAGGGCGTTCCGGCGCGCCTGCCAAACCTCAACGTAATACCGTTGCGCACTCTAAGTCTGTCGGGCATGCTCGACAGACCAGTCGTCCGGTCGTCGGCTCGCAGCTCGGTAATCGTCCGGCCGCAAAAAAGTCCTCGCGTCCCTCGGTGACGTCAAAGCCTGTTATGGGCGCCAAGCCTGCCCGTCCCATGGCAACTCCTAAGCCCTCGACGGGAACTAAAGCGCCGCGTCCAGGTCGCACGCTGGGCGCATCGAAACCGCGCTCGCTGACATCGGTGCCGGCTACCGCCAAGAAGCCTTCGGGTAAAAAAAGCGTCAACCCGTTGTCTTCACTTGGGGCGATGGTAAATAAAACATCAGACGCCGCTTCTGTCGTTACAGGCAAAGGCAAAATCGTGGGCGGCGTTCTGGCCGTCTTGGCCGTGCTCGTCGTCGTTGCCATCGTGGTGATCAACTCTGGATTGTTTACCGCCACTGATATTCAGATTCAAGGCAGCGAGCATGTGACGAAGCACGATGCTATCCAGCTGATCGATTTGCCCGAGGGAACGTCGCTTTTTAACGTCGATCCCGACCAGATTACCGAGGATCTCAAGCAGAACCCGTGGGTCTCGGGCGTGGATGTCCAGCGTCAGTTCCCGCATACGCTCATCATTACGCCGATGGAGCGCAAGGTCATCGCAATTGCCTATATCAGCTCCGATGACCTTGCCTGGGCCATCGGGGATGATGACACCTGGATCGCCCCACTGTCGACGTCGGTCGAAGTGGACGACCAGGGCAACGTCATCACGACGGGGCAGGGTTCAAATACCCTGACCGGAATCGATGCCGCGCTGGCGCTCGCTAAGCATTATGGCGCGGTGTTGTTGACTGATGTTTCGGCGGATGTCGCTCCGGTTTCCGGCCAGGCAGTGAGCTCCAAGGCCGTTAAGGCCGGCTTGGATTATGTGCGTGGTTTTTCGAGCGAGTTCTTGGGACAAGTCAAGGATATTTCCACGCCTTCGGTCGAAGCCATCTCGGCAAACCTCAATAACGGCATTGAGGTGTCGCTGGGCGATTCGGACGATATCGCCAAGAAGGAACGCGTAGTCACCAAGCTGCTTTCGCAGGTAGAGGGCGTGACCTATATCAATGTGCGCTCTCCGGGCAACTACACGTTTAGGAACGCACCGACCGCCTAGTATCCTAAACGGCTTTGTTGAGGGGCCATACCACGCCGTTTATCTGGTTTGTTTGGTTTTCACGGTCAATTATTTGACTGAAACGCTCATAATGTGCAAACATAATACGGTTTACCTTTGCATTTACTTTCAACCTGAAGGTTAATGTGCGCAGGGGTCAACCCATGCTATGGCTATAACCTTTGTTCGGAGGACCGACATGCACGAGACAGAGATCAACAACTACCTTGCCGTCATTAAGGTGGTCGGCGTCGGCGGCGGCGGTACCAACGCGGTCAATCGAATGATCGAAGAGGGCATCCGCGGCGTCGAGTTTGTTGCCATCAACACCGATGCTCAGGCGCTCGCGATCTCTGATGCCGATATCAAGGTGCACATCGGCACCGACCTTACCCGCGGCCTGGGCGCCGGCGCCAACCCCGAGGTTGGCCGCAAGGCTGCCGATGAGTCCCGCGACGATATCGCCGAGGCGCTCGCTGGCGCCGACATGGTGTTCATCACCTGCGGCGAGGGCGGTGGTACCGGTACCGGCGCTGCCCCCATCGTTGCCGATATCGCGATGAACGAGGTCGGCGCGCTGACCGTCGCCGTCGTGACCAAGCCCTTTACCTTCGAGGGTCGCAAGCGCAAGAAGAGCGCCGAGGAGGGCATCAAGACCCTCTCCGATTGCGTCGACACCATGATCGTTATCCCTAACGACAAGCTGCTCGACATCGCCGAGAAGAAGACCACTATGCTCGAGGCGTTCGCGATTGCCGATGGCGTCCTTTCCCAGGGCACCCAGGGCATCACCGACCTCATCACCGTCCCGGGTATCATCAACCTGGACTTCGCCGATGTTAAGACCATCATGAAGCAGGCCGGTACCGCCATGATGGGTATCGGTACCGCTTCTGGGGACACCCGTGCCGTCGACGCTGCCCAGCAGGCTATCTCCAGTCCGCTGCTCGAGAGCTCCATCGATGGCGCCACGCGCGTCCTGCTTTCCATCGCCGGCTCCAAGGACCTGGGCATCCAGGAGATCAGCGACGCCGCCGACGTTGTCGCCAATGCTGTCGACCCCGAGGCCAACATCATCTTCGGTACCGTTGTTGACGAGTCCCTGGGCGACCAGGTGCGCATCACCGTTATCGCTACGGGCTTCTCCGACTCCAACGTCAACCGTCAGGACGAGCTCTTCGCTGCCCAGCAGTCCCAGAGCAAGGCTGCTGCTTCTGCTGAGCCGCAGCGCACTGCTCCGGCTGCCAGCCCCGCTCAGGCTGCCCCGACTCGCAACGTCGGCGGTACCGAGCTGCCCAACTTTGGCAACGATCAGTTTGAGCTTCCCGACTTCCTCAAGCGCGGCAGCTTCTAAGTCGTTCTTCGCATTGTTTTGCACAGGGGCGCGTCCGTATGGATGCGCCCTTTTTGTTTCTCGTTTGTAAACGAAAGCCTCCAATCTCCTTACGTTCCCTTTACGTTTGGTCCCTACCGCTGCGGGTATCCTTATAAAGAAGTATGACAGCCGTATAAACACGGACTGCGCGGCGACGCCGCGGTACTTGTTGTAATAGGAGGCTTTAGTATGGCAGCACGTGCGGACAACGTTTCGCGTGTCGACCATGATGGAGTTACGTTGGTAGAGGGCGCGACGCTCGATGTTCGCTTTGCCTTTACCGAGCGCATCGGTGGCGTTTCCGAAGATGCGTACTCCTCGCTCAACCTGGGCTCGCATGTAGGCGATGACCCCTTTGCTGTTCAAGAAAATCGTCGTCGAGCGCTCGAAGCCATGGGCGCCGCTGAGTGCGAGCATAATCTGCTTGTTCCCAATCAGGTGCACGGCGACCATGTCGTGACGGTGACCTCGAACGGCGCCGACGATCTCGAGAACATTCGCGAACAGATTGCAGAGGGCTGCGATGCCATCGTCTGTACGGCCCATGAGGTGCCCGTGATGCTCTGCTTTGCCGATTGTGTTCCCGTGGTGCTGGTGGCTCCCAACGGCTTTGCCGTGGTGCATTCTGGCTGGAAGGGCACGATTGCACGTATTTCCGCCAAGGCGTGCCAGGCGCTTTGCGATGCTGCCGGTTGCGATGCGAGCGACGTTTCCGCCTATATCGGCCCCCATATCTTGGGTGACGAATATGAGGTATCCCAGGAACTCATGGATCGCTTTGCCGCCGAGTTCTCTTGCATCGATGCGAATACCTCTCGCATGCTCGATCTTTCCGCTGCCATTCGCGAGGCGCTGGTAGATGTCGGTGTCGACGCGGATAATATCGTGGATACCCAGCTTTCGACCGTGCGTCAGAACGACCGCTTTTATTCCTACCGTAACGAGGACGGCACCTGTGGGCGCCATGCTGCGATCGGCGTGATGCTATGAGAAAGATCGTATCGGTCCTGAGCGCCGCTGTGCTTACGCTTACGCTGTGCGCCTGTTCTTCGGGATCTTCTAGCTCTTCCATTACCGTGGCCGGCTCCACGACCTGCCTTCCTATCGCCGAGATTGCGGCCGAGGGCTTTAAGGAGGAGACCGGCATCGACGTGCTCGTTTCCGGTTTGGGTTCTTCCGCTGGGATCGAGGCCGTCAGCGCCGGCACGGCCGATATCGCCAGCTCCTCCCGTGGACTCAATGCCGACGAACAGGATCTGGGCCTGACTCCCATTGTCATTGCCCACGACGGTATTGCGGTCATCGTGAACGACGACAACCCCGTCGATAACCTCTCGACCGAGCAGCTCCGCGATATCTACGCCGGCAAGATTACCAATTGGAAAGAGGTCGGTGGCGAGGACCTGAGGATTCAGGTCATCAACCGAGACGAGGCGTCCGGTACGCGCGAGGCCTTCCGTACCATCGTGATGGATGGCACGCCGTTCGATCGCCGCTCGGCCGTTCTTTCGGGTACGGGCCAGGTGCGCGACGTGGTATCTCGTTCGCGTGGGGCCATCGGCTACATTTCGCTGGGCTTCGTCGATAGCCTCAACGCCAAGACCTCGGTCAAGGCCGTCTCGGTCAATCATGTTGAGGCGTCCGAGAAGACGGTCGCGAGTGGCGGCTATCCCATCTCGCGCGACCTTTACTTCTTTGTGAAGGGTGTGCCTTCGCAGCAGGCGCAGGATTACATCGACTATGTGACGTCCGAAAAGATGGACAAGCAGATTCGCGAAGCGGGCTTTATTCCCGTCACCAACGACGAGAAGGGGAGTGAGTAGCATGGAAGCACAGGAAAACTCCCAGACTGAGCAGAATGTTCAGACGCCCAAGAAGCGCGAGCTGGCGCTCGTATCGCGCAGTACCTATATCAAGGAGAAGGCGCTGCAGTGGATCTTCTTTGCCTGCGCGTTCTTGGCGGTCGTTACCGTCATCCTGATTTTTGTCTTTACCACGTACTCGGCGCTGCCCGTCTTTACTGACATCGGTCTGGCTGACTTCTTTAGCTTTACGTGGGCGCCTTCCGAGGGCCACTACGGCATCTTGTCGCTGCTTGCTGGCTCGGGTCTGGTGACCGTCGGTGCGCTCGCCATGGGCGTGCCGCTGGGCGTGGGTACGGCCGTTTACCTGGTCGAGATTGCCAGCAAGCGCGTGCGCAAGCTCATCAGCCCCGCCGTTGACCTGCTGGCGGGCATACCCTCCATCATCTACGGCTTCTTTGGCATGATCATCATCCGCCCGTTTATCGCACAACTGACCGGCGGCCTTGGTTTTGGTGCGCTGACGGCGTGGTTTGTGCTCGCCATCATGATCGTCCCTACCATCACCACGCTCACCATCGATGCTCTCAATTCCATTCCCATGGGCATTCGCGAGGCATCGTATGCCATGGGCGCCACAAAGTGGCAGACCATCTATAAGGTCGTGCTACCTGCCGCGAAGCTGGGTATCGTTGATGCCATCGTGCTGGGTATGGGCCGTGCCATCGGCGAGACCATGGCCGTGCTCATGGTCGTAGGTAACGCCCCGGTTATTCCCGACAGCATTGCGAGCCCCATCTCGACGCTCACGAGCCAGATTGCGCTCGACATGAGCTATTCCTCGGGTCTGCACCGCTCGGCGCTGTTCGGCATGGGTGTGGTCCTGTTTATCATCTCCGCCACGCTGGTGGGTATCGTTCGTCTGATTTCCAAGAAGAAGAGGGGGTAGGCTATGTCCGATTCCGTTGACACGACGGTCGATACGACCTCGTCGCGCGAGCGCATCAAGCGTGCCCTTTCCCACGGCAAGAAGGGCCGCATCAACAAGGACCTGTCCAACAAGATCATGCTTGGCGTGTTTCGTGCCGCTGCCTACATCACCACGCTGGTGCTGGTCGCTATCATCGCCTACGTGGTCATCAACGGCCTGCCACACATCTCGCTCGACTTTATCTTCGGTTGGCCCCAGGGCGTCAACGCCGAGGGCGGAATTTGGCCCACGATCGTCTCGACCGTCTACGTGACGGCGCTCGCCATGCTTATCTGCACGCCGATCGCTGTGCTGGCAGCCGTCTATCTGGCCGAGTACGCCAAGCAGGGCAAGGTCGTCGAGCTCATTCGCTACGCTGCTGACGCTTTGGCCTCGGTGCCCTCCATCGTTATGGGCCTGTTTGGCTACGCCTTGTTTGTCGAGGCTATGGGCCTGGGCCTTTCGATGGTCTCGGCCGCTCTGGCGCTCGCGCTCTTGATGCTTCCCATCGTCATGCGCACCACCGAAGAAGCCATTCGCGCCGTTCCGCGCTATATCCGTTGGGGCGCGTACGGCCTGGGCGCTACCAAGTGGCAGGTCGTCTCCAAGATCGTGCTTCCTTCGGCCTTTGGCCGCATTGCCACGGGCATCGTCCTTGCCATCGGCCGTGCCATCGGCGAGACCGCCGTGGTGCTCTACACCATGGGCCAGGCCATCAATCTACCTATTTCGCCGCTCGATTCCGGTCGTCCCATGACCGTTCACCTGTACCTGCTTGCCAACGACGGCATCAACATGAACGCAGCCTACGGCACCGCGCTCTTGCTGATGGTGATCATTTTGGCCTTCAACCTGTTTGCGCGCTTCCTGTCGCGCAAGCGTCGCTAGTTAAGGAGTCCCATGTCCGTTTATCAGTCCGCTCCCGCGTTGGAGCAAGCGGCCATTACGGCCAAGGATTTCAACTTTTGGTACGGTGACTTTCATGCGCTGACGGGGCTTGACCTCAACATCGCCAAAAACGCCATCACCTCCTTCATTGGCCCTTCGGGCTGCGGCAAGTCGACGTTTTTGCGCTGCATCAACCGCATGAATGACCTGATTGAGGGCACGCGCGTCGAGGGCACCATGACGCTCGACGGCAACGATATCTATGCCGAGGGTGTCGATCCGGTCGATCTCCGTCGTCGCGTGGGCATGATCTTTCAGCAGCCCAACCCGTTTCCCAAATCCATCTACGAGAATGTCGCCTTTGGCCCTCGTCTGCAGGGCGTGACTAGCAAAAGCGACCTCGATGACATCGTGGAAGAATCGCTCAAGCGCGCCAACCTCTGGAAAGAGGTATCCAATCAGCTCAACAAGGATGGTTTGGCGCTCTCGGGCGGTCAGCAGCAGCGTCTGTGCATCGCGCGCGTGCTTGCGGTGCAACCCGATGTCCTCCTGATGGACGAGCCCTGCTCCGCCATCGACCCCACTTCCGTCTCTAAGGTCGAGGATCTGATGGCCGAGCTGGCGCCCGAGATGACGATTATCATCGTCACGCATTCAATGCAGCAGGCAGCTCGTATCAGTGACTACACCGCGTTCTTCTTGCAGGAAGTTGCCGGCGAGCCCGCTACGCTCATCGAGTATGGTCAAACCGACGCGATCTTCACCAGCCCGGTGGACTCGCGGACGGAAGACTATATCACCGGCCGCTTTGGCTGATCGGTGCGACTAGTCCCAAGCCGATCGGATCTGGTCCGGTGCGTATTCACTGTGCGGGCGGCATGACCGCACCCAACTGATTGGAGTGAACCATGCGCAAACTGTTTTCCCGTCAGCTCATCGAGGCCCGTCACGAGATGCTGAGCATCTACGAGGCCGTCGATCTGGCCCTCCACGATGCCGTGAAGGCCTATGTGACCGACGACCGCAAGCTCGCCACCAAGACCAAGAAGCGTACGCTTTCGATTGACGCACGCTGCGCCAACCTGGAGGCCGTCTGCTACAACCTGATTGCCACGCAGTCACCGGTCGCCTCCGACTTCCGCTTGCTGCAGACGATCATCTACGTCGACTTTAACCTGCAGCGCATGACCGATAAGGTTCGCCAGATTTGCCGCGCCACGCGTCATATGATCAAGGCCGACATCTCGCTGCCCAAGGAGCTTGTCGGCACGGTCGAGGCCGAGGCTGAGGCCGTCTACCAGGTGCTGGGCTCTTCGCTTTCTGCGCTCGTCACCAACGACATGTCCATCATCTGCAACTTGGCCGTCGAGGACGAGCCAGTGCACGCCGCCTACGAGAAGTTCTTCCGCACCTTTAACCGCATGGACACGGGCGATTTTATGGACGACGACAGCAACTATGACGACCTGCGCCGCGCCATCATGGTATCGCGCTATCTCGATCGCATCGCCTCGATTTCCATCGATGCCGCCTGCCGTCTGACCTTCCTGTTGACCGGACAGCGTATGACTGCCGGTGATATCGCCTGCACTGATGAGGATGAGCTCGAGAGCATGCGCGTGCCTTCGGGCGAGGGTGTTATCATGAGGCCCGCCGTCGATGCACGCTACGTTGCCAAGGTGCCCGTTAACGAGGTCAGCGAGGGTCTTCGCTACCTGCTCGATCATCTTGAGGATGAGGACGATGGCGAGGACGACGAGGAGTAAGTAACCCCGTTCGTCGAAAGATTGTAAATACCTAAGTGAGCGCGGCCTTGCACATGCGGGGCCGCGCTCTTGCGTTAGCATGGGACTACTTGTTTGGCTGTCAGCGGAGGCGATTGGCAATGGATAACTATTTGGACTTGATGCGCGCTCGCCGCGAGCAGATTCTGGAACGTTTTTATGCGGCGCTCGATCGCGCGGGCCGTCCCCACGACGCCGCGCGCCTCATTGCCGTGTCCAAGACCGTTGGTGTCGATGAGACCGTTGCCGCCATCCAGGCGGGGTATCGCCATTTTGCCGAGAATCGCCCGCAGGAGCTGGTTCGCAAGCTCACGGGTCTGGCGGAGCATCCGGAGCTGCCCGAGGTGCGCTTCGATATGATCGGCAACCTGCAGACCAATAAGATCAATGCGGTGCTGGGCTCAGCCGAGCTGATTCACTCGGTGGGTTCGCTGCATCTGGCGCAGGCGATCTCGAGCCGTGCTGCCCGCAAGATTGAGGCAGGCGAACTCGCCGGCCCCCAGCGTGTGCTCATTGAGGTCAATGTGAGTGGTGAGGAGTCGAAGGGAGGCTTTTCGCCCGATGAGATTCGCGCCGCCGCGGGTGAGCTTGCGGAACTTGAGGGAATTTGCGTACAGGGGCTTATGACTATGGCGCCCCGGGGGAATAAGGATGTGGCACGCCGCACCTTTGCGGGGCTTCGTGAGCTGAGGGATGAGCTGGAGGCGGCGCATCCCGATTTGAACCTGCCTGAGCTTTCCTGCGGCATGAGCGAAGACTTTGAGCCTGCCCTTGAGGAGGGCTCTACGCTCGTTCGCCTGGGCAGGGTAGTATTTAGCCCGGAGTTTGCAGTAAAATAAGGCTCTGAAGTGCGCACTGATTATCGGGGCGCCTGCACTAAACCGCGAGAGGACACAACCATGGGCTTCCTTGACGAGATTAAAAATAAGATGCACCTGGGCGGCCAGCAGGGTTACGACCAGGGTTATGGCCAGGACGACGACTACGGCTACGATGATGGCTATGACGATGGCTATCAGGGCAACGGCTACAGCGGTGCTTCGGGCGAGGGCTTCTACACCCAAGACGAGCCGAGCAACGGCCTGCTTGGTCAGACGCGCCGTGGTGAAGCTGAGTCGGTTGCCGTGTATACACGCTCCGGGCAGCTGGTCGGCGATGACTCCCGCCATGCCACGACGTATAACCCGCCTTCGCGCTCGCAGGACAGTGTTGCGAGCGGTTATCGTCCTGGTGCCTATGACACGCCGTCGAGCTACGCCGAGAACACCCGCGCCCGTGCCGCCGCTGCGCCTGCGCCTGCACCGAGCGATGCCTCGGCCTATGCGAGCAATATCATCAACGCCACACCGCAGCTGCCGGCCTATGTCCTGCGCCCCGAGAGCTATGACGACGTGGAGACCGTGGTGCGCCGCGTTCGCACCAAGCAGCCTGTCGCACTGATTTTTGTGGGCGTACGCACCGAAGTTGCCAAGCGCGTCTTGGACTTCTCTTACGGCTTTGCCTGCGGTCTGGGTGCCACGGTCAAGGAGGTGGGCGACCGCGTGTTCATGGTGCTGCCCGCCGGTTGCGAGGTCAAAGATTCCGATCTCAAGAAGCTTCGTGCCGACGGCTACCTTAAGTAAAGACAAGACGAGGAGATTCCCATCAACATCTACACTATCGTCCAGCTGGTCAATACGCTGTTCAACTTCTATTCCACGCTCATTGTCGTCTACTGCTTTATGACGTGGATTCCCATGAAGCAGGGTGGTTTGCTTCAGGATATTGCCGCGGTGCTTGATAGCGTGTGCGGTCCGTGGCTCAACCTGTTCCGTCGTTTCATCCCGCCGATGGGCGGTATCGATTTTTCGCCGGTCGTTGCGATTATTGCGTTGCAGTTGGTGCAGAGGCTGGTTCTGCAGCTTCTTATAGGTATACTCGTGTAGAACTGTCTTAGTAACTTACGTCGGGCGTGTAGCGCCGAGGCGATGAAAAAGGAGACTTGTTATGGCTATTACCCCTGCAGACATCCAGGCTCAGACTTTCTCTGAGGCCAAGCGTGGCTACGATCCTGCTGAGGTCGACGTCTTCTTGGAGACGCTGTCCTCTGAGGTTGACGCTATGCTCGCTAAGATCGTCGACCTTAAGGGTCGTCTGACTGCTACCGAGCAGCAGCTTGCCGATGCGCAGGCTCAGCTTGCCCAGGCTCAGGATGCCCCCGCCCAGGCCGTTCCTGCCGCCCCCGTGGCTGCTCCCGCCCCTGACTTCTCCGCTCAGGAGCGCCAGATTTCCGCTGCCCTGATCGCTGCCCAGCAGACCGCTGAGACCATCGTCAACGATGCCAATGAGAACGCTGAGCGTATTCGCAACGAGGCTGACGCCAAGGCCCGCGAGGTTATCCGCCAGGCTCTGACCGAAAAGCAGGCTGAGCTCGAGGAGATCGATCGTCTCAAGGCTTCTCGTGAGGAGTTCAAGGCCGAGTATCTCAAGCTCATCCAGCACTTCATGGACGATGCCCAGAACTCCTTCCCGGCCGACCTCATGGCCTCCACGCCGGTCGGTTCTGCCGCTTCTCCTGCGGTGACTGTTCCCGCCGAGCCGCTGCCCGTCGCTGACCCGGTTGTCCCCGTGGCCGATCCCTTCGCCCCGATCGACAACTTCGCTGCCGACGACCTGGACTAACATTCGGCCTATAATTTAGTGCCTAGAAAGGACCCGCAGCTTGCGGGTCCTTTTTTATGACTGTACCGGGGCGCGCAACATAAAAGGCTTATAGGACAAAATGTGTGTCCACGTTGGGGGCATCGGCGCAGGTCGATGCC
>CBCTIZ010000003.1:0-144771 GCA_965147105.1 uncultured Collinsella sp. | reverse complement strand
GGCATCGACCTGCGCCGATGCCCCCAACGTGGACACACATTTTGTCCTATAAGCCGCAGCCCATCGCTGCGGCCTGTTCGGAAGCAAAAGTGGGCGTTAAGCGCTGTAGCCCATCGCTTGCAGCACAAACATGACGACTGTCAGCACCGTAATCACGGCGATAGTCGCCCAAGTGAGCACGTTCCACACACGGCCGTTGCGGTTGGCACCCATAATGTGGCGATCCGCCGCGATAACCACCTGGAATACCAAGACTACAGGCAGCAGCACGCCATTGATGACCTGCGAGGTCATCATAATCTGGAACAGATCAACGCCGGGCATAAGCACCAGCACGGCAGAGATACCGATGATGGCCGTAATGATGCCGCGGTAAACCGGGGCCTCGTCCCAGCTGCGGTCGGCACCGCGCTCCCAGCCAAATGCCTCGCAGATAGCGCTCGACGTAACGCCCGGTAGCACGCAGGCGGCCAAGAAGCTCGCCGCGACCAGGCCCGAGGCAAACAGTACCGTGGACCACTGACCCGCAATAGGCTCCAGCGCGCGGGCAGCATCGGCGGCATCGCTAATCTGAATACCCGCCGGGAACAACACCGTACCGGTCGTGATGATAATAAAGCCGGCAATGATATCGGCGGCAAGCGAGCCGCTCACAGTATCGATGCGCTGCAGCACGATATCGTCCTCGCCCGCGTTCTTATCGACCACGTTGTTCTGCGCCAAGAAAATCATCCACGGCGCGATGGTGGTACCGATCGTTGCGACCACGAGCGACACGTAGCTGGGGTCATTTTGAATGTTAGGCACGACCAGGTCGACCGCGACCTCACCCCAGTTGGGGCCAGCCATAAACGCGGCGACAATATAGGTCACGAACACGCAGCTCACCAGCAGCAGAATCTTCTCGATGCGCTGGAAACTACCCGACATGGTAAGCATCCACACCAGCAGCGCTACCAACGGCACCGAGATGCTCGCCGGCACGCCAAAGAGAGCAAGGCCGCTGGCGATGCCCGCGAACTCCGAAATGGTCACAGCCGTGTTGGCGATCAACAGCGCCGCCATAGCAAGTACACTCTTGCGCACGCCAAAGCGCTCGCGAATGAGCGATGCCAGGCCCTTGCCCGTGACGCAGCCGCAGCGCGCCGCGGTCTCCTGTGTCACGATGAGCAGCACAGTCATGACGGGAAGCATCCAGAGCATCTTGTAGCCATAGCTGGCGCCCGCGCTGGAATACGTTGCAATGCCGCCGGCGTCATTGCCCGAAAGCGCCGCCAGCAGACCGGGACCCATAGCGCCAAAGATGGCCGCGATGGTCAACTTTTGCTTGGTGCCCGACTTTTGCTTGGTATTTTGCACGCGACCACCTAACCCATGACCGACATGGTGAGCAGCACCGCAGCGGCGCAGTACGCTATGCACGAGATCATGACGGCAATAACGTTCATGGCGGTGCCCGACGTGTTGAGGTCATGCTCGTCACGCCAGAACAGCACCATCAGGTAAATCACGGCGCTCATGTTGCCAACCAGGCAAATGATGGCAGCGATATTAAAGCAGCCGGTAAAGAGCTGCTCCTCAAACATGGGCGCATCGGGAAACGCGGCGGTGCGCACCAGCTGGGCGCACAGATAGGTCACGAGTGACAGAATCAGGCCCATGCCCGTGCTCTGGAAGAAGAATCCCAGATATGGCTTGGGCTCGTCGTCGTGACCGTCATACTCCAAGAAGTAGTTCTTGACGAACGACACCATACGCGAGGCAGCCAGCAACACGAGCGGCATGGCGCACATGGGGAACACCACCAAATGCGCGGAGCCCAGCGCCGTCCCCAGCACCGTTGCCATGATGCACGAGGCGATGCCCCACACGACGACCCAGTACTGACGATGCACGAACCAGCTGAGCACGTTCGTCGAGTCGTCCGACGCGCTATCGCCCGAGCCGACACCGGCGATCTGCAGGTCCTCCTGATGCTCCTCGGCAATAACGTCCATGGCGTCGTCGAAGGTCACGATGCCCAGGATATGACGGTTCTCGTCGCAGACAGGGATGGCAACCAGGTCGTACTTGGTCATCTCGTCCGTCACGTCTTCCTGGTCCTCGTCGGGTGACACGTAGACCAGATCGCGATAGGCGAGCTGGCCCAGCGTGGCGTCGCGGTCGGCCACGATCAGCGTGCGCAGCGAAAGCACGCCCGTCAGCATGCCGCTCGGGTCCTCGGTATAGACGTAATAGACGCTCTCAAAGTCCTCGTCGAGCTTGCGAATCGCCTCGATGGCGTCGCCGACCGTCGCCGTGGCGGGCAGCGAGACAAACTCCGAGGTCATGATGCGGCCGGCGGTGTTGTCCTCGTAGCCCAGCAGATTACGAATCGCCTTCTCCTCCTTGACGCCCATCAGGCGCAGGAGCTTCTCGGCCTTCTCATAATCGAGTTCGTCGATCAGGTCGGCAGCGTCGTCCGGGTCCATCATGGCCAGCATCGACGATGCGTCCGTGTCGGACAGGCCCTCGAGCATCTCGGTCATAAGCTCATCGTCATCGAACTCCGAGATGGCCTCGGCGGCCTGGGCAGTATCGAGCTGCGCAAACACCTGCGCACGCAGGCGCGGGTCGAGCTGCTCGATAATGTCGGCGATGTCGGCAGGGTGCAGCTCGCCGAGCGTCTTGTGCGACACCGAGAGTTGAATGTTCTTGGTCGAGCGGTCGAGCAGGTCCATGTAGGACCAAGCGATGATGTCCTCACTGAGCGGCTTGCCCAGGTGCTTCATAAAGCCTTCGACGATATGCTCGAGCGCGGGGCTGATGGCGCGTAGCAGACCGCGGGCACCGACCTCGGCGCCCAGCAGGCGCAGCTGGTTTTCGCCCGACATGGAAAACTTGATGTCGTTTACGCGCACGACCTTCATGCCCTGCGTGTCGACAATCTGCTTGTTGAGCACGTCGCGGGCAAGCAAGAGTTCGGTCGGCTGCAGGTACGAAAAACGGATTTCGGTGGCCGACGTCTTAAGGTGTACACCCGTCTCGTCGATACGGTCGACCCATTTGCGCCAGCTGATCATAAACGGCGTCTTGCCGGGACCGCGGAACGCGAGCGACGTCACGTGTGGAAAAACTTCGCCGGTAGCAATACCAAAATCGTTGACCACGCCGAGCTTTTCGCCATCGACGTCCAAGACCGGCAATTTGAGCATCTCACTCAGATAATTCAATGGTGCTCCCCATCATTATTCCTCCGAACGCGGCCGCATGTGCGGCGTCCGGGGGCTTCTGGATATGTATACGCATGCGCGGGCGGCACGCCGCTCGACGCTTACACCCCGTGCATGCGCAAAAAGCACCTGCATGGGGTCATCGACTGTATGGTCGAGGTTTGGATTTCACCTGTAACCTTTCTCTTGACCCTCATTAACCGCAGTAACTATAGCATCAGCATCGCCCTGCGGCATCGAATTTATGCGCTGCACATTGCAGGCATACCAAACGCTGACGCATCCGTGACATAGCCATTGGGGACGTTCTTAAACGACTACCCAATGACTACTCTGTGGTGTCGTCGTCCTCGGCAAGTTGGGGGAACACGGCGTCCTTGGGCATGGCGACCTTCGTCAGCGAGGTGAGCTTTTTGCTCAGCGACGTGTCCGTCTTGACCAGGTCGCTGAGCGTCACGATCTTGTAGCCGTCGGCAATGAGGCCGTCGATAATCTGCGGCAGCGCCTCGAGCGTCTGCTCGGCGCATTCGTCTCTATCGGTGAGCAGCACGATATTGCCCGGCGTCACCGAATCGAGCACCGTCGAGACCTGCTCGTCGGCACCGTTGAGCAGCCAGTCGCCCGAGTCAATATTCCACGAGACCACGGCGGAGACCAGGTCCATCGCATCAATCCAGTTTTGCTCGTCAAAGGCAGCGTAGGGAGCACGCAGCAGCATCGTCTTCACGCCGGTCGCTGACTTAATCGCATCGGTGCCTTTCGTGATCTGTTCGCGTACCGCCTCACGGTCCTGACCCTTGAGCGAATCGTCGCTGTAGCTGTTGGATCCGATCTCGCACCCGGCGTCGACAATCGCCTTGGCCGTGGCAAGCGAGGCCTCGGCCGCATCGCCCGAAAGGAAGAACGTCGCGGTGACGCCCTTTTCCTTGAGCACCTGCAAGATCTGTTTGGTGGCGCCGCTCGGACCCTCGTCAAACGTCAGTGCCACGTACTTTTTGTTGCCCTTGGGCGCCACGCTGGCGCACGCAACAACGCAATCGGTGGCGGGCACAACCTCGCCGCGGTCTTGCGTCTTGCCTGACTGCTCACCAACCCACACCTCGGATCGGCCCTGGACACCCCATGTCTGCACATACTCGATAGCGCCCGTGCCCTCGACCTTGAGCTTGGGCTCGATAACCGTAGCCTGAACCTCGTGCTTCTCGTAGGTGTTACGGCCATCCTTGACCGTCACCTTCTCGCCGCCCTCAAGTTCGCGGCTATCCCATTTGCCCTGCTTCACGCGCTTGCCGTCGACCTTCACCGACAGCTTTTCGCCCCCATGGCGCTTGAGCACGCTGTCATCGACGGCCAGCAGGTCGCCTGCGTCGTAGGTGCCAGTCAAATCCTGTTCGTCGATGAGATTCTGCAGCGTAGAGCCCACGCGCACTGCGGTCTTCTGGCCGTTGAGCTCCACGTCCACGCTGCGGTTGACGTAGCCCACGACGGCAGCGATAAACAGCACGAGCGCACAGCCCACGGCAATGAGCGCGTATGGCAAGCGAGACGAACGACGGGGCGTACGGCTGTTGCCGATGCGAGCGCTGCGGTCGCTAAAGCCGCGGCTATGGTTGAGATACATCGCGCCGGGCTTACGGTGACGCTTGCGCTGACCGCTGGGCAGCTGCCCCAGATCGCGGCGCGCCGTCGGACGCGCACCCGAACGCCCGTTTAAGTTGGATCCGTTTTGGCGCATGTGCCCTCCCCCATAAACACAGCAAGCCGGAGCAACAGGTCTCCGGCTTGCCTCCCATCATTTGGTACGTCGCTATTTTGTAGCTTTTGACGAGCCTCCGCTCGCCTTTTGGTATTCGTCCTTAAAGGCCTTGAACATGCCGCGCGTCTTGCCGAGCTGCTTGCCCAGTGCGCGACTGCCCTTGTCCACGGCAACCGATCCCTTGTCGTCGAGCACCTTGGCGCCCTTTTTGACCTTGTCGCCCACCACGACGCTGGCCTCGGCGGCCTTGGCAGCCGCACCGCCCGAATACCCGAGCGACTTGACCTCGTCCGAAACAATCATCGCGCCGTCCGCATAGCCGCGCAGCATCGTCGGCGGCACCTGCGTGTCACCAACCAAAACACTCGAAGCAGCACCGGCGGTCACATAGAATGCCTGCACGATGCCCGAGCGTGGCTTGAACTCAACGTCCGAGCAATAGCCCACGACGTTGCCCGATTCCGTGCGCACATCCATACCGACCCAGATGATGCAATCGTCCAGGTTGATGTCGAGGCGCTTGGCAGCGGCGGCATCGTACGTGTCCTTGACGTCATCGACCGCAATGGCGCCCTCGTAGACACCAATGGCGTCGAGCGCTACGAATCGGTCGGGACGCTCGATCATGCCCGCGATATCGGACTGGCGGACCATAAAGCCGACCACGCGCGTACCGCCCGGGGTAAAGACCGGAAAGTGAATCTTTCCGAGCTTTTTAGGGCTGCGCGGTGTGCCGTCCTTTTTGGTGCGCTTGTCCTCGGTAGGCTTGCGATAGATCTTGGCGCCGACAAAATCCCCGGCGCGCATTATGCCTCGGTCGAGGGCTCCGCAGCCTCGGTATCAGCCTCGACAGCGTTCTCGACCACGACGTCGGCGGCAGGCGTCACGTTGCCGCCCGAAATGGCGTCGTTGAGCTGCTCGCGCAGCTGGTCCATGCGCTCGCGGGCCAGATCGACCTTGGCGCGCAGGTCGTCGGTCTTGGCGTCGACCATCGGGCCAAAGTCATTCACCGCAGCACGGGCCTCCTCGGCGCTGTGCTCGTAGGTGTCGCGCATATTGTCCCAGGCGTCGTTGGCGATATCGGCAGCCATGGCGCGGGTCTCGGCGCCCGAGCGCGGGGCCAGAGCAACGCCGACAATAGCGCCGGCAGCGGCACCAAAAAGTGCGCCGGAGACAAAGCTGAAAGTCTTACCCATGATCATTCCTCTCCTGCGGGCACGTCGGTGCCCACCGTTTGAATGTTGTCCATTATACCCGCAGCGCATCACTTGCCGCTCCGCTCATCTGCGTACGGCAAAGGCGCAGGTACGTGATGGTGATAAACGCGTAGACCTACTCCTGAGGCATAGCCGGCATGGCCACCGTGGCACCCGGGTCCTCGCCGGCGCCGTCCACGAGCGGCAGACCGCCCTCATGCGCAGGTCCTGCCGGAACCGTCGCAGCACCGCCAAAGACGGCAGCGGAGGCCTCGTGGTTCTCGGCAACCGCGCCCTCGGTATCAATCGCCACCTGGGGCTCGTCGTCAAAGTTGGGGACGCCCTGGGGCTCGGCGGGAACGGGCTCGGCGGTCGCATCGGCAACGAGCTCGGCGTCGACCGGCACATCGCCCTCGTCAGCGCCCTCGTCCTCGGCAGCATCTTCGCCGTTCGCGGCGGCGACGGCCTCGTGCGGATCTTTGCCCTCGGCCTCGGCACGCATGCCCAGCACCAGGTTGCGCAGACCCGCAACCGTGCCCTCCACGTCGGGGGCCGGCTGGTCGGCGTGCAGGTAGGCCCAGTCCATCATAAAGGTCGCCGAAGACAGCGCACCGATGGCCAACGCATCATCGGGGCACGAAAGCTCAATCTCAAAGACGCGCTCGTCGTGCTCGCTCACGCGGGTGCGGCCGCACGAAATGCTGCCCGCAAGACCGGTCTCGTTCATGAGCTCGACCGTTACATGCTCAAGCAGGTGGCAAAGCTCGGTCTGGCCCATGCAATCCTGGAACTCGCGACCCGAGTCGCCCAGACACAGGTGCTTGGCAATCGCCGGCACCAGGTAATACACGCGCGCCGTGGCCTCGATATCCTCCGAGGTCATGAGCGGCATGCCGGGGTTCACCAGCACATGCGCGCAGATCTTGTCCTCGCTGACGGTGACCTTAAGGATGTTGAACAGGCCTGCCATAACTCTCCCCTACTCTTCCTTGCCCTACTCGTCGCCATCGTGCGGATCCACAGAGCCCGCACCCGACGCCGCCGGCTTCTCTGCCGAAGACTCGGAATCTTTCTTATCGGTTTCGGCCGGAGCGATCACGCGAATGAGCGAGATGCGCTGGCCACGCATCGACTGCACCTTAAACTTGTACCCCGCAACCTCAAATACCTCTCCGATGTCGGGCACCGAGTCGCAAAGCTCCAAAATCCAGCCGGCGATGGTCTCATAATCATCGCTTTCCTCGAGCGGCCAACCAAGCTCAATCGCGTCATCGCACGAAAAACGCCCATCGACGAGCCACTCGCGGCGCGAAAGGCGCGTGAGGTACTTGTTGTCGGGGTCGAATTCATCCTCGATCTCGCCGACAATCTCCTCGACGATGTCCTCGATGGTGATGATGCCGGCCGTGCCGCCGTACTCGTCCACGACCACTACGATCTGGTCGTGCGAAGTCTGCATCTCGGACAGCAGCGGCAGGATGTCCTTGGTGTCGGGCACGAAGGTGGCGTCGCGTAGGTAATCGGCGATGAGTTGGTCGCCCTTGCCGTCGAGCGCGGGCTGAATCAGGTCCTTGATGTGCGCGATGCCCGCGACGTTGTCGGGATCCTCGTGGTACACCGGGATGCGGCTGAAGCCGGTCTGGCGCATGGTGGTCAGCACGTCGGCGACCGTCTCGTCGTCCTCGCACATGGTGGTGTCCACACGCGGCACCATAACCTCGCGGGCAACGGTGTCGCCCAGGTCGAAGATCTCGTGGATCATGCGCTTTTCCTCGTCGAGCAGGTCGTCCTGCTCCGAGACCATGTACTTGATCTCTTCCTCCGAGACGTTCTGGCGATCGTCGGCGCTCTTGATGCGCAGGATGCGAGCCAGACCATCGGAGCAAGCGCCGGTCAGCCACACGAGCGGGCGGGCGATCTTTTGGAACACGGAAAGCGGCCCCACGACCTGCTTGGACACGCCTTCTGCATTGGCCAGGCCAATGCGCTTGGGCACAAGCTCGCCAATCACGATGGACACGAAGGCGACCGCGACGGTGATGATGACCGGCGCCAGGCCGCGCGCGATGGCGGAAAGCGGCGCGATGCCAAAGCTCGTGAGCCAAGCGGCGAGTGGGTCGGACAGGCTCGTCGAGGCGACGGCGGACGAGGCGAAGCCCACGAGCGTGATGGCAACCTGGATGGTGGCCAGCAGCTGGTCGGAGTCGGCGGCCAGCTTAATGGCGCGCTCGGCGCGCTTGTCGCCTTCCTCGGCCTCATGCTCCAGCACGGCGCGCTTGGCCGTGGTGAGCGCCATCTCGGACATAGAGAAGTAGCCGTTGATAAGCGTCAAAACGAGCGTGGTAATAAGAGAGATGGTTATGTCCATCGGGAGTTTCTCGAACCTCCAAGATTCGGGACGTTAGGTAGTAAGCGTAGGTGACGGATAGGGCAGTTGCGCCCGGCGGCCGCTTGGATAGGTCCGCGGGCACAGACGCGATCGCTAGATTACGAAGAGGATCACCGCCATGAACTGGAAGATACTGCCGGCGAGCACCCACAGGTGAAACACACTGTGCAGGTAGCGCACGTTTTTGGCGATGTAGAACGGCACGCCCACGGTGTAGCACACGCCGCCGACAGCGAGCAGGGCAAGTGCCACGGGGTTGAGCAGCGACACGAGCTCGGGCAGCTTAAAGACGACGAGCCAGCCCATCAGCAGATAGACCAGGCCGCTTACCCAATGCGGCTGGCGCTCGCGCAAAAAGCACTCGAGGGCGATGCCGATAATGGCGATGGCCCATACGGCAAAAAACAGCACGGGGCCACCGTCGTTTGCCAGCGTGATGAGGCAAAACGGCGTATAGCTGCCAGCTATGAGCAGGTAGATGCAGCTGTGGTCGATGATGCGGAACACACGCTTGGCGCCCGCGGGCTGAATCGCATGGTAGAGCGTGGAGGCAAGGTATTCGAGAATAATGCTGGCGCCGTAGACGATTGCCGCGGCCATATGCGCCGGACCGCCACCGCGAAGAGCGGCAAATACGATCAGGAGCACAAGGCCTGCGATGCCCAGCAGGCAACCGACACCATGGGTGACGGAGTTCATGATCTCCTCGCCCACCGTGTAGTGCGGAACGGCCGCGGTCTTGGGTCGCGGCTTAGAACTGTCGCTCGAATCGGACATGCCGGTTACATCCTCCAACGTAAAGAGTTCTCAACACTATATCAAAGCGTCTAGATACGTGCGAAATTTGCACCATATGTGACCCTTTGTTTACCCATTCTTTGCTTGTTGACGCATCAACGGCAAACGCCCATAATGCGCTTGCATTAAATGTTGATGTATTAACATCTTATAGGAAAGCTTCTTATGTCTCAAAACGCACGTTCCCATCGAAAGCTTAAGATAACCGTCGTTGTTGCGCTGGTGCTCGTTGTCGCGCTGCTGGGGTTTGCCGGCAACTTTTTGTTTGACTTTGCCCTGAACCCCCAAGCGCCCTACACCATGAAGATGATGCAGGATGGTAAGGCCGACAAAAAAGGTGAGCAGCCGGATACCGAGGAAACCGAGGCGCGGGCGTGGTTTAAAGAGAACCGCGAGAGCAGCAGCCTCACCGCAGATGACGGGACCAAGCTTGCCGCTTGGTATTTTGCTGCGCCGGAGAGCACGCACGACTACGCCGTCTGCCTGCATGGATATACCAACGAGCCCATCGGTATGGCCCGATACGCCAAACGATTCCACGACCGCGGCATGAACGTACTCGCACCCGCCGCCCGCGCCCACGAGCGCTCCGGCGGCGACTATATCGGCATGGGCTGGCCCGAGCGCCTCGACATCGTCGCATGGATCGAGCGAATCGTTCAGGCTGACCCCGAGGCGCGCATCCTGGTCTTTGGCGAGTCGATGGGTGCGGCAACCGCCATGAACGTCGCGGGGGAATCTCTGCCCGCAAACGTGAAATGCATTATCGAGGACTGCGGTTATACGAGCGTTTGGGACGAGTTTTCCCTGCAGCTCAAGGATGTGTTCGGCCTGCCCAGCTTTCCCTTGCTCGATGTAGCAAACTTGGTGTGCAACGTGCGCGCGGGCTACGACTTTCATAAGGCGAGCAGTGTGGAGCAACTCAAACACGCGACGGTTCCCATGCTGTTTATCCACGGCGACCAGGACACCTTTGTGCCGTACAGTATGCTCGACCAAAACTACGAGGCGTGCGCCAGCAAGGTCAAGCAAAAGCTCACCATCCATGGCGCCACCCACGCCAAGAGTGCGCAAGTTGACCCCGAGCTCTACTGGAATACGGTCGACGACTTCCTCGATAGGAATTTTTAGGGAAAAAGCGGCGTCTGGGGATTTATCTAACCCCCTATTTTCGGAAGTATGCGGCAAAATCCGGAACTGCCAACCGGACCGCAGTTTTACCAACAATTTATCAGGGGTTTTGTTGCCAAAAAACGTCGTGTGCTCGGCAGTCTCAGAATTTGCCGCATACTTCCGAAAAACCGACTGCGAGCGCCGTGCTCACAGGCGGTTTTTGATTGAGTTACGCAACAAAATCGCGTTCTTTGTCCAATAGGACGACGCTATTTAACCTCGATGAGCTCGTACTTGCTCGTGCCCAAGCCGATCTTCTCGGCATGCGCGATGCACGCGCGCCAGTCGGTGTCGGGATGCGTGATGCAGAAGGGGTCGTGTGCCTGCTCGCCCTCCAGGTGCTCGTGATTGTGCTCCATCTTAGCGGCGCTATCGGTGAGCTCGGTGTTGGGCAGCGGCTCGGATGCCATGACGGCGTCGGCGCAAGCCTGGTCGATGGCGACTGGGTCGAAGCTCGCGAA
Source organism: uncultured Collinsella sp. (assembly GCA_965147105.1). Lineage (GTDB taxonomy): Bacteria > Actinomycetota > Coriobacteriia > Coriobacteriales > Coriobacteriaceae > Collinsella. Next base: position 133,786 of record CBCTIZ010000003.1, on the reverse strand, counting down.
CATACCGATATCGTTGACGATGGGCGTGTCGTTTTCGGGATGGCAATCGCAGTTGGGACTAATGTCCATAGCGAGCGAGATGTGGAAACTCGGGCGGCCGTCGACGACAGCCTTCGTGTACTCGGCGATCTTGTAATTGAGCACATCGGCCGCGGCGTCATAGCCGGGCTTGATGCAGTCCTGGTTGCACGCCGCAATGCAGCGCCCACACCCCACGCAACGGTCGTGGTCGATGGCGGCCACGTGTACCGTGCAAGTGCTACCGTTGGCAAGCTCGCGCTCACGGGTGTCGTCAAACGAGACGGCGTTGTGCGCGCAGATCTTTTCGCAGGCGTGGCAGCCCACGCAGTTGGTGGTATCGACATTCGGCTTGCCGGCGGCGTGCTGCTCCATCTTGCCAGCACGGCTGCCGCCTCCCATGCCCAGATTCTTCATGGCGCCGCCAAATCCGGCCTGCTCATGGCCCTTAAAGTGGGTGAGGCTGATCACGATGTCGGCGTCCATGAGTGCCTGGCCGATCTTGGCCTCGTGCACGTACTCACCGCCCTCGACCGGAACGAGTGCCTCATCGGTGCCCTTGAGGCCGTCGGCGATGATAATCTGACAGCCCGTGGCATACGGGGTGAAGCCGTTCTGGTAGGCGGTGTCGATGTGCTCGAGCGCGTTTTTGCGGCTACCGACGTAGAGCGTGTTGCAGTCGGTGAGGAAGGGCTTGCCGCCCAGCTCTTTTACGACGTCCGCGACGGCACGGGCGTAGTTGGGGCGCAAAAAGCTCAGGTTGCCCAGCTCGCCAAAGTGAATCTTGATAGCAACGAACTTGTTCTCAAAGTCGATCTGCTCAATACCGGCGCGGCGAATGAGGCGCTTGAGCTTGTCGAGCTGGCTCTCGCGAGCATGCGTGCGCAGGTTGGTGAAGTACACCTTAGCGGGTGCTGCGGGTGCAGTTGCGGTCATAGATCTATCCCCTCGGTCTATATGGCGTTACAGACATAAGGGATGGTACCAGTTAAAGCAGAGTTAATGTCAAGCGCGGCACCTAGTCATTGGGGACAGACTTAAATGACTACTCTTGGACTTTGAGGGCCTCGGCCAGGCTGACGCGCTTGATAGAGCGCGTGTGTAGCAGCGCCACGACCAGGTAGGTCGCAAAGCCAATGCCCACGCACGCAGCCATGGACCAAGCGGGCACGTAGATCTCGATATTGCCGTTGTAGGCGAGCAGCATCGAGCGGAAGATGGCCGTGAGCGAGCCAATAATGACCGGCAGGCTCAACACGAGCGACGCCGCCACGCACAGCGTGATCGAGCGGATATACAGATGCGAGATCTCGCTATCGCGATAGCCAAAGACTTTCATGTAGCTGATCGAACGGGCGCTGTGATCGATCACAGCCTTGGTCAGCAGGTACATAAACAGCAGGAAGATAAACACCGCGAGACCAATCATCATTCCGATCATTTTGCTCATCATACCGATGAACTGGTCGCCCACGGCGCGCATGTCGTCGGGCGTGGTGTCGCCGGCAAAGTAGCGCGAATCGAGGTCGAGCTTCTCGTCGCTCACATAGCCGTTAAAGTAGGCGGCGTCGTTGTCGAACAGCTCGTTAAAGTCGTCGATACTCATATAGATATTCATGTCCGACTTGGAGCCCCAGGCACAGTCCTCGCCCGCGTACTCAAGGGAATAATGCTCGCCCTCGTACTTGTCGCGGAGCGTGACCTTCTGGCCCTCGCTCCAGCCAAACTTGTCGAGCAGGCCACCGCCAAAGACAACGCGCCCATCGCCGACGTTGAGGTCTTTCCAATAGCGCGAATCGGATGAAATACCGTAGACGGAAATCGTCTCCTCGCCATTTCTATCGCCGCGGTCGTATTGCAGCTGGTAAACGGCGTATTTCTCGGCCTGTGCGATTGCGCCCACGCCGTTGTCGATCGTATTGACCGGGTGGATATCGTCGTTGTCAGTGTCGATCTTAGAGGCCTTGTCAATCACCTTGTCAATCAGGTCGATAGCCTCGTCGCGGTTGCAGCCGAGGGCATCGGCAAGATCGTCAAGGCGCGCGTAGAGCGCATCCTTCTTGTCCTGGACCTTGGCAAGCGCATCCTGCGCTGCAGTCAAGCTCTCGGCAGACGGAGATGCGGTCGCGGCATCGGCTGCCGTCTGCGCCGCATCGGCCGCGTCGTCAAGCTCGTCATCGGCATCCTGGGCGGCGGAAAGCAGCGCGCCGTCAACCGACTGCAAGCGCTCGAGCGCCGACCACTGCTCGCGTTCCTCGGCAGCGCCCTCGAGCTCCAGCGGAGCCTTGAGCGTGTACTGGTGCTCGGCGACCAGGCTCGTCTCCAGGTTGTCCGCGTAGTGCGTCATCGTGGGCAGAATCGCCAGGCCAAAGAGCAGCAGCAGCGAGGCAAACGCAATGCCCACGAAGAGCGTGGCGAAGTTGCCCAGGTTGCGCAGGAAGATACGCAGGCGGAAGCGGGAAACAAAACCCATGCGCTCCGGCAGCTGCAAGCCGCGCTTGGTGCCCGATTTGCCGCTCGCCTCGTGACGAAGGAACTGCAACGGCGTCTTGCCCATTTTGCGAAGCAAACCCACCAGCGTGATGAGGATGAGCGCGACGGCGGGAACCACGGCGCACTTCACAAAGATCTCCCAGCTCCAGTACACCTGGAAAGGCGGCAGACTGTACGAACCGTAATAGAGGCTGCGCATGGGCTCGGTAAAGAACACAACGCCGAGCGCAGTGCCCAAAAACGCCGCGACCACGCCCACGATGGCGGGAAGTGCCAGGTAGTGCAGGACGATCTCGCGTCGACGATAGCCGCTGGCGAGCAGCGTGCCGATGATGGCGCTCTCCTCCTCGATGGTGGCGTCGGTAAGGACCACAAAGACGAACGCCATAATCACGATGATGATGTCGAGCAGCGTCATCCACATCATGGAGTCGCCGTCCACGTCGTCGCGCGCATAGCCAATGCCCTGGTTGGAATCGGCATCGATCAGATCGTCCACGCGCGCATCGGCTTCGGTCAGTGCCTCGACCATATCCTGCTCCGCATCGGTGCGGTCCGCGGTGGAGAGATCGCGATCGGCAAAGGTGAAGGAGTAGGTGTAGGCGGGTGCGCCGCCGGCGTCCTCAAGCGCGGCAAAGCCGGCGTCGGTGACCTCGGCCACGCCATAGGTGATGGTGTTCACCGTAAAGTCCGAATTGTTGAGGAACAGCGCCTGGCTATCGGGCTGGGTCATGATGCCGCAGATGGTGTAGGTGCGGCCCTCGAGCTCGACCTTATCGCCCACGGCGAGGTCGTTGTTGGTGGCGAAGACGCGGTCGATTGCCACCTCATCGTCTGTCTTGGGCTGCCTGCCCTCACAGTAGGACGCGATATCGACCTTGGTGCGGTGCGCATAGGTGCGCAGCGTGCGCTTGGTGCCGTCGTCGCCGGCGGTCTTTTTGATGATGGCGTCGATGGAGAAATTCTTGTAGAGCATGACGCCGCCGACGTCGTCGGCCGCGTCCTCGGCTGCCTTGAGCTGATCGTCGGTAGCCTCGAAGGAGGTGGTCACGCGGCCGTCCTCAATCGTGTACGCATCGCGCATGTCGTCGATAAGGCAACCGATGGAATGCGCCGCGAGCAAAAAGCCCGAGGTAAGGGCGATGCTTCCGCACATAAGCAAAAAGATGCCCAGGTACTTGCCGATATTGCGGCGCAGCTCGCGCGGGAGACGTTTTGCGAGAGGTGTCATGGCGCCGCCTACCAATCGAGCTCGGCGGCCGCGACGGGCGACTCGTTGAGCTCATCCTCGACGATGCGCCCGTCGCGCAGGCGCAGCACGCGGTTGGCCATGCGAGCGATGGCGGCGTTGTGCGTGACGATGATGATGGTGCAGCCGTACTCGTGATTGACATCCTCCATGAGCTGCAGGATTTCCTTGGACGTCTTATAGTCGAGCGCGCCCGCAGGCTCGTCGCACAGCAGCAGACCTGGGTTTTTGACGAGCGCGCGGCCGATGGCACAGCGCTGCTGCTGGCCGCCCGAAACTTGGCGCGGGAACTTGTTGCGGTGCTCGTAGAGGCCCAGCGAACGCAGCAGGTCGTCGACATTGAGCGGGTTTTTGGACAGGTGCGCCGTGACCTCGATGTTCTCCTTGATGGTGAGGTCGGGCACCAGATTGTAGAACTGGAAGATAAAGCCCAGCTCACGGCGGCGATACTCGCCCAGGTCGGCAGGCTTGAGCACCGTGAGGTCGCAGCCGTCCACCATGATGGAGCCGCCGTCGGCATCCTCCAGGCCGCCGATCAGGTTAAGAAACGTCGACTTGCCCGAACCCGAAGGCCCCAGCATGACGCAGATCTCTCCGCGGTTGATGGACGTGTCGATGCCGTCGAGCACCGTCAGGCGTGCATCTCCATCGCCGTAGTGCTTCTTGAGCCCCTTGACCTGGACGTAGGCTTGCTTCGTCGCCATGCTATCCCCCATTGTTAGCCTATTGCTACTTTATGAGCGTAATAGTAAACCATGGCGAACTATTTTGGAGCGAGGCTCGGGATTTATTTCAGACTGGTCATTGGGGACGCTCTAAATGACTAGGTGGCTAGGCGCGGGATTTGGTGTGCGAGAGTGCGAGGCCTACGGCGGCGATGGCCGCGGCAAAGAGCACCGTGACGCCCAGATCGCAGGCGATGTCGCCCAGCACGGTGGACGTCAGGTCCGCGGCGAGCGCCTTGCCGATCGCGTCGTTCACCCAAAACGTCGGCACAAAATGCGCCACGGTCTGCACGGCCGAGCCCATGAGCGACAGCGGCATCCAGGCGCCACCCAAAAACGTCATGAGCATGCCAAGCAGGTTGCCCACGCCGTTGAGCAGCTCCTCGCGCGCGCCCAGGCTCGACAGCGTAAAGCCAACGGCCAGAGGCGTGCACGCCAGGGCAAACGTCGCCGCCAGCGCCAGACACACACGGCCCGCGCCGACCTCGGCAACCGCACCGGCAAAGCCCACGACGCCCATCATGCTCGACACAAACCAGATGCAGACGGTGAGCACCGCGGCAGCCGCGAACACGGCGAGCGAACGCTGGCGCTCGGAGACCGGGCCGGCCTCCATGCGGCGCACGCGCTCGGGCTCGTTCATGCCCGAGAACACCAATCCCACCGACACGATGACCGACGAGATGATCGCGTACGCACCAAAGTTGAAGTACGACTCGAGCGGGGCGACGGCAGTCAAGTCGACCTTGACCTGCTCGATCTGGACCTCCGCGCGCTTTGCGGCCGCATGCTCGGCCGTCTTGGCAACGTCACCGTTGGAGGCAGCGGGTTCAAGTGCCGCCGCAGCACCCGCGAGCGAGACCCACCGCGAGGCCTCGGCAGACGATAGCGCTGCCGCCATGGTACCGGAGCCGTACGTCACGTCGAGTTTGGGCAGGGTCTCACCCGCGCGGGCGGCTGCAACGAGGTCGCCCTCAAACCCCTCCGGGATAAAGAACACGCAATCGGCGCTGCCCTTGGCGCTGTTGCTCTTGGCGAGCGCATCCGCAAGGTCGTACGTGTCGTCACCAACGCCCGTGACCAGGTCAAAGCGTGAGCTCAGATGCTTGGTAAGCGCCCGCGAAAGGTCGCTATTGTCGCGGTCGACCACAATCACGTTGGTGTCGTAGGGCTTGTACTCGGTAAGCTGCGACGAGTTCCAGCTCACCGAGGCCGCGATGAATACGCCCATGAGCGAGATGAACACCGTATAGATGAGCAGGTAGAACGGGTGCGCCAGCGCCATGCGAAGCGCGGTCTTAAAGGTGCTCATAGCGGCTCCTTCCAAAGATCAGCGCAGCGGCGGCGACAAACACCAGGGCCATCAGGACGAGCGCGCCGGCGCGGACGGCGAAGGGCCCCAGGTCCTCAAAGAAATACAGGCGATTGAACATGTCGCAGATGAGCTTGACGGGGTTGAGCCAGCACTCGGCCGGGCAGGCGCGGGCGACGTCGTCGGCAAGCGCCATCGCCGGCTCGCCGTAGAGGCCGGCGAACAGGGCGCACGTGGTGGCAAAGCCCGTGAGGATGCCCGACTTGGACGCCTTGCCACCCTTAACGGGAAGCGTGCCCACAAAGAGTCCCAAGCCCGTGGCGGCTAGCGCGGAAGCAGCGCCGCCCGCCAGACACAACCCCTCGCGCCCGCCAAAGTCGACGCCAACGACTAGGCGCACGTAGCCAATCGCAACCGCCATCGAGGCAAAGGAAACCAGCCACGAGCCCACAAAAATGCCAGCCAGTGATGCCGTCTTGGAAAGGCCACCCACGCAGCGGCGCGCGCCAAGGCCCGACAGATTGGGCTGCAGGTCGACGACGCTCAAAGCGGCAAACTCGGCAGACATCATCGCGACCAGACCAAAGAGCGCGTAGTAGTAAATGGTCGTGCCGTCGGGCGTGGTGCGCGTCAGGCTCACGCGACGGGTTCCGCCCTCGAGCGACAGGGCGCGCGCAACCGCCTCGGGGTCGGCGAGCGCCGCCGGGTTGTCCTGGGCAATCTGGGACATGAGCTCGGCATTTTGTGTATACGAGCTTGCCACCGTTTCCAGAATGCTGCGGTCGGTAAGCATCGACGACGCACGAGAGCTGTCATAGCTCGAAAGCAACGTGAGTTTGGGCGTGCCCGCGTCGTCGACCGTATAGACGCCCGCGACCTCGCCGGCCTTAAGCGCACGGTTCGCATCGGCTGCGTCGTCGAGCTCGTGGATCTCGAGCAGCTGATCGCCGCCTTCCTTGGCAAGCGACGTCGCCACGCCCTTAAAGGTCGAAGCGTCCCAAGCCTCGTCCGCCACGACGGCCACCGGCACCGGGTCGACCGTGCCGTCGGAGCTGAGGTTCGCAAACATAAACATGAACATCGTGGAAAGTACGATGGGAAAGAGAGCGCCCCAGACCCACGTGCTCGGCCGGCGCAGCAGCGTCTTGACCGTAGTGATGATGGTGTTGAACATGACTGCCCCCTAGTCGCGCAGCTCGCGGCCGGTGATCTCGAGGAACACGTCGTTGAGGGTCGGCGGCTCGCTCCACACGCGGCCGAGCGCCACGTCGGCAGCGCGCAGCGTGTCGAGGATGTCGACCAGGTTGTGCGGGCTCGCCTCGCAGGTGCAGACGAGCTCGCCGCCGGACAGCTCGACGCTGAGCACGTGCTCGAGGGCGCGCAGCCGCTCGACCGTGGCTGGCTCGACGGCGCCGACCTCGACAGTCACGCGCTCGCCCATCTGAATCATGCGCTTGAGCTCGTCGTTGGTGCCCTGCGCCAGCACGCGGCCGCCGTCCATGATCATAATGCGGCTGCAGATTTGCTCGACTTCCTCCATGTAATGGCTGGTATACACCACCGTGGCGCCCTCGTCGCGCAGGCGGCAGATGCCCTCCAGGATGGCATTGCGGCTCTGCGGGTCGACCGCCACCGTGGGCTCGTCAAAGAAGATGAGCTCGGGCTTGTGCGCGATGCCGCAGGCGATGTTGAGCCGGCGCGCCAGGCCGCCCGAGAGCTTACCGGGGCGGAACTTAGCAAAGTCGCCCAGGCCGACAAAGTCAATCGCCTCGTCGACCAGCGCGCGACGGCGCTTGCGGCCGCTGACGTAGAGGCTGCAAAAATAGTCGATGTTCTCACGCACCGTGAGCTCGTCGAACACCGCAACTTGCTGTGGGACCACGCCGATGCGGCGCTTGAGGTCGTAGCGCGTGGGCGTCATGGGTTCACCGAACAGCTCGATGGTGCCTTTGTCGTAGGCGAGCAGCTGCAGAATGCAGTTGATGGACGTGGTCTTGCCCGAGCCGTTGGGGCCCAGCAGGCCAAAGATCTCGCCGGGGGCGATGCTCAGATTAAAGTGGTCGAGCGCAATAAGATCGTCGTAGCGCTTGACGAGGTTTTCGACGTGGACGATGTCTGTCATGAGGCGGCCCTTCCGTTGATTGCGGCCCGGTACGATTGCATCATCGCAGGAGCCGCCGGCGCACGCCAGTGAGCTTTGTCACGAGTGCGAGGGGGCAGAGGTGAAACCCCCGCTCGCGCGAGCGATCGACGCCGCTTTGCCGCGCGGGAGGAATGTCACGGTTGCGCAGGCAGCCCCTCCACCGCGCGCGCCTTCGCGTACAATACCCGTATGAACAGGCTTTTCGACAAATCGATCGTGCTGGCGTGCTGTATTGCGGCCGCCATGGGTCTTGCTGTGGACGCTCGCCTGGTCGCGGCGTTTTGCCTTGGCGTTATTGCCACCTCGCTGGCCGAGGTCGTACAGGGAAACCGCGCCCGCCGTGTGAGCGAGGCCGCGAGCTACGCCTGCATCATCGCGGCTGTCTTCGTGCCGCCGTTTGTGCCGTTTGCGCCTCTCGCTCTCTATGACATCGCGCGACGCGTTCGCCGTGAACGAATCTGGCCCGCGCTGGCGATTGGCGCCGTGTTTGTCTGCGCGCTTGTCGCGGACCTTCGTGGTGGCGTGCTCACCACCCGAACGCTGCTGTTAACCGCCATCCTTTCGGTCGCCGCCACGTTGCTGTCGCTGCGCACCGCGCAGCTGGAGCGCGAACAGGAACGCATGCGTCGCACCCGCGACAAGCTGCAAGAACGCGCCCTGGCACTCGAGGCACGCAACCGCGACCTCGCCGACCGCCAGGACTACGAAGTCGAGCTCGCGACGCTCGCCGAACGCGCCCGTATCGCGCGCGAGATCCACGATAACGTGGGCCACCAGCTCACGCGCGCTTCGCTTCAAGCCGAGGCCCTGCGCGTGGTCCATGCCGATGAGCCCGGCGTCGCCGCCGATTTCGCCGACGTCAAACGCACGGTTGACGAGGCGCTCCAGCTCGTGCGCGCCAGCGTCCACGCGCTCAACGACAATGCAACTGACCTCTCCGTGCAGCTCGAGCGCATCGTTGAAGGCGCACGCTCGGACAGCGGTCCGCAGATTGAGCTTGAGGTTTTGGCCGAGCATGCGCCCGCCAACGTCGCCAACTGCTTTGCGGCGGTGCTGCGCGAGGCGCTTTCCAACGCCATGCGCCACGCTTGCGCCCAAACCGTCACCGTACGATGCATGGAACATCCGTCGTTTTACCAGCTTGTCGTTACCGACGATGGCGCGGGCGGGGTCCAAGCAAGCGGCCGCGGCGCTGCGGAGGGCATGGGGCTCGCCTCCATGCGCGAGCGCGTCGAGGCGCTTGGCGGCACCTTCACCGCCGGCCCGCGCGCCGGCACCGGCGGCTGGCGTGTGTTTGCCACCGTTCCCAAACAGCAAGGAGATGAGGGCCGATGAGGCTCATCGTTGTCGACGACGACCGCTTGGTGGTCGATTCGCTCAAGATTATCCTGGGCGCCCAGCCGCAGATCGAGGTAGTGGGCACCGGCGCCAACGGCAACGACGCGGTTTCGCTCTATGCCGAACATGCACCCGATATCGCGCTGCTCGACATTCAGATGCCGGGGCGCGACGGACTTTCGGCGGCACGCGAAATCCTTGAGCGCGACCCTGCGGCGCGCGTGGTGTTTCTGACGACATTCTCGGATGACGAGTACATTGTGTCGGCGCTGAAACTGGGTGCGCGCGGGTACCTGATTAAAACCGATGTCGCCGCCATTCCGCCGGCGTTGGCGCAGGTCATGGATGGCAAACGCATGCTCGAGGGTAAGGCGATCGAGGATATCGACTTTGATGGGGCGGGCGTCGAGGCCGGCACGACCCGCCGGCCCGCGGCCTTTGCCAGCCTGACCGACCGCGAGTTCGAAGTCGCCGAGCTCATCGCCCGCGGTCTCGATAACAAGGAGATTGCCGCCACCGCCTATATGGGCGAAGGCACCGTGCGAAACCACATCAGCTCGATCCTTGCCAAAATGGGCCTGCGCAACCGCACCCAAATCGCCATCGCCTACCTGCGAGGGTAGTTGCCCGAAGACCGACCGCCCCAGCAGAGTAAAATGGCTGCTACCGATTTAATGCCATTTCAAAACTATGCCGGTTTACTACGATGAATCGCCCGTCTCCGACCACAGCAAATTGCGCGCTTGCAAAACCGCAGGTAGAACGTTTGCAATATTTAGAAAAATGCAGCCATGGTCGGGAATGTCGAATTCGTCGTAGTAAACCGACATAGTTTTGTTCGGGCGGCCCTGCACGAGTACCTCCGCAAGCCTCGCGGGACCAAAATGATCCGTTTTCCTCCGTCCCCGGGGGATCATTTGGCAGCGCTCGCCACGAAACCGGCCCATCTACTACGTTTGACTCGATACCCCTGACCATACCTTCGTTTTGAACAAAACCGCAGGCGTTCTACCTGCGGTTTTGTTTTCGCGCTTTTCGGCATGGTTGGGGGTAAGGGGCTAAACGTAGTAGATGGGCCGGTTTCGTGGCAGGCCCTTCTCGCCTACGCACAAAAGCGCCGCCACGGAGGAGGGAGATGCCTCCGTGGCGGCTGGGGGTAGGAGTAGGTCGGGATTTAGCCCTGCCGGCCGCCCGGGGCCTTTTGGCCCCGGGCGCTGCCAGCGTGCCTAGCGCTTACGGATACCCCAGACCAGGGCACCGACGCCGGCCATGGCAATGACGAATGCCATGAGCAATGCGGCAGCCTGCTGGTCGCCTGTGGTGGGCAGGAAACCCTTGACCGTCTTGACGATGTTCGTCACGGTCTTACGCGTGCCGGGATCGGGCGTCAGCACGGGCGTCTCGGGCTTCTTGTACGTGTTGTTGAACACGATACCCTCGACGCTCTTGTCGCCCTTGGTAAAGGCGACGTTCGCCTTGAGGTTGCCCTCGCCGTCATCGACCACGTTGACGGTCACGGTAAAGACGGACTTGTCGTAGGTCATACCGACCTCGTCGCCCTTGACCTCGCTGATGGTGTAGGCGTGCGTACCGGGCTCGTCGTACTCAAACTTGTCAAAGTTGATCTTGCCGTCGGCATCGTTGGTAACCGTAGACTCGATGTCCTCGCCAACGAGCTTAAAGCTAAACTCGTCCTTCTTGAGCTCGCGTCCCTCGAGCACCTTGATAGCGCCGATGGAAATCTGCGTAGGCATGGCGTGATACTTGTTGGTAAAGCCAGCCGACTCGGTGGTTCCCTCGAGCTTGTGCGTCGCGGTCAGCGTGCCGTCGCCGTTGTCGGAGATGGTGGTCACGACGGTGTAGGTCGTGCCGTCATAGGTGACGCCCTTGTACAGGCCGAGCGCGTTGGGGCAAGCCTCGCGCAGCGTGTACGTGTGCGTGCCGGGTGCCTCGTAGCGAATCGGGCTCAGCGTCACGGTGCCGTTAGCGTCGTTGGTGCCGTTAGCGACAACCACGTCGTCCTCGAGCAGCTCAAACGTGAACTCGCCTGCTGCAAGGTCGCGTCCAGTCAGGCGCTTGACTGTCTTGACCTGACCGGTCACGGACGAATCGGTAGGTGCCACGCCGTAGGTGTTGGTAAACGTGAAGGCAGCACCGTCGTCGCCTTCGCGCTTGACGCTCAGATGTCCGGCACCGTCGTCAGACACGGTGTAGGAAACTTTGCGCGTGGCGTTGGTGTCATTGGTCACGCCAGGGGCACTACCGGACTCGGTCACCGTGTAAGTAAAGGTGTGCGAGCGCGGAGCGGTGGGGGCTGCGGGCTCGGGCTCGTCGCTGGGCTCGTCGGCGTTGGCATCGGTGTCGGCCTCTTCAGCCTCTGCCTCGTCGGCCTCTGCCTCGTCGGCCTCGGCTTCGTCAGCTTCGTCTGCCTCGGCCTTATCGGTCGCATCGTCCGTCACGCCCAGAGCGCGGTTGAGGTCCTCGAGCGTAAAGTGGATCTTGCCAAAGTCCACGTTGCCAGCCGCGTCGTTGGTTGCGGTCGTGCGCTCGGGCATCGGGGCACCAGCCTCGTCGGCGGTCACGGTAAAGGTGAACTTGCCCGTGATGTCAGCCGGGGTCAGGCCCTCGGCAGCTTGGAGCTTCTTAGTGCCGGTGAGCGCGGCATCGACGGCTTCGGCGCCGTAGACGTTCTCGAACAAGGGCTCGACGCCGCCGTAGTCGACCGTTGCCGTCAGGGTACCGTCACCGTTGTCGACGACGATAACCTTAAAGCCAAAGCTCCACGTTGTAGCGGAAACGCCATTCGGCAGCCCGAATAAATCTTCGTAGGCCGTGTAGTTAATGGTCCAGGCAAGCTTACCGTCCTTATCGGTACGATAAGCAAGCCCAGCAGCCTCAAGATTAGCAAGCATCTTAGTGTCGTAGTGCAGCGTATCAAAGCTCACGTGCCCGCCGATATTGGGCTTGAGGTTTTCGTATGCCACAAGCTCACCCTGATAGGCGATGCCGAACCAGAACTCGCCGTCGGCCATCGGGCGGCCGGCCAGAGTCTTGGTGGCAACGACCTGAGCGGCGGTGCCGCCAGGCGTGTTGGTCGTAGCGCTGTAACTGTTGTGGAACGGCACCAGGGCCTTCTCGACCTTGTTCTCGCCACTCTTGTGGACCGTCTCATGCGTGCCCTCGGGACCGCCGGAAACGGTCGTCGTAGCAGTGAGCGTGCCGGCGGTGTCGTCGGCGATGGCGATCGTCACCGTGCGCACGGCGTCGTCGTAGGTGTAACCGGGCTGGCCGTCGTTCTTCTCGGCCACGGTGTACGTAAAGGTCTTGCCGGCGTCAGCCTGCGTAAATATAACCTCATGACCAGCCAGAATGTCGATCAGTCCGACCGTTGCCTCTGCCGCTGCGGGGGACTTGAAGCTATTAGCCCCGGGCAGCAGACCGAGCGCGCGAGCCGAAGCGTCGTCAGCAGGTGTCACGGTAAAGGTGAACTGACCCTCGGTCATGGGGCGGCCGTCCAGATACTTGCTGAGCCACAGACCGCCGGCCGCGGTGTAGTTAAGCTCAGTGCGGTACTTGTTGGTAAAGCGTCCGTTTTCCTTCTTGGTGACGTTGGCGGTCAGGTTGCCATCGCCGTTCTCGGTCACGGTTACTTCGGCGGTCGCGACGTGGGAGTCATACGTCATGCCGACCGTATTGCCCGCGTTCTCGCGGATCTCGTACTTGTAGGTTCCGGCAGCCGTGTAGCGAATCTTGCCGAACTTGATGGCGGCAATGCCGTCCTTCGCATCGTGCTTGCTCACGGTTACGGTTGCAGGATCGGGTAGCGGGGCGCCATCGGGGGCGGTAATGGTAAAGCTGAACTCGTCCCCATCCGTCCACTCGCGACCGTCGATGGCCTTGCTCAGGTCAAAGTCGAGGTCTGCATCGGTCGGGGTCACGCTGTAGGTGTTCTTGAAGGTTGCGGTCTTGGCGTCCTTCAGGACATGCTCAGCCTTGAGCGTGCCATCGCCCTTGTCGGTAATGGTGGTCTCGATGGTGTACTTGGCGTCGCCGTACGTGATGCCCTTGCTGATGGTTCCGCCGTTGACCTCGCGCAGCGTGTAGGTGTGCTCGCCGGCCTCGGTGTACTTCACGGCGCTCATCGTGATGTTGCCCTCGGCGTCGTTGATGCCGGTGGCAACGACCTTGTTGCCCTCGACGAGCTCGAAGGAGAACTCGCCTTCCTTGAGGTCGCGGCCGATCAGAACCTTGTTCGCGGTAATCTGGTCGGTGACGCTCGTCTCGACAGGCGTCACGTTATAGGTATTGGTGAACGTAAATGCCACATCGCCGTCCGGCTTGTGGGATACGCTCAGATTGCCCTTGCCGTCATCAATCACGGTGAAGGAAACCTCGCGCGACAGCTTGGCGTCGTTGGTCACGCCAGCGACCTCGCCGGACTCGGTCACGGTGTAGGTGAAGGTGTGCTCGCGCTTCTCGGGCTTCTCGCCCAGAGCCTTGTTAAGGTCGTCGAGTGTAAAGGTGATCTTGCCAAAGTCGACCTTGCCCTTGGCATGATTGGTCACGCTCGCGTTCGCGGGCATGGGTGCACCATCTTCACCGGTCACGGTAAAGGTGAACTTGCCGGCAATGTCAGCCGGGGTCAGGCCCTTAGGAACCTGCAGATTCTTCTTGCCCACAAGCGATGCCTCGGCAGGCGCGGCAGTGTAGGTGTTCACGAACTCGTTGCCGGCATCGCCGTAGACAGCCGTCGCCGTCAGGGTACCATCGCCGTTGTCGACAACGGTTACACATGCGTCAATTGCCGACACGGTGGCGCTCACGCCCGCAGGCAGCTTGCCGGTCTGCTCGGCAGCAATGTAATGAATGGTCCACGTCGGTTTGTCTGAGCTAGCATCAAGCGATGCCTTGTCTTCCTCGACCAGCTTGGCGAGCGACTTGGTCGTGTACGTCAGCGGACCGAACTCAACCTTGCCACCCTTGTTGGTTGCATCCAGCAGAACCTCGTCGTGCCCCGCATAGCTCAGCGCAAACTTAAATTCGTCATCAGCCATCGGGCGCCCCGTGAGCGTCTTGGTTGCCTCAAGGGTCAGCGGAGTTTCCATCTTGGCGCTATAGGTGTTCTTGAACTCGGTCTCGCCCGAGATCTTTTCAACGTCAGCCTTAAGCCCACCCGTGGCATTAACCGCCACGGTCACCTTGAACGTGGCAACGTTCTTGCTGTAGGTAATGCCACCGGCGTCGCCCTTGACCTCGCGGACCTCATAGGTGTACTCGCCCGGCTTGTTGTAGGTGATCTCGCCGAAGTCGATGGCTGCCTTGCCGTCCGGGTCGGGTTTGTGCACGGTCGTGTCCGTGGATGCAGGCATCGGAGCGTCATTCTTGGGCGTCGCGGAGAGCTCAAACTTAAACTCGTCCGCATCCGTCCAGCTGCGGCCCTCGAGCACCTTGGTCAGGCCAAAGCTGGCCTTGGTATCCACCGTTGTCGGCGTCACGTTAAAGCTGATCTTGCCGTTGTTGCCCAGGTAGGAATTGACATGCGTCGCGGTCGCCTTGGCGGACACGTTGTTCCACTTGGGATTAAGAACGTCGGTCGCGGTGCCAGTGTTGTTGCCGCCCACACTCTCCTTGGTGGTGTGAAGCTCGTCGATAAAGGCTAGGCGCGCGGTTCCCACGCTAAACGAAAGGTTGCCACCCTCGTCAGCAACAATAGCGCCGTCAAACTTCGCAGCGTCGCCGCCGATAAACTCGATGACGGCGGCGGCAGGCTTGGCCTCGCCGTTTTCGCCCCGCTCCTCAAACTCATCCTTGTAGTAATAGGTGCCGGTATCTGTCAGTGAATTCTTTGCAGGCTGTGTGCAGCCCTTGTCCGTGTAAATGGGCGTCTGCTTCTGGAAGTAGTAGTAGCGGTTGGTGTCGGCCGGCTCAAAGGTCGCAACCGTATTGCCCAGATCGCCGGCAGCCCACTTGTTCGCGTAGAAATTCACGGTCTTGGCGCCGTTGGCAACGGTCGTATTGTTCTCGATGTAATCCTTGAGCCCCGTTACCTTCTCGGGCGTAAACAGGTTGTCGAGTGCAGTGCTCTTCACGCTCGAGGTGTACTTCACGCGGATAGGCTGAGCGCTGTCGACCGAAAGCTTGCCGTCTACGGTCTTAAAGTGGCTCAGCGGAATCAACGACGCAGGAATGCTGACCGTTACGACATCGCCCTTCTGGGGATTGTCATCACCAGCACGCTGCACGGTAATGAGCAGGTCTTTTGCCTTGCCGGTGAACTCGTAGGTGTCGGTATTGGTTTCTTTATTGACCGTTTTGTCCGTCTTGGTAAACGGCGTGCCGTTGATGACGACTTCGGTGAAGCTGTCGACCTGCATAAAGTCGCCCAGCTCGTCGGTAAACGTGATGTAGCCGGACTTGGTCGCGTCGTAGCCCTTATCAATTTCGGTCGGATAAGGCGCCTCTGACGTAATGGCCTGTGAGATGTCGTCGAAGACCTTCTTGAGCTCTTCGGCATCGGTCGCCGACTTGTAGTAGTCGGAGTTTTCCGCGCGTGCACCATGAGCATCCCATGCCGTGGCATTGGGGTAGTTGCTCGAAACGGCCTGCATGAACTTGTTCTCTTGGCTTGTCTTCGAATCTTGGACACTGGCTTTGGGGTTCGCGCCATCAAAGATGCCGATGGTATAAACGGTGGCCTTGCCGTCCTTCATATTCTTAGCAGCTGTCACGGCAGCGTTGGCGACACCCGCATCGAATTTATTTTGCTTTGTTGGCGTACCGTCGGTAAAGAACACAATAATCTTCTTGGCATCTTTGCGGCCATAAGTGGTAGTGATTTTCTCGGCCAGCTCTAGGCCATAGTCGGCGCGCGTGGCGCCGGCAGGCTGAATTTTATTAATTGTATTCTTCTTGAGATCATCCGCATTGCTGCCGGAACAGTAGGTCAATTCTTTCATAACCTGGGTGTAATTGTAGGAGTACCCTCCGTCGCGATACATATTGTTGCCGATATTGTTGGACTTCTCGCCCGCAAACTTAACAATGGCAACCCTATGTTGCCTATCGACACCCTCGATACTCTCGTTTTGTTTGGCGATGGTATCGATAAAGCTGTTCGCAGCGTTCTTCAGTGCATCGATACGCTTAGTGCGATCTCCGCCACCCATAGGATCATCCATCGAGCCAGATGCATCCAGCACCATCACGATGTCGAGCGGCGTAGTAACCGTCACGGTTGAATTAGACGTCGAGGACATGGCCGAAAGCGTGGTCAGAAAATCCGACTCTTCGTTTTCCTCAGTTGCCTCGACCGTCTTGTCGGTCCAGATTCGGCCGACGTTTTGGGTCGTTACCTTATTGCCACCGTGGCCTGCCGCCCAGATTTCCCAGCGACCGCTGGTGTCGGGGTCGGCGACCTTTCCGGTCATTATCGGTCCGTCCATTCCTGTGCTGGACCTGGCGTTGGCCTCGGGCAGCATGGCGAATGCTGCGGCTGGCAACACCAGCACTACGGCCAGTATCACCGCCAAGAGACCCCTCGTGTACTTACCCATCGTGTCTCCCTTCTCGCGGTCTCAGACCTTGCATCAGCCTAAAGTTACGAAATGAGACACAATTAGGGCAGGTGACACACGTTCCAGATTTGATTTTGGGCGTGAGACAAATGTCTCACCAAAGTTGAGACACGAGAGTTTTCGCAGGAAAACGGATGCGACTCGGAGCCAACAGGTCAAAATGATCCGTTTTCCTCCGTCCCCGGGGGATCAGTTGGTAACGCTCGCCACGAAATCGGGCCATCTACTACGTTTGACTCGATACCCCCGACCATAGCCGCTTTTCATGAAAAACCGCAAGCGTTCTACCTGCGGTTTTCATTTCGCATTACTTGACGTGGTCGAGGGCTGCCGCCTAAACGTAGTAGATAGGCCCATTTCGTGGCAGACGGGTCACGCGGCAGCCCTCGTGAGGCAAAAATGATCCGTTTCCCTCTGTCCACGGGAGATCAAGGGCTGCTACGGATATGGTGCTATTTCAAAACTATGCCGGATTACGGGGCTAAAGTCGGAGTCCTCATCCATACAGCCTTTTTTTGAAAAACGGCAAGCAGTCTACCTGCGGTTTTGTTTTTGGGATTTTCTGTATGGTCGGAGGTTCGCTATCCAGCCCCGTAATCCGGCATAGTTTTGTTCGCGACGGCACAACCGCGCGTTTAAGCGCGGGGCCGGTGGGGCATTTTTGCCCCACCGGCCCCTATTCCAGCGCTATTCCGGCTTGGTTTCTACTGTGGGAGTCTTGTCCGCTGCGACTGGGGTGCGGGCGGTGTCCATAGTCAGGCAGTGCTTGGGGCAGCTCTCGATGCACTCACCGCACACCACGCAGGCATACGGGTCGATCGACCACGTTCCACCCTTGCGATCGACCGCGAGCGCGCCCGCCGGACAGCGACGCGCGCACATACCGCAGCAAATGCACACGTCCATGTCGTTGACGATATGCCCGCGCAGGCGCTCGGGAGCCGTCAGCTTCTCCTGCGGATAGCACACCGTGACCGGCTGCTTGACCATAGAGCCCAAGGCTGTCTTGGCAAATGTCAGCAAACTCATGCCGCGCCTACCTTTCCGTGCAGCTAATACAGGGGTCGATGGTCAGGATAATCATGGGCACGTTGGCAAGGAGCACGCCCTGCAGCGCATGTGTCAGACCCGCCAGGTTCTGCGACGTCGGCGTGCGCACGCGGAAGCGATCCAGGTTCTTGGTGCCGTTGCCGCGCACATAGTAATACGCCTCGCCACGCGGCTGCTCAATCACAACCTCGCCACGCGCGCCGTCGGCCGGCGTGAGCTTGGTGCGCCCGCCGATGCCGTCGTGCGGGATCTTGCCCACAAGCTCCTCGATGATGTCCATGGCCTGCGTGACCTCGGCACAGCGCACCTGGCAGCGGGCATAGCAATCGCCATCGGTAGCAACGATGGGCTCAAACGCAGCCAGATCCGCATAGGCGCCGTCGCCGAACATGCGCACGTCGTAATCCACGCCCGAGGCGCGACCGAACGGGCCGACCATCGACAGATTCAGCGCATCCTTCTCGCTAATCACGCCCACGCCATGCAGGCGCTCGCCGCAGCTGGCATCGTCCAAAAACGTATGCACCAGAGCCTCGTAGTCGGGGCGCATGGCGTCAAGCGTCTCGACAATGCCCGCCAGCTCGGAGTCCTCGATATCGTGCTTAAGGCCGCCGATCTCATTAATCGACAGAATCACGCGGCCGCCGCAAGTGCTCTCAAAGATCTTAAGAATCTGCTCGCGTAGGGTCCACGAACGATAGAACAGTGCCTCGAAACCAAAGGCATCGGCGAGCAGGCCCAGCCACAGCAGATGCGAGTGAATGCGCGAAAGCTCGTGCAGAATGGTGCGGATATACTGCACGCGGCCGGGCACCTCGATGTCGAGCATGCGCTCGCAGGCGCTGGCATAGCCGCAGCTGTGGCCCACGGCGCAGATGCCGCAGATGCGCTCGGCGATGTAGCCAAACTGGTGCATATCACGCTTTTCGGTGAGCTTCTCGAGTCCGCGGTGCACAAAGCCGATCTGCGGAATTGCCTCGATGACGCGGTCGTCCTCAATCACCAGGTCCAGATGAAGCGGCTCGGGCAGCACCGGGTGCTGCGGGCCAAACGGAATAACGGAGCGATGTGCCATGGGCCTTACGCCTCCTTTTTCTGCTTGTCGCGGGCGGCCTTGGCGGCAAGCGCCGCGCGGACCTTGGCCGCTTTCTCGGGATCCATGGCGGCGAGCTTTGCCTCCATCTCGGCAGCCTTGAGCGCGGCCTTCGCAGCAGTTTCATCGTGCTGAGCATCGGAGCCGGCAGCCGCAGCGGGCTGAGCGACGGCAGCGCCCGCAGCATCGCCAGCGCCCGCAGTGCCCTCCCCCGCAGCGGCCGTGGCAGTAGCAGCCTTCTCGGCCGCGGCCTTGCGCGCCTTGGCCTCGGCAGCGGCACGGACCTTCATGGCTTTCTCGCGCGCGGCCTTCACCTCGGGCGTGATAACGCTCATGGGCTCGGCAGTCGAGACCTGGTAGAAAAAGCCCTTAAAGTCAATCTGCATATCGGTGATGGCAAGACCAAACAGGTCGTGCGCTTCGTTTTCAAACGGGAATACTGCCGGATAGTACGAGCTGATGGACGGAATCTCCTGGTACTGATTAATTCCCTCAACCACCAGGTTCTCGATCGCATAGCTGCCGTCCTGCGCAATCTGCTCCTGAGCAACACGAACGTTGATAAACGTATAGACCAGGCGATACGTGCCGTCGTCGACGTTGCGCTCGGCGTGCATTTGCACAAAGCGCGCGCCGACGCCCTTGAGCGCCTGGACATGCGACAGGAGCTCGTCGATCCCGACGGTGGTATAGATAGCCTTTTGCATTACTCGGCCTCCTTTGCAGCGGCGGGCGCGGCGGGCTTCACGGCAAGCGCGTCGCCGGCGCCATCAGCCCCGGCCGCAGCCACAAACCCGTCCTCGCCCAGCTCAACGCCACCGTCCCAGGTTGCGGCGCCGCCCACGGCAAGCGGGTCACCGCCAGCACGCATCACGGCCTCCTTCTGGTCCAGGATGCCGCACGCCTCTACAATGGCGTCGATCACGGTCTCGGGACGAATGGCGCACCCGGGCGCGTACACGTCCACGGGAATCGCGCGGTCCACGCCGCCGATCACGTTGTAGGCATCGCGGAACACGCCGCCCGAACACGCGCAGATACCGCAGGCCACCACGCACTTGGGCTCGAGCATCTGGTTGTAGATCTGGCGCACGACGGGCAGGTTCTGGGCATTGACCGAACCCGTCACCAAAAAGATATCCGCATGTTTGGGGTTGCCGGTGTTGACCACGCCAAAGCGCTCCGCATCGAACAGCGGCGTGAGCGAGGCCAGCACCTCGATATCGCATCCGTTGCAGCTCGAACCGTCGTAATGAATAACCCACGGCGAGCGCGACATTTTATGATCCATGGATGCCGCCTCCTAAATAAACACGTCGACGAGGATGGGCATAAGGTTGAGCAGGCCAAACACCAGCGCCACGCCCCAGCCGAGCTTAAAGCAGCTGCGCCAAGTGCTACGGGCGAAGGTGTTGTCGATCAGCACCTCGACAAAATACGTCGCGGCCATCACGACCAGGGCTACAACCCAGCTCACGGGGTTGTCCCAAACAAAGAACATGCCCACCCACATCAAAAACAGCACGGTCTCGCACCAGTGCATAAGGGTCATCTTGGCCAGCGTGCCGCCGCTCATCTCGGTGGCGACGCCCTGGACAATCTCCTGATGCGCGTGATGCGAGTACGAAAGGTCAAACGGCGACTTGCGCAGCTTGATGGTAAGCACCGCGAGCAGCGCGAGGAAAATGGGCGCGCTGTACACGACGATGGGGGCCGACTGCCCCGTCACGGCAATGGAATCGAAGCTGTCGGTGGCAAGGTACAGGCCCACGCTCATCAGCAGAACGGCGGGCTCGTAACTCATGACCTGCAGCAGCTCACGGTCGGCGCCGACCTGGGCAAACGGACTTTGCGTCGAGGCGGACGCCAGCACCACAAAGATCGCGGCGAGCGTCACCATAAAAGCGCACAGCAGCGTGTTGGAGCCCGACACAAAGATGCCGCCGCCCACGACGGTAAAGATGAGCGCGCACGCCATGTAGGTATCGTCCATGGTGTTTACGCTGGCAGGGGCTTTGCGCAGGAGCTTGGCAACGTCGTAGAAGGGCTGCAGCAGGCGCGGGCCCACGCGGCCCTGCATGCGGGCCGAAAGCTTACGGTCAACGCCGTCGATCAGGCCACCCACAAACGGCGCCAGCAAGGCAAACGCCACGGTGCCAATAAAAATGCCCACGACGCCCGAACCCTCGAAATACTTGCCGCGCAGCACCGAGGGCGCGCTCATGGCAAGTCTCTCGGGCCCAATCCACGCGCAACACAGCAGCGCAAACAAGATGATGCTGCAGCACACGACGCTACCCGCGGGGCCAATACGCTTCTCGCCAAGGGCGTCCTCCGAGTACCAATTGCGCTTTTCGGCCTTCACCTCGTGCCCCATCGAGCCGCGGAAATGGCGATATTTGTCGGTTCCCACGCCCGAAAGATATACGTTTACATGCGGTTTGTTGCTCACTCGGAATGAAGTCAGCAGCACCACGGCGATAAACGCCACGATAACCACCATCAGGTACATGGCGTCCTTGCCGATAACGTACGGCACGCGGCCAAACACCATGGCCAAGTAAGGCGACACCAGACCGCTCGAGATAACCGGGAACGCCACGCAGCACAGAATCAGCAGCGCGGCGATGGTGTTGAGGGCCATCCATTCGGTCTTATGGACATTGACCTCAACGTTTTGAGCCGTGGGGTCGACGCCCGAAAGCTTGGCAAGCCACTTGCCCCAGAAGAAGAACGTCGCGGCCGAGCCAAAGGCAAGCACCATGATCATGAGCACGTTGCCGGTCTGCGCGAACGCCACCAGAGCGCCCCACTTGGACACGAGCATGCCAAACGGCGCCACAAACATGCCCATGATGCCCAGCATCATCAGACGCGTCAGGTGCGGCATGCGGCTGAACATACCGTCCATGTCCTCGATATTGCGGCTGCCGATATGATGCTCGGCCGTGCCCACGCACAGGAACAGCAGCGACTTTGCCACCGTGTGGAACAGGATCAGAAAGATGGCCGCCCATACGGCCT
The DNA here is from genome assembly GCA_965147105.1 of uncultured Collinsella sp. Classification (GTDB taxonomy): domain Bacteria; phylum Actinomycetota; class Coriobacteriia; order Coriobacteriales; family Coriobacteriaceae; genus Collinsella. Next base: position 111,767 of record CBCTIZ010000003.1, on the reverse strand, counting down.
CGGGCGCGCCGACACCCAGGCAGGCACTGATGAGGCCCAAGTTGGAAATGGTGGAGTACGCGAGCACGCGTTTGGCGTTGCTCTGCGAGATGGCCATGAGGGAAGCAAGCAAAAACGTGATGGCGCCCACACTCGTGACCATAAAGCCGGTTACGGGATAGATAGCATAGAGCGGGCTCAGCTTGACCATTAGGAACACGCCGGCTTTGACCATGGTTGACGAGTGCAGCAGGGCGCTCGTGGGAGTGGGGGCAACCATAGCACCCAACAGCCAAGTGTGGAACGGCATCTGTGCGGCCTTGGTGAGTGCGGCGAGCGACAACAGGATGACCGGCATCACCAGCAGTGCGGATTGCGCGGTACCGGCGCCGGAAAGCTCGATCATGCCCGAGATGGTCAGCGGCATGCCGTTAACGTGCAAGAACATAAGGCCCGCCAAAAACGCGATACCGCCCAGCATGTTAAGGATGATCTGGGTGAAAGCGTTCTTGATGGCCTCGGGCGTGCGCGTGTAGCCAATCATAAGGAACGAGCACACGGTGGTGATTTCCCAGCCGCAGAACAGCCACTCAAGGTTGTCGCTCGTCACGATGACGAACATGGCCGAGAGGAACAGGAACATAAGCGCCAGGAACTGCGGGCGACGGTCGGGCGCGGTCTGCCCGCGCAGTGCGGCCTCGTGCTCGTCGTGGGCCTGGAAGTCCTTCATATAACCCAAGGCATACACGCAGATGAGGCTGCCAACAATGCCGACGGCGAGGACCATGATCACGCTCATGTAGTCCAGGTAGAGCGGCGTCGCCGTGACGGCTTCGACCGCGGGCAGCGTCATGGCTGCAAAGGCGAACGAGCCCACCAGCTGGACTATGCCGAGCACCGTGGCGAGCGCGTTCCTATATTTGTACGCGTTGTACAGGATTACGGCGCACAGGATGACGTCGATGACGGAGCTGATGATCGAGAGCACATGCGAGGTGCCGGAGGCAACCTCAAAGCTCTGCGGACCCATGCCAAAAAACATGACGGCGACTACAACTGTCACCGCCATAATAATGCCGGAGCCTATGAGCCCCACCGCATCGCGGGCGCGGTCACCGCGCGCGAGCAGCATGCCCAGCGCCGGTACCAGCGGAAACAGGGTAAGGAAATACAGTAGCGTCATACCATCACTCCCCCATGCAAAAACGCTGCAATTGTTTAACGTTATAGCTCAATTGAGGAATAGCGGCGGCAGGTTTTCGGTCAACTGGGGAGTTTTAGGCGTACGGGGCAAGGGTACGTCCGCATTGGAGTAGAGGGGTGACGCTCCCTTACCGCAACGACAGACGCGCGGGCCACTGCGCGCGGTTTATTGACTACGTTGGAGGATGTCCCGATAGGCTCGCGCCGGTCCAAAAAGTTGGCGCGGCAAGAAAAATGCGCCCCGTGGGCGCACCATCCCGTTTGCTATTCCGCCTTTTTAACGCGCGGCTTGCGACCGCGCGGCTTATCGACCAGTGCGGACTCACCGCTCTCACGGTACTGACGGCACCAAGCCTTGACCGAAGACTCGCTGGAAATCTTGTGCTTGATCATGGCCTCGCGAACCGTCAAGCCGTTTTCCAGACGGTCCTTAACCACAGCGAGCTTTACGTCGTACGAATAGGTGTGATGATGCGAACCGGCATTGAGAACGGCGTCGGCACCGCCCACGGCATACGCGCGGGCCCACTGACGAGCCGTGGCCTGGGGAATGCCAAGCTCCGCAGCGAGGGCGCGATGACCGACCCCCTCTTGGAGGATCTCGACGGCGCGCTGCCTAACCTCGGGCGCATGCGTGCGAGTCCTAGTTGCTTCCGACATACCTGCCACTTCTTAGCCTTAACCGTTAATCTGCCTTCTTACGTGCAAGTTAGATAGTAGCATTTTACTGTTTGCTCAAAGCAGTTAATTAAAATAGACGCGGCGTTATCTGGGCATTTGGCACCAAATTACGACATTTCTTTATCGATTATTTACGCTGGTAGCTGACTCACGGCTAATCGTCATTCGCTTGTCAACAAAATTGGCATCTCTTTATGTCCTTTGGTATAGAGGATATGGTTATTAACCCCTCCCCCAATAATTTTGAGTGATCTGCGAGGCAGTAGACGTCCTCACTCCTCATGATTACCGCGCATTGCCATCCACCGGAGCAAAACAAAAAGGGCGAGACCTGCGCGCTTGCAGGCCCCGCACCGGTTGACATCCGACGGGACACAGCCGGGCGAGACGGATCCGTGCTACCGCCCCGCCTGGCCGCGAAGTTAACTACAGCTCGTTGGCCGCGTGATATGCCGTGCGAATGGCGCTCGCGATGTCGGCGGTGCGCTCGCCCGAGCAGTCTCCCACGCAGGTCACGGGCACCGTCACGCCATCCAGGTCAAACGCGTTGGCCTTGGAGCCCACGGCCATCACCACGTAATCGCAGGCGATCTTTACCGGCTCCTCGGCGCCGTCCTCGGTAGTGCGAATGGCCTCCACGCCCTCGTCGGTAATGGCGGTCAGGCGGGTCTTCACGTGCTGCTCCACGTTGTGCTCTGCAAAGTCGCTCATAATCAGCGGCAGAATGGTCTCGGACTCGCCCGCGGCAATCTTGTCGAGCATCTCGACAATCGCCACCTCGCAGCCGCGCTGCAGCAGGTACTCGGCAGTCTCGGTGCCCACCAGGCCACCGCCAATGACGGCGACGCGGCCCGTAAGCTCCACCTTGCCGGCCAGCACGTCCCAGCTCGAGACGACCTTGTCCGAGTCGGCACCCGGAACGGGGATGACCACGTCGTGCGCGCCCACGGCAACAATCGCAGCGTCGGCGGCGTTGAGGTCCTCAGCGGTAGCGGCATGGCTGAGCTCAACCTTCACGCCCAGGCCGGGCAGAATCTTCTCGTAGTACTCAACCGAGCGCATGATCTCGTCCTTGCGCGGAGGCGCAGCCGCCAGCACAATCTGGCCACCCAGATGATCGCTCGCCTCGTAAACGGTCACGTCGTAGCCGCGCTTGGCCGCCACGCGTGCGGCCTCTAGGCCGGCGATGCCGCCGCCCACCACGGCGATCTTCTTGTCGCCCTCGCCCGGCTTAATGGCTATGGTCGCCTCGTCGCCGTTCTCGGCGTTGAGCACGCACGAAATGTACTTGCGGTTTTGAATCGCGTCGACGCAACCCTTGTTGCAGTTGAGGCACTCGCGGATGGGCTCACCCGTGGCGGCCTTCAGCGCAATGTCGGGGTCGCACATGAGCGAGCGGCCGTAGGCGATGATGTCGGCCGCGCCGTCTTCCAGAATCTTCTCGCCGGCTTCGACCGAGACAACACGGCCCACGGTTGCCACCGGCACGGAGACCAGGGCCTTGACGCGCTCGGCCACGGGCAGCGTCCAGTTGTAGGGCATGGCGCCCATGGGCGGAATGGTGTCTCCCATGTTGCCGGTGTGGTTGGCCTGTGCGACCTGAATCATGTCGATGCCCGCGCCCTCGAGCAACTTGGCGAACTCGCAGGCCTCGTCGGGCTGCAGGCCGCCCTTGCCGCGCGGCGTGCCGTCGGGGTTCTCCATGATCACGGGGAGTTTGTACTCCACCATCAGCTGCGGCGCGGCTTCCTTAATGGCAGCGACGACCTCCAGCGCGTAGCGAACGCGGTTCTCGAACGAACCACCGTACTCGTCGGTGCGCTGGTTGAGGATGGCCGAGCACAGCGAACCCACCAGGCGGTCGCCGTGGACCTCGATGGCGTCGATGCCGGCCTGCTGCGCGCGGGCGGCCGAGGCAGCGATGGCCTCCTTGATCTGGGTGAGCTGCTCTACGCTCGCCTCGTTCACAAAGTGCTGCATGTCGTGGTGCAGCTTGGCGTATGCCTGATTGCGGATCTCGTTGGACTCGGCCATCTTGGCGGCAAAGGCCTCCTCGTCGCCGGCGGCCTTGGCCTCCTGCGCGGCCTTGGCGGCGGCCATGGAACCCATGACCATGCGGCCGACACCGGGCACGTCGTACTCGGGGTGGAACAGCTGCAGCGCGACCTTGGCGCCGTGCTTGTGGACGGCATCGGCCAGGGCCTCAAACGTGGGGATCTGGGCGTCGGTTGCCAGCTTGGGCGTGGGGCTTGCGGTCATGACGGGAGCGACGTCGCCGATGACGATGTAGCTCACGCCGCCACGGGCCAAGCGCTCGTAAAAAGCCAGGCTGCGCTCGCCGATGGAACCGTCACGCTCCTCGTAGCCGGTGGTCAGCGGCGGAAACATAATGCGGTTCTTGAGCTCAAGGGGGCCAACCGTAATGGGCTGGAGCAGCTTGGATGCAGGTGCGGTCATGGACATTCCTCTCTTGTAGGCGCGGCGGCGATGATGCCGCGTAGTTATCTAGAGGATATGGCATGGGAATACAGCAGCGCAACGGAAATCGGCGGACAGCAGGTAGCGGCAGGTGGATGGGGATGGGCGGGGCGGCCCGTCGGTTTATCTCAATCTGTAACAGTTACGCGACAAAACCGGGTCTTACTGTTACAGATCGAGACATTCCTCTCGGCCCATCCTCAACAATCTAGATCTGTAACAGCTAGGCCCACTTTTGACCCCTACCTGTTACAGATCGAGACAAACCAAACCCGCCTGCTAGAAAACCTCAATCTGTAACGGTTACTCGGCAAAAACCGTCCCTCGTGTTACAGATTTAGACAAACACGACCAAGCCCACCGGTATATCTCGATCTGTAACACCTAGCCGCCCAAATCGGGTCTAGATGTTACAGATCGAGATTTTGTTTGAGAGGCCGAGAATTGGATCGAAAACACGGTCCCGAAATAACAAAAAAGCTCGCCGGCTAGGCCGACGAGCTGCAAGTTCTTGGTCGCGGGGGCAGGATTTGAACCTACGACCTCCGGGTTATGAGCCCGGCGAGCTACCAGACTGCTCCACCCCGCAATGTCTGGGCGCTTCATGTGCGCAAGAAAGAATATTACGCGGGAGTTCGGTAAGCGGCAAGGAAAATCTCGTAGAGCATAATTCCTTCATATTTAAAACCCCTCAGCCCCTATCACCGTAAACGAATCGCAGCCGAGCGCCGTCGGCGGCGCGTATACAATGGTGCGCGTCCTTTTATGCCAACACTGGGAGTAGACATGCTGCTCGCTATCGATATGGGAAACACGCAGACGGCCATGGGCCTGTTTGACGGAGACGAGCTGGTGCAGTCGTGGCGTATGCCCACCGACCGCTCCTATACCGCCGACGAGATCCACGTGCGCCTGATGGGTTTCTTTAAGATGTACGGCCTTTCGCTCGATGCGGTCGACGCAATCGCCTTTGCGGGCGTGGTGCCGCAGCTCTCGCGCGAGTGGCACGCCGTGGCCGACCGCATTGCCGCGGACGCCATCGTCATCGGGCCGCAGACGGCCGCGGTGACCAAGCTGCGCGCGGCGCGCCCCCAGGCCGTAGGTGCCGATCGCGTCGCCAACGCCGTTGCGGCCGAGACTTTCTACGGCGCGCCGGCAATCGTGGTGGATTTTGGCACCGCGACCAATATCGACGTCATCGATGAGGACGGTTATTACATTGGCGGAGCGATCGCGCCGGGCATCCGCATCTCCATGGACGCGCTTGCCGCCCGTGCCGCCAAGCTCGCCAGCGTGCCGCTCGAGGCGCCCGAGCACGCCATCGGCCGCGATACCGAGGAGTGCATCAAGGTCGGCGCCGTAACGGGCGCCGCCGCCATGGCTGAGGGCCTGGTCGCGCGCATGAAGCGCGAGCTGGGCCGCGAGGATGCCACCGTTATCGCCACGGGCGGTCTCGCCAGCATCGTCGCCGATTCGACCGATGCCTTCGACGTGGTCGACGGACAGCTCACCATCAAGGGTATCTGCGAAATCTACCGCCGCATGCAGGAGCTGGGATAGGACAGGGGCTTAAGTCGAGCACGAGCGCGAGCGGCGAACTAGGCAACGCATCGGCCCTATTCCTCAAAATCGAAAGATTTTCAGTTTTGAGGAATAGGGCTTTCTGCTAGGCCTCGTCGCACAGCCACCTCGCCAGGTCCACGATCTGCACCCCATTGCGGTCCGTGGCCTCGTGATGCGTGCGGGCGAGAATCATCTTGGGGTACGCGTCGCCAATGCTCAGCAGTGGTGAAATCTCGCGTTCAAATGTCTTATCCGAGCTGATGTCGTCGCTCACCTGAATGTAGAGTTTCTCGCTCCGCTTGATTGCTACAAAGTCTATTTCCTTTTTATAGAGCACGCCGACGTATACCTCGTATCCGCGGCGCAGCAGCTCGATTGCCACCATGTTCTCGTATACGCGTCCCCAATCCATATCACGTGTACCGAGCAGCGCGTATTTGAACGCGTGGTCTGCCAGGTAATACTTCTCGCCGCTCTTAAGGTATTTTTTGCCGCGGATGTCGTACCGACGAACTTTATAGAAGGCAAACGCATCGCACAGGTACCCCATGTACGTGCCGACCGTCTTGTTCGTTATCTTTAGCCCATCCGCGTTCAAAATATCCGTAATGTTACGTGCCGACGTTATGTTGGATACGTTGTCCATCATGTAATCGGCAATGCGCAGCAGCGCCGATTCGTTTCTCACGTTATGCCGCTGCACGATATCTCTCACAATGAGCGTCTTGAAGACGTTGGAGAGATATTGATAGCGCTGCTCCTGCAGTGGATAAGGGTAAGAGCCGGACATACCGCCGGTTCTCGCGTACTCATCGAAGTCGCGGTCGACCTCGCCCTCGTCGCCATAGAGTCGATACTCCTCAAACGAGAATGGGAAAACCTCGATCTCAAACGTACGCCCCGTAAAGAGCGTCGACAGATCGCTCGACAGCAAAAAGGCATTCGATCCGGTAATGAATATGTCGTACTGCTCGGATGCGTGAAGGCTGTTGATCGCACGCTCAAAACCGTCGCACATCTGAACTTCATCGATAAGCAGAAAGTTTTGTTTGCCGGACACTCGATGCTCTTTTACATAGGCGAGCAGCGCGTGATACTCGAGCAGGTTCTCGAACTCATCGAGGTTGTAGTTGATATGGATGACATTCGAATTGGACAGATTTGCCTCCACGTAATCGCGGAGGGCCTCGAGCAATTTTGATTTACCGCTGCGGCGAATGCCCGTGATGACCTTGATGTCCGGCACGCCAATAAGGCTCGTCAACGTGTCCATATATGACGTTCTATTGATGAGTTTCATCGGGGCCTCCTCGCGGTCTTTTATCGCTATTCCTCAAAACTGAAAAATTTTCAGTTTTGAGGAATAGGCTCTATAGCGAATATACCTCGCGAAAGACCGAGCTACCTTAATTCTATTCCTCAAAAACGAAAATTTTTCAGTTTTGAGGAATAGGGCGCTGGCAACCCATTCCCCAGATAGGCGAAACCCTCCCCGGCACAGGCCGAGGAGGGTCTTGTTGTCATCGTTGTCTTTGAGCGCTGGCGACTCGCGCTACAGCCCGCGAATTCGTACGGCCTCGGGCGGAAACTCCTGCTCGCCGGCATCGGTCTTGATGGTCGCGCGGCCCCAGATGTCCAGGCCCGCAAACACACCGACCGCAAGCGGCAAGCCGTTGGGCGACACCGCCGCAACTTGGCGGCCCAGCAGCGGCACCATGTCGAAGTACTCGCCCAGCACGGGAGCCAGCGGCCCTGCGGCGCCTTGCGGCGTGTTGGCAACAACCGCCCAGGCGTCCACGCGGGCCAGCACGGCGGCGGCCAGCGTCTCGACCAGCGCTTCGTCGGCCACGTCCACACCAAGCTCGCTCAGCGCCGAACGCTCAATATCCACCGTCACGGCACCGAACATGCCCGCAGCACCGGCACCACCGTTCACGGTAACACGCGCGAACGACGTCTCAAACGCGGGCGCGCCGCACACAATGTCGCTCGGCCACTGAATACCCACCTTGCCGGCAAGGCCCAGCCCCGGTGCCGCAGCCGTTCCCACGAGTGCGTCCATCATGCCCATCGCGGCCACAAACGGCAGGCCGTGGAAGGCATGCATGTTCACATCCGGGCGCACGACCAGCGAAAACGTCAACGACACCTCGCCCGCGCTCCAAGCGCACCAGCCCGCGGACACACCCTCGCGGCCCGCGTCGCGCGCGGCGTCAAGCTCGGTACCGGCGGCAACAGCGTTCATCTCGATCATCTACATACGCCCCAATTCGCCCACGATATGGCCCACGCGGTCCTCGGGCTCCTTGACCTCGACGCCGTTGTAGCGGAAGAACCGCGCCGGGTCGTGCATCAAGTCCTCGAGCGGCACCAGCACAAAATCGCGCTCGCCGATCAGCGGATGCGGCAGGCGCAGCTTTTTGCCGCCGTGGGTCTCGCCGTCCATCCACAGCAGGTCCAGATCGATGGTGCGCGGGCCGTTGGCCTTGGCCTTTTTGGAGCGGTCGCGCCCCAACTCGGCCTCGATCTTCATGAGCTCGTCGAGCAGCACCAACGGCGCCAGCTCGGTCTTGATCTCGATGACGGCGTTGGCAAACGCGTCCTGGCGCGTCTCGTAGGCCGGCTCGCTCTCGTAAATCTTGGAGGAGTTAGACACGCAGGTAAGTGGAATCTCGGCGATCATCTCACGTGCGGCGCGGATGTTGTCGCAGCGATGCCCCAGGTTGGAGCCCACGGCCACAAACGCGCGGCGCGGCTGCGGCTTGGCAACCGCCCAGTAGCCGTTCAGGAACTGCGCAAAACCCGCGGCGTCGTGCACGCGCACGATGTTGGCACCGGCCTGGATGGCGCCCAGGCACACGCCAAACGTGGCGGCATCGCGCGCGGCGGCCTCGGTCACGCCCGAGATAGCGCCCACAAAGCGCTTGCGCGACACGGCGCACATGAGCGGATAGCCCAGTGACGCCATCTTGGCAGTCTCGCGCTGGATGACGATATCCTCGTTAGCCGACTTACCAAAGCCCGGGCCAGGATCGATGCAGATGCGGTCGCGCGACACGCCGGCATGGATGAGTGTGCGGGCCTGGTCGGACAGAAAGCCCATAACGCGGCGCATGATGGGCGCCGAATCGGGCAGGGTGAAGCGGCGGAGCTGCGAGGTGGGCACGTAGGCTTCCTCGCGGCGGGCGCTGCGGCGCATCATGGCTGCCAGGTGGTCATTGGACTCCGATGCGACCTCGGTGGCTGCGGGCGCGGCCTCGGGCGCGGGCGCGACGGTCTCGGCGGCAGCAGCCTGCTCGGCGGCCGGCGTCTCCTGCTCGCTTGCAGGCTCGGACGTGGGCTCCGGCTCGCCAAACGGCAGTGAGGGCTGTACCACACCGCCCGGAAGCTTGGCCTCAACCTTGGGCTCGCCCAGCAACTTGCCGCGACGGCGACGGGCCGGCTTCTCGGCCTCGCGCGCGGCCTCGGCAGCCGCTTCGCGTGCCTTCTCGGCAACAAACGCCGCAGCCGAGGTATCGAGCTGCACCGTTGCGTGCGTGCGGGCGGGCGCGGCGACCTCGCCGGCATGCATCACGATGACGCCGCAGGTACTCGTCTTAACAAACTCGACCATCTTGGGATCGGTGAAGCCCGTCACGTCGTTGACGATCGAGGCGCCGCAGCGCACGGCCGCCTTGGCAACCGCCACATGACGCGTGTCGATCGAGACGATGGCGCCCTCCTTGGCCAGCGCGCGCACCACGGGCAGCACGCGGCGAGCTTCCTCGTCGGGGTTGACCGGGGTAAAACCAGGGCGCGTGGACTCACCGCCCACGTCGATGATGTCGGCGCCGGCATCGAGCATCGCCAGGCCGTACTCGATGGCGGCATCGGGGTCGAAGTGCTCCCCGCCGTCGCTAAACGAATCGGGCGTCACGTTGAGGACGCCCATGATGCGCGGACGGTCAAAGCTGAGCTCGTACTTTCCGCACCGCCATGTCTTGCTGTCGTTCGCCATGAACATCCTCCTAAAATGCCCACGCCGCCGAGCTTGGGGAGCTGGCGGCGGGGTCGCTTTGCACTCAGTCTTTCTATTGTATCCGCGCGCGCGGGCTAGAACGCAAACGCGGCCGCGATGTCGCAAGAAATCAGCAGGTCGGCATTTGCATCCTGATCGGTGGGAGCAAGATTGCAAATGGCCAGCGTATCGCCGGTAAAGTAACGCGTAAGGCCCGCCGCCGGATACACCACGAGCGAGGTCCCGCCCACAATGAGGGCATCGGCCGCGGCGATGGCGGCAACGGCACCGGTCAACACATGCTCGTCGAGCGGCTCTTCGTAGAGCACTACATCGGGCTTGATGCGGCCACCGCACGCGGGGCACGCAGGCACGCCCGCGGCATCCTCGTGCTCGCGCGAGCAAATCCACTCGGCGCTATAGACCGCGCCGCACGACTGGCAAATGTTGCGATGGACCGATCCGTGCAGCTCAAACACTCGCTGTGAGCCGGCCATCTGATGCAGGCCGTCGATATTTTGCGTCACCACGGCGTCGAGCTTGCCGGCGCGCTCCAGCTCGGCCAGCTTGGTGTGGCAGCGGTTGGGTTTAGCGTTGAGCGCGATCATCTTGGTGCGGTAAAAGTCGAAGAACTCCGCAGGATGCGCCTCGTAAAAGCTATGCGACAGCATGGTCTCGGGCGGATAGGCAAACTGCTGGTGATACAGGCCGTCCACGCTGCGGAAATCGGGAATGCCACTTGCCGTGGAAACACCAGCGCCGCCAAAGAAGACCACGCGCTTATGGGTGCCGAACAGCTCCGCCAGCGCGGCGGAGGCCTGCTTGGGATCCGTTATTGCCTGCGTCATATGAGTCCTCCGTCCCTGTTGGTCGGGCAGCGTTGGGCAACGTCCCAGCATGCGGCCTTTAAGTCAGCATGCGCGGGGCCCACCCCGCCCCTGTTGCGCTAATCTTAAGCCTGCCAACCCCGTCGAAAGGACACCATGCCTCAGACTTACACCTTTGCCTCGTGGAACGTTAACGGCCTGCGCGCCGTGCTCAAAAAGGACCCGAGCTTTATCCAGATCGCGCAAGAACTCGACGTCGACATCTTGGCGCTGCAGGAGACCAAGCTGCAAGGGGGCCAGGTCGATATTGACCTGCCCGGTTATTACCAAACCTGGAGCTACGCCGAGCGCAAGGGCTACTCGGGCACCGCGGTCTTTAGCCGCCAGGAGCCGCTGCGCGTGCTGCGCGCCGACGCGCTGCTGCCCTACGCCGGCGAGGGCGAGGCGGCCGTACTCGTCGCCCAAGCCGTAACCGAGGGCCGCGTCTGCGCGCTCGAGTTCGACAAGTTTTGGTTTGTCGACGTCTACACGCCCAACGCCCAAAATGAGCTCGCGCGCATCGATGTGCGCATGGCCTGGGATGATGCCTATCGCGGCTTTTTGACGGGACTCGAGCGCGAGACCGGCAAACCCGTCGTAACCTGCGGCGACTTTAACGTGGCGCATGAGGAGATCGACCTTAAGAACCCCAAGTCCAACCGCGGCAACGCAGGCTTTTCGGACGAAGAACGCGGCAAGTTTACCGAGCTGCTCAACGCCGGGTTTACCGATACCTGGCGCGCGGCAAACCCCGACGTCGAGGGCGTCTACAGCTGGTGGAGCTACCGCTTTAATGCCCGCAAGAACAACGCCGGCTGGCGCATCGATTACTTCCTGGTAAGCGACGCAATCGCCGACAACGTACGCGACACCGGCATCCGCGGCGACATCTTCGGCAGCGACCACTGCCCCGTCACCCTCACGCTAGAACTCTAGCCCCAAGTAATTCCTGGGGGGACAGAGGAAAACAGATTATGTGGCCCCTCTCCCCCTATAAGGTGCGGTGGAATAGTTCCTGTTTGGGCAGCAAATAGCCAAAAACGAGAACCATTCCACCGCAAGTTCGTGAGGGAACGCGAAATGCCTTACAGCCCGTATTTCACGACGACACGGTTAATGCGACGGCACCAAGGCTTGTACAAGGCAGCCAAGAACACGCAGGTCGCGAGGCCGTGTGTGATATCGAACGGCACTGCCGTGGCAAGACGTGCCATGGCACCCGCCCACGTGAGCGGTTGAACAAAACCGATAATGTCGTAGGCGTTGATCACAACGCCGTACAGCAAACCCGAAGCAAAGCCGTAGGTCAGCAGCGCCGGCATACGCACGGTGCCATCGGCGCGATCAAAAGCGCCGGCATGCGCCAGCGCACCGCCAACGTATCCCACGAGCCCCCAGGCATACATCTGCCACGGCGTCCACATGCCCTGCCCAAAAAAGAAATTGCTGGTCAGCGCCGCCAACGCACCGACCATAAAGCCGTTACGACGACCGAGTGTCGCCCCGGCGATAATGGCGATGGCACTCACGGGTTTAAAGTCGGGAATGGGGCCAAACAAGATGCGCCCCGCCGCGGCCAATGCTGCCAGAACCAGCGTGGGCATAATCTGGCGCAAACCCGGACGAGATGCCTCGTAACCCGCAAAGAACAGCGCGAGCACCAGCGCCACCACAACCAGCATGGCCAATGCTGCCTGCTCAACACCCGACAGCAACGCCGCAGCCATCACCGCCGGCACCGCCAACAACAGCGGGATCTCCAGTTTTGCAAGCAAGCGCGAGAAACGACAGTCCGTCATCCCATCACGCCCTATAGAACACGTTGTCGGCAAAGAAGTCGGCCGGGGACTCCATGCAGGCAATCTCGCCGTCAAACATCATGGCGACGTCGTCGGCTACCTGCTCGGCAAAGTCCAAATCGTGCGTAGCCGTGATGACGGTGCCGCCAGCCTTCGCATGGCCACGCAGGGCGCGGGCGATAATGCGGCGGCTGAACAGGTCTAGACCCTTGGTGGGCTCATCGAGCAATAGCAGTTCGGGGCCGATTAGCAGCAGTTTTGCCAATGCAAGCAGTTGACGCTGCCCGCCCGAAAGATCGTACGGATGGCGTCCATCCAGACCCGACAACCCCAAGCTCGCCGCACGCTCCCGCGCCAAGTTCTCGTCATATCCGCAGGTCGAGGCCCATTCCATCAGCTCGTCGCGCACCGTCTCGGCAACCAGCAGGGCCTTGGGGTTCTGCGGCAGCAGCGCAGCCGAGGCCGCCCCGCGCACCATACGACCACGCTGCAGCTTGGCAGTCTTGGCCAGCACCGAAAGCATCGTCGACTTGCCGCAGCCGTTACCGCCCACAACCGCATGCACCGCGCCAGTCGAAAACGACGCATCGAGCCCGCGCAGCACCCAGCCGGACGCTCGATCGTAGCGAAACCAGCCTTCCGACAGGGTGGTAGCCGACCCGCCGTGCATTTTTTGGAGTATTCTGCTTCCATCCGTGCGCGGGAAGGCTTCCGAGCCGTTCTCGAGCGACGTTTGCGCCACAAATTCGGACGATTTGTCCAATTCTGAACTTTTTTTCGCGCTCGATACGTCCCCGGGCGGCTCCAGAGAGCCCAAATTGTCCTCGCGCCTGCTGAATACTCCTTTATTTGCACATCGGATGGCACCCCACCCCAACATGTCATCGGAAAACAGCGATTCTCGGCGTCCCAAAGAAGCCATATCCGCCACCTCGCGCACGCGACCGTCCTCAATCCGGTACGCACACGTCGCGTATTCGAGCATTGGGCGCGGCTGATGCGTCGCCACAACAACCGTGCAGCCCAGCTCGCGATTCACACGAAACAGCGCGTGCAGGAAATTCTTCTCCGCAACCGGATCAAGCTGAGACGTGGGCTCGTCGAGCAGCAGCACGCGCGGGCGCAGCGTCAGAACGGCCGCCAACGACAGCAACTGTTTGCGACCGCCCGAAAGCGTGTCAGTATCGCGGTGAAGCCAATCTTCCAGCCCAAAGAAATAGCTGGTCTCAGCTACGCGACGGCGCATCTCATCACGCGCTAGCCCCAAGTTTTCCAGGCCAAACGCCATCTCGTGCCACACGGTTTCGCACACGATCTGGTTCTCGGGATCCTGGAACACATAGCCCACGCGCTCCGCCGATGCCCGCACATCCATGTCGGCGACGTTCTCGCCCAGCACGAGCAGTTCGCCAGTGCGCTCGCCCGCCGGAGCGATCTCGGGCTTGAGTAGCGACAGCAACGTCGACTTACCCGATCCGGTACCGCCGACAAGCAGCGCAAATGCACCTTGGGGAACAGACCAGTCGAGTCCCTCGAGCACCGCAGCATCCGCATCGGGGTAGGCAAAGCTCAGGCTCCGCACCTCAATCGCCGGCATATCCGGGCCGTATGCCGCGCCCGACACCGGTCCCCTATCCAACCGAGCCATCAGCCGAACCTCTTCTCATCGATCGCATGCAACACGCAGGGCAGCATCATCCAGGCAGCGTACACGACATAGCCCAGCCACGGCGCCGGCACCGATAGTTGCGGGTAAAACGAATACTGCGTTGTCGCGGTCCATGCCACCGCCACCGCAGCGGCACCAAACACCGCAAGCCCAACCAGCGCGGCAACATCGCCGCGACCCAGCCGATACCGCGCGTACGTCGTGCGACGTGTCGCGGCGCCCCATCCACGGGAGCGCATGGCGTCCGCGCGCTCCAGCGAATCTTCCATGCCCCAGCCCATCAACACGCTCGATGCCCGTAGGCGCGAACGCACGGGATCGGCCGGCGCGCGACCCGGCACATCAATCGCATCCTGCACCGCCAGTACCGTACGACCGCGGCGTAAAAACTGCGGGATAAGCCGCATGCACATCGAGATCATGAGCGCGAGCACCGGCGCGGCGTTGCCCAAAAGCGCAAGTACCTTGTCGTATTCGAGCATCGACGCCGCGGCCTCAAACCACAGCACGCTCGCCACGAACAGCCCGCCCATGCACAGGCCGTAAACCATGCTCTCTAGATACACCGCACGCATGCCAATACGAAACAGCTCCGTCGAGCCCGATGCACTAAACAGCGGATTGAGCACCGCAATGATCAAAATCACCGGCAGCTGCCAGCGAAGCGCGCCCAACGTGCGCGCAACACCGCGCGTCGCAAGCCCGTACGCCAACCCGCCCGCAAGCGATAGCGCAATCAGCACCGGTTGCATCGAGAACATGGTGAGCCCCAACGTCAGCACCATGTAGAGCGCCGGCACCGCCGGATGCGACATCGAAAATGCCGCGACGGGTTCGTTGCCCGATTCCTCTCGCATGGTGTCCACGGGCATCCCCATCCCCTCGCTCAAACGTCAACGCCGCAGCGCCGCCACCATACACAACCAGCGCAAACGCCGTACCGCCGGCCCAAGCCTCAGCTGCCGCGCATCAATCGTTACGCGCTCATCATATGCCTGCGGTATCATATTGCGCCGTGTATCGTTTCCAAACACACGTCTCTATAACGTAACAGGAGATCACATGGACGCAACCGCAATTATCCTCGCCGCCGGCGAGGGCACCCGCATGAAGTCGAACCACTGCAAGGTTTCGCACAAGATTCTAGGCAAGCCCATGGTTCAGTGGATCGTCGACGCCACCATCAAGGCCGGCTGCAGCCGCGTCGTGGTCGTCATCGGCAGCCACGCCGACGAGATGCGCGCCCTCATCGATGGCGCCTACGCCAACAGCGCCACCAAAGTCGAGTGCGTCGAGCAGACCGAGCGCCTGGGCACCGGCCATGCCGTCAAGGTCGCGCTCGAGGCCTGCGGCATCGCGCAAGGCCCCGTCGTCGTGCTCAACGGCGACCTGCCGCTCATCACCGCCGACACCGTCGCCAAGTTCGCGCAGACCGTCGCCACCGGCGAGCTCGCCTGCACCGTCATGACCATGACCCCGCCCGATCCTTTTGGCTACGGCCGCATCAAGCTGGGCGCCGATGGTCAGATCGAGCGCATCATCGAGCAGAAGGACTGCACGCCCGAGCAGGCCGCCACGCTGCTGGAGTGCAACGCCGGCTGCTACGCCTTCGACGGCGCGCAGCTTGCCGCCCACATTAACGAGATCGGCAACGACAACGCGCAGTCCGAGTACTACCTGCCCGACATGCTCGAAATCCTCAAGGGTCACGGCCAGGCAGTCTCCATCTTCCACTGCGACGACTACCGCGACGGCCTGGGCGTCAACAGCCGCATCCAGCTCGCGCAGCTCACCGCCATCGCGCGCGACCGCATCAACGAGCACTGGATGGCAGAAGGCGTCACGTTCATCGACCCCACGCAGGCCTGGATCGGTCCCGACGCCACCATCGGCCGCGACACCGTCGTGTGGCCGCAGACGCATCTGATCGGTCACGTCACCGTGGGCGAGGAGTGCCAGCTCGGCCCCAACAGCCGCCTCACCGACACCACCGTCGGCAGCGGCTGCATCATCGATGAGACCATCGCCATCGAGGCCGTCATCGAGAACGGCGTCGACTGCGGCCCGCGCGCCTACCTGCGCCCGGGCACCCACATGCTCGACGGCTCCAAGGCCGGTACGCACGTGGAAATCAAGAAGTCCACGATCGGCGAGGGTTCCAAGGTGCCCCACCTGTCCTACATCGGCGACACCACCATGGGCTCCGGCGTCAACGTAGGCGCGGGCTCTATCACCTGCAACTACGACGGCGTCCACAAGCACAAGACCGTCATCGGCAAGGATGCCTTCATCGGTTCTGACACCATGATGGTCGCGCCCGCCCAGATTGGCGACGGTGCGCTCGTGGCCGCCGGCTCCGTCATCACCGAGCCGGTCCCGGCCGACGCACTCGGTCTGGGCCGCGCCCGTCAGGTAAATATTGAGGGCTGGGCCGCCGATTATCGCCGTCGTCTGCACGAGGACGACGAGGCATAACGTTTCACCAAGCACAAAAGGAGCTGTTCCATGGGGACGGCTCCTTTTTCTATCGTGACCTGCGCGACCGGATGAGTGGTCGGTTCGTGTCCGTTGACGGTAAAGACGTTATCAAGACCCGATTAACCCCGCCGCACGGTTACAATGCAAAAAGGCATCTATATGGCATTCGATGTATAAAGGAGAAGGGTAATGCCGATTAATGATCCCGAGAAGTCGGAGAATATGCGCAAGTCCATCCGCGTGTATTCCGGTTCCTCCAACCGTCCCCTCGCTCAGAAGATCGCTGAGTACCTTGGGGTCGAGCTTTCGGGCCTTACGCTAAAGCAGTTCGCCAACGGTGAGATTTACGCCCGCTACGACGAGACCGTCCGCGGCGCCGACGTCTTCCTGATTCAGTCCGTGGCCGGCGGCAACGTCAACGACATGCTCATGGAGCTGCTCATCGCCACCGACGCTGCCAAGCGCGCATCCGCCCGCTCCATCACCGCCGTCATCACCCACTACGGCTATGCCCGCCAGGACCGCAAGGCCGGCCCGCGCGAGCCCATCACCGCCCGCCTCGTCGCCAACCTGCTCGAGCGCGCCGGCGTCGACCGCATCATCACCCTCGACCTGCACCAGGGTCAGATCCAGGGCTTCTTTGATATCCCGGTCAACCACCTGTCCGCACTGCCGCTGTTTGGCCAGTACTACAACGCCATGAACTTCGACACCGACAACCTGGTTGTCGTCTCCCCCGACGTGGGCCGCGCCAAGGCCGCCAAGAAGCTGTCCGACATGCTCGGCTGCGACCTGGCCATCGCCCACAAGGGCCGTCCGCGCCACAACGCCGCCGAGGTCATGGGCATCATCGGTGACATCAAGGGCAAGACCTGCATCATCAACGACGACATGATCGACACCGCTGGCACCCTGTGCGCCAACGTCAAGGAGCTCAAGGCTATGGGCGCTGGCGACATCTACGTCTGCGCCACCCACGGCATCTTCTCCGGTCCGGCCATCGAGCGTCTGAACGACGCCCCGATCGTCGAGTGCCTCGTCACCGACGCCATTCCCGTCGAGGTCGGCGGCAAGATCAAGACCATCTCGGTCGCCGAGGAGTTCGCTCAGGCCATCTCCGCCGTTTACCACGAGGAGCCCGTCTCCACGCTCGTCGGCGGCGACTTCGCGCTGTAGTCCAACGCGCATCGCATCATCTTTGATGCTTTTAAAGGGTCGGAAGCTCGCTTCCGGCCCTTTTTCTATCCCTCGCCAACCTTCCCTGGACAATTGGTTCAGATACGTATTTTTTAAAGCCCCAAAGGGCCGTTCGGAGCCTTCTGAGCTCCCCGGCGGATGCCATGCCGCCCAAAGCTCATCGTTTTCGAGTACAACCGCCGCATATTTACCCTCAAATCACCCTCGAAGGCCCTTAGAAACGCCTCGAATGCCCGTCGCCTTATACGTATCTGAACTAACTGTCCAGTAGCTATCGTCAACCTTCGCGGCAGAGCTCAATTTCCTGCAATCCCCTCAACCGATTCCATCGATTTCATAACACCCAGCCGTTCATGGCGCACAGCGCCCCGCTGAGCGAAAAGAACGGTATGGCGGTCGCATTCTGCCGCCAACTTAGTACGTTATAGCTATGACGACCGTGATTTCACATTTCTCCGCCCTCCGCGCAATTCGTCGCGCACGACGGGCGTACTCTGCCCTACCCTGGGACTCCGTTGATAGTGAACAGCAAGCACAGGCCTTGGCTAGCTGCATTCCCAATAATGACGCGATAGACTTTGGCGCACTTTCGATACTCGACGCCTGGAATGAAGATGATTCCGAACTACTCGATCTTCTCGTTTCAAACGAAGACAACAGACGCCCCGACAAGCGACTTCTTCAGCATATTCTCTCCGCTCCGCTTCCTGAAGGTGCAATTATGCACGTCGAGGCCGACATCTACGCAACGTCTCCTGCCATGACAGCCATGCTTTGTTCTAAAAATGAATCGGTCGCCAAAACCTTGATGCTCCTTATGGAGCTGCTCGGAACCTACTCCCTTCCGCCCGAGGCAACCTACCCCATCGCCTATGACGACATCTGGCCCAAGGGCGATAGCTGCGCAGCGACGGGCGATCTTGATTGCCTGGGCGGCCAGTCGGCAGCCAAACAGCAGAACGAAACCCGCTACGAACAGGCGCACTACAAATGCGAGCCCGCCACGACCATCGAAGATCTCGAGGCGGTCGCGCGCTTCGCCAAAAGTAGCTCATACACCTCGTTTCGCACGGCAGTCAAGCTTGCCCGACCCGGATCTGCATCCCCAGCCGAATCCCTAATGTTAGCCGTTCTCGGAGCGCCCATGCGCTTTGGCGGATTCGGATGTTGCAGCCTGCCCATGGGAGGCCTGCTACTCAACTATCGAATCGACTTCGACACTCTTGCGGTTAACATGTCCTCCGGCATCCCTTACGCCATCTGCGACCTATATTGCCCGGCCGCCGGAGTCGACAACGAATACAACGGAATTGGGCATGAGCTTCAAAACGCTCGCATCCACGATGGCAATCGAAATAATGGCCTCAAGGCAATGGGCATCCACGTCCTGGTTATCAATCGCGACCAAATGAAAGACCTTGTTGCACTCGAAGCCTTCGCCCAAACGATGCATCGACTCGCGGGAGTCCGATTCCGATACCGTATCAAGGGCTATCGCAAGCGTCAGGCCGCTTGGCTCAACGCTCTGCGGGCCGGAATCGGCCTTGCGCCGGTCTAAACGGAGAATCACCCGCACGCCGCCGAACAGGACTGGACAGTTAGTTCAAATACGTATAAATGGACACATTGAATTAGGCTGTTTTGCAGTTATCTCTATACCATTCGCCCGATTTGAAGGCAGGGTAGACTTCAAAACAGCGTCATATGGACTAACTAAAGCTCCAAAACAACGTATCGGCATTGAATCGAGCAATTCGAGTTCTCAGAACTTATACGTATCCGAACTAACTGTCCACCTCGATTTCGACGGCCGTCCAAACGCCCTCAAATAACCTCAATTGCCCTCCATTTGACAGCGGCAACAGGGTCGCTCACCATAGCAGGCAACAAATCAACGAAAGGATGAACATGGCAGCTGCACAGCCGCTTAAGATTCGCATGGTTGCCGGACTTGGCAACCCTGGCGAGGAATATGCCGAGACCCGTCACAACGCTGGTTTCAAAGCAATCGACGAGCTGGCCCGTCAGGCCGGCGTCACGTACTGGAAAAACCAGGCCGGCGCCGAGGTCGCGCTCATCAACATCAACGATCCCGAGGAAGAGGGCGGTAAGCGCCAGATTGTACTGGTCAAGCCGCAGTCGTATATGAATACCTCGGGTGGCCCCATCTCCAAGCTCTGCCGCGAGTACAAGATCAAGGCCGAGGAGCTGCTCGTAATCCACGACGAGCTCGACATTCCCGCCGGCGACGTACGTGTTAAGGTGGGCGGTGGCCACGCCGGTCACAACGGCCTGCGCTCCATCATCGACAAGATGGGCAGCCGCGACTTCAGCCGCATCCGCACCGGCATCGGCAACCCTCCCGGCAAGATGGCCGTCGCCGACTACGTTCTTAAGCAGCTGCGCGCCCGCGAGGCCGAGGATTTCCAGGACACCTGCGCCCGCGCGGCCGACGCCGCCGGCCTGGCGATCGTGCACGGCGTGGTCTATGCCCGCGACCATGTCAACGGCGCCGCCTCCGCCAACGGCAAGCACTAAAACCTATCATTTAGGAACAGGTTTATTTCGGCAGGTTTTACCTGCGGAAACGCCCCAGTTGCGGCATCGCAATCAACCGCGCGCCGACATACATGCATAGCACCCCAAATGGGGCCGGCCTCATCACAACCCGAGGCCGGCCCCATTTGCCGTTTTACCTGATAAAACCGACCAAAATAAACCTCTCCCCCTTTGGTAGGCCGAAGTGGATAAACCCCGCTCCCAACCGCCGAAGACACACGTAAACGGCATGTCCATGAGGGTATAATTTGCACCGTATGTCTGCACAACGCCTGTGCACGTACGGTTTTATTCGGGCTACCGTCCATTTCCGTGGAGGCACGGTTCGGCGGCCCTAACAAGAGAGGGGTTCTATGTATAAGATCCTGGAGAAGACGCAGTTCTCGGAGAAGGTGTTCAAGTTCCGCATCGAGGCGCCTGCAATCGCCAAGCATGCGCACGCTGGACAGTTCCTCATGGTTCGCGCCAACGAGACGGGCGAGCGTGTCCCGTTTACCCTGGCCGGCTGGAACGGTGACGAGGGCTGGGTCGAGTTCATCTTCATGGTGATCGGCAAGACCACCGAGATGCTTTCCACCTACGAGGCCGGCGAGTCGCTGCGCGACGTCGTGGGCCCGCTGGGCGTTCCCACCGAGATGGCTGAGGGCCCCTGCGCCGTCATTGGCGGCGGCGTCGGCCTGGCAATTGCCTTCCCGGTCGCCAAGCACCTGGTCGAGACCGGCCACGAGGTGCACGCCATCATGGGCGCCCGCACCAAGGACCTCCTGCTTATGGAGGACCAGTTCCGCGAGCTCCTCGACGAGGACCACATCCACATCACCACTGACGACGGCTCCTACGGCGAGCAGGGCGTTGTCACCGCTCCGCTGGAGCGCCTGCTGCAGGACAAGGCCGTGAGCCAGGTCTTCTGCGTCGGCCCCGTTCCGATGATGAAGTTCTCGACCCTCACCGCCCAGAAATACGACACCCCCATCACCGCGTCCCTCAACCCCATCATGGTTGACGGCACCGGTATGTGCGGCTGCTGCCGCGTCGAGGTGGGCGGCGTGACCAAGTTCGCTTGCGTCGACGGCCCCGACTTCGATGCCACCCTGGTCGACTGGGATGACCTTCGTGCCCGCCAGGCCGCTTACCGTTCCGAAGAGGGCGAGTCCCTCAAGGCCTATGAGGAAAAGAGCTGCGCATGCCACTAGTTAACGGTCGTTTCGTTGCCGATATGAAGTCGCCCCGCACCCCCGATAACGAGGAGCCGGCTGCCGAGCGCGCCTGCGACTTCCGCCCCGTCGACAAGGGCTTCACCGAGGAGATGGCGCTGGCCGAGGCCGAGCGCTGCCTCAACTGCAAGAAGCCGTTCTGTGTTGAGGGCTGCCCCGTCAACATCAATATCCCCCGCTTTATCGAGCAGATCCGCGAGAAGGACTTCGGCGGCGCTCTCGATACCATTCGCGAGGACTCCATGCTTCCCGCCATCTGCGGCCGCGTCTGCCCGCAGGAGAACCAGTGCGAGGGCAAGTGCATCCGTGGTAAGAAGTCCGAGCCCGTGGCCATCGGCCAGCTCGAGCGCTTCCTAGGTGACCGCCCCGAGCTCGCTTCCACGCCCAAGATGGCCCCCAAGAACGGCAAGAAGGTCGCCGTCGTCGGTTCTGGCCCGTCCGGCATCACCTGCGCCGGCGAGCTCGCCCGCAACGGCTTTGACGTCACCGTCTTTGAGGCCTTCTTCACCGGCGGCGGCGTGCTGGTCTACGGCATCCCCGAGTTCCGTCTGCCCAAGGCAGTCGTCAAGCGCGAGATTGACGGCCTGGAGGACATGGGCGTCAAGTTTGAGTACAACTCCGTCGTGGGCAACATGGCCACGGCCGAGGAGCTGTTCGAGCAGGGCTTCGACGCCATCTACGTGGCGACCGGCGCTGGCCTACCCAAGTTCCTCAATGTCCCCGGCGAGAACCTGCCCAACGTCTTCTTCGCAAACGAGTACCTCACCCGCGTGAACCTGATGAAGGCCAACAAGTTCCCCGAGTACGACACCCCCACCAAGCACGGCAAGAACGTCGTTGTCTTTGGTGGCGGCAACGTGGCTATGGACGCCGTCCGTACCGCCAAGCGCCTGGGCGCTGAGCACGCCATCATCGCTTACCGCCGTACCGAGGACGAGATGCCCTGCCGTCGTGCCGAGCTGCACCACGCCAAGGCCGAGGGCGTCGAGGTTCTGCCGCTCGTCTCCCCGCTCGAGTTTGTCGCTGGCGAGGACGGCTCCGTATGCGCCGTCAAGGTCCAGAAGATGGAGCTCGGCGAGCCCGACGAGTCCGGCCGCCGTCGTCCGGTGCCCATCGAGGGCGCCATCGAGGAGATCCCCTGCGACGTCGCGATCTCGGCTATCGGCACCAACGCCAACCCCTTCGCAAAGAAGATCGGCGGCAAGATGGAGCTCAACAAGTGGGGCTACATCGTTGCCGATGAGGAGACCGGCCAGACCACCGATCCCCGCATCTGGGCTGGCGGCGACATCGTCACCGGTGCCGCTACGGTCATTCTGGCGATGGGTGCCGGCAAGAAGGCCGCTGCCTCCATCACCAAGAGCCTGCTGGGCGAGTAATCACCTACAGCGCTAGCCATCAAACGGCAAAGTCCCCGTCGAGCACACGCCCGGCGGGGACTTTTTTATACCGGCCGCCCGACCACCATAAAGGGGCGGCGCCTTCGTGGTGGTTTTGGTCGGTTAGTCTTCGAGCTGCGCCACCTTGTAGCGGTAGGCGGCGGCAATAACGTCTTTGCAACCCTCGCGGCCCAGCTTGGCGCGGTTGACGACGATGTCTTTACCGCTCGTCATCTTCCACTTTCCGGCACTGTAGCGCTTATAGAACGCCTCGCGCGCCTTCTGCTGCTGCTTGACCAGCTTGGCGCCCTTCTTTTTGTTGAGGCCGCGCTTCTTGCGCACGATCTCGACGCGGTCCTCAAAGGGCGCAGTCACCAGCACGGCGATGTGGTTGGGGTTGTTGCGCAGCAGATAATCGGACAGACGGCCTTCGATAATGCAGCTCTCGGTCTCACCCAGATCCAAAATCACCTGGCTCATCTTTTGGAACAACTTGTCCGAGTACGAACGCGCATCGTAGCGGTCGGGCAGAAACGCCATGTTCTCCACGGCCAGGCGCTCGTCGTAGGCGGCCATCTTGTCGAGCGACTCGCCCGCGCGCAGCGAAGCACGCACCAGCAGCTCGTTATCGTACAGCGGAATCCCCAGCTCATCGGCGAGGATACGACCAATCTCGTGGCCCTCGGCGCCAAAGTCGCGCGCGATGGTAATGACCACAGGATTCTTCTTGTTCTCCAGATCGCTCATCGCGATTCCTTTCTCTATGTGACAAAGGGGCTGTCCCTTTGCCACATTCTACGCTGCCACCATTCGCCTCTGATATGCGCGAACCAGCAGCGAGATACCAAAGTTGAGCACAAAGTACATCGCAAACACCAGGCCGTAGAGCATAAGCACCTGCGACAGATCGATCGCGTGGGCCATCACGACGTTAGCCGTGTACATGAGCTCGGCCACGTTAATGCCCGAAAGATACGAGCTGTCCTTGATGACAGTCGTGCACTGGCTAAACAGCGCCGGAATGATCGTCTTAAACGTCTGCGGCAGAATGATGTAGCGCATGGTGGCAAAGAAGCCAAAGCCCTGGCTCTGCGCTGCTTCAAACTGGCCGCGCGGAATCGAGTTGAGGCCTCCGCGCACAATCTCGGCCATAACGGCGCTGGTAAACAGCGTAAAGGCGATGGTCGAAATCACAATGTCCAAACCCTGCACCGTAAAGTAGATAAACAGGATCCACAGCAGGTTCGGCGTGCAGCGGAACAGCTCGATATAAGCGCTCACCAAAATACGGAACGGACGGGGCGCATAGCTCTTAACGAGCGCCAGCACCGTGCCAAAGATGAGCGAGAAAAAGATCGACAGCGCCGAGATCTCGATCGTCTTAACAAAGCCGCCCCAAATGTAGAGCAGGTTGGTCGCGTTGAAGATTTCCATGCGCTAGGCCTCCTCTACGTTGTCGAGCCCCAGCTCGGCCAGGCTCACGCCGCGCGGACGCTCCTTGGAGCGGCGCTCGAGCCACTGCACCAGCATGGCGAGCGGAAAGCAGATGATGAAGTACATAAGGCAGCAGACGATGTATCCCTGCAGGTACCCGTACAGACTCACAAAGTTGTCGGAACGGTACATAAGGTCGCCGCCGGCCACGAGCGCCAGCACCGACGTATTCTTGACCAGGTTGAGCGCCTGGTTACACAGCGGCGGCAGAATGATTTTGAATGTCTGGGGCAGCACGATGTACCAGTACGCCTGCGCACGGGTGAAGCCCTGACTCTGGGCCGCCTCCATCTGACCGCGCGGAACCGCCTCGATACCAGTGCGGATGACCTCCGAAATGTAGGCCGCGTGATACAGGCCCACGCCCAAGAAGCCCAGCACGAACGGCGCGATGCGCACCGGCTGGTCGGCACCGGTTATGGCCTGCAAAAACTGCGGACCGGCCATGTACATAAAGAGCACCTGTACGGGCAGCGGGGTGTTCTGGTAAAACTCCACGTACACGCGGCTTATGGCGCGCAGCACGCGCGAGCGAGTGGTAGAGAACACACCCAGCAGCGTGCCCAGTACCAGCGACAGCAGCAGACCGGCAACGACCACCTGCAGCGTCACGCCAAAGCCCTCCCAGAAGGGCCCCATGTTTTGAAATGTCGTCGACCAACGGTCGGCGTCAAATAATCCTTCGAGCATTTGATTCCTTCCTTGGACGATGCGCCTATACAAGACCCCAGGTCTTGACCTCTTGGTCGAGCCAGCCGTCGGCCAGGCGATCGCAAATCACCTGATCGACCACGGCCGAAAGGTCGCAACCCTTCTTGGTCGCCACGCCGTAGCCCTGCTCGCCAAACTTGACCTCGGGCTGCAGCAGCTCAACGGTCTCGTTCATGTAACCGGCCAGCGTGGAGCGGTCCATGGCAAAAACGTCGATATTGCCGGCATCGAGCGAACTCTTGATGATGGGGTAGCCGCTAAAGGCCCTAAACTCGGGCTCGCAGCTAAAGCCGTTGTCCTTGATCATCTGCTCGATCAGGCCCTGCGTGGTAGCACCCTGGCTCACGCCAATGACCTTGCCGTCCAGGTCCTCAATCGAGGTAAAGCCCGAACGCTTCTTGACCATGAGTCCCACGTAGTCGGTACGGTACGGCGTCGAGAAATCCCAGCTCTTCTTGCGCTCGTCGGTGATGGTGTAGGTCGCCGCGACCACATCGAGCTGGCCGTTATCGATCAGCGGGCCGCGCGTCTTGGGCGTTACGTCGGTAAACTCGACAAGCTCCTGGGCACGGGCATCCTTGTAGCTCACGCCAAAGACGGCAGCGGCGATCTGGTAGCACAAATCGACTTCCATGCCCTCAAAGCGGCCCTTGGCGGTGTCGTAATAGCCGTAACCGGGAACGTCCTTCTTAACGCCGGCATTCAGATGGCCACGCGACTTAATGGCCGCAAGCTTAGACCCCTTGTCGGAGCCCTCGCCGCTGGTGGAGTTGCCGCAACCGGCAAGCGCGGTCCCCGTCAGCGCAAGCATACCGGCGCCCGCCAGCTGCAAAAAGTGACGGCGCGACACGGCCGCCCTCGTCATATCCGTCATGTCCATCACCGCGCCTAGTGCAGAATCTTGGACAGGAACTCGCGGCAACGCGGGTTCTCGGGGTTATCGAAGAAGTGCTCAGGCGTGCCCTCCTCCAGAATGCGGCCGTCCTCCATAAAGATGACGCGGTCGGCCACCTGGCGCGCAAAGCCCATCTCGTGCGTCACGCAGATCATGGTGATGTCCTCCTGCGCGAGCTCAATCATAACGTCCAGGACTTCCTGGACCATCTCGGGGTCGAGCGCCGAGGTCGGCTCGTCAAACAGGATGATGGGCTGCTTGGTGCACAGAGCACGGGCGATGGCGATGCGCTGCTGCTGACCGCCCGAGAGGTTCTGCGGATACTCGCCGGCCTTATGCGCCATGCCGACGCGCTTGAGCGCGGCGATGGCGATCTCGGTCGCCTCCTCCTTGCTCTTCTTTTGCAGCTTGATGGGCGCGAGCGTCAGGTTGCCCAGCACCGTCATGTTGGGATACAGGTTGAACTGCTGAAACACCATGGAACTATACTTGCGAGCCATCTCCAGGTGATTCTTTTTGGTGAGCGGCGTACCGTCGATGACGACCTCGCCCGACGTGGGCTCCTCCAGATAATCGACGCAACGGATGAGCGTCGACTTACCCGAGCCGGAAGGCCCGATCATTACGAGCTTCTCGCCGCGCTTGACGGTGAGATTGATATCTTTGAGCACATGCAGGTCGCCAAAGTACTTGTTGAGATGCTTGATCTCGATCATGTCTGCCATGAATGTCCCTTCCCTGCGTTTACACGAGTTGCACTATTGTACGGAAAGAACCGCGTTTCCGCAGCCCACACTACATTCCCGTAAAGAACCCGCAACCTTTAACCCACTCATTGGGGACAGACTTAAATGAGTGCCCGCTCATTGGGTACTCATTTAAGCCTGTCCCCAATGAGTGCCCAGCCCAGCAAAAAGGGGCGCGACCATGACGGCCACGCCCCCTCAACATCAACTATGTACCGCTCGGCCCTTACGCAAGCTTTGCTCCGACGATCTTTGCCGCTGCCGGCTTGTCGAAGTTGCCGCCGGTGGCCTTGCCCAGGGCACCCATAACCTGGCCCATCTGCT
The DNA here is from genome assembly GCA_965147105.1 of uncultured Collinsella sp. Taxonomy (GTDB): domain Bacteria; phylum Actinomycetota; class Coriobacteriia; order Coriobacteriales; family Coriobacteriaceae; genus Collinsella. Next base: position 84,535 of record CBCTIZ010000003.1, on the reverse strand, counting down.
TCTTGGACGTGGCGCCCAGCTCGGCGATAACCTGCTCGATCAGGGCCTCGAGCTCCTCGCCCGAAACCTGCGCGGGCAGCAGGCTCTCCAGGATCTTGACCTGCTCGGTCAGGTTGTCGGTACGCTCCTGGTCGGTGCCGGCCTTGATGGACATCTCCAGCGTCTCGCTCGTCTGCTTGATCAGACGCTTGATCATGCTGTTGACGTCCTCCTCGGTCACATCGCGGCGCTCGTTAACCTCGATATTCTTCACCTCGGCCTTGACCTGGCGAATGATGGACAGGCGAACCTTGTCCTTGGCCTTCATGGCCGCGATCATTTCCTTCTGCAGCTCTTCGTTGGTCATCTGCAAATCCTCTCTAATAGCGTGGGCGGCACTCGCGCGAGCACCGCCCCATGATTACTCAGTCGTCGACGAATCGTCGGTCGAACTCTTGGTGACGCCCTTCAGGCTCACGTTATAGGGTACGTCCTTGGGCATGGGGTTGACGGTAATGTCGGCGTCCTTCTTGTACTGCTCCAGCCACTCGCTGTATGCAGTACTGGCCGCCTGCGTCTTCACCACGTTGGAGACGTACTTCTTGATGGCCTTGGGCACCTGGTTGATGTCATCGACCTGATTATCGACATGGAAGTAGTCGGTGCACTTGATGATGTGGTAACCATAGGTCGACTCGACGACTTCGCTCACGTCGCCCTTGTTGAGCCCCTCGAGCGCCGTCTGGTAGCTGTCAACAAAGGTGGTGAGCTTATCCCAGCCCACATCGCCCTTCTTCTCCTTGGAACCGGTGTCCTCGGAGTACTGCTCAACGGCGTCCTCAAAGCTCAGCTCACCGGAGTTGATCTTGTCCAGGCACTCCTGCGCCTTGGCCTTGGCGGCAGCCTTGTCCTCGTCGGAAGCGTCGGAATCAACCTTGATCAGGATGTTCGACGAGCGGCGGGCGTCGTTGTAGTTAGACAGGTTCTCGTTGATGTAATCGACAATCTCGCTGTCCTTGGGCTTGCTCGCGGGCGCGACGGCATCCTTAAGCTTTTGCTGTGCCAGGCTCTCCTTGAGTGAGTCCTTGTAGGTGTCCTCGGTATAGCCGTAGGTCTTGAGGGTCTTCTTAAAGGCCTTGGCACCGCCCGCGCTCTTGCACGCGTCCTTCCAAGCCTTCTCGACCTCCTCGTCCGACACCGTCACGCCGTTCTCCTTCTGTGCCTGTTGAAGCAGAATCTGCTGTGTGTAGGAGTCGATGAGTTGCTTGCGGTACTTCTTGGGCGTGAGGTCGTTGTCAACCAGATACTGCGCCCAGTCCTTATCCTTGGTGTAACCGTAGGACGTACGCATGCTCATGATCTGCTTGGTCACGGTGTCCTCGGTGAGGTTGGTGCCGTTGATAGTTGCAGCAACACCGCCGGTCAGCTTGTAGCCCGAGGTGTCCTCGGCCTGCGACATAAGGCCGGAGCACGCCATCGCCGAGACGGAAAGCAGCATCGCCAGCACGCCGATGACCACCAGGACGATCTTGACGGTCTTAGACACGTACGTCTTGCGCTGCTTCTTGCGAGAGCTGGAGGCAGCGCGAGCCTGCTGCTCGGGCGTCGGCGCGGCCTCGGAGTTCTTTTTCTTGTTTGCCATAGTTGGCCTTTCGCATAACGAATCGAACAAACGCCATTGTGTCACAACGCGGCCCCCGCGGCACGCTTGGTGCATTGGGGACAGGTTAATCTGCACCATTTTGGTGCAAAGGGGACAGCTCTGGCAGCCGGCAGTTAGGGACAGTCCCCAAGTGCCGACTCAGCCCCACCCTAGAAGTGACGGCGGATGGCGTCGACCATGCCCTGTGGCGTGGTCTGGCCGAGCACGTCAGCTGCGGCATCGGCATCCATAAAGATGTTCATGAGCGCCTGCAGGGCCTCGACCTGGCCGCCCGGCTCGGCAATACCCAGATTGATGACGATCTGCGCCGGCACCGGAGCGCCCATGCCAGCCATAGCGTTAAATGTCACGGACGCGGCGGGCTTCACCACCGCGATATAGGGCTTGGCCACAAACCCCGGATCGGTATGCGGAATGGCAATGCTTGCCGCCGGCATGGCAAGACCCGTGGGATAGGCATCCTCGCGCATGCGAACGGCGTCGAGCCAACCGTCGGCAATGTAGCCACGTGGTGCAAGCTCGCCCTCAAGCCGCGCAAACACCTCATCCGGCGTTGCACACTCCCAATCAAAAAACACCAGCTCAGGCGTAAACAGCGCTTCGTTATCCGCCATGCGCTCACCTCTCTCACCTAGCCACCTGCGACGTTCTTGAATGACTAGTCGTTAAAGAACGTCGCAGGTGACTACCCAAAACAAAAGGTGGCCACGCGCGTCTTGGCGCCAATGACCACCCTGACTACTCGGCTAAATTGTACTGTGCGCCGCTAGCCGCGAGGCGCGTCAATTGCGACCTTGCCACTCTCCAGCACGTGGACGCGGCCGTCGGCGAGCATTTGCACGACCTCGGGATACAGCACGTGCTCAATCGCGTGGATGTGCTCCTCGAGCGTGTCGACATCCCAGCCCTCCTCAACAGCCAGCGCACGCTGGGCGATGATGGGACCGTTGTCGTAGATCTCGTTGGCAAAATGCACAGTCACGCCAGTTACCTTGACGCCGCGCGCAAAGGCATCGTCAATCGCATGCGCACCGGTAAAGCTCGGCAGCAGCGCCGGATGCAAGTTAACCACGCGGTTGGGAAACGCCGCCAGTAGAGGCGTGTGCACCATGCGCATGTAGCCGGCCATGACCACATACTCGCAGCCGCGCTCGAGAAGCTCGTGCGCGATGATCTCGTCGGCGGCAATAGGGTCGGCGTAGACATCCTTGGACAGCGTGAGCGTCTGGATGCCCGCGCGCTCAGCGCGCTGCAAGCCCTTGGCCGAAGGACGGCTCGACACCACGAGCTCAATCGAAGCGTTGAGCTTGCCGGCGGCGATCAGATCGATCAGCGCCTGCAGGTTGGTACCCGAACCGCTGATAAGCACGCCAATCTTGAGCGGCTCAGCCGTATCGGTGCCGGTCGGACGGGTGTAGGGCACAAAGCCCAGGCCCTCGGCAGCAGCCATCTGCTCGTTAGCGCTCATCGGAGTACACAACCTTACCGGAACCCTCGACGCACTCGCCCACGCGGAACGGCTTCTCGCCCAGCGCGACCAGCGCCTCGGTCACGGCAGCCTCGTCCTCGGGGGCGACGATCAGGCACAGGCCGACACCCATATTGAAGGTCTTGCATGCCTCGTTGGGCGCGAGCTCGGCCTGACGCGACACGTAGGTGATGACGGGCGGAACATCCCAGCCCATCTCGGCGCCGTTGCGGGTGACCACGGCATCGACGTCGTCGGCGAGCGCGCGGTTGAGATTCTCGGTAATACCGCCGCCGGTGATATGGGCAATGGCATGAACGTTGGCGCCACCGTGGAGCAGCTCCAGAATCGGCTTGACGTAGATGCGCGTGGGGGCCAGCAGGGCGTCGGCCAGCGAAGCGCCACCGAGCTCCTCGAGCGGACGGCTCAGCTCCTCGGCCTTAGCGGCAGCCTCGGGCGTGCCCGGCTTGATGCCGTCGACACCGATGACCTTGCGCACGAGCGAGTAGCCGTTGGAGTGCACGCCGGTGGAAGGCAGGCCCAGAATCACGTCGCCGGGGCGGACGTTCGCGGGGTCGAGCATCTTGGGACGGTCGACAACGCCCACGGTAAATCCGGCAAGGTCGTAGTCGGCAGGAGCCATGACACCCGGGTGCTCGGCCATCTCGCCGCCCACGAGCGCGCAGCCCGCGAGCTTGCAGCCGTCGGCCACGCCCTTGATGATCTTTGCCATGTGCTCGGCCTCAATGTGACCGATGGCAACGTAATCCAGGAAGAACAGCGGCTCGGCGCCCGAAGCCAAAATGTCATTGACGCACATGGCGACCAGGTCCTGGCCCACCGTCTCGTGACGGTCCATGATCTGGGCGAGCACGAGCTTGGTGCCCACGCCGTCGGTGCCGCTGATCAAGATCGGGTCTTCCATATCCTTGAGCGCGGCGGCCGAGAACAGGCCACCAAAGCCACCGATGCCGCCGATAACCTCGGGGCGGTTGGTGTCCTTGACCATCTGCTTAATAGCGTCGACGGCGCGGCCGCCCTCGGCGGTATCGACGCCGGCGTCCTCGTACGTCACATGCTTGCTGTCGCTCATCTGAGCCTTCCTCTCCCACTACCGTGGCGCCGCGCGGGCGCCAAACGGTGCTCATAGTTGCGTTCATTTCGGCGCGTGCCATAACAGCACGCGCCGTCATATCAACAAAACAGCAGGTAAAACCTACCAAAATAAACCTGTCCCCACATGGCAGATTTTAGGCCTCGCCGTGCTCCTCTTCCCAGCTGCGGTCGTCGTATTTCTCGACCACGGCGTCGTCGTCAAAGTGCAGCGGCTTGTCCAGGTTGCGGGGCTTAAAGCCCTCCATAAACTTGTCGCGGCCAAAGCTCTCGGGAATCGCCACGGGGTAGCGTCCGGTAAAGCACGCATCGCAGTAACCGCCCTTGGGCATGACCTTCAGCAGGCCCTCGACCGAAAGGAAGGCCAGCGAATCGGCGCCAATGTACTCGCAGATCTCGTCGACCGTCTTGTTGGCGCTGATAAGCTGCGACTGCACGTCGGTATCGATACCGTAGAAGCACGGCCAGATGACCTCGGGCGAGTTGATGCGGATATGAATCTCCTTGGCGCCGGCGTTGCGCAGCATCTTGACGAGCTGCACCATGGTGGTACCGCGGACGATGGAGTCGTCGATGACGACTAGGCGCTTGCCTTCGATGTTGTCGCGCAGCGGGTTGAGCTTCATACGCACGCCCATGGCACGCAGCTCCTGCGTAGGCTCGATAAACGTACGGCCCACATAGCGATTCTTGATGAGGCCCTCGCCAAAGGGAATGCCGCTCTCGTGCGAATAGCCCTCCGCGGGCGGCAGGCCGGAGTCGGGCACGCCGATGACCAGGTCGGCCTCGACGGGCTCCTCATGTGCCAGCTGACGACCCATGTCATAGCGGCAGGCGTAGACGCTCTTGCCGTTCATGATGGAGTCGGGGCGAGCGAAGTAGACCTGCTCAAAGATGCAGTTAGCAGGCTCTTCGGCGGCAGGCACGCCTTGCTCGGACACAAGGCCCTCGGCGCTGATGCGCAAAATCTCACCGGGACGGACGTCGCGGACGTACTCGGCGCCCACAATGTCGAGCGCACAAGTCTCGGAGGCGACGACCCAGCCGCCGGCGCGGGTGACATGGGTGGTGGCGTCGACCGTCGCGGCGCCGTCCTGCGACGGCAGTTGCGAAACGGATGCGACATCGGCCTGGTCCAGACCCTCGTCCACCAGCTTGCCCAGCACGAGCGGGCGAATGCCGTGCGGGTCGCGGAATGCGTAGAGCGCCTGCTCGTTGATGAGCGTCATGGCGTAGCCGCCGCGCACGAGCTCCATGGTCTTGCGAATGCCCTCGCGCAGATGGCCTGTACGCTGAGTAAAGTAGCCGATGAGTTTGGTCGCGACCTCGGAATCCGAGTTGGAGAGGAATGGCACGCCCAGCTCGATAAGCTGGCGGCGCAGCTCGTCGGTGTTGACGAGGGTGCCGTTGTGCGCGAGCGCGATAATGACGCTATTGATGGTAGAGAGGTGCGGCTGAGAGGCTTCCCAGCTCTTGGCGCCGGCGGTGCCGTAGCGCACATGACCCACGGCCAGCTGACCGGAGAGCGTCGACAAGTCGGCATTGGAGAACACACGGTCGAGCAGGCCCAGATCCTTGCGGACCATAACCGTACCGCCGTCACCAACAGCGATTCCCGCCGATTCTTGGCCACGGTGCTGCAGTGCACGCAGGCCAAAGTACGTCAGTCGAGCCACGTCGCGATCGGGCGCCCAGACACCAAAAACGCCGCATTCCTCATGCAGTTGGTCGGAGTCCGGATCATACGTCGACATGGCGTTCACCTGTCCCGCGGCACGCTCGGCCGCGCGGATGGTTTCTTGAGACATGGCATCCCCTCAGAGCCTCGTATTTTGGCGTTACCCGCCTTATTATACGCACGGCGCGACGCGCTCCCCAGCGCATGAGCAGCGCTTTTTAAAAGCCCACCGAGCTAATAATCTGTTTTGTGGCCAAACATTTTATCGGTCTGTCCAGTGCAAGCGCCCGCGCCCCCAGATGACCGCCGCGTCCACCGTTGGGGATTACAAAGTTGCAATCGGGACGTTCGTCCTGTCTTTTGGCAGGTCGGCGGCGTATCCTTGTACCTACAGCAAAACGAGAAAGGTTATGTATGGATCGAAACGAACTCGACCCCAGCGTCCCCAGCGCCACGGAGGTCAAGAAGATCCCCCTCATCATTAAGGTGTACGCCGTCCTGTGCATCCTGTCCGGCGTGGGCACGCTCCCCTCGGTCGGCGCCTTTATGTGGCAGGTCATCACCGCGCTCATCAATGGCAACGCCGCCGCCAAGCTCGGCGACAACACACTCGTCGCGGTCGGCCTTATCGTCGCCGGCATCATGCTCTCGGCTGCCAGCGCTGTCATCTTGATCATCTTTGGCCTAGACCTCATCAAGAACCAGCGTCGCAATGCCGCCCGTCTGTCCTATATCCTTATCGCGTTTACCGTCGTCGAGCTTTTGGTTGACGTGATGCTCCAGGGCATCGGGCCCTTCTTGCTGCGCCCTGCCATCCAGCTCGGCATCCTCGTCGCACTTTCGGCCACCGTCGACCCCACGCTGCGCCAGGAGCGCGAGCTGCAGCGCCGCCTGCAGGAGATGCTCGACCGCGACGCCGCCGCCGAGGGCATGCTCGGGCGCGATGAAACCGGCGAAGGCTACATCAAGCTCAACTACTTCAACCTGTTCTGGGTATTCTTTGTCTGCTGCATACTCGGCCTGGTCCTGGAGGATATCTGGCATATGACCGTCAACGATCCGGGTGTCTACCAGGACCGCGCCGGTATGCTGTTTGGCCCCTTCAGCCCCATCTACGGCTTTGGTGCCGTGCTCATGACCATGGTGCTCAACCGCTTCTATAAAAAGAACCCCATCATCATTTTCCTGGTGAGCGCCCTGCTCGGCGCCAGCTTTGAGGTGTTCGTGGGCTGGTTTATGCAGACCGCGTTTGGCGTGGTCTCGTGGAGCTACTCGCACATAACGCTGTTCGGTATGCCCGACCCGCTCGTGGTCCTCACGGGCGGACGCACCTGCACGGGCTTCGCCTGTCTGTGGGGCCTGGGCGGCCTCATCTGGATCAAGCTGCTGCTGCCGAGGCTGCTCAAGCTCATCAACATGATTCCGTGGAAGAGCCGCTACTCGGCTACCGTCATCTTCACCATCATTATGCTGGTCGATGGCGTTATGACGCTGCAGTCGCTCGATTATTGGTATCAGCGCGTCAACGGCACGGAACCGGATATTCCCGTTGCGCAGTTCTACGGCAAGTATTTCGATAATGACTTTATGGAGAATCGCTTCCAGAGCATGACCATGAGCCCCAAGGATGCAACGCGCGTGTAGCGCTCACCGCGCCCAAAACGCAAAATGCCCGCCGGTATCACACGTACCGGCGGGCATTTTTATAAACGAGCCTTCTATCGACGCAAGCCTCTACGCCTCGCGCTCGACCTCACTCACGCATTCATTCTTGATGGTGCCAACGAGCGCCTGCAGCGCATCGACCACGTGCGGGCGAATGTCCCCGCCGATGAGCACGAGCATGATGTCGTCACCTACGGCAAGCTCGCCGCTTGCCAGCCACACGCGCACATAGCCGATACCCGGCATCGCGCGCGTCGCCTCGATGGCGGTCTGTACCTTGCTGGCGTCGTAGCCAAACACCATGCCGCCCACCTTGTGGCCCGGCGCCACGCCATCGGTCTCGACACCGCGCGCCTCGGCCTTGGGCGTCGCGCGCACCACACCGTTATGTGTCAGATACATACCGCACGCAGGTGCCGACGAATCGGCCTTGGCCTCGCGCAGCCAAGCATCAACCGAAGGCATCGTTTTGCCATTCTCGAGCATCATTTCCCCTTTCACCGTCATTGAGTAGCCCATTATCTATTCCTCGACCGGCGTGAGCACCATGACGGCACGCGTGTTGCTCAGCGATAACGAACGACAGGTCACAAGCGTTACGACCTTGGTTGCCGAAGCGGCACGATCGGTGGCATCGCTCGCCACGGCAGAGGCACCGTCGAGCATCTCGGACAGATAGTTCTTGAGCCCGTCGTCGCCCTCAAAATTGGTCGTGCGCGCCTTGGCATACGTGTCCTCGACCACCTTGGTCGCCAGCGGTCGCAGCTTATACGTTGCATCGCGCGTGATGTAATACACGTACTCGATGCTATCGAACGTCGCTTGGTCGGTGGTGTCCGAAATCACGTTGAACATCGACCCATCGTTCATATGGTGGCCGTAGATCGTGGTCTGCTGGTCAATCATTCCCGGCGCGGTGTCATCGCTATCCAGGAAAATGGCCCCAGATGCATTGGCCGTACCGTCGAACAGCGTGTTGAGGTATTTGGAGTTGTTGTTGGTCTGCACCACGGGATAGTTGATGTTGGTTCCCGGCACATAAATCCAACCCACAATCTCGGGGTTTGTCTGAGCAAGCGCATCGAAGTCGATAGTCGGCACGCCGCTGGCGTCCTTATCGCTTACATATTGCTTCTCGATTTTCTGATACGACTCGCTCGCCTGCTTGTAGCCAATCTGGGCGTTGATAAAGATGGCTGCAGCGGCAACGATTAGGCCGATACCAATAATGATGAGCAAGATGGGAATAACGGAGCGGCGCTTTTTGCGCGGCGGCTCGGTGTAATCCGACGGCGCGGCATGCGATGAAGACCGGGGCGGCTTCTTAGCATTGCTATAAGATGAAGGTCGATATGCGGCCGGCGCGTCCTGTCGACGATGCGTCGCCGGTGTCACGGGGCGCGGCGCGCGCGGCTGCTGAGGAGAGGATGTCCGACCCTGCTGTGCCGCACAGGCAGCACCCGGCTTCGACGGATCGGGAATCTGAGAAGCCTTGAATCGTTTTCCCTGATAGTCGGACATGGCTCTCCTTATACTGCGGTGAAACGGCGGAACGCCTAGGCGTCGGCCATCTCCTGCTTCATCTTCTCGATAACCTTGCGGTACTCGGGGTCGCATGCGCCCAGAATCTGCGTGGCATAAATGGCGGCGTTCTTGGCACCGTTGATGGCAACGCAGGCCACGGGCACGCCCGAAGGCATCTGCACCATCGACAGCAGCGAATCCATACCGCCCAGGTCACTCGTCTTCATAGGCACGCCGATGACCGGCAGCGGCGTAAAGGCAGCCACGACACCACCCAAGTGAGCGGCCTTGCCGGCGGCGGCGATAATCACTTTGATACCGCGATCGGCGGCAGTCGAAGCCCACTCGTGGACCTTCGCCGGTGTGCGGTGTGCGCTCGCAATGACAAGCTCATAGGGCACACCCAGCGCCTCGAGCTCGGCGGTGCAGCCTTCCATAACGCCTAGATCGGACTTGGAGCCCATGATGATCCCGACAACCGGCTTTTGATCTGCCATAAACAAAGACCTCCTGTTGAGAGCGGTGACGCGGCGGATCCGCGACCCTTAACTACTGAGAGTAGTATAGCTGCTCCCGTCCCTGCGGTCTGCGGGTGCCCCGCGGCGGTCTGGTGTTTTCATCTTCACTCCGGTTGCTTCGCAAAGTCGTTCAGATGAAAACACCAGACCGCCGCGGGGCACCCTCGACCTACCGGGGGTTGCTATGACGTACGTTGGCTGAATTATTAGTGTGGGCCCTGCCGTTCGTTCGAACGGCAGGGCCCACACTCATTTTCTATTCAGCCCTAGTCATCGCGCAAAGCCCCTTCGGCAGCACACGGTGCAGCTAAGTCACCGCAGGCCGGGGCGGGAGGGGCCGAGTTTCCTCCTGAGCGACTCTGCTTGCAGCCGGAGCGAAAGGGGGAAATCTCGGCCCCTCCCGCCCCGGCCGGACAGGTCACACTACACCGTGTGCTGCGGCAGGTCCTGCAGGGCGATGACGTCCATGCCCATGTCGTTGGCACTGCCGTGACCCTGCTGGTCCTCGCGCACGGCCTCGATGGCACTCACGTACGTGTTGGCGGCAGACATCGCGGTCACGCAGGTCACGCCGCGGCGCACCGCCTCGGTACGCAGCAGGTAGCCATCGCCACGCGAGCCCGGACCGTACGGCGTGTTGATGATTACCGCAATCTTGCCATCGGCGATCAGGTCACCGATGTTGGGACGCTCGCCGTCGTGCGGGCCGCTAATCTTCTCCACGACCTCGCAGGTCACGTTGCCGCCGCGCAGCACGCGCGCCGTGCCCTCGGTAGAGCAGATATCAAAGCCCAGGTAGCGCAGGATACGCGCGACCGAAAGGATGTGGCGCTTGTCACGGTCGCACACGCTGATGAACACCTTGCCGGCGCTCGGGTCGGGCAGCTTGTAGTCAATCGCCAGCTGCGTCTTGGCGTATGCCTCGGGATAGCTCTTGGCGATACCCATGACCTCGCCTGTCGACTTCATCTCGGGGCCCAGAATAACGTCGACTCCCGGGAAACGGCCCCAGGGCATAACGGCTTCCTTCATGCAGAACCAATCGAGCTGACGCTCGTCGCTCGGCAGGCCCAGGCTGGCGATGGAATCGCCTGCCATGATACGCGCCGCGCACTTGGCCAGCGGCACGCCGGTGGCCTTGGAGATAAACGGCACGGTGCGGCTGGCACGCGGGTTGGCCTCGATCACATAGACGGTCTCGCCCTTAATGGCGTACTGCACGTTGACCAGGCCGCGTACGCCCAGCGCCATCGCGATGCGGCGCGTGGTCTCGCGAAGCTTTGCCTGCAGGCTCTCGCTAAAGCTGAACGGCGGGATGCAGGTCGCAGAGTCGCCGGAGTGAATACCGGCCTCCTCGATATGCTCCAAAATGCCGCCGATGTAGACCTCCTCGCCGTCGCACAGGGCGTCGACGTCGGACTCGATCGCACCCTCCAGGAAGCGGTCCAGATACACCGGGTAGTCGGGGCTAATGCGCGCGGCCTCGGCCATGTAATCGCGCAGATGCTCGGCATCGTAGGCGATCATCATGCCGCGGCCGCCCAGCACGTAGCTCGGACGCACCAGCAGCGGGTAGCCGATGTGCGCGGCAACGGCCTCGGCCTCCTCAAACGAGGTGGCCTGGCCCGCCGGCGGGTACATGATGCCCAGCTTGTCGAGCAGAGCGGCGAAGCGCTCGCGGTCCTCGGCAAAGTCGATGGCATCGGGCTTGGTGCCCATGATGTTCACGCCGCTCTCCTCGAGCATGCGCGCCAGCTTAAGCGGGGTCTGGCCGCCAAGCGTCACCACGACGCCATCGGGGCGCTCAACGTCGATAACGTCCATGACGTCCTCGTAGGTGAGCGGCTCAAAGTGCAGGCGGTCGGACGTGTCGTAGTCGGTCGAAACGGTCTCGGGGTTGCAGTTGACCATGATGGTCTCGAAGCCGCGGGCCGCCAGCGCATAGCTCGCATGCACGCAGCAGTAATCGAACTCGATGCCCTGGCCAATACGGTTGGGGCCGGCGCCCAGGATCATCGCCTTGGGCTTGTCCGCCGGCGTGGTCTCGTCGGGAGCCACGCACTTCTTGGCATCCGGACTCGTGCGGTAGATGTTCTCGTACGTCTTGTAGTGGTACTCCGTGGCGCTCGAGAACTCCGCAGCGCAGGTATCGACCGTCTTCATGCTGGGAACCACGCCCAGACCCTTGCGATAGGCGCGCACAAAGCGCTCGTCCGAGCCGGTCAGCGCGGCGATCTCGGCGTCGCTCGTGCCGTACTGCTTGAGCAGGCGCATCGCGTCGGCGTCGATATCCTCCACACGCAGGCCGCGGATGCTCTCCTGGACCTGCACCATGTCGTTGATGCGGTTGAGGTACCACGGGTCGATGCCGCAGGTGGCATGGATGCGAGCGATGTCCCAGCCACGGCGCAGGGCCTCGACCACAAAGAAGATGCGGTGCTCGGTCGGCGTGGCCACGGCTTGAGCGAGCTCGTCGTCGCTCAGCTTATCGGCACCCTCCTTGCCACCGGCGCAGATACCCTGGTGACCGTCCTCCAGCGAGCGCATGGCCTTGCCAAAGGCCTCCTCAAAGGTGCGGCCGATCGCCATGATCTCGCCCACGGCCTTCATGCGCGTGGTGAGCGTGGGGTCGGTTCCCTTGAACTTCTCGAAGGCAAAGCGCGGCACCTTGACCACACAGTAGTCGATTGTGGGCTCAAAGCAGGCGGGCGTAGCCTTGGTGATGTCGTTGACGATCTCGTCGAGCGTGTAGCCCACAGCCAGACGCGCGGCGGCCTTGGCGATGGGAAAACCCGTGGCCTTGGAAGCGAGGGCGGACGAGCGGCTCACGCGCGGGTTCATCTCGATGACGATCAGGCGGCCGGTCTGGGGGTTCACGGCAAACTGCACGTTGGAGCCACCGGTCTCGACGCCGATCTTCTCCAAGATGGCGAGCGAGGCCACACGCATGCGCTGATACTCAAGGTCGGAGAGGGTTTGCGCCGGCGCCACGGTGATGGAGTCGCCGGTATGCACACCCATGGGGTCGAGGTTCTCGATGGAGCACACGATGATGCCGTTGCCGGCGTGGTCACGCATGACCTCCATCTCATACTCTTTCCAGCCCTCGATGGACTCCTCGACCAGCACCTCGTGGGCAGGCGAGAGCTCCAGGCCCTGGCTCACGATGGAGACGAGCTCCTCGTGAGTATGCGCGATGCCACCACCGGCGCCGCCGAGGGTAAAGCTCGGACGCAGCACGCAGGGATATCCCACGCGCTCGGCGATGGCCTCGGCGTCGGCCACGCTGTAGGCATAGCCCGAGCGCGCGACCTCCAGGCCGATCTCGGCCATGGCCTCGTTAAAGAGCTTGCGGTCCTCGCCGCGCTCGATGGCGGCCAGGTCGCAGCCGATCATCTCGACGCCGTACTTGTCGAGCGTGCCGTCTTTCGCCAGCTCGACGGCGGCGTTCAGACCGGTCTGGCCGCCCAGCGTGGGCAGCAGCGCGTCCGGGCGCTCTTTCTTGATTACGCGCTCGATAAATTCGGCGGTGATGGGCTCGACATAGGTGCGGTCGGCAAGACCCGGGTCGGTCATGATGGTCGCCGGGTTGGAGTTGACCAGGATGACCTCAAAGCCATCCTCCTTGAGCACCTTGCAGGCCTGGGCACCGGAGTAGTCAAACTCACATGCCTGGCCAATAACGATGGGGCCCGAACCAATAACGAGGATACGCTTGATGTCAGTACGTTTCGGCATGTTAGTTCTCCTCGGTCTCGGTCGCGGCGGTCTCGGCGAAATTCCAGCCAGCCAGGCGGTCCTTCGCGGTGTCGATGTCCAGGTAGTTCTCCTCGCCGTCCATGAGTCGCGTAAAGGCGGTAAAGAGATAGTGGGCATCGGTGGGACCAGGCGAGGCCTCGGGGTGGTACTGGACCGAGAAGCACGGGGCGTCGAGCAACTGGATGCCCTCGGCGGTGCCGTCGTTGAGGTTCACATGTGTCAGGCGAATGCGACCAAAGCGCTCGTTCATCACGACCGGCGCGATTCCGCGGCGCACCCAGACGCGCAGATCTCCATCGGCCGCATGCTCGGTCTCGCCGCCGGAAAGCTCGGGGACAAGCTTGCCCAAGCTGGGGAACAGCAGGCCAAAGCCATGGTTTTGCGCGGTGATCTCCACGCGACGGCTTACCAGGTTCATGACCGGCTGGTTGCCACCGCGGTGACCGAACTTAAGCTTTTCCATCTGGGCGCCGCAGGCCAGGCTGATCATCTGGTGACCAAGACAAATACCAAAGACCGGCACCTTGCCGATCAGCTGCTGCACCTGCTCGTGGGTCTCCACCACGGCGTCGGGGTCGCCGGGGCCATTGGACAAGAAGACACCGTCGGGATTCATGTCGAGCACCTCGCTCGCGGGCGTATCCCACGGCACGACAGTAAGGTCGCAGCCGGCGCGGACCAGACCCTCCAGAATGCCGCGCTTCACGCCGCAGTCGTAGGCGACCACTTTGTGACGGGCAGGAGCGGCAGCCGAAAGCGCAAAGTCATGCGTGGCAGGCAGGTCGGCGGCCACAAACTCGTGAGGCGCGGGGCAGCTCACGGTCTTGACCAGGTTCTCGCCTACCAGCGTGGGCGCTGCGGCCAGACGCTCGGCAAGCTCGTCGACGTCGAAGATCTCGGTCGAGATAATGCCCATCTTGGAACCATTGTCGCGCAGATGGCGCACCAGAGCGCGGGTGTCGACACCCTCGATAGCGACGATGCCGTGGGCGCGCAGGTACTCCGGCACGCTGACGGCCGAGCGCCAGTTAGAAGGCGTGGCGCACATGTCGCGAACGATCATGCCGCGCATGGCCGGAGCGCTCGCAGGGCGCACGGCGTCGCCGGGGAAGGCCGACTGGACGTCGGTCTCGTCGATACCGTAGTTGCCGATCTGCGGATAGGTCATGGTTACGATTTGGCCGGCATAACTCGGGTCGGTCATGACCTCAAAGTAGCCCTCGAGCGAGGTGTTGAAGCAGACTTCGCCGGTCGCGGTGCCCTCGGCGCCGCATGCACGTCCATAAAAAATGGTCCCATCCTCAAGATACAGGATGCAGGGACCGCAGGTGCCCTTGCTGGTTTTGGCCAGCATACGCTGGCAAAGCTCGCTGGGCGCGAAGGTGCGGGCGGCAGCGCCCGCGGTATGGTTGTTCGCCATAATTCTCCTTCCCGGTCTCACAGGACCGGCTTAAAGGTGTGTAGTTAGGCCTCGCGGTATTGTAACCGCAAGCATGCCTCATGGCGTTAATTTCATCGAAATGTTTACGAAATGATAATTATGACTTTCTATGCATAATGATTATTTAATCCCCGTCCCAGAAAAATTATCCCGCGTGGGCTTGTGGCTCACGCGGGATAATGGCCTCTTACTTTTTCTTGTCCTGCTCCAGCAGTTCGGACGGCGTTCGGTCGGGCTTACCGCCGCGGAAAATCTCGCGGCCATGCAGACGATGTTCCAGGTCACGCTCGGCCTTTTCCTCGTCAATCTTGGTCTGGCTCACCACCGGGTCCTCAATCAACGACGACACCGAGTTCACCTGTTTTTGAATGCGCTCGGCGATGGTGTCATCCATACTCACGATGCGCATCTTCCAGTCGATATTCGTGGCGTTGGATGAGCTCTTGGCCCACACGAACGTCAGGATGGCGCTCTGGTGGCCCCGGGCGGGAAACATGCCAAAGAAGGAATCGTGCTGAATGTTGCTATCCTCGTCGATATAGGCGTGAACGTTATACACCACGCGGTCGATCTTATCGTTGAGCAGCGCGTTGGTCGCAAGCGCAGCGGCCTGAATCTGCCCGTTGGACAGCAGCTCGAGCTCGTTGGCAGACGATGTGTCCAACACCGTCACCTCGACCGTGCCCGTACGCTCATCGGCTTCATCGACGGTAAAGTCGAGCGGGAACTGCGTAAAGCCGTTGCCCCACTCAAGGCCGCCCTTCAGCGCCGTCGAAACGGTATCGACCGAAACGCTCTCGGACAGGTTGGCGGTGTTCAGACGACGCATCACGCCGTAGCCAATCTGCATGCCCACGATCAGCACCAAAATACCGATGACCACGGCCATCGCGGTCTTCGTAATGGTATGGCTCACCTGCGAGCCCGAAGGATCGTCCTCGGACAGCGGGTCGATATGTTTTGCCTGGCTCGCGCGGTCCTCGCTGCGCAGCTGCGCTAGCGCCGCTTTGTCACCGCGCTTGGCCGCGGCCTCCTTCTCACGCATGCGCTCAGTTCGCTTTTTGGCGAGCGTGGGATCCAAGACACCGGATGCATCGATTTCGGAGAATAACTCCGTCACTTCTTCCGGAGTCAAAGGGTTCTTGTCAGCCATAAACTTCCTGTCATATCAATCAGTCGAGCTCGTGCGCACGCGCACCTTCGAACTGCATTCGATAGTAACGGGCATAGGTGCCGCCACGGGCGAGAAGCTCCTCGTGCGTGCCACGCTCCACAACGCGACCATGCTCAACGGTCGCAATCTCATCGGCATGCTTAATGGTCGAAAGACGGTGGGCGATGATAATCGTGGTGCGGCCGCGCGCCAGTTCTTCGAGTGACTCCTGCACCGCCTCCTCGCTCTCGTTATCCAAAGCACTCGTCGCCTCGTCCAAAATCAGGATCTTGGGGTTCTTGAGAAACACACGCGCGATGGCAACGCGCTGCTTCTGTCCGCCCGAAAGACGGCTGCCGCGCTCGCCCACGACCGTGTCATAGCCCTGTGGAAGCGACTCGATAAAGGTATCGATGTTGGCGCGACGGGCGGCCTCGGCGATCTCTTCTGCCGTAGCACCCGGCTTGCCGTAGGCGATGTTCTCGCCGATCGTACCGTCAAATAGATAGACATCCTGCTGCACCAGGCCGATGGCGCGGCGCAGGCTCTGCTGCGTCACATCGCGCACGTCCTGACCGTCGATGCTAATGGATCCGGCAGCCACGTCATAAAAGCGCGGCAGCAGCGAACAGGTCGTGGACTTGCCACCGCCCGAAGGGCCAACCAAAGCGATGGTCTGCCCGGGCTTGATAGACAGATCCATATGGTCGATAACGGGACGCTCGTCGGCATCGCCCTCGCCCAGCTCAACATCCTCGTAGTTAAAGCACACGTCGTGATACTCCACGGCGCCGGCAGTCACCTGCAGATCCGTAGCGCCCGGCTTGTCCTGGATATCCGGCGCGGTCGAGAGCACCTCGTCCATACGCTTAAAGCCGGCGATAGCCTTCTGATACGTTTCGGCCGAATTGACGAGTGTCTCGAGCGGCGTGCAGAACAGCGAAATATAGAGTGCAAAGGTCGCCATATCGACCGCCTGCAGCTGTCCCTGGGCGACCAGCCAGCCGCCCAGCAGCACCACGATCACATAGAGCACACCCGAGAGCAGGCCATACGTCGCGGTATAGACGCCCATGGCGTGATACATGTTCTCCTTGGACGAAAGATAGCGATTGTTGGAGGCGCGGAACTTGAAGCGTTCGGTCTCCTCATTGGCAAAGCTCTTGACCACGCGCATGCCCGCCAGCGAATCCTGCAGCTGCGCATTGATGCCGCTGATTTTTTTGCGATTATCGCTAAAGACCTCGCGCATGCGCATGTTCTGCCAAAACATGATGACCGCAAACGCCGCCGTCACCACGGCCATGGCGAGCGCCAGCACCGGGGCGATGGTAAAGAGAATCACAAACGAGCCGATAATCTCGATGCCGCAGATGATGATCCACTCGGGCACGTGATGCGCCGCCTCGCAGATATCGAACAGGTCGTTGACCACGCGGCTCATCATGTCGCCCGAGCTGTTGCGGTCGAAGTACGCAAAGCTAAAGCGCTCATACTGGTCGAACAGGTCCTCGCGCATCTTGGACTCCATGCGCGCACCCATAACGTGGCCCCAATAGCTCACAAAGTAGCGGCAAGCGCAGCGGACGGCGTACATCAGCACCAGTCCAACCGCGATCATGCCGATTGCCTGCATAATGGCCGCTTGGCCTTGAGTGAACAGCCCGCCCGTCAGATTACGCAAAATGATGGGAAACGCCAGATCGATAGCGGCAAGCACCAGGGCGCAAACCGTATCGGCAACAAAAAGCCCCAACTGGGGCTTGTAATACGACAAAAACCTCTTAAGCATGTGTTCCTCGAAGATAAATAGATAGCGTGACAAACTCGGTTGCCTGGTCGGGTGAAAGAAAAATCGCCCAACAAGCGTGACGCCAATGTTCCGGCAGCGCCAGCGAAAACGTCCCTAAGCGAGCAAGGTGCCTTGAAAGAGGAGCGACGCGTACTTCGGTACGCGAGCGACGATTGAAAGGCAGATTGCCGCTTAGGGGCGTTTGCAGCGTCGACTCGTTACGCGGTTTGGTAAAACCGCGTAACCTAGAGCTCGGCCCCACCCAAGCGGTGTGCGATGCTATCGCAGGCCAAGGCGCCTACGACGGTCTTGGCATCTTCGATCTTGCCGTCGAGCACAGCATCGATCAGCTCATGCAGCGGCACCAGGTCAACGTTGACAAACTCGTCATCGTCGGGGTCGGGCGCATCAAACTCAAGCTTGGTAGCCAGGTAGATGTGAATAATCTCGTCACAAAAACCGCAGGTCGTGACAATCGACGTCAAAAAGCGAATACGGCCGGCCTTAAAGCCCGTCTCCTCGTGCAGCTCACGCTTGGCGCAATCGAGCGGATCCTCGCCCGGATCGAGCTTGCCGGCGGGAATCTCGACCGTCACGCGGTCGATGGCGGTGCGGTACTGACGTACCAGCACAATCTTGCCGCTCTCGGTCAGCGCCACAACGGCCGCCGCACCCGGATGGCGAACGATATCGCGGGCACTGCGGTGACCGTTGGGCAGCTCAACCTCAAGACGGTGGACGTCGAGGATCTTGCCCTTCCAGGCGCACTCCTCCGAAAGAATCTTCTCGTGCAGCAGGGCGTCATGCGGGTCGTCGTCGCCCAGCACCAGCGCCGGCTCGTCGGCAACCTCGCCGCCCGGCTCGCCCTCTGCGTGTCCGTACGCGCGGCCATCTTCCTCGACGATCTGCGCGTCCACGAGCTCTTCGCTCTTATCGTCCATCCGTCTCATTCCTCTCGGATTTTAGGCATCCCAGGCGTCGCGGCCGCGCAGCGCGCGCAGGCCAATGTCGTGACGCAGGGTCTTGCCCTCAAAGTCGATCTTCTCGCAGGCCTCGTAGGCAAGGTCGCGAGCGTTCTCGAACGTGTCACCCAGCGCGGTCACGGCGAGCACACGACCGCCGTTGGTCACGAGCTTGCCGTCCACCACAGCGGTGCCGGCGTGGTACACCGTCACGTTCTCCATAGCCTCGGCATCCTCGATGCCGGTGATGACCTTGCCCTTCTCATAGCTACCGGGATAGCCCGCGCTCGTCAGGACAACGGCCACGGCCCACTCGTCACGCCAATCGAGCTCAACTTGATCGAGCTCACAGTTGGCGCAGGCGAGCATGACCTCGACCAGGTCGTTCTTAAGGCGCGGCAACACGACCTGCGTCTCGGGATCGCCAAAGCGGGCATTGAACTCCAGCACCTTGGGGCCGGCAGGGGTGAGCATAAAGCCGCCGTACAGGCAGCCGCGGTAGTCGATGCCCTCGGCAGCGAGCTCTGCCACGGTCTGCTCCATGACCTTCACCATGGTGGCGTGCTCCTCGTCGGTCACGATAGGCACCGGGCTGTAGACGCCCATGCCGCCCGTGTTGGGGCCAAGGTCGCCCTCGAGCGCGCGCTTGTGATCCTGCGAGGTAGCCATGGGACGGACGGTCTTGCCGTCGGTAAAGGCCAGCAGCGAGCACTCGGGACCGGTCAGCATCTCCTCGATAACCACGGTGTTGCCGGCATCGCCAAAGGTGCCGCCAAAGCACTCGCGCACGGCCTCCTCGGCCTGCTCAAGTTCGGTCGCCACGATAACGCCCTTGCCCGCGGCAAGGCCGTCGGCCTTGACGACCAGCGGGGCGCCCTGCTCGCGCACGTAGGCGAGAGCCGAAGCCTCGTCGGTAAACGAACCATAGGCTGCCGTCGGGATACCGGCGCGCTCCATGAGCTGCTTGGAGAACAGCTTGGAGCCCTCCATCTGGGCGCCCTCGGCACCCGGGCCAAAGCAGGGAATACCCGCCGCGCGCACGGCGTCGGCCACGCCCGCCACGAGCGGAGCCTCGGGGCCAATTACCACGAGTCCGCATCCGTGGCTCTGCGCAAATGCCGCCACGGCCGCAGGATCGCAGTCGTCGAGAACAACGTTCTCGCCGCAGCTCGCGGTGCCGCCGTTGCCCGGCGCGATGTAGAGCTTGCCGGCGCGCGGTGATGCTGCGAGCTTAGCTGCCAAAGCATGCTCACGGCCGCCGCTGCCCAACAACAGGATGTCGATGGTTTGAGTGTCCGCCTTCAAGGGTGCCTCCTCTATGGATGAATGGCCCGCTCCGCGCGAGCCCTTTGCAAGCAAATATACCCCTCGGCCGCCCGTCCGGGCTGCAAAGGGGTATATCGCAATAACCAAATAGTCCCGATTACTTCCAGAATCGGTTGATGATCTGCTCGCGACCAGCGCCAACGCCAATGAACGTCACGCGGGTGTGTGCCAGATCCTCGATAAACGCCACGTAGTCCTGAGCCTCCTGCGGCAGCTCGTCAAAGCTGCGGCAACCGGTGATGTCGCACTTCCAGCCAGGGAGCTCCTCGTAGATGGGCTTGGCATGCTCAAAGCGCACCTGATGCTCGGGCACGCTGGTGTAGCGCTCGCCATCGACGTCGTAGGCCACGCACACCTTGATGGTGTCGAAGGCCGAAAGCACGTCGAGCTTGGTCACGGCGATATCGGTGAGGCCGTTGACGCGCGAGGCATAGTTGGCGATAGGGCCGTCAAACCAGCCGCAACGACGACGGCGACCGGTGGTCACGCCGTACTCATAGCCCTCCTCGGTCAGCGTGTGGCCAGCCTCGGACTCATAGGAAAGCTCGGTGGGCATGGGGCCCGAACCGACGCGGGTGATATAGGCCTTCATGACGCCCAGCACGCGGTCGACGTTCTTCATGCCCACGCCGGAACCGGTGATGGCGCCGCCGGCGGTGCAGTTGGAAGACGTCACGTACGGATAGGTGCCGTGGTCGATGTCGAGCAGCGTCGCCTGGGCGCCCTCAAACAGCAGGTTCTTGCCCTCATCGATCATGTTGTTGAGCAGCAGGCTCGTCTCGGTGATGTAGGGGCGCAGGCGCTCGGCCATCGGCAGGTACTCGTCGCAAATCTGGTCCACGGTGTAGGTGGGCAGGTTGTAGATGAGCTCGAGCTCGGGGTTCACGCGGGCGAGAGCGGTCTCCAGCTTGTCGCGGAACAGCGTCTCGTCCAGCATGTCCTGCATGCGCAGGCCGATGCGGGCCATCTTGTCCTGATAGCACGGACCGATGCCGCGCTTGGTGGTACCGATGTTCTTCTTGCCGAGCTTCTGCTCAAAGGCGCCATCCAGATCAATGTGGTACGGCATGATGACATGCGCGTTGCCGCTAATCTTGAGGTTCTTGGTGATGATGCCGTCGGCCTCGAACATGTCAATCTCCTCAAGGACAACCTTGGGGTTGACGACGCAGCCGTTACCGATCACCGACACGTGGTCGGAATACATGATGCCGGAAGGCACCTGGTGCAGGCCGTACTTCTTGCCGTTGACGACGATGGTGTGACCGGCGTTGTTGCCGCCCGAGTAGCGCACGACGGCATCGAAGTCGCCGGCGACCAGATCGCAAATCTTACCCTTGCCCTCATCGCCCCACTGGGCACCGACCAAAACGGTTGACGGCATGTTTACTCCTTACATTCATGGACTGTCTACGCGCCACGCCGGCACGCAGAAGCACAAAACATTCCCAGTATACCCGTGCAACGGGCGCCTGTCCTACTCCTCGGCATGTGCCCCATCAAGCTCATAGAACTTGGTGGATGCCGGCAGGAACATCAGGTCGACGTCGCCGATCGGGCCCGAACGGTTCTTGGCCACGACGATACGCGTAACGCCCTCGTCGGGTCGATCGTCGCGCGAGGCCTCGGCCTCGTCGGCGGAGCGGTCCAAGAACATAACGATATCGGCGTCCTGCTCGATGGAGCCCGATTCACGAAGGTCGGAAAGCTGCGGGCGCTTGCCGGTACGGGATTCGACCTGACGCGAGAGCTGCGAGAGCGCGATGAGCGGGATCTTGAGCTCCTTGGCCATGATCTTCAGACCACGCGACATCTCCGAAACCTCGACGGTACGGCTCTCGGAGCGGCGTCCCGGCGGAGGACTCACCAGCTGCAGGTAGTCCAGGATGATGATTGCCTTCTCCTTGTTATGGAGCATGCGGCGGCTCTTGGCGCGAATCTCGGTCACTGTGGTGCCGGGCGTATCGTCAATCAGAATATCGAGCTTGGACAAGGTCTGCGTGGCCTCGTTGATATTGGCCCACTGCTCGGGGCTAATGCGGCCCATGCGGAAGTCACTGATCGAGATCATGGCGTAGGCGCAAATCAGACGCTGGGCAATTTCCTTGCCCGACATCTCCAGCGAGAAGAAGCCGACGGTATAACCAGCAGCGGCAGCGTTAAGTGCCAGGTTCAGAGCGAACGACGTCTTACCTACAGCAGGACGGGCGCCGATAATGATGAGCTGACCCTCGCGGAAGCCCATGAGCATGCGGTCGAGCGACGGGAAGCCCGTGGGCACGCCCGCAGCCTGGCCACCGGCCTGGCACACTTCCTCGGCCTCGTTATAGGCCTCGACCATAAACTCGGTCAGCGTCTTGTAGCTCGACTTGACCTCGCGCGCCGTAACCTTGAGCAGCTTGCTCTCGGCCAGCTCCACGACCTCTTTGGTGTCGGTAGGGGCGTTATAGGCCAGCGCGTTGATCTCGTTGGTGGCGCCGATCAGCTCGCGCAGCATCGAATCGCGACGAACGATGGCGGCATGGTGCTGCCAGTTCACGAGCGACAGGGTCTGACCCATCAGCTCCAAAATGTACGCCTCGCCGCCCACGGCATCGAGCTTGTTGATGCTTCGCAGGTAATCGATCAGCGAGATTGAGTCGATGGGAATGCGGCTGTTGTACATATCGACCATCGCGGTATAGATGGTCTTATGAATGGGCCGGTAGAAGTCATCGGGCTGCAGCTCGACCTGGGCCTCTTCGACCACCTCGGGTGACAGCAGCATGGCGGCCAGTACATTGGCCTCTGCGTCTTGGTTTTGAGGGAGACCCAACTTGGAGCCACGGTCCTCGACCGTCAGCCCGGTCTCCCTATCGTCATATGCCATGAGCATCCTCATTCATATCGCTTGCGAGCATCCATAGTATCAGCCACGATCCCAAAACGCGCCGCGCGCCGCCAATCATCACCGAACCAAACGGATAAACGGTCCTGTATATAGGACTTCGACGCAACGTTCACCATGACACTCACTCAGCGTAAAAAATAAAAGGGCGCCCTGGTCTCCCAGAGCGCCCTTCTTAGAACAAGATTGTTGCGTTGCAGCAAATGCTACTCGGCAGCAGCCTCAGTCTCGACCTCGGCGGTCTCGGCCTCGGCGACCTCAGCGGCCTCCTCGACCTCAGCCTCGGCAGCGAGCTCCTCGGCGGTAACGCCGACGAGAACGACAACCTCGGCCTTGATCTCGCGGTACAGCGAGATGGCAACGGTGTGGGCACCGGCAACCTTGATGGGCTTACCGAGCTCGACGCGCTTGCGGTCGATGTCCATACCGAGCTGAGCCTTGATGGCGTCAGCGATCATAGCGGCGGTAACGGAGCCAAAGAGGATGCCCTCGTCGCCGACCTTGACGTCAACGGTGACCGTCTTGCCCTCGAAGGCAGCCTTGGTCTCGTTGGCGGTAGCCAGACGGACGGCCTCGCGCTTGGCGATGTTGTTGCGACGCTCGTCAAGCTGCTTGAGGTTGCCCTTGGTGGCGGCAACAGCGAGCTTCTTGGGGAACAGGAAGTTCTCAGCGTAACCCTGAGCGACCTCTACGACGTCACCCTCGCCGCCCTTGCCCTTGATCTCATCGAGAAGAATAACCTTCATGATGCGTCTCCCTTCTTAGCCGCGGTCGCGGTTGCCACGAGAGGAAACCACGGGGACGGTGTACGGCAGGAGAGCCATCTCGCGGGCGCGCTTGATGGCGTTGGCGATGTCATGCTGATGCTGCGTGCAAGCGCCAGTGACGCGACGGGGCTTGATCTTGCCACGGTCGGTCATGTACTTACGGAGAAGCTGAGTGTCCTTATAGTCGATGAACTCAGTGTTCTCCTTGCAGAACTGGCAGTACTTACGACGCGGCTGACGTGCAGAAAAATCATTAGCCATGTCAAAATACCTTTCATTTGGCAACTTCGGCGAACCGAAGCCGCCTCTCACTCAAAAATAGGTGAACAACCCTTAGAACGGGATGTCCTCATCGTAGACGTCGACCGCAGGCGGCGTAGCCACCGGTGCGGCAGGACGTGCTGCGGGCGCGGGAGCTGCGGGGGCGTAACCGCCCTGATCGTAGCCACCCTGGCCACCACGGGAGCTCATAAACTCGATCTCATCGACGATGACCTCAAGCTTGCTCCGGCGCTGGCCGTCGCGCTCCCAAGAGCTGTAGCGCAGCTTGCCCTCGATCGCGACCTTGTTTCCCTTTGCCAGGAAACGGCTCACGGCCTCGGCGCGGGTGCCGAACATGGTGCAGTCGACAAAGTTGGGATAGTCCTCCCACTCGCCAGTCTGCGCGTTGCGGCGACGATCGTTCACGGCGACGCCAAAGGACAGAACCTGGGTTCCGCCGGCGGTGGCGCGCAGCTCGGGATCGCGGGTGAGGTTACCGGTGATGTTCACTCGATTGATGCTCATAACTCACTACTTCCTCTTGGGGCACAAGCCCAGTCCAAAACGACAGTCTTACTCCTGGTCGTCGCGACGGACGATCATGTGGCGGACCACAGCGTCGGTGATGCGCAGGACGCGATCAAGCTCGGCGATCTGGGTAGGATCTGCGTGGAAGTTGATGAGGGTGTAGTCACCATCGGTGAGGTCGTTGATCTCGTAGGCGAGCTTGCGCTTGCCCCACTCGTCAACGGAGTCGACCTTGCCAGCGCCCTCAGCGATCGTGGTATCGATACGCTTCATAACAGCGAGACGAGTCTCGGGGTCGAGCGACGGGTCAACAAAGAACAGCAGTTCATAAGCCTTCATATTGTCACCTCCTCTGGGCAAATGTGGCTTCAGGTCGTGAAGGTGCGCCTGAAGCAGGAAAAGACTTGGTAATAATATCTTTCAACCTCCCAGGCCGCAAGAATATGCAGCTACAACCTCATGACCTCCACATATGCCCATGCTCGCACCACATTTCATGCGCATTCCAACCAAATGCCGACCAAGAGCTTGACGGATTTGTGGACAAGATACGATGCCGCGGGGACAAGCTAGGTTAAGCCGCAGGTCAGCGGGCACAAGGCTGTGGTCGCAAAATGCATACCAGTGGTCCACAGCACCACCCAAAGATTTTTAAATTCATTGCCAAGTCGCTTATGAATACCCATTTTGAACAATTGAGTTGATCAACCACGCTGGTCGGAAGCCGTTTTTTGGCACCTCAAACCCCACTGCAACGCCAAACGTGGCAAAGCGTTTTAAAAAATGCCAACTTTTCTGTTTGCACTATGCGATTCCTCGTGTATACTGACTTTCGCATTTAACGGAGAGTTGTCCGAGTGGCCGAAGGAGCACGATTGGAAATCGTGTAGGCGTCAAAAGCGTCTCCAGGGTTCAAATCCCTGACTCTCCGCCAGTTAATTCCAAAGCAGGCCTTCGAGCCTGCTTTGTTTTTACCCCACGCGGAGGGGTGGCAGAGTGGTTGAATGCGGCGGTCTCGAAAACCGTTTGGCCTGTATAAGGTCACGAGGGTTCGAATCCCTCCTCCTCCGCCATTTTGGTTGAGAAAGCTCCCAAGAATGGGAGCTTTTTTGTTATCGAAATACATCTCGATCCCGCGCTTCCCCAAACATGTACGTCAGCCTCCAAAAACGACATTTTTCGACATCTTTGGAGGCTGACGTACACGTTTGGATTGAGCTCACGGGAGCAGCACTATTCGGAAGGTGCCTCCTCGTCTCGCATGCTTTTCCAGTTGCGGATAAGTGCCTTGCGTAGTTCGTTTTGTTTTCTCTGGTACCCGGTGTCGGTACAGCGAGGCATGCCGAGTGCTTCGCGAATGTTGTTCATGGCGCGGTGAAAGGCGAGCTGGCTGCCGAACTGAGCCGAAGTGAGCGTAACGATTCGATATCCCATTTGGGAGAGAACGGCCTCTCGCTCCGCATCTGCTCCCTTGCGCTCGAGCTCATCGTGAAAACCGCCCTTATATTCGATACCGAGCTCCCTGCGCTTATAGGTCACGAGCGCATCGATTTTGAGTGTTCGAGCTTTGGCGCAATGCCAGAGACGTTGAGGGATCTCGAGCGGTTTGTTGAGTTCGATACCTCGGATGCCAACGCCGCCTTCGCTTGTTGGGAGCGAGAGGGCGATTGCCGAAGCGGTCTCCATAGGCGAGGCCGAGTGATCGTAGATGTGCCTGAGCGCGAGCCGTGCACGTGTGGCACCGGGTTTGCCGGGGTGCCGATCGAGCAGTTCGGTTATTTCATCCTTGGAGGTGGTGGCTGGTTGCTCGGTATAAGGGTCGGCGGGATTGAGCCTCATGCGATAATCGCCGCAAACTTCATAGCCATATTCGAGATATTCGATCCTATCCATCCACTCGGCAGCGAGCGCGAAGGTGAAGGCTTCGTCGGTGATGAAGATTCCGGGCGTCAACTCGTTAATATGCTCGTAGGGAAGATTTTGTCCAAGAATGTGGCAAACGACGCCTTTGGTACGAATTCGCTCAAATTCGAATACAACCGCGATATCGATAGTCTTAAGCATATCGGACGGAATGCCGCAGTCGGTAAGGGCCTGTCGTATGCGCGCAACACGTTGCTGGGTGGAGATGCCTTGTGCGCC
The DNA here is from genome assembly GCA_965147105.1 of uncultured Collinsella sp. Classification (GTDB taxonomy): domain Bacteria; phylum Actinomycetota; class Coriobacteriia; order Coriobacteriales; family Coriobacteriaceae; genus Collinsella. The sequence continues at coordinate 57,909 of CBCTIZ010000003.1, read as the reverse complement.
TATCTGGTAGTCGTGCCGCGCAAGAGACTGAACCAAATTCTGGGGTGCATGATGGACAAGCCATGCGGTTTTATGCGAAATGAGAACAGGGGTATCCATTGAGGGCCTCTCGCTCTGAGCCGGTATCCAACTCTTATGTCCGTTGAAGTGGGGAAATATACCGGATGTGAGTAAATCAACTCACTCATGCTGTGAGCTCAATCCAAACATGTACGTCAGCCTCCAAAGATGTCGGAAAATGTCGTTTTTGGAGGGTGACGTACATGTTCTGGACCCCTGGCATTCTGGCAATGCCACGCCCGCACCCGGTCCCGACCGTTTACCGAGCAATAGGGTCGCCACGCCCGCCAACCATGTACTATGTACGGGCATTGTCTAAACCCACAACCCAAAGGACCCCATCTTGCCCGTCGTCGCCGCTATAACCGTTACCTCACACGCCTCGGATGCCATGGTCGCTATTCCGTTTTGGCTCGAGATGTTCGCTGTTGTCGCTGCATCGATCTCGGGTGTGCTGGTTGCGCGCGAGCACAAGCTCGACCTGGTGGGCGCGGTCGCGCTCGCGGTGGTCTGCGGTCTGGGCGGCGGTCTTTTGCGCGATATGACGCTCCAGGTCGGCAACGTCTACATCCTCAACCAGCCGATGGCGCTTCCGCTTTCCATTGCCACGGCAGCCATCATCTATATTTTCCCGGCAATCGTCGACAAGCCCGAAAAACTCATTCCCCTGCTCGACATCATCTCGGTGGGTATTTATGCGGCAACCGGAGCGGACAAGGCGCTGGTCTACGGCTTTGCGCCGGCGGTGTGCATCATGATGGGCTTTTTTACCGCGGTGGGCGGCGGCATGCTGCGAGATGGTTTTATGGGTGTGGTGCCGGGTATTTTCCAGCGCACCAACTTCTATGCCATCGCGGCTATCGCCGGATCGGCAAGCTATGTTTGCCTTGTCATGAGCGGCTTGGTCAGCAATGTCGTCGCACTGGTCGTTTGCGTCGTGGTGACCATGGGGCTGCGCTGGCTATCGCTACGCTTTGATATCAAAAGCCCCACCGAGGACGACATCGCACGCTTTTTGCACCGCAAAAAGTAGGTGGCGCGGCACGACCCTTCGAAATGCAACCGAGAGGCTCTTTTAGAGCGCCCGCGCGTTGGGTACCCTGTTAGGTATATGCCAAACACCTAACAAAAGGATCAACCATGGCTTTCAATCAAACCGCGGCGGCGCCGTCACACAAGATGCGTCGCTGCCTGCTTATGGCATTCGCGCTCATCGCGCTCGCGCTCACCGCTCTTCCCACGGCGTCATTTGCCGGCACGGACACGGCGGGCAACGTACTTGCAACCGACAACGACTCTAATCCGTCCGGCGTCGAGGGCGACCTGTACTGGGCCGGTCAGGCCCTCAACTTGGACGACGCCTCCATCGACCGCGACATAATTGCGGCAGGCGAGAGCCTCTCCATCCGCGACTGCACGGTGGGCGGCGCCGTCCGTCTGGCGGCACGCACCATCGACATTGCCAAGACCACGGTTGATGGCAGCGTGACCGTTGCTGGCCAGCATATCGTTCTCAATTCCGACAGCACCGCTAACTGTTTCTACGCGATAGGCGAGACGGTTGCCTTGCGAGGCTCCACCAAGTCGGCAGCGCTCGCGGGCGATACGGTGACCATCGATGGCACCGTCGATGGCGATGTCGAGGTTTGGGCCGACAAACTCATCCTAGGCAAGAACGCCCACATCACCGGCACCGTGAACGCGCACGTCTCCGAGGACCCCGAGCGTGCCGCGGGAGCCGAGGTCGGCGCGCTCAAGATCGACCGCACCGAGAACGAGGATACTTCCACCGTTAACGATGTCATCGGCGGCATCGCCGCCGCGGCACTCTCGACCTGCTTTGTCGCTCTGCTGCTCGAGCTCGTCTTTCCGCGCGCGACCGCCGGCGCCGCCGGCATGCTCCACCAGCGCCCCATGCCCCTGTGGGTGAGCGGTCTTCTGGGCACGATTGCTATCGCCCCCGCCGTCCTACTGCTGATTATCTCTATCGCTGGTCTGTCGCTTGCTGGAACCCTCTTGTGCGGCGTTATCGGCATCGCATTGGTGTCGAGTGCCTTTTCGGGGTGCGCGCTCGCCCGCATGGTCGGACACATCCAGAACCGCTACGCCATGGCAGCCGTGGGCGGCATAATCGCAGGCGCCCTCACGGGGCTTCCCCTCGTAGGTGACTTCATCAGCGGCGTGGCCTTTGTCTTTATGCTCGGCTACGTTATCCAGATCATCTGGCGAAACGCCCGCCTCAAGCCGCAGCAGCCGGCTAACACGCCAGGACTCCCCACCGCTTAGCCACCAACCGCCACAAAGGGGACAGGCACCTTTGTGTTGGTGCAAAGGGGTCAGGTTACTTTGCACCAACAAACGAGGCGGGGCACTCGGTCATATCGACCGGGTGCCCCGCTTTTCATGGAGGGTTCTCTGGTAACTTTTTCAAAACCAATGATCATCAGGTCGGTAGGACTGCGCGTCACTCGCTGCGGCGGCAGCACGCCATTGAGCAAGGGGGCAATTATTTTTCACGACGACTGCCTCCCCGCTTGATGACGAGCGCGACAACAATAGCCGCCACTCCAATGGCAGCCAAAACCGCCACCAGTACCAACGTTCTATCTCCCGTCGAGGGCATAAAGCCTCGACTTGCTTCTTTGCTTGGGGTGTTGAGCACCGACAGCTCGATCGAACCCGTCCCGGCATCGGCGGTATCAACCCGCAGAGGGCTTTCGGCCGACACGGTCACCTTGGGCTTCGCGGCTGTTACCTGCTTAACGTCCAGACCCTCGGACGCAACCGTTGCCGTTCGTTTGCCCTCAAAGGCGGTGTATCCCTTGGGAGCCGCGACCTCTTCGACGGTGTAGAGACCCGCGTCCACACCGCTCAATTCCACATGGCCATCCGCGCCTGTGGTGATGCACGCGTCGGCATCCGTCGACCACGAGCCGTCAGTCGTTAGAATGCGCCCACGGTCATCGATGATGCGCAGCTTGGCGCCCGCGAGCGGCTTATCGTCTGCGCTTGAGCGCTTGATAAGGCTGAGTCCCCAGGTGTAGGCCGTCGCATCATCGCTCGGCGTGCGGGTGAAGCCGGCGTCGCCGGACTGGTCGGCAAAGGGAGAGCGCGGGTAGCGCAGGTAGACCTCGTTGGGGTTGCCCTTGGTAACGCCCCGATTGCAGTTGACCCCCAACGGCGCGTTGTAGACAGCAACCACACGGGCACCCTCGGCGAAGGCGTCGGCCCCGCCGAGCGCGGCGATCAGGTCGCCGGTGCGCACGGTGAAGGTGCTCCCCTCGACAGAGACCTTGCACTGTGAAGTTATGTCTGTCCACCCTTTAGCCGGCGTCGAGCTGACGTTGCCGTCCTCACATGCGACCGCACCGAAGCCGCCCTCGGCGCCCGCCGCCACGTACACATGCATGCTCGCGGCGACCTTGGAGGGATCGATCCCCGCGCTCATGGTGTCGACGAACCGCACCGTATAGGTGTCGTAGGCCGTGGGGCCCGCCGGGACCGTGGCAGAGAGGCGCCAGTACAGGTCGTCGGCGACCGTGGCGTCGGCGGCCTTCTGCCATGCGGCGGTGCCGTCCTCCAGCACGTGCTTGGCAACCTTGGGGGTCGCCGCCTTGGGCTTGACGGTGACGGCGCTGCCGCCGACCAGGGCCATGATCGGCGCGGTGCCGGCCTCGCCCTGGGCGATGGCGTCGTCGTCGGCGACGATGAGCCAGCAGCCACAGGGCAGCTCGGCCGCCGTGCCCGCGTTAAGGGCCACGGAAGTTGCGCCGGCATTGCAAATCGCACGAGCAAGCTTTGCCGTCAGCGCGGTCGTTATGTGTCCGTCGGCATCCATCCACTCGGCAGCCTCTTGTGCCCCCGATGCCGAGCTATCGAGCCCCGCATCATGAAGCACGGGGAGAACAGCTTGACGAATGGCGTCATTCGCCCACGTTACGTCAGTTGCGACTTTTTGGTCGGCATCAGCATCGTCGGCAACGATCGCCGAAAAGAGCTGATACGCGTCATACCGCGTCGCAACTTTACCGTCCACCGTAATAGCTCCGGTACCGACAGCATGAGCCGTCCCGGGCAACACCACAAAAGAGAGGATAGCAACCGTGACTATCGTCGCGACAGCCAGCAAGCGGCGGCAAAACCTACTCACGACGGCCACCTCGATCCAGATCGCGATGACGACGAGCATGCATCCATGTCGCAGCAAAACACAGCATCGAAGCGCCGGCCAGATACGTCATAGTCAAGCCAGCCCCGCCCGCCTCAGGAAGCGTGGTCGAATACTTATTGGTAAAGGTCGGTGGGGTTGTAGAGCCGTTGTCATAGGTGACCTCGGTGTTTAGCTTTCCTTCTCCATTAGTCACGACAACCTTAACCTCATGTTTGGTCGTGTCATAGGCGATGTGGTCCTTGACATTGTTCTCGGCGCCCTCGGGGACGACCTCAGAGATGGTGTAAGTGTAGGTATCGGCCTTGTTGTAGTCGACGTTGAAGGAAACGTTTCCCATGGCATCGTTGGTCACCGTTTGGAGCACCCTGTCGTCGCCATCCTTAAGCACAAATGAGAACTGACCTTCCTTGAACGTTCCACCTTCGAGCACCTTCTTTGCGTTAATGACCACCTTGCCCGTCATGCGGTTGTCGTAGACCCAGATCTCGTCCTTTTTTGTATCGTCGATGATCTCCGCACCATCGACGATGTCCTTTGCCTTAGTTAGCGCAGCCTGATAATCCGCGTCGCTCGCGCCGCCCTTGAGCATGATCCACGTGGGATCGGCCTTGGCATAGCCAACAGGCGCCTTGGTCTCCACGAGCTGGTAGAGCACGCAATTACTCATCTTCTTGTCGCTTGTGCCGAACGAGATTTTGCCGTTGGCGTCGGTGGGGACGTCGATCGCGGCCTCGTCAAACGGCGTTCTGGCGTTCTCTACATTTCCGTCATCCGCAACCTGGCCCATATCCACGCTGTAGAGCGTGAACTCCGCACCCTTGAGCGTCGCACCGACCTGCTGGGCATCGTACTTGGTCATCGTGATGCCGTAACCATTGCCACCCGCACTGGCGGAAGCGTTCTGGATGGTCCATATTTGCTCGTCGATCGCCGTGCCTTCCGTCACACCCGTAAGCTCGGCGGTATTGGAAAGAGACACCTTATCATTGGGGTTTCCAGTCGGTATAACCTCGTACTCGACCTTGAGGTATTTCTTGTCGGGCACATTAAGAGTCAACTTCGCACGCGAGCCAGATTCATCCTTGACTTGCTCCATCTTCGACGGATAGTCCTCATCAGCCAGCGGTGACCAGGCACCATTCACCCACTCATAGACCTTAAGCGTAGACGGGACCAGCGTGCACTTGGCATCCATGGTGTCGACCAGCTCGAGGACATCAGTGCCACTCTTAAGATCGACAGCTGACTCGTTGACCAGAATGGTGTACTTGATGCGATTGCTATTACTAATCTGTTCACCAGTCTTTTTGATTACGTTGTTCTTGACGGTGACGGTGCCGCTACCGGATTCGAACTTCTTGCCTCCCGACTCGGCGCTGGCCGAGTTGGTGAACTTCACCTCGTTTGTGGAGGTATCGAGCTCACCACGCTTGACCGCCGTCTGATACGTAAGCTTGGCGTAACCGGCGTAGTCGCCGAGATCCGTCGTGGGAATGGAGAAGGTGACCGTGTTGCCACTGCTGCTAACGTTGCCGGCGGCAAGCGCCTGACCCGTAACGACCTCCTTGGCCTCGCCTCCGCGCCCAAGCCCCGTATGTTGCTCATAGGGGTTCTGCACGAGCGTGTACTTTGCGGAGCCTGAAACAAAGCTCATGCCATCTGGGAGGGTATCGGCTATGCTCAGCAGTGCGCCGCCCAGCTTTCCGGCTCCATAATATTCAAACTCGCCATTTGCGCCCTTCTTGCCCTTCTGGCGGTTCGCGTACACCGTCCAGTCGACGATCCAGGCGCCCTTCTCATCCGAGCCGTCAACGGTATGCCAATCGAAGTTCTCAACCCAAGACACCTTCGACTCCGCTTCCGGCTTCTCGATCGCAGGCGTCGTTTCTTGGTTGACAACGTACTTGACAGGTTCGGTGAACGGCCACTGTAATTTCAGGCCCGGCGCGCTGACCGACGCAAAGTTTGAGTACCAGCCCGACAGCGCTTCTGATGTGGTGTCGTAGGTGATAACGGCGTAGTCCTCTTTCTCGAGGGCGGCTTTCACTTTGTCGTTAATAGAGATACTGAGGTCGTAGTTTTCCTTTGTTTCATTACCCGGAAAGCTAGCCGTTGGATTCCAGTCGGTGCCCCGTTCCAGCACGGTATCGCCGATTTTAATGGTAATGGAGTTTTCGTCGACACCAAGTTTCTGCGACCATGCCGACTGAAACGTGTCCTTCACCGTCACCTCGCCTGGATGGACCGCATTGACGATCGCCTTCAGCGCGACGCGCGTCTCCCACGTCGCCCTGCCCGTCGTCGCCGCCTCATCGGATCTCACGAGCCTCTTGGTGATCGGCACAACACCCGTCAGCTGCGGCGTAAAACTGCCAGCATCGGTGCCAGATACGGAGCCTTCACGCTCGATGGTCGCACTGTTGCGCACGGTGTCGTACGAGCTCGTGTCGTTCATCTTTGTGTGATAAACGATGCAGTAGGTGGCGTACTTATCCTCAAGGTTATCCCGGAACTTATAGGAAAAGGAATTTTCCTTTGGGTCAAGGTTGCCTTTCCCAATCTCGACTCCGCTCGCCTCCGACTCGCCTTTGTAAACCGTAAAGTAGTTGCCCGTATACGTCTGTTTTCCGTCCAGATAATCGGTGAACACGTAGCCGCTCATGTCGACTTTGAGCTTGCCTTGGTTGAGTCTGACCGTCCACTTGATGTCCGACGGCGTGCCCGATCCGTTGGACTTGTCAATTATGTCGTAGCCGAATGTAACAGGCTCAGCCGTAGCTGTTTTGTTGTCGCCGTCGGTTGAGCCAGCCCAATTCCACGTTGCCGTATTGTCAGCTTTGATCAAATCGCCGTTGTTTGCCGAAACGCCGCTCTTCAGCACCGTTTCGTACGTGATCGTGTGATCGCCCCGGGAAAGATTGCCCAGGCTGTCGAGGGTCACGGTCTGGCCGTCGATCTTCGGCTGTGGATTGAGCTTCTCTCCGTCGAGCATAAAGCTGTCGTTCACAAATTCAAAGTTCTCGCCCAGCGCATCGGTTAACTTGACGTTCGTGGCATACGACTCGACAGTGAGTTTAACGGTCCAGGTCACCTTGGCCACACCGTCTGAACCCTGAGAGTAAACCCCCGTCTTCTCTCCCGTCACCTTGCCGTCCTTGGTGGGAATATCGATCGATCCCTTACCAGGAAACTCGACAGACACGTTGCTGCCGGATCCGGTATCCTTATTTGAAAGATGAAACGAGAAGTTTGCCGCAACATGGATGTCCGCAGGGCTATTCGCAAGCCACGCCTTGTCAAACGTAAAGAAGACCTTATTGTCCTTGATCTTCCACGTGCCAGCCCTGGCAGAGGTAGCCTCCGGACCTTCCATAAGGTCGCCACCGTCGTTATCGTCAACGGCGATGGTATCGGGAAACTTATAGACGGCGACGTTACTGCCAGTCGACGGCGCCTTACCAGTCCTGAAATACGCTGAGAAAGCTCCATAGAGCTTCGAAGTAGACGTTACGGCACCATTGAGCTCCTGAGTACGATACTCATCGGTATACAGCTTGACATCAACCGTCGCCGTATTCTCATCAATCACAATCGGCGTCGGCGTCGTCGCATCCTCGGCGCGCACGGGGGCTGCGCCGTGAAAAACTGCAGCGGTAAGGCTAATTAAAATAAAGACCAGGGTCGCCATACCCAGCGACCGTGAGCGGTGTGCGTCCATAGTTGTCCCTTAATTCCTACAACACAGTGTGGAATACGGCGAATCGTCGGATCGAACACAAGCCCCAACATCTACGAGAACCTACCTAGCGCATTGCAAGAACCCATTGGGGAGCACCTTCTAAGACGGTTCGTCTATGCCACAATGCATAAAATACAATATAGATAACAGTCATGTAAACCGCTGGTAAAGAGGTCTTTTAATGTAATACCAGTTGATATTTATCTGTTAACGGTTTTGTATCAAAGCGGTTATATCCTGTGGAATTATGTATATGTTTAAACAACTTTACTTTGGCTGGAAAGCCGCTCGGGGGATAACCTCCTCCACCGTGGTGCAAAGTAACCTGTCCCCTTGCACCAAAAAGGGCGCCGACCATTGCGGTCGACGCCCTTTCTTGTTAGACGCTATAAAGCCCGGCACTTATTTGTTGACCTGGCCGGCGCGAACGGCAGCCTTCTTGCGGTCGGTAGCATTGAGCAGACGCTTGCGCAGGCGGATGTTCTTGGGAGTAATCTCGACCAGCTCGTCGTCGGCGATGTACTCCAGCGCTTCCTCCAGCGAGAAGGTGCGGGGCGGCACCAGCTGGACGGAGATATCGGAGGTCGAGGAACGCTGGTTGCCCAGGTTCTTGGTGCGAGCGATGTTGACGACCATGTCGCCGGCCTTGCTGCGCTCGCCCACGATCATGCCCTCATAGCACTCGGTGCCCGGCTCAACAAACAGCTGGCCGCGCTCCTGCAGCGTACCCAGAGCATAGGCAACGGCCTTCTCGGTGGTCATGGAGATCATTGCGCCGTTCTGACGGTTACCGATCTCGCCGGCGTAAGGACCGTACTCCAGGAAGGTGTGGTAGAACACGCCCTCGCCGTGGGTGACGTTCATGATGCGGTTCTTGAGACCCATGATGCCGCGCGTCGGGATCTTGAACTCAAGGTGCGTCACGATGCCCGAGGTGTCCATGCTCGTCATGATGCCGCCGGAGGTACCGAAGACCTCAACGACCTTGCCTGAGTACTCGTCCGGGCACTCAACGACGGCCTGCTCGACAGGCTCCATCTTGTTGCCGTTCTCGTCCTTCTTAAACAGGACGCGGGGACGGCCGACCTGGAACTCAAAGCCCTCGCGGCGCATGGACTCCATCAGAACAGACAGGTGCAGAATGCCGCGGCCCGAGACCTCGACGCCGCTCTTGTCCTCGAGCTCCTCGATCTTCATGGTCACGTTGTTCTCGGCCTCGTTGAACAGGCGCTCCTTGAGCTGACGGGCGCCCACGATGTCGCCGTCGCGACCGACGAGCGGGGAGGTCGAAGCCTCAAAGACGATGGACAGGGTCGGCGGGTCGATCTCGATGGGCTCGAGCTCGACGGGGTTCTCGGGGTCGGTGTAGACATCGCCGATATCGGTGCGTTCAATACCCACGACAGCGGCGATATCGCCGGCGCCGACTTCCTGGCACTCGGTGCGGCCCAGGTAGTCGAAGGTAAAGAGCTGCTTGACGGTAGCGGTGGCGCTGGAGCCGTCGTTCTTCACAACCAGAATCTGGTCGCCCTGGTGAATGGCGCCGGAATACACGCGACCGATACCGATGCGGCCGACGAAGTTGGAGTGGTCGATGGTCACGCACTGCATGGCCAGCGGGGCGTTCTCGTCAACCTCGGGCGCGGGCATGTCGTCGATGATCATATCGAGCAGCGGATACATGTCCATGTTGCCGTCGTTGGGGTCAAGACGGGCAAAGCCGTTCATGGCGCTGGCGTAGACCACGTGCTCCATGGCGAACTCAAGCTGGTCGTCGGTGGCGCCCAGGTCGGCCATAAGGTCGAGGCAGTCGTTGTAGGCCTTCTCGGGGTTAGCGCCCGGACGGTCGATCTTGTTGATGACGATCATAATCTTAAGGCCGGTGTCGATAGCGTGACGCAGTACGAAGCGGGTCTGGGGCATGGGGCCTTCAAAAGCGTCGACCAGCAGCAGGGCGCCGTCGGCCATACGCAGCACGCGCTCGACCTCGCCGCCGAAGTCGGCGTGGCCCGGGGTGTCGATGACGTTGATCTTGACGTCCTTGTACTCGATAGAGATGTTCTTGGCGAGAATCGTAATGCCGCGCTCGCGCTCCTGGTCGTTGGAATCCAGGACGCGGTCCTCGACCTGCTGGTTGGCACGGAAGGCGTCCGTGGCACGCAGGAGCTTGTCGACCATCGTCGTCTTGCCGTGGTCGACGTGAGCGATGATGGCGATGTTCCTCAGATTGTCTACGCGCATGTAGTTCCCCTATCTTCTATCTATATACAACCGGCACGCGTATGCGGCCCGCCCAGCGATACAACGCTCAGCGGGAATATTGAGCCTTTTACCGAAAACTCGTTTATTTTAGCGATTTTAGATGAGAGGGGTTTCCTCACCTGCAGGTTCAGGGTCGCTCCACATAAAACCATCGCCGGCGCCCATGCCCTCATACAGCACATATGCCGAAAAACCGCTCTCGAGCGTAGTCTCAAAGAAGCTCACGAGCAGAGCATCGTGGTAGCCGCCGTCAATCTCGACGCAGCCGGTATAGCCGATGGCATAGCGGGCGATACGGCCCAGGCCCTCGTCCTTAAGGCCCATCTTGTGCTCGGAGATAAAGTTGGTAGCCGCCTCCAGGCACGCCTCTTCGCCGTCCTCGTCGAGCGCCGCCAGATATCGGTTGGAAGCAGCGTCCTCGATCGCCACAACTACGCCCGGATTCTCGCCGGCGGCAAGGTCGTCCAAGAACGCACCAATCAGGTCACACACCATGGCGTCGAGCTCGGCGGAGACGTTACCGGCGTCCTGCATATCCTGTGCCATCTTTAGACCTTCCCATCGAGTCCGGCGTCGTTACAGTTCTTGTGCCTCGGCAGCGATCTTGGCGGCAGCGTCGCGGGCGCGCATCATATCCATCGCGCGCTTGTCGAGTACCTTGATCTGGTTGGTCAGCATTACTGCATCGACCACACCCCAGATTACCAAGCCTGTTGAAATCGAAAACCCAAGCGCACCAACTGTACCACGAAGGCGCGAACAGATTGCCGCGACAAGGGCGGAGATGACAACCATCTTGATAAACGAGCCGCGGCGCTCGCGAAGTGTGCGGGCCTGCGTCACATAGGCAATGCGAGCCGCCTCAGAAGCCTCCGAGCGCATCTGGGCCTCGCGGGCGATCGCAGCCGCCTCGGCAGAAACTCCGGCGTTCATCAGCGCATGCCCCGTCGCGTGTTTGTCGAGCATTTAGAAATCATCGGGTGAGAGCGTATGGACGAACTCATCGAACTTCTCGAACTCCTGCTCGTCGTCAACTTCCTCGGCATGGGCAGAAACGGTGCCCAGGCGATTCATGATGTCGTCCTCCACAAACATGGGGGCATTGCTGCGCACGGCAAGGGCAATGGCATCACTGGGACGGGCGTCGATCTTGCGCTCGTCACCATCGGCCAGTACGACGATCGTCGCGTAGAACACCGGCGGCTCGGCGCGAACGATCTCGATGCGCTCGAGCTTGGCGCCCAGGGCACTAACAGCATCGAGCAGCAGGTCATGGGTAATCGGGCGCTCGGCGCGGCCGCTATCGATGCCACGGCTAATGGCAGCAGCCTCAAACGAACCAGTCTGAATGGAAAGGGAACGCAACGGCGCGGGCGAGTCCGATTTGCTGCAGCGCTCGCGAAGCACGATAAGCGATGGCACGGGACCGGCGGCCATGACGATGGTCTCTATGTCGACACGAACCATGGAACACCTCCGGTACGTAGCGGTTAACACACGGCAGGGTCGCCGCATTGAATAGCTATACTACCCAATCTTTCGCACAGCACACAAAACCAAAATGAGATTTATCACAGACAAGAAAAAGCCCCGAGGCAACGCCCCAGGGCTCTTCACAGTTTTGATGGTGGACCTGACAAGATTCGAACTTGTGACCTCCCGGTTATCAGCCGGACGCTCTAACCAACTGAGCTACAGGTCCATCATGGTGGAGGTTAGGGGGATCGAACCCCTGACCTCAGGCTTGCAAAGCCCGCGCTCTCCCAGCTGAGCTAAACCCCCACGGAGACAGTAATAAACACCCCAGCGGCGACTCGGCTCTCGCTGGGGTGTTTATTGCGAAAGAAAGTGGTGGACCTGACAAGATTCGAACTTGTGACCTCCCGGTTATCAGCCGGACGCTCTAACCAACTGAGCTACAGGTCCATCGCGCAAGGGATATATTAGACGAGTCGTTACGCGCGCGTCAACAACTTTTTTGAAAATCTTTGGGAGGGATGGTCGCTGGGCTGGCGAGATGGTTTTGGTTTGCTGCTCGGACAGTCCTGCGCAAGACGAAGGCCACATTAAGTGGCCTTCTTTGCGTGCGGAACTCGCGACAAACCAAAACCATCTCGCCAGCCCAGCGACCATGGGGTCCCAAGGTTTTCAAAAAAGCGGTCGGCGCGCAGTGCGCCGACCGCCGATATATGGGGTCTGATAATTTTTGCCAGCTAGGGCCTCTTACTCGTCTAGGAGATCCTCTGGCATGTCGTTGCCGTCGCCCAAATCGACAGGGGTTTCTTCGGGGGCAGAGCCGTCTTCTGTGGCTTCGCCTTCGGGCTTCTCCTTGGCGGCCGTCATGCGGGCTACGGCGCAGATGCGGTCGTTGTCGTCGACGGTCATCATCTTGACGCCCTGGGTGGCGCGGCCAGTCTGGCTGATCTCGTCGGTCTTGACGCGAATGACCGTCGCGCCCTCCGTCACGATGAATAGCTCGTGCTGCGGGCCCACCGTCTTCATGGCCGCGAGGTTACCCTTACGCTCGGTCATTTGGATGGTGTAGACGCCCTGGCCGCCGCGATTCTGCTCCGGGTAGTCCGCGACCGGTGTGCGCTTGCCGTAGCCGCGCTCGGTGATGACAAACAGATCGCCGTTGCCGTTAGTGACTTCCATGCCCAGAACGCTCACGCCGTCCTTCATGCCGATACCGCGAACGCCGCTGGTATCGCGGCCGGTAGCGCGCACCTGCTCCTCGGAGAACATGATTGCCTTGCCCGCGGTGGTGGCCAGGATAATCTTGTCGCCCTCGCGTACGCGGCGCACGTTCAGCAGCGCGTCGTCGTCACGCAGGTTGATAGCGATCAGGCCGTCGCGACGGCTGCGGTCATATGCGCTCATCACGGTCTTCTTGACCATGCCGCTCTTGGTGGCAAACATCAGGTACTCGTCGGCCGGGAACTCGCGGCAGCTGATGACGCTTGCGATCTTCTCGCCCTCCTCGAAAGGCAGCAGGTTGACGATCGCGGTACCGCGGGCCTGGCGCGTACCCACCGGCAGCTCGTGCACCTTCAGGCGATAGACCTTGCCCTTGCTCGAGAAGAACAGCACGTACTCGTGCGTTGACGCGATGAACATCTCGTCGATGACATCGTCCTCTTTGAGGTTGACGCCCGACACGCCCTTGCCACCGCGCTTCTGGGCACGATAGGCGGCCACCGGAATGCGCTTGACATAGCCGGTGTGGGTGATGGTCACGACCATATCCTCGTCGGCGATGAGGTCCTCGACATCCAGGTCCTTCTCGACATGGCTGATCTCGGTGCGGCGCTTGTCGCCAAACTTCTTGGAGATCTCGCGCATCTCTTCCTTGATGACGCCCAGGATCTTCTCCTCGTGCGCCAGCAGGTCCTCGTAGTAGGCGATGGCGCGGCGCAGGCCGTCCAGCTCTTCCTGAATTTTGTCGCGCTCCAGGCCGGTCAGGCGGCGCAGCTTCATCTCGAGGATGGCCGTGGTCTGCTCGGGCGTAAAGCCAAAGCGCTCGATCAAGCGGCTGCTGGCCTCGGAGTCGGTCTGCGAGGAGCGGATGATGCTAATGACCTCGTCGATATGGTCGAGAGCCATCAAGTAGCCCTCAAGGATATGCGCGCGGGCCTGGGCCTTCTTAAGGTCGAAGCGGGTGCGGCGAGTGACGACGTCGACCTGGTGGTCGATGTAGTGCTGCAGCATCTCGCGCAGGCTCAGGCATTTGGGAACGCCGTTGACGAGCGCCAGGTTGTTGGCGCCGAAGGTCGTCTGCAGCGAGGTGTACTTATACAGATTGTTGAGCACGACCTGCGGAATGACGCCCTTCTTGAGCTCGATGACCAGACGGATGCCCTTCTGGTTGGACTCATCGCGCATATCCGAGATGCCCTCGATGCGTTTATCGTTGACGAGCTGGGCGATCTTCTCCTGCAGGGTGCCCTTGTTGACCATGTAGGGAATCTCGGTAAAGACCAGACGGCTGCGGCCGGTCTTGGTGGACTCCACATGTGCCTTGGCACGCACGGTAATGGAGCCGCGGCCGGTCTCGTAGCTCTGCTTAATGCCGGCGCTGCCCATGATGATGGCGCCGGTGGGGAAGTCCGGACCGGGCATGATCTGCATGAGCTCGTCGACGGTGGCGTCGGGGTTGTCGATTAGGTAGCAGGTGGCCTCGATCGCCTCGGTGAGGTTATGCGGGGCGATGTTGGTGGCCATGCCGACGGCGATGCCCTGGCTGCCGTTGACCAGCAGGTTGGGGAAGCGCGCAGGCAGCGCCACGGGTTCGGCGAGCGATTCGTCGTAGTTGGGCTGCCAGTCGACGGTATCCTTCTGCAAGTCACGCAGCAGTTCCATGGCGGGCTTGGCCAGGCGGCTCTCGGTGTAACGCATGGCTGCCGCGCCGTCGCCGTCGATGTTGCCGAAGTTGCCGTGACCGTCGATGAGCGGCGTGCGCATGGAGAACCACTGCGCCAGGCGGACCATGGCCTCGTAGACCGCGAAGTCGCCATGCGGGTGGTACTTACCGATAACTTCGCCGACCGTCCAGGCCGACTTCTTGTGCGGGCGGTTGGGGTAGATGCCGCTCTCGTTCATCGCGTACAGGATGCGGCGATGCACCGGCTTTAAGCCGTCGCGCACGTCCGGCAGGGCGCGCGCCGTGATAACCGACATCGAATACTCGATGAACGACTGCTTCATCTCGCGACCGAACTCCGAAATCTGGAGCTGACCGCCGTTGATATCCTCGCCGGCCGAGGCGCCACGGTCGACTTCGCCAAAGCTCTCCTCGAGCTCGCCGTCGTCGTCCTCTTCCTCATCATCGGTATCGGGGTTATAGGCGTCCGGGTCGCCGTCCTCGCCCTGCTCGGCGCGGGCAAGCAGGCGCTTCAGATCGTCGGGCATGCCGGCGTCGCCGGCCTCGTCCATGCCCTCGTTATTGTTGATATCGTCTGCCACGTTACCTCCTCTTAAGCGTCAAGGAAGCGTGCATCATGTGCATGCTTCTCGATGTACTCGCGGCGATAGCCGACCTCGGAACCCATCAGCTCGCGCACGGCGCGGTCTGCCACCACGGCGTCCTCGATCGACACGCGCTGCAGGATGCGGGTCTTGGGGTCCATCGTCGTCGAGGCAAGCTGCTTGGGGTCCATCTCGCCCAGGCCCTTGTAGCGCTGGACGGTATAGCCCTTGCGCTTTTTGGTGATCTTGCCGTCCTTGGCCTTGCCGTCCTCGTCGTTATCGTCGGGGTTCAGGCCCAGGCTCTGGATGGTGTCGCGCAGGATCTCGTCTTCGGGCTGGCGGCCGTTGGGATACACGTAGTGGATCTTGTTGCGCACCTTAATGCCAAAGATGGGCGGGCAGGCAACATAGACGTAGCCGGCATCGATCAGCGGACGCATGTACTTGTAGAAGAACGTCAGCAGCAGGATGCGGATATGCGCGCCGTCGACGTCTGCATCGGTCATGATGATGATCTTGTGGTAGCGCGCCTTGGTGATATCGAAGTCGCCGCCGTCGCCGGCACTCGTCGTGACGCCGCAGCCGATCGCGGTAATCAATGACTGGATGGTGTCACTCGAGAACGCGCGATGGTCACCAACGCGTTCGACGTTCAAAATCTTGCCGCGCAGGGGCAGAATCGCCTGGATGTCTCGGCGACGGCCGTCCTTGGCTGAACCGCCTGCCGAGTCACCCTCTACGATAAAGAGCTCGGTCAGCTCGGCATCGCGCACCGAGCAGTCGGCGAGCTTACCGGGCAGGGACGCCGTCTCGAGCAGGCTCTTGCGACGGGTCGCTTCGCGCGCCTTGCGGGCGGCGTTGCGGGCCTTGCATGCCTGCTGGGCCTTCTTGACGATCTCGCGAGCGGGCTTGGGATGCTCCTCGAGGTAATCGGCGAGGCCGTCGGTCACGATCTTGAGCGTCAGCGCGCGCATATAGGAGCTGCCGAGCTTGGCCTTGGTCTGGCCCTCAAATTGCGGGTCGGGCAGCTTGACCGAGATAACGGCCGAAAGGCCCTCGCGCACATCGTCGCCGGTCAGGTTGGCGTCTTTTTCCTTGAGCAGGTTCTGTTTGCGCGCGTAGTCGTTGATCACACGGGTGAGCGCGGTGCGGAAGCCCTCAAGGTGCATGCCGCCCTCGGGGGTGTAGATGTCGTTGGCAAACGACATGACGTTCTCGCCGTAACCGCTATTCCACTGCAGGGAAACCTCAACCTCGCCCATCTTGGTCACAGGCGCGTCCGGGTCCGATTTGCCCTCGATGTAGATGGGCTCCTTAAAGGCCTCGGGGACGTCCTTGCCCTCGTTGAGGAACTTGACGAAGTCGATGATGCCGCCCTCGTAGCAAAACTCCTCCACATGGGGAGTCGCCTCGCGCTCGTCGGTCAGCACGATTTTGAGGTTCTTATTGAGGAACGCCGTCTCCTGCAGACGGTTGTGCAGCGTATCGAAATCGTAGATGCATGTCTCGAAGATCTCGTCGTCGGGCCAGAAGGTGACGGTGGTGCCCGTCGAATCCGAGGTGCCCACGACCTCCATCTTCTTAACGGTCTTGCCGCGCGAGAACTCCATCTCGTAGGTGTTGCCGTCGCGACGAACCTGAACGACCACGCGCTTGGACAGTGCGTTGACGACGGAGATACCAACGCCGTGCAGGCCGCCCGAAACCTTATAGGCCGAGTTATCGAACTTACCGCCGGCGTGCAAGATCGTCATGACGACCTCGAGCGTCGGGATCTTTTTAACAGGGTGCTCGTCGACGGGGATACCGCGACCGTTGTCGACGACCGTGATGGAGTTGTCGGCGTGGACCGTCACCTGGATCTCGGTGCAGAAACCGGCCATGGCCTCGTCGACGGAGTTGTCAACGATCTCCCACACCAGGTGATGCAGACCGCTGGCGCTCGTCGAGCCGATATACATGCCCGGGCGCTTACGAACGGCCTCGAGACCTTCGAGAATCTTAATCTCGCCGCCATCGTAATCGTTTTCGTTTGCCACACGTCCTCCTTCAGTCAAGAAAATGTGTACAGCCTTACTAGTTTATCGTAAAAAAATACCCTCGGGAACGAGGGTATTTGGCTCTACAAGGCCACCAGATGCGATTTAAGGCTCTTTTTTGCTTTGCACGCCCTTGGCCCACTCGGCACTGGCTCTCATGGCGTTCTCGAGGGCCTCGCGCAGTTTTTGGTCTTCAATGGGCGCCACTTGGCACTCAATCTCGGTGCGCTCGGCATCGCTGAGGTCGGCGTGCGGGGCCGGCGGGCGCTCTGTCGTCGCCGAGCGCAGGCGCTCCTTGGCGGCGGGCGGCGTGTGACCGGGTGCGGTGGTTTTGAACACCAGGCCGTCCACATGCGCACCGGCGCGCTCCATACGCGCGCGGATGATCTCGCGCAACAGCGTCATTTCCTGCGTCCACGAGGGCGAGTCGAGATACACCAGCAGTTCATTGGACTCGGGCAGGTAACGCAGCCCCGTCACATGCCGCCCCTCGCGCGTGCCCGAGCACACCGCGTTCCACGCGCGATAGACCGCGCGCGACTCCTCGGCAGCCTCCATCTGCGCACGGCGCTCAGGGGTCGCAGCCGCCAGGATGCGTTGGCGCTCTGCGTTTAAAAAGCCACTGAAGGCGACCGTTTCGCTCTCGCGCTCGTAATTAGCACGTCTCACCCATGCTCACCACCTTGGCTCGATCAAGCAGGTCATCGGTAAAGTACCCCAGGTTGGTCGTGGTTATGACCGTCTGGATATCATCGCCGATCAGCCGAAGAAAAGCACCGCGGCGCTCGCCGTCGAGTTCGCTCATCACGTCGTCCAAAAGCAGCAGTGGGGCGGTGCCCAGGACATCGCGAGCCACGGCCACCTCCGCCACCTTCCAGGACAGCACCAACGTTCGCTGCTGTCCTTGGCTGGCAAACGAACGGGCGGAGCGACCCGCCACGGTAAACTCAATCTCGTCGCGATGTGGTCCCACCAGCGTCACGCCGCGGCGAATTTCCTCGTCGGCGTGCTCATCGAGGGCAGCCAGCATGCGCTCGTACGCCCAGCCCTTCAGCTCTTCGCGATCCTCGACCTGGGGCAAATCCCCCAGCGTGGACGCATAGGACACGTTGGCGGCCTCACCGGACGCCACTTGCCCGTAGGCAGCGCGCACATGGCCCGCCAGCCGGTCGAGTAGGGCCAACCGGTGCACAAGCAGGGCCGAGCCCGCGCGGGCAATCGAATCGTTCCACGCGCCGAGCATCTCGCGGCAGCACCAGGTCTCCTTGAGCAAGGCATTACGCTGGGTCACGCAACGCCCATAGGTATTCGCAAGATCGGCATAGCGTGCGCTCAGTTGCATGCCAAAGTCATCGAGGGCGGCGCGGCGCACACTGGCGCCTCGCTTAACCATGTCCAGATGGTCGGGGCAAAACAGCACGCTCGGCAGAACCCCGCGCACACCGGCGGCAGAACATCTCTTGCCGTTGCGGCTAAACGAGCGCTTACCGTCCTCCGCGTTCAATCCCATATCAAGCACGCGGCCGTCGCCCTCGAGCCTCAGCTCGACCTTGCACGAGCCCACGCCGTCATGGACGAGCTCGGCTGCGGTCGGATGCCTAAACGAGGCGCCGCTCGTCAGCAGCTGCAGCGCCTCTATGAGATTGGTCTTTCCCGCCGCGTTGGGTCCCGCAAGTATCGTCACGCCCTCGTCCAGGGCAAGGCGATAGCTATCGAAGCTGCGGTAGTGCGCGACGGAAAGATCGCGGGCGAACATGGTCATGGGGCGGTTGCTAGATGCGGACCGGCATGACCAGGTACAGGTAGTTGATCTTGTCGTAGGACTTGAAGATGCCCGCCTGCGAGTAGCTCTTGAGCTCCAGCGTGATCTCCTTCTCCTTGGACAGGGCATTGAGGCAGCCGAAGATGTAGTGGTAGTTGAAGGCGATGGTACCCGACTCGCCCTCGGCCTCGACATCGATCGTCTCCTGCGCAAGGTCCTGGTCATTGGAAATGGAGGACAGGCCCATCTGCCCGTTCTCGACATCGATCTCGAACTTGACGGCGGGGTTGGCGCTCGCGATAACGGCCACGCGCTTGAGGGCGGCGTTAAAGGCGGCGACGTCGATCTTGACGCTCGTCACGCACGAATCGGGGATGAGCTGCTTGTAGTTGGGGTACATGCCCTCGATACGGCGCGACACGTAGGTGGTGTTGCCGGCCTCGAAGACGACCTGGGTGTCGGTAGCCCCGATCATGATGGTCGCCTGGCTGGCCATGATGTTCAGCGCGTCGTTAAAGGCGTCGGCCGGAACGTTGAGCTCAAAGGAGCCCTCGAGGGTCGAGGTCTCGACCTGCGTATCGCACACGGCCAAGCGGAAGGAATCGGTCGCCACCAGGCGCACGGTGTTGTTCTCGACCTTCATGTGCACGCCGCCCAGGATGGGGCGGGCCTTGTCGGTCGAGGTGACGCGCCACACGCGGCCGACCATCTCGGACAAGATATCGGTCGGCAGCTCCACGGCACTCTCGATGGCATAGGCCGGAAACTCGGGGAAGTCATTGGCATCGAGCGTGTTCAGGCGGAAAGAGCTCTTCTCGCAACCAATCAGCACCTGGCGCTCGGACAGCTCAAAGGTGACCGGGGCATCGGGGAGGGTCTTGGTGATATTGGAGAGCATCTTACAGGGGATAACCATCTCGCCCTCTTCTTCGACATGCGCCGCGATGCGATGACGGATCGAGATGGTGTAGTTAGAGGTCTGGAATTCCAAGATGCCGTCTTGCGCCTTGACGAGCACGCCCGATAGGATGGGAAGGGTGGACGCCGAAGCGACACCCTTCATAACGACGCCGATGGCTTGTGTAAGCGAGCTCTGGCTGACGGTGAACTTCATCTTTAATACCTTTCTATAGATATAAATATCTTAATAATAGTAATAGCACTGACGAAACTGTTGATTACTCCCAAAGACGCAGGTCAGACCCAGAAAGAGAATCGACAGCAACCTGTGTGCAACAGGGGTGGTTTTCCACGTTCAAAACCTGCGCAAAACTTTTCATCACCGCGGATTGGGTTTTAGACACCTTATGCCCGTGGTTTCGACAAGTTTTCAACAGGTGTCTCTATTTCCCTACGAGCGCAGTGTAATTTTATCGCGCAGCGACTTGAGGTCTTCGGTGACGGTGCGGTCTTCCTGGATCATCTTCTGGACCTTTTTGTAACTCGTGCTGACGGTCGAGTGGTTGCGGTTGCCAAATTCGGCGCCTACCGCCGTGGTCGTCATCTCGCACATTTCGATGGCAAGGTAGATAGCGATATGGCGTGCTTTGGCGATATTGGCGTTGCGACGCGGGCCGATGAGCTCCTCGTGCGTCACGCCGTACTGCTCTTCGATGACGGACTGAACCGTCTGGACGTTGATCTTTTTGGCCGATGTGTCGAAGTACTGGCTGGCGATGGCGTCGATATCGTCAAAGGTGAGTTCCCCTCCCTCGCGCTCGCGGTCGCCCGCCTCGCCGGCGCAGCGCTCGCAAAAGCTCTCGAGTTCGCGGATGTTGGTGCCTGAGACCTCGGCCATGTGTTTAAAGTGCTCGTCGGTCAGGTGCCCGCCGTCGCCCCCATAGGCCGCCAGCAGCGAGTCGTCGCCTGCCTCGGGAGCGGCGACGATGGTGTTCTCGTAATAGCGCTGCAAGATCTTGTATTTCATCTCGTAGCTGGGCTCTGCGACCAGGCAGAGCATGCCGGCGTTGAAGCGGCTGGTCAGACGCTCGTCCATGCTCAGGTCCTTGGGAGCGCGGTCTGCCGCGATAACGACCTTCTTGTTATTGCGGATGAACTCGTCCATGAGCTGGAAAAAGTAGTCCACGCTCGCGCGCTTGCCGATGATGTTTTGGATGTCATCGATGATGAGCACGTCCACGCCGTGGTACGCCTGCATGATGGGGGCGTTGCTCTTCTTTTGGCGGTCGAACTCGGTCATCAGGTCGTCCAGATATGCCTGGGAGTTGGCATACTTGACCTTGACCTCGGGCGACTTCTCGGCGAGCTCGTTTTTGATGGCAAGCAGCAGGTGCGTCTTGCCCAGGCCCGATTTGCCGTAGATGAACAGCGATGTGCACGTGCCGCGCTCGTCCGCGAGGGCGGCAAACTTGAGTGCCGAGCGATAGGCATGGCTGTTCTCGGGGCCGTAGACAAAGTTCTCAAAGGTAAATTTTGAGTTCGCGGCGAGCGGGGCTCCATCCGTATTCTGCTCGGCCGGCACGGTCGGTGCTGGCATGGGTGAAGCGGGGGTCGCAGCTTGCGTGGATTTAGTTGGCGCTCCGCCCTTCATCTGGTTCATCATGCGACGAAAATCATCGGCCGAGAGCGTGTTTTTGATTGCAATGCCCGAATCCGCGCCCGCCGCTGCGTCGTGAGCGATGGGCATGTGCGTGACGGGTGCGTTCGTTGACGTCGCCGCCGCGGTTGGCAACGGTGCCATGGTTTCACGGGAAACATCGCTGTGCTGGTGCTCGATTGTCGGCACGTCGCCTGCGGAGGCCGGTGCCGCCGGGGAAGCGGCGGGAGCCGTGGCGGGCGCCGTCGCGGCAGCGGATTCCGTCGCGGCGCCTTGCGGTGCCACGATGTCGAGCGCGATCGGTGCAAAGGCGATTTCTTCCAGATAGGCCTCAATAGTCGGCTGGTGCTTTTTGAGCTGCGCGATGGCAAAGCGCGAGGGGGCCTCGATCGTGAGCGTATCTTCGGTCAGGCTTATGGCGCGCGATTGCCCCAGCATGTTGATGAGGCGTGCATCTTGGCCGTCGCGCTGGCAAAAGGCGATGGCGTCCCCCAGGATGATGCTTGCTTCCTCGTCCACTGTTTCTCCCGTTCTTTAGCTCTGAGCTCGCACGCGAGCGGCGCCGAGTTCGGTCAGATGGTATTTCTGGCCATGCTTGATGACCAAGCCAGCCTGCGCCAAGTCATTGAGCGTGCGTGACCAAGTGGGGGCCGAGTTTCCAAACGCCCTCGCCAGATCGGTTGCACCGCACGCTTGATTTTGCGCCAAATAGCCTAGTGCGGCGTTGCCGCGATCGCTTACGAACACGTCCGGTTGTGGCTGCGCATACTGATTTGCTGCATTAGGATACATCATTTGAGCTGCTGGTTGTTGAGAACTCTGCATCGGCGGCACTTGCTGTTGAAAACTTTGAGGCCACTGTTGGTAAGGCTGCGGAGGCATCTGCTGGGCCCAGGGGTTGTACTGCTGCTGCGGCATCTGCTGGTACGGCTGCTGATATCCCTGCTGGTACTGCTGCGGGAACTGCTGGCCGTACCCCAGCGGCGGCATCTGTTGATATGGATATCCCTGTTGGTACGGCTGATAGCCCATTTGCTGGCCACCCGGTGCGCCCGTCGCCTGCTGCATTGCTGCTGCATCCTGATCCGCCAGCGGCACGGCCTCTGGCATGTTTGGCGGCATCGACATCGATGTCGCCTGGGGCTCTTGTGTGGGAAGCATTCCGGGCTGCTGCATCTGCCTCACGGGGGGCTGCATCTGCTGCGTTGCCATGGGCTGCTGCGCAAAAGCTCCCGGCAGGGGATATGTGGGCTGCTCCGTCTCGGGCCGCACGGCAGCACCGCGTCCGCCGGCACGCTCGATTTCCTGCACTCGTTTAGGGTTCAGGCTTACCGTAACCACGGTGCCGTTGCCCATGTTGTCCTCGATGGATACGGCACCGCCGGCGTTTTCCAAATACTCCTGCACCATGGGAAACCCTGCTCCGGTTCCACGGATATAGCGCTTCATCTTGCTGTTTGCGCTGGTAACGCCAAAGTCGAAAGCGCGTTCCTTGTCGTCGATGCCGGGTCCTTGATCAGCAAAGCGGATGGTGTCTCCGCCGTCCAGAATCGAGATGATGGGCTCGGCAAAGTGTGCGTGGATAAAGTTTTCGACAATCTCGCGGATGACCATGAGCGAGATATGGCCACCTTGTTCTTTCATGCACTGGTAGACGGTGTTGGTAGTCTCTTCCAAATACGTGCGGACATCTTGCGGATCAATGACGATCACACGCGGTGTCGACAGCATGTCGTCATAGACGGCGATACGCGCGGCGTACATGGCTTTTGGCGCCTGCGTGGTCGTCTGCTCGCCTTCCGCACGCTCTTCGCGCACGCCGGTGATGTGCTCGTTGTCGGGTGCCGGGTCTCCAGAATCGACCATGGTGTAAAAGTCATCAGACATGCCGCTCGCAATCTTCCAAAAGGTTTCGAACAAATAGTAGCTCACCGCGCAATGTTTCTCATCTTTCGACAACTTTTCAAAACCTGTTGAAAACTTTGGAAAACGGGCGAAAAGTTCTCAACATTGCCAACGTGACCTGTTGAAAACTCGATGAAATATCGTGAAAAGTTGTCATGCACCGCTAAATCGAGCTTGGCTTATGGGGGAACCGTGTGAACTGCGCAACCTTTTACCTTTGATTTCTTGACATTTGAACATTGATTTCCCTACAATCTTCAAGCTCACGTGTCTATATCTGCGTCCGCGTCCCCGCGGACACTCGAAATGCAGCAGGAGGAACTTAAGATGAAGCGTACGTATCAGCCTAATAAGCGTAAGCGTGCCAAGACCCATGGCTTCCGTGCCCGTATGGCCACTAAGGGTGGTCGTGCCGTGCTCGCCCGTCGTCGCGCCAAGGGCCGCAAGCGTCTCACTGTCTAGCAGCGATACACACATCTCGCATGAAGACTATTAAGTCTCGGCAAGATTTCGAGCATGTGTTCAGTCAGGGGCGTCGTTTCAATCACCCTCTGATTCGAATGACCATATGTGAATCGGTTGGCGAAGGCGACTCCGGAAGGGTCGCCTTCGTTGGTGCTAAGCGACTCGGTTGTGCCGTCGTGCGCAACCGATCTAAGCGTGTGATGCGCGAGGCCGCCCGCAGCTGCGGATTTCCCGTTGCGGGTTATGACATCATCTTGTTTGCAACTCCCAAGACTAGGGTTTCCTCGCCGCAGGAGATGGACAAGGCGTTGCGTTCGCTTATGAAGCGCGCCGGCGTTGCCGGGGAGGAGCGATGAGCAATCACGTTTTGCGACGTGTTGCCATCGCTCCTATTCGCATATATCAACAGGTTATTTCGCCCTTATTGCCTGACGCCTGCATTTATTACCCAACGTGCTCGCAATACGCCATCCAGGCGATTGAGAAGCACGGTGTTTTGAGAGGCTGCTGGCTTGCCGTGAGGCGCATCGCTCGCTGCAATCCCCTGCACGTCGGCGGTTATGACCCTGTGCCCTAGCGGGCACTCGCTATCGGAGGAAAACTTACATGTGGGATTGGATCGTTAACATCCTTTTCGAGCTGCTCAAGCTCATCCAGACCTTTGCGGTCGACTGGGGCCTGTCCATCATCATTCTGGTGGTCATCATCCGTCTGCTGCTGACGCCGCTTATGCTCAAGTCGACCAAGTCGACGGCTCGCATGCAGGTGCTGCAGCCCAAGATGCTCGAGATCCAGGAGCGCTATGCCGACGATCCCCAGCGTCAGGCCGAGGAGATGCAGAAGTTCTACAGCGAGAACAAGTTCAACCCCATGGCTGGCTGTCTGCCGCTGCTGATTCAGATGCCTATCCTGTTCGCCCTGTTTACATTGCTGCGCAACCTGCCGCAGTACTTTAACGACGGCACGTTCTCGTTCTTCAACATCCTGCCCGACCTGACCACCACGCCGAGCGCTTCCTTTGCCGATGGCTTTATGGTTGCACTGCCTGCGCTGGTTTGCCTGATCCTGTTTGCCGTCCTGACCCTGATTCCGCAGCTCTATATGTCGCGCAACCAGACCGGCCAGCAGGCTCAGAGCATGCGTATGATGGCCGTTGTCATGACGGTCATGATGCTTTGGATGGGCTGGAGCCTTCCCGTTGGTGTTCTGCTGTACTACGACGTCTCGTCTGCTTGGCAGGTTATCCAGCAGATTTTTGTGACGCAGAAGGTCATCGACAAGGCGAAGGCCGATGAGGAGGAGCGTCTTAAGAACGCTCCGCTGCAGGTTGAGGTCACTCGTCGCGAGAAGAAGCCGCGCCCGCACAAGAAGAAGTAGTGGGATATCAATCTTATTTAGGTACCTAACTTTTGGAGTACGTTATGTCTGAAGAGATCATCGAGGATATGCTTGAGGAGGTTGCCCCGCAGGTCGCGGGCGATTATCCCGAGATTGCACAGCGCTACAAGGCTGGTGAAGAGCTGACCGATGAGGAGCTCGACACCATTGCCGATGTTGCGATTTCCATCCTGCGTTCCATCCTTTCGCACTTCGATGCCGCCAACTCTCCTATCGATGAGTATGAGGGCGACGAGGGTGAGCTGATTTTGGATGTAACGGCTCCCGACCTTGCTGTTCTCATTGGCCGTCATGGTCGCACTCTTGATGCTCTTCAGGTTATGTTCTCTTTGCTGGTGAGCCGCAAGCTTGGCTTTAGGTATCCGGTTGTAGTGGACGTCGAGGGATACAAGAGTCGCCGTCAGGATAAGGTCGCCTCCATGGCTCAGTCTGCTGCCGAGCGTGCCATCCGCACTCATAAGAGTGTTTCGCTTCCGCCCATGAATGCCTACGAGCGCCGACTGGTTCACATTGCACTTCGTGGCAACGATGCAGTCGATACTCATTCTGAGGGTTCTGTCCCTGATCGCCATGTGGTGATTGTTGCTCGATAATCTACTCGAGCTTATGCTAAGGGGACGTGGTTTCCACGTCCCCTTTTTTTGTCAAAAGTTCTCGATACACTGATTTTTGTCAGAAAGGAGCTTTCGTTGTTAGTACTTACTGATCAGCAGGCTGACGAGATGTTGAGTCGTCTAACTTCCTATTGCAAAGAGTATTCCTTGAGCGTAACTGATGTTGAGCTGAGGAAATGTATTCAGCATTTGGATTTGGTTCTAGAAACTAATAAGACAACCAATCTCACCCGTATTCTTAACGTAGAAGATGCTGCAGTACTTCATATCCTCGACTCACTTGTTTTGCTCCCCTATATCAACAAGGCTCCTGAGGGAGCTTTGCTCGATATGGGAACAGGTGCGGGCTTCCCTGGTATTCCATTAACCATAACCACGCATCGTAAAGCTACTTATATTGACTCTGTTGGCAAGAAGGTTGATGCGGTTAATTCCTTTGTCCATGCTCTTGGATTGAAACATGCTCATGCGGTTCATGATCGTCTTGAAGAATATGCTCGAAGCCATAAGAAGCAGTTCTCTGTTGTAACCGCCCGCGCACTGGCCCCTCTACCGATTCTTGTTGAGTATGCGGCTCCGTATCTGAAGGATGGAGGGCTATTTGTTATAACCAAGGGCAATCCTTCGGATGAGGAGCTTGCTTCCGGCATGTCAGCAGCTAAGATTTGCGGCTTCACTTTGCTTCTGAATGACGCAATTGATTTGCCTGAAGGCTTGGGTCACAGGGAGTTCATTGTTCTTAAGAAGAGTCATCCAGCATCTGTCTCATTGCCTCGTGCAAATGGCGTGGCAAAGAAGAATCCGCTTGCCTAGATGTTTCACGTGAAACATAATGGATACTAACAACTTGCAGTGTTTCACGTGAGACATGGCGGTTGATATCGATTCGGAATGTTTCACGTGAAACATCCTCCGTTTGACAGCTTTAATACACACCAGGAGGGACCGTGGGATTTCGCGACGTTAAGCGTTCTAAGAGCGCAAAAGACACGCGTATCATTGCAATCATCAATCAAAAAGGCGGCGTCGGTAAGTCAACGACGGCTGTAAACCTTGCAGCAGCACTGGGTGAACAGGGACGCAAGACGCTGATTGTCGATTTTGATCCGCAGGGAAACAGCACCAGTGGATTTGGAATTGAAAAAGAAGCCCTTGATCAGTGCATCTATGATGCATTGCTGAACGACGTGCCGGCAGAATCGCTTGTTCTTGATACAAATTGCAAAAAGGTATTTGTTATTCCGGCGACAATTCAGCTTGCAGGCGCCGAAATTGAGCTCGTAAGCGCAATTGCTCGTGAAACCCGCCTTAAAGATTTGCTTGAGCCCATTCAGAACGAGTTCGATTTTATTTTCATCGACTGCCCTCCTTCGCTCGGCCTGCTTACCATCAACGCTTTGACCGCAGCAGACAGCGTTTTGATTCCGATTCAGTGCGAGTATTACGCACTCGAGGGAGTTACGAAGCTGCTTGAGTCAATGAAGATGGTTAAATCACGTCTGAACAAGGGCTTAGACACCTATGGCGTGCTTATGACCATGTATGACTCGCGTACTTCTCTGTCGAATCAGGTTGTTGAGGAGGTTCAGTCGTACTTTGGTGATAAGGCTTTTAAGACTCTAATTCCCCGTACAGTAAAAATCTCTGAGGCTCCGTCTTTTGGAGAGCCGGTAATTACCTATGCACCTCAAAATAAGGGTGCAAAAGCGTATATGAACCTTGCAAAAGAGGTGATCAAGCGTGCCTAGTGCAAAGAAACGTGGCGGATTGGGACGTGGACTCAATGCTTTGGTCTCAGAAGCCGAGTATGAGACCGGCGGTTCGGCTGCATCGGCTTCAAATGCCGCATCTGAAACAAAACTACCTATTGAGGATATTGTTCCCAACCCTAATCAGCCGCGAATTCACTTTAACGAAACTGAACTTCGTGAATTGAGCGAGTCAATCCAAGAGCATGGCGTTTTGCAACCGCTTTTGGTTCGCAAGCATGGAAACGGCTATGAGATTATTGCAGGCGAGCGCCGTTACCAGGCGTCAAAGCTTGCTGGTCTTGAGGAACTGCCAGTCATCATTAAAGAAGTTAATGATGAGGAAATGCTCGCGCTTGCACTTATCGAGAATCTTCAGCGTTCTGATTTGAATCCCGTCGAAGAGGCGAAGGGTTATCGTCAGCTCATTGATGCCAGTGGGATGACGCAGGAGGCGTTATCAAAGGCTGTCAGTAAGTCTCGTTCCGCAATTACAAATTCACTTCGTTTGCTAGATCTTCCCGAAGTCGTCCAGCAGATGATTTTTGAGGGCAAGCTTACTGCAGGCCATGCAAGAGCGATTCTTGCGGTTCCATATGAAGATGCCAGGATTCGACTTGCTGAGAAGGTTGTCGCAGAAGGTCTTTCCGTTAGAGCGACAGAAAATCTTGCTCCGTTGTTTTCTGCCGGAGAGACGCCGAGGACTCCGAGGCCAGCAACGCCTCAGTCATTCAAAAAGGCCGCTCGAGTCCTTCGGCAAGTTTTTAACACGAATGTACGTGTGAAGAGCTCGCGTGGTAAGAACAAAATTGAAATCGAGTTCAAAGACGAAGAGGAGCTCTCCCGTATCCTTGGCGAAATGGTTCAATTTGGGCAGGAGGATCAGGATGAAGAATAAGGTTCTCGCGGTCGTTGCGTTGGCAACCACCGTCGTCGCTGGCGCTTTTGCAGGCTATAAGCTTGCGACAGATGATGAACTACGCGGTCGACTGCTGCGCGGAGCCCAGGATATTGTCGATACATCCAAGAAGAAAATGGATGTGATGACCGAAGATGTCGCTATGCGCACTGCTCAGGTGACTAAGAATCCCAAGATTAACCAAGATTGGGTTAACCATCAGTGGGAAAATGTTGGTTATTAGGTACCTAACAATTACTTGCCTGTTTTGAAGGGGTCCTTGTCTTATACATGAGACAAGGACCCCATATTTTGGCTAAAACTAAGCTTGAAGAAGGCAAGTTCAATAGTATGAAAAAAATGAAACAGCCCTGGTTGCATTATTTGCAACCAGGGCTGTCGGATGTTTCACATGAAACGTTATGGGGCACAGACTCCCCTATGCGTTCTTCTGGACCTTGAAACGTTGCTTCAGCTGACCGCAGGCGGCATCGATATCATTGCCGCGAGAATTACGGATCGTGGTCTCGATGCCACGAGACTCAAGGCGACGCTGAAGATCCTCAACCTTATGAATCGGCGACGGCTTGAGCGGGCTGCCCTCGATGTCGTTAAGCTGAATTAGGTTAACGTGGCACAGCGTCCCCTCGCAGAAGTCGCAGAGCGCCTGCATCTCGGGATTCGTATCGTTGACGCCTTCGATCATGGCATACTCATAGGTTGGGCGGCGTCCGGTCTTCTCGGTGTAGAGCTGAAGCGCCTCGTGAAGGCGCAGGAGCGTGTACTTCTTAACGCCGGGCATAAGCTTATTGCGCGTCGACTGGATGGCGGAATGCAGGGAAACGGCGAGCGTGAACTGCTCGGGGATGTCGGCGAATTTGCGAATACCGGGAATGACGCCGCTGGTAGAGACAGTAAGGTGGCGGGCTCCAATACCGATACCGTCGGGATCGTTAAGGATGCGCAGTGCCTTGAGAACCTCGTCGTAGTTGGCAAACGGCTCGCCCTGGCCCATGAAGACAACGCTTGTGGCACGCTCGCCAAAGTCGTTGGATACATGAAGTACCTGGTCGACGATCTCCTGAGCTGTCAGCGAGCGCTTGAGGCCGTTAAGGCCGGTGGCGCAAAAGGCGCAGCCCATGCCACAGCCTGCCTGGGTGGAAACGCAGATAGAAAGTTTGTTACGGCGGGGCATACCGACAGTCTCGACGGAAATGCCGTCGTGGTACTCGAGCAGATACTTGCGAGAGCCATCTTTGGAAACCTGCTTGGTGAGTTCAGTCGGCGTGTCAAAGGCAAAAGCCTCTTTAAGCTGCTCGCGGAAAGCCTTGGGAAGGTTGGTCATATCGTCAAACGAACAAACGTTCTTCTCAAAGACCCATTCGATGAGCTGCTTCGCGCGGAAGGCGGGCTGGCCAAGTTCGGCAACAAGCTCGCGAATATCGTTTTGGCTCAAGTCGCGAATGTCCTGAGATTTAGTCCTGGGATTCATGGAAGCCTTTCGATTTTGGGGAAACGTAGAGGGTATCGCTACAATATGGTATCAGCTGCAGAAATTATAGAGGAGGAGTCTGCCCATGCCGGGTAAAAGCCTAGAGAACATGCACGTAGCGGTCTTGGCGGGCGGTCATTCCGCTGAGCGCGAGATCTCGCTTAATTCGGGAAAGAACGTCGTGGTGGCCCTGAAGGAGGCCGGCTACACTTCGGTGGAGCTGCTCGACACGGCTGCCGATGATTTTATGGTAACCATGGCGACCGGCGGCTTTGACGTGGCGTTTATCGCCATGCACGGCGCCGGCGGTGAGGATGGTGCCATGCAGGGTGCCATGGAGACCCTGGGTATCCCCTACACGGCCTCGGGCGTGCTCGCGAGCGCCTGTGGTGCCGACAAGGAGGTCTCGAAGCTCCTGTACGCCAAGACGGGCATCCCCATTGCCCCCGGCCTTGCGCTCGAGGCGGGCGATGAAGTCGATATCGATCATATCGTCGAGGTTTGTGGCGAGCGCTGCTTTGTGAAGCCGGCCGTAAACGGTTCCAGCTATGGCATTTCCCTGGTCCATGAGCCCTCCGAGCTGCCCGCGGCAATTGCCAAGGCGTTTGAGTACGGCGACAAAGTGCTGGTCGAGAAGTGCATCGAGGGTACCGAGATCACCGTCGGCGTATACGGCGAGGATGACGTCCGCGCCCTGCCGATTGTTGAGATCCGTAAGCCTGAGGACTGCGAGTTCTACGATCTGGACGTGAAATATGTAGACCCTACGGACATCCATCGCATTCCGGCGCAGATTTCACCCGAGAACTATGCTCGTGCCCAGGAGCTTGCCTGTGCCGCTCACAAGGCCCTCGGCTGCCTGGGTATCTCGCGCAGCGATTTTATCGTGAGCGAGGACGGCCCCGTTATCCTCGAGACCAATACCATTCCCGGCATGACCGATACGTCGCTGTATCCGGATGAGATCCGCCACACCGACGACATGACGTTCCCGCAGGTCTGTGACAGCCTGATCCGTATGGGTCTTCGTCGAGCGGGCATTGCATGCTAATCGAGGACGCGGTTTCGTCAGGAACGCCGCAGTTTGTCATCGATTCCTATGCCACGCTTGCCGAGCGCGCCAAAACCCAATCGTTTGGTCTCATTGAGGAAGATGTTATCGTCCTCGATACCGAGACCACGGGTCTTTCGGTGCAGGACAACGAGCTTATCGAGATATCGGCGGCCCGTCTTTCTGGCCGCGAGGTTGTCGATCGGTTCGATACCTTCGTGCATCCCAAGCAGCTGATTCCCGCCGAGATTACCGAACTCACGAGCATTACAAACGCCGATGTGGTGGATGCCCCATCGGCCGTCGAGGCCGTGGCCGCTCTCGCCGATTTTGTCGGCGGCTGCCCGGTGATTGCGCATAACGCCACCTTCGACCGTTCGTTTATCGAGTCGGTCAAGGGCGGTGTCAACGTCAGCGACATCTGGATCGATTCGCTGGCACTGTCGCGCATCGCGCTTCCGCGCCTGGCCTCGCATAAGCTGTCTTTCATGGCCGACCTGTTTGGATGCGACTCGGTGTCGCACCGCGCCAACGCTGATGTCGACGCCCTGTGTGGTGTGTGGCGCGTGCTGCTCGTGGCGCTTACCGACTTGCCTCAGGGCTTAATGGCGCGCCTGGCCGACATGCACCCCGACGTGCCCTGGTCTTATCGTCCCATCTTCTCGTTCTTGGCGGGGCAGAACCCCGGTTCCATCTTCTCTCTCAGCGCCGCCCGCGCCGACGTACTCAAGGCCGATCGGGCCGATGATCGCGTTGATGCGGACGAGCTACCGGTCCTTAAGATGCCGAGCCGCGAGGAAATCGAGGCGGACTATGCCCCGGGCGGTCTGGTTAATCGCATGTATCCCACGTACGAGCCGCGCGATGAGCAAATCGCGATGGCGCTCGAGGTCCGTGACGCGCTCGTTACGGGAACGCATCGCGTGATTGAGGCGGGGACGGGCGTCGGCAAATCGATGGCTTACCTGGTGCCTTTTGCCGAGGCCGCGCGCCGCAACAACATCACGGTTGGTATCGCGACTAAATCGAATAATCTTGCCGACCAGCTCATGTATCATGAGCTGCCCAAACTTGCCGAGCAGCTGGACGGAGGCCTATCGTTTTGCGCCCTCAAGGGCTATGACCACTATCCATGCTTGCGCAAGCTTGAGCGTATGAGTCGCGGCCAAGTCGAAATTACGACTAAGCGTGATCCTGCTGACACGCTTACGGCAGTCGCGGTCATCATGGCGTACGTGTGTCAGTCGGCCGATGGCGACCTCGACTCGCTCGGCATTCGCTGGCGCAGCGTCAACCGTCCCGACTTTACGACGGCGTCGCGCGAGTGCGCCCGTCGCCTATGCCCGTTTTTCCCCGATAAATGCCTGGTCCATGGCGCTCGCCGTCGCGCGGCGCATGCCGATGTGGTGGTCACCAACCATTCCCTGCTGTTCCGCAATGTTGCGGCCGAGGGCAGAATCTTGCCTCCGATTCGTCACTGGGTGATCGATGAGGCCCACTCCATCGAGCGCGAGGCGCGCCGTCAATGGGCGCGCGTGGTGTCGGCGGATGAATCGCGCGTTCTGTTTGAGCGCCTGGGTGGCTCGAGCACCGGTGCGCTGAGCCAGGTTTCCCGCGATTTGGCAACCTCGGAGGGCTCTACGCTTTACCTGGGTCTTACCGCCAAGGCGACGTCGACGGTTGTGCGTGCGAGTATGGCGATTGCCGATGTGTTTGACGGCGTTCGCGAGCTTGGCCGCCGTGCGCGCGGGGGCTATGACAACGCGAACCTATGGATTGGCCCCGAGCTGCGCGAATCTGACGACTGGCATGATTTCTTACAGTCGGCCTACACTGCCATCGACGCGTTGGAACAAGCTGACAAGAGCGTCGACGCGCTGGTACAAGCAGTAGCCGCCGACAAGCCCGAGGTTGTTGTCGACCTGGGTGATATCTCGCGCCGCCTACACGAGCTGGTCGAGAACCTCAAGCTCATCATTGACGGTACCGATGAACACTACGTGTACTCGCTGCAGGTCAATCGCAGGCTGCGTGCCGGCGGAGAGTCAATGACCGCAGAGCGCATCGACATTGGCGAGGCCTTGGCAACCGAATGGCTGCCCGAGGTTCACACGGCTATCTTTGCATCGGCGACCATGACGGTTTCCAAGAGCTTTGAGCACTTTAACCACGCGGTCGGCCTCGATCGCATTGGTGCTTCAACATCCACATCGCTGCACTTGGACTCGAGCTACGACTTCGATTCGAACATGGCTGTAGTCGTTGCGGGCGATATCCCCGATCCGCGCGATCGTGAGAGCTATCTTACGGCGCTCGAGCGCGTGCTGGTCGACGCCCATCTTGCCATGGGCGGATCGGTGCTCACGCTGTTCACCAATCGGCGCGACATGGAAGACCTGTACGCCCGCGTTGAGCCCAAAATGGCCCGTGCGGGTCTGGAGCTCAACTGCCAGCAGCGCAACTCATCTCCTCGTCGCCTGCGCGACCGGTTTATCAACGAGCCGACCTCGTCGCTTTTTGCACTTAAGGCCTTCTGGGAGGGATTCGACGCCAGCGGCGAGACGCTGCGCTGCGTCATCATTCCCAAGCTGCCGTTCTCGAGCCCCACGGACCCGCTCTCGTGCGAGCGCAACCTGCGCGAAGACCGCGCTTGGGCGCGCTATTCGCTGCCCGAGGCGGTGCTCGAGGTCAAGCAGGCGGCCGGCCGCCTTATCCGCTCGTCGACCGATTGCGGCGTGCTGATTCTGGCCGACCCGCGCCTGGTGACGAAGGGCTACGGAAAGAAGTTCTTAACGTCGCTGCCCACGAGCTCCTACCAGCGCATCGAATCGGCGCAGATCGGGCACTATCTGCAACTGTGGCGTGCACGCCACGAGCGGCGGCGCTAAAGCGGACAGACGAGGGTTTTTGCCATATCGCACAGACGCTTTGACAGGGCGGGGTCATCCAAGATGTGGATGGCTCCGCCCGCTGCAATTATCTGGCTCAGTAGCCAACGCTCGGAGCCGTAATGCACGGTTACCGTTGCCATGTCTGCTCCGCTGCGCTCGATTAGGGTGATGCCGGCCCAGTCCAGATGCTCCGCCATATCGAATGGCATCAAGAGCTTTGCACTACGCTGCGTCCGGGCAAGGGAATCGTGGAGGGATGCGACGTCCGGTGCATGAGGCACGACGGAGTCTTCCGTCAAGGCGAGTCCCTCGATTTTATCCATGCGATAGGTGCGCTGCTCATCGACCGCGATGTCCCAGGCAATCAGGTATGTTTGGTCGCCGTTTGCCGTAATGCGCAAGGGGTCGACCAGACGCTCACGTGGCCGTGCATCGTCCATCGAGCGATACGAGATGCGGCAGCGAACGCCGTCCTGAATGGCGCAGCTCAGCTGCTGCCAGTGCGACCCGTGGTTGACGGTGTCAAAGACGCGCTGGTTATAGCCGAGCTCTTCGGGTAGAAGAGCATGCCGAATCCGGGCTGCCGTCTGTGGCTCGATCCCCAACGATTCAAGTTCGTGGTTGAGCACAGCGCCCTCGGCGGCACTCAGGCGCAACGGTAGAACACGCCCGGCGTCGCCGGTGAGGACCACACGCTCGCCGTGGCATTCGCAGATGATGCGCGCGCCCGATTCTCGGTCCGCGAGCGTCGAGACGATCTCGAGAATCTCGTCGAGTGACACCCCTGTGATGTCAAAGCGGCTGCAAATCTCGGCTCGTGTCATGCCGCTCTCGCCGGCGGCGTAGAGGGCCTCCATGATGTCGATGGCGCGCGAGAGTCTCTGCTCGCTGGTGAGTTTACGCACGGGCATGCTCGTGCACCGTCCTTTCAATGAGGCGGTTCCACGCCTGCTTGAGCGATTTGGGGGCCATGGGCCTCATGCCGTCCATGGCGTGGGCCATGCAAAATGAGGCGGCGGCTTCAAGGTCACGCACGTCAACGGTCCAGGTCCATCCCGCATCGGTGTGTGCGAGCTCACCTCGCCCGCGCGTGAGGCCGTTGATCATATCGATCTGCGTCTGAGGGGCGAACGAGAACGTGGCTGCAACGGGCGGTCGGTCGGCAAAATCGAATTCAAAGAACAGATAGTCGTTGAGATTGAAGTCCGCAGGGATGGCGTAGGCCTTCGAAGGACGCCAAGCGCGAACGATACGGTCGCAGCGGAATGTCCTGATGCCGTCGGTGACATTGTCGAGGCCGCAGAAGTACGCCACGCCCTCGCGTTCGAACATGCCGTAGACGCAGACGGTACGTTCTTTCTGCTCGCCGCGTCCGTTCTGATATAAAAATCGCAGCGCGCATCGCTCGGCAAAGGCGCTCCATACCGCATCGACGGTGGGAGAGCGGCGGATTGGTGCTTCGTCCACCGTCGTCCTACCGGTGAGATAGGCAATCTTGGAGCGAATATCGGCAAGCGGTGCGGCAAAAGTGGATGAGCCGGCCGCTAGTGTCTGGTCGATGGCGTTGAGCAGGATATCGGCGTCGTCTGCGGTGATGAGGCCGCCTGCTGCAAAGGTGTGCT
The DNA here is from genome assembly GCA_965147105.1 of uncultured Collinsella sp. GTDB lineage: Bacteria > Actinomycetota > Coriobacteriia > Coriobacteriales > Coriobacteriaceae > Collinsella. The sequence goes on along the minus strand of CBCTIZ010000003.1, from coordinate 22,270 downwards.
CGCGGTCGATTGTCCACGAGCTTTCCTCGGTCTCCTGCGCACCGGCGGGGCGAACCTCCTTGATTAAGATGCCACGCTCGAGCAGTTTGTCACGATCGCGCCGAAACTTGCGCTTATCCGAGTCGATGTTGCCGGAGCCATATCCCAGGTCGGAATCCAAGACGATCTGCTCGGTCGTCAGCGGTTCGGGGGAGCTGTTGAGCACAAAGAAAAGATTGAGGATGCGCTGGGCCGTTTTATCGAAACTGGGCTCCGAATTCCCCTTTTTAATTGTCGCGGTCGTGTCGCTTGCCGTCATAGAGTCCTCGCATGAGAAGGTGGTTTGCTGCCATGATTTTAGTCCGATATGGAGATTAGGCTATATCCTTGTCCGCTCGGGGCGTTAAGATGGCCCGAATTCGGTCGTTTGCGCTCGCTCGGGGTATACTTTCGACTATATACGGTTCTAATGTGCATGCATTGGGCCTATTTGTCGGATTATGGATGTGGAGCGCACATGGCGAACACCCAGAACTATATTAACCACCTGCTGCAGAACACCGGCATTACGCCGGCATGCAGCGAAGAAGAGCGCTTGGCGGCCGAGGATATCGCTCAGATCTTCCGCAACCACGGCTTTGATCCCGAGGTTCAGGAGTTCAATGCCCCGGCGCCCAGTAGGTTGGCATTTGCCGTTACCGGTATTCTTGCGTTTGCCGGTGCCCTGCTGATGGGCATCGGTGGCGGTATCGGCTTGGTCGGCACCTTGCTGGCCATTGTCGGCGCCGTTCTTTACGTGCTCGAACGCACAGGGCACCCCGTGGTTTCGCGCCTGGGCAAGACGGGCGTGAGCCAAAATGTCATCGCCTACCACAAGGCCTCGGGCCCGCTCGCGTCTCCGCGCAACCGCCCGGTGGTCGTTGTCGCACACTACGACTCTCCCCGTGCTGAGCTGCTCGCCCGCGAGCCCTATGCTTCGTATCGTGCGCTCATCGCCAAGCTGTTGCCCGTTGCCACGGTTGCCCCTGCTGCCGTTGCCATCCTGCGTATCCTGCCGCTCCCCGGCGCGCTCAAGGTTCTGCTGTGGATTGTCGCGATCCTCGCTTCCCTCGTTGCACTTGCCAACGCGGCAAACATCATCTCTAACCGCCACGTTCTTCCCTATACGTCCGGCGCGGTGTGCAACAAGTCTTCTGTCGCCGCTATGCTCGGCGTTATGGACAACGTTGCTCCCTTCCAGGGCGAAAACGAGTTTCCCGACGATGTTCCGTTCGATACCTATTTTGGGGAGCAGAAGCGTCGTGCCGAGGAAATGGCGCGCGCGGCGGCGGAGTATGCCGCGGCCCAGCAGCAAAACGACTACGGCAACACCATCGAGTACGAAGAGCCTACCTACGCCGAGGACGAGTTCGGTCAGCCGATTGCTCCCGACGCTCAAACCGAGCCCGAACAGGGCGAGGCTTTTGACGAGCAGATCGAGGGCTTTGAGGGTGCGTCTGCCGACGAGACGCTGATTGGCGCCATCGTGCCCGAGGATCAGAATCAGGCTGTCCAGGCCGAAGAGTTCAATGACGAGGTTCCCGCTGCTGAGCCGGCGGAGGAGCCTGCCGCGGCTGAGCCCGAGCCCAAGCTCTATCGCAATGCCGCCGGCAACATCCGCTTTGGTTCGGATGCCATCCGTGCGCTCGGAATGCTTCCCGAGTCCTGCACGCTCGATTACGAGGAGGGCGAGGAGCCGACGTTTGAGCCCGAGCCTGCCCCCGTCGTGGCTGCGCCTGCGCCCGTTGTCGCTGCGGATGATGAGTCTGCCGCGGTTACCTCTGCCGTTGCCGAGCCCGAGGCGGTGTCCGCGATCGATCCCGCGGCAGGACTGGACATTTTGGCTCCCGCCGCGCCGGCGCAAGACGTTGCGGACGAGTCTGACGACGATTACGTTGAACAGCCGAGGCGCGTGTCTTACGAGAGCGATACTGATTTCTCGGCCGAGATTCCCGCGGCAACGCCCCATGCCGATATTGCATCCGCGTTCTCTTCGATTGGCGCCAGCGCTTCCAACTTCTTTAAGGGCGCGCTTGCAAAGGGCAAGAAATTTGTCGACGATTTCGAGAAGAAGCGCGCTGCCGCACGCGAGGCTGCCGAGCAGGAGGCTATCGCTCAGCAGCAGGCAGCCGAGGCGGCACGTGAGCGCGCGGCGCAAGAGTTCGAGCAGAACGAGGCTATGCAGTCCGTACCCGTCGACGCTGCCGAAGCTACAACGTCTTTCGAGGCTCAGCAGCACGTCGATAGCACCATGTCGTTTGATGCCGCGCAGTTCGATTCCACGATAACGTTTGAAAAGCAAGGTACCGCGATTGCCGAGCCCCTTCCTGCTTCCGATGAGCAGGACGACGCGGCGGGCGATGGCGAGCCCATTGATGCTGCCGAAATTCAGGATGCGACCGAGGACGAGCCCGTCGAGGTCAACTCTGACGAAGAGCAGTGCGCGGCAGCCGAGCAAGATGATTCGACCGAGGTCGAGCAGGAGGAAGTGTCTGCGGTTTCCGAGGCTCCCGAGACAGATGAGTCGAGGCCTTACTCCACGCAGATTTTCACCATGCCGACTCCGAGTGGTTCCGGTGCCACGGTTGCCAATGTCGCTCCCACCCAGGACGAAACGGTCGATTCCCTTATGGCCCAGATTTCCTCCCAGGCATCGCCGCGTCCGCAGATGAATGTTCCCGATCCGGCGTCGGCACCGTCGCCTGCGCCCTCCTCGTCTCCGCTGGCTTCGGTCCCCGATCCATCGCTGCCGTCGATGAAGCAGGCAAACGTTGCGTCTCGCACGTCGCTGTTCGACCTTCCCGATCCCTCTGCCCAGGTCAACGACCCCTTTGCTACTGCTCAGGGTCCCGAACCCACATCGGCACCCGTTGCGCCTCCTATGCCCGTTGCGCCGGGCGCGCAGCCGATCGAGACCATTTCAGCTCCCGCCCCGGCGGCACCCAAGTCTCGTAAGCGCGGCCTGGGTGGCCTGTTCGGTCGTAAAAAGAAAAACGAGCAGGACAGCATGAGTGACTGGCTGGGCGTCGAAGACGATTACGATGCCAAGAAGTCCGGTCGCGGTATCGGTTCGTGGGATAACTTCGAGGACGATAACGATGGCTGGAAGGGTGGCGCTACGTCTTCCGATGGCGCTTCTTCCGAAGATATGCTCTCGGCTGTCGCCTCTATGGGCGATGATGAGCTGCTCGGTCACGATATCTGGTTTGTGGCAACCGGCGCCTCGGATTGTGATGGCGCCGGCATGAAGGCCTTCTTGGCTTCGCATCGCGATAAGCTCCGCGGCGTATTCTTCATCAATCTTGAATCCGTCGGCGCCGGCAGGCTTTCGGTGGTGACGGTCGAGGGCGAACAGCAGCTGCTCAAGGGCGATCGCCGCATCATGAACCTGGTCAGCAAGGTGTGCAAGTCGTTCCATGTCGATTGTGGCGCGCTCGAGATGCCCTATGCCAAGACCGATGCCTATGCCGCGCTTGAGGCGAGCCGCCGAGCCCTCACCATCGCCGGCGTGGACGGCACGCGTCTGGCTTGCGCTCGTACCGAGGACGACCTGCCCCACAATGTCAACCCGACGAACATTGCCACGGTATCCGAGGTCGTGACCGAGGTTATCCGCCGTTCGTAGACGGAGCTCTAAGGAGTCAACGTGTTTTCGTATATTAAGCGCCATTGGCCTGTCTACGTGATTTTGACCTTGATTGCCATTGCGTTAGGATTTGGGGCTGCCTACATCGTGGGTGCAAAGGGCTCGACCCCCGCCTCCGCAATCAGCGAAGAGGTGGAGCAAGAACAGAGTACGGGTGCCGATGGGATTCCTGAGTCCGAGCAAGCAATCGTTGATGGTGGATCTTCGTCTGCAGAGTAGATACGGCGATTTACATGATTGAAAGCGGGCGAGCCAGGGGACTGTCTCGCTCGCTTTTTCATCGCGCTAGCGCTTCTTTGGGATCGACCTAAGGCGAGCGAACCATAGGGCTGCGACACCCGAGGTCAGGAGCGCGGTGATGCAAGCGGCGATGGGAGCTGATCCTGTTGCCGGTAGGTCCTGCGGTAGGGTACAGCGTTGAATGACGCTGTCCTCGTCATGTGACTCAAGTTTATCGCCGCCACCGTTGCGGCAAAGATCGACGCGCGCGCTGTTGGTGAGTGCGGTTTGGGGCGTATAAGCCGACGTTGCCTGCATGTGTACGACTGCGCCCCGAGCGTCTGTGCCAAGGATTGCTTTGGCATCGTCAAGGTCGTCGTGCTCATCTTTGAGATCATCGCGGGTCCAAGAATCCACATCGCTTCGAGTCGTAAAGTCGGCGGCTACCGCACCGTATTCAATTCGAATGCCCGTTACGACGGTATTGGACGCAAGGTCGAGTTCTTTCGCCTCGAGTGTGGTGGATTCCGTGGTCGAGACATCCGCCTTCCAGAGGTGCCAGCCGTCGTAATCGACGAGGCGGCAATCCTCACCCAGACTCTCCCTTACTTCGTCGGACTCAAGCCAAGGATTTTCGTGCCCATCGTCAAGTGTCGCGTTTGCCGGCTCATCGACGTCTGTCGAGTCCAACGGCGTCGTGCGATACCACACGTTGCACAGACCATTGAGGTCGCCGATGGCGACGGGGGTTTCGATTGAGACGAATCTCGCCGTATCGTCCTCGGCACACTCAAGATCATCGGTAATTGTGAACTCATCAACCCAGGTAGTTGAATCGTTTCGAGCGTCGATGGTATAGGAGAAAAGCCCATCCGTATTGGTTTGCATCGCGGCACGGTTTTTACCATCGCCGTTAGCCAACAGGCCCTTTTCGATAGGTTGGACAAGTTCCTGACGCTTGTCGACCTGCCCCTTGATCTCGATGGGCGCATCCTTCATCGCGACGGATTGGACTTCTCCCGTATCCTTTATTTCAAACGTTATCTCCTCGGCAAGGTCATAGGTCCGCGGAGACATCATTTCGCGCAACGAGTAGGTGCCGGGTGCAAGATGTTCGACGCGGTGTGGCTTGTCGGATGAGGTCCAGGAGTCTATTTCGGTTTTATCGGGACCATATAAGGCGAGCTGTGCGCCTTCCACTTCCTGCTCACCGCTTGCATCGACCTTGGAGATATCAACCTTGGTGTAATCGTCGGATACGTTAAGCCGTGCTTCTACAACGGGTGTTTTCTGGTCGGCATAAGTAAGGTCGACAATATGGGTTGTCTGATCGAGCAAGAAGCCTGCCGGCGCTTGAGTCTCGACAACCTCGTAGCGTGCGGTGCCAGATCCCAGTGGGAGGTTGCCCGCGCGTGCTTCTCCAGTTTCATCCGTCGTGACGGTCGCGACAGTCTCACCGTCGAGCGCGGCAATGCTACCGTCGGGGCGCACGATATCACCCGAGGCACGGATCTCAAAGACGGCGCCCGCGAGGCTGCTGCCGTCTATGGCATCGGTTTTAACGATCCTGATGTTTCCGGTCGCGGCGTGGTCATAATATGAGGCGATTGCAACGGGCGTTAGGTTCATGTCGGCGGGTATGTTTACCTCGATCTCTTCGCCGACAAGATAGGGCTCTTTGGCCGAGGTTTCGCGTACATAATAGGTGCCCGGCACGAGCGATTCGGGCAGTGTGACGGTCCCGGTCGCGTCAGTCGTAAAGGTGTCCATTACGTTATGTGCTGGATACCAGCAAGTTTGTGAGACAGGTTCGTGATTGCTGTCGAGGAGTTGGAAGGTGAATCCGGCTAGGGGAACAGAAGCGCCTGTTTGGGCATCGCGTTTTACAATCTGGAGATGCGTCGACAGAGCGTGGTTGTCCACGATATATTGAAGCTCGGCGCCGTCGGAAATCTGATTGGCCCCGACGGTCCATTCCCCTGCACGTTTAAAACCCTCGGGGACGGTTTCCGGAACCTCGCGAACCGTGTAGCCGGCACGGTCGTATGGGACGGCTCCGTGGACACCGGCGGGTCGCTTGCCTGTGCCGAACCATGCTTCGGGCTGATCTTTGGTGGAGGCAAAGCCATAGATGTTTGTGATCAGTGTGCCAACAACCTGCTGAGAGCTGTTGCTGACAACCTCAAAGACAACACCACCCGCCGGCTGCTCCAGGCCGGATTGGTCGCTATTGCCGTAATCCTTGAATTTGGAAATCTCAAGGTTAAACGCAACGGGGATATCGGAAACGCGAGATTCGATCTCGACCACGCCTGAATCGCCGAGCTGGTCGGCTCCAACGGTATAGGTCCAGCTGTCGTTGGATGGCAGATAGCCCTCGGGGGCTTTTGATTCGTAGATGGTAAAGGTTCCTAAGGGGACATCGGCGAGGGCGGCCCGACCGCTTTCGTCGGTCGTGAGGATTTGTGCCCATCCAGGGGTTGATTGCGACACACACGTGAACTCTGCTCCTGCGAGTGAAGATCCCACCTGGGGGCCGGCATTCGTCGCGGCATCGAGTTTTACGATACGCAGGTTGATGGTGCCGGGCTGTTCTTCAATGGCGACCCGCCCGCCGTCATTCCCCGTGGTAAAGGCAATACGATCGTGGCGGGGGACATAGCCGGCCGGCGCCTTCGTTTCAACTAGGTAGTATGCCGTGTTGGGCAGAAGTGTTGCTTGCGCTCGACCGTTGCTGTCCATCTTGATGGTGCCGACACGCGCGCCGCTGGCGCTCTCAAAAATATCGAATGTTGCCCCGGTAAACTGATAGGTATTGTTTCCGCTGGTAATAACGGTGTCAGCAGACTGCTTTTGGAAGGAAACAGAGACCGCCGGCAGTACATAGAGCATGTCTTGACGTTTGCTGCCGCCCGATACGGCTCCTAGATAGCGTCGCGCGCGGTGCGGAGCGGCTTTGATGCTTCCTGATTTTGCGCTGTCGTGGAGCCACCGCGCAGCCGCCACGACTTCATTGTCGGCGGTAAAGTGTCCGCTCTTGGTTTTGCCCTGAGCGGTCGTGTAGGAGTAGGTGCCGTCGACATGGGTAGTGCCGTTGAGCATCCATACGGCAAGCTGGGTGGCGGCGCGGGCGCGATCGGGTGAAAGATGGTAACCGCCAAACGACGTGGCGGTAGGATATCCGTGACAAACGATTGCCGCGAACTCGTCGTCGAGCCACACCCAGCCTTGATCAAAGTTGAGCCATGGGCCGCCCGGTTTGGTGGGGCCGGGGCGCTCCTGGTTCATGCAGTAGGCAATCGAGGTGTCTTGAGCTTCATACTTGCCGATGAAGAAGGGTCCACAATCATCGCTAATAGTGCGGAAGCCGAGCTGGTCGTAGCCATCGACGGCAAATGCGGCTCCCGGTGCCAGGCAGCCGAAAAGCAGGAAGAGGAGCAGGAGCAGCGGACCTGTTGCGATTGCGCTGTGGACAGAGTGCGTGGGTGCGTTGGACATGGCTGCTCCTTATCCCTCGTGCGCCGCACGGGGAGGCTGCGACGCGTAGGATGAGGCTACCCCCGAGGTTCATGCGGGTAAGTACCGGAGCCTGACCAAAAGCTTGCCCAATTCCTGACAAATTGAGCTCAAATACAACAATCAAGCAAAAGTGCAGGTAGAAGATAGGGAGAACAGGAGGTTAAAGGTCCTCGTCTCCACAATTGACGCGATTTTCAAACGAATCTCCACAGCTAAAACAAGCATCGCCACCCTTGTATCGAACAAGACAACCGCGTTATACTAGCCAACACACAAGCGGGCATCGCCAAGTGGTAAGGCATCAGCTTCCCAAGCTGACACTCGCGGGTTCGAGTCCCGTTGCCCGCTCCACGCAAAACAGCAGGTCAAGAGCTTAGAGCGCTTGGCCTGTTTCTCTTTTTCGGCTCCGTAGACCACGGAAATAGACCAAATGTAGACCAAACTCCGGTGAAACCGTTTTTCGCCCTGACGCCGCCCGCGTCTCCTCCGGCCCCTTTTTAGGGCTTGGGAAAGTTGGGGCTGATCGGCCCGTGTGTCCCTTCCTGCCCTTTTTTAGTTGTTGACATAGTTGACGTCAAAACAGCGGGGCCGCACCCCTGATACCGGGATACGGCCTCTTTTTTAGGCTTGCGATTATTGAGATTGAACGGCCTTTTTAGGGCTTCAGAAACTTCAGGTTGAACGGCTCCGCCCTCGGCGCGGTATCGGCTTGGAACGAGCGCGGTTTTGGTCTACGGAGTCCGCGCCCCGATACCGCCCCGGCGACGGGGCCGCCCCCTCGGGCGCTAGGCCCTGAGCCAATGCGCCCCGCCCCGGCCCCTCACGTAGACGGGGGCGTAGGCGGCCACTATCACGCCGTCAACGGTAAGCCCGTCCTCCGGCTTGGCGTCCCGGGCCACCGTGGCGGCTTCTAGGGCCGTGTCCAACGGCTGCACCTCCAACGTCCCCGCCTCGGCGTCAACGCGCCGAATCTGGGCTATCTGGGGTGCTGAGGGACAATCGTCGGCGGTCGAGCACGCCACCAAATCGCCGCGCCTAGGCTCTATGGCCGTGTCCACCTCCACGACAACCCCCCCCCGCAGCGGGTACCGCGCCCGCTATCTCCGGCAGGCCCTCGGCGATCATGCCCCCGATAAATCGAGTCGCCATGTCTCCTCCTCGTCTCTCCGTTCCGTCCCGGCGCTCTCCATGTTGCATCGACGCCGCGCCCTCGGCGGCCTCGCTCCGCATGTCCCGGCGAAACGCCGAAACCCTGCACACGCTACGTCCCCGGCCCCGCCTCGCGGGTTCGCCCCGGCATGAAAAGGCCCCGCCGTGGCGGGGCTTTTTGCTTCAGTTCAAGCCTGTTCTGATGCTGGCGGCGGGAAGCCGAACCATAGACCGCGCGTCGCTACTCGAAACGGATCTCCTTGCCGGTGAAGTCGTGATGCCCTTCGACGGCGACGTACCGCTCGCCCATATCCATGACGGGGATGGGGTCGTAAGCCTTCCCGTCGATTAGGACCCTGCGCCAGTTTGAGCGCGGGAGCTCGGATGAAAGCGCTAGGAGCGTCATGTGGGAGATTTCAGTGCACTCATCAATCTTCATCGTATCCGGCCTCCTTCAGGTCCCTCATGTAATCGGCGAGCACGGAGCGCGTCTGTTCGGTCTCTTGCTCAGGGATATTACTACCGAACCCCTGCATATGTCGCGCCGCGCGGGTTGATACGCCGCCCCCGTGATTGATCGAGACGAAAAGCGGGGCGCGCCCGTTCCCACAGCGCGCCCCGCCTCACATCTCGGGCATTTTCCAATCGTCGAACTTTTCCAGCTCACCAGTAAAATCGAACTCGCCCGTAGCGGCCTCACCTCCTAGCCTTCCTTTGCCTCGTGGCCTGAGCCTCGCCCAATAGGTCGTTGATCCGCTCCATGCCCTCGCGTGCCTTGGCTATGAGGCGTTGGCGCTTTCCCGTTGCCTCGGCCTCCGCCTCCTCGATCTCTTTGAGGGTGTGCGCGGCGCTCCACCGGGCGCGGCTGAGGGCGTCGGGTTCCCATTCGGCATGGGTAGCGGCTCTAGCCCTCTCCATGCCTATTCCCCTCTGCCGTGGCGGGGCCGTCCGTTAGGGGCGTCGAGCGTTCGAGTGTATAGCCCTCCGCGCCTCTCCTCGCCTCGTATCCGGGCGGCAACTCGATACCGTGCTCCCCGCAGGCGTCCGTGGTGTAGGCGGCCCCGTTGGCGTCGAGTCGGGCCACTGCCCTCTTTCCGCACGCCGGACACGGGGCGTGGAACAGCCGCCCGCCCGTTTCGTAGGCGGGCGTACCCAATGCATCATCAACTAGTCCCATAGTTGATAGTCCCATAGTAGATATTGTGTCCGGAGGTACGTCGGGAGGTACGTCCGGAGGTATGGCGGGCGTTTCCCCTGTTGGCTGTCCGTTTCCGCTTTGAGTACTCGCCCGAGTACTGCCCCCTGTACTCGTCGAGTGCTCGGCCTGTACTCGCTGAGTACTCCTATAAGTACTCGCCTCGTGCTCGCGGAGTACTGCCCGAGTTGCCGCCGCCGAATCTGCGGCAAGCTGTCGCCCCGCCGCCGCCCTCGCGCCCGCGTTCGGTCGCGTGTCGGCGCGCGTCGGCTCGGCTTTGAGCGAGGCGTTGGCCCGTGCCTTGAGCACGTTGGGGCGGGCCGCCCTGTAGGCACTGAGGGCGGCTTTCGAGATACGCCCCGGCTCCTCGCCGTAGAGCGCTAGGCCGTATACCGCGTTGAGCGCCTCGCCCCTCGCCCTCGGCGTCAAATCGTCGAATATCGGGGCCAGCATATCGGCGTTGAACTTGAAGAAATGCATACGCGCGTTGGTGTATGCCCGGCGCTCCTCCTCATCCATCGGCCACCCCCACGAGTGCGAGGGCTGACTTTCGGGTTACGTAGACGCGCCGCCCTATGTGCACCTCGTCGAGTGCCCCTTGTCGTATGAGGCGGCGAACGTCCCTCTCGCTGAGATCGAGCACCGCGCCCGCCTGAGCCGACGTTATCAGCCTCCCCATGTTCACGGGCACGGGCCTAATGTCCTCGTTCCACACTGCCGCCGCCCCCTCTCTTTCGCCTCGCTATCTCGCGCCCCATGGCCTCGATACGGCCCCGCGCCCAAGCGCGGTAGGGCTGTCTGTACCCCTTGGCGGCTAGGCGGGCCGTGAGGCGGTCTATCTCCTCGCCCATCTGCCGCCCGGTCATTCCCGGAACGTCGGCGTTCGCCGCGCGCCTCGCGGCCTCCAGCGCCGCCCTGATCGGCCTCATGCGCCGCGCCCTAGATAAGGCCCGCGTATGCGAGCAGGGAGTCGCGGTTGATGTTCCACTTGTTGCCCGTCTGAACGGCTTTGAGCTTGCCCGAGATACACGCCCTCGTGATGGTCGTGCGCGAACGTCGGGCGATAACCTCGGCCTCGGCGACCACTAGCGGGTTCGGTAGTTCCGAAAAGCGCCCGTCCCTTGCGAGTCCGGCGACGCTTTCGAGATGTTCCTTGCTGCACATTGTGGGTTGCCCCCTCCTAATCGAGTTGCTACTTAGACGCGCCTTGCATCGTTTGTAACTCAATGGGGGAGCAATACAAAACAAACGCTCTACCTGCGGTTATTCGGTAGAGCGTCCGTGATGCTTAATATTCGGTTCCGCTTGCCGAACTTTCGGCGTGTCGGCTCGCCTGTTTTTCGGCTTATGCGCACCGGGCGACGCCGCCGAGCGAGAAAAACCGAACGGGTTTTTATTCGCCCTTGGCCTCGTTCGCTATCGCCATGTCCGTAGCTATCTCGGCTATGATCTCGCGTTGGCGCTCCGTAAGATCGGGCCATGCGTCGAGCAGGATGCAGTACGGGGCGATATACGGTTCGGGCGTCTCGTAGAACTCCGGGCTAGCCATGCAGTCTGTGTCTAGGAGGCCCCGAATAAACGCTGCGTACTCATCGGGTGTACCGCTCCAGTTGCGCTCGCAGTAGTTGACTATCCGGACGAGTTGCGGTGCCCTCACGAGTTCCGGGCGTTTTGCCCACTCGCTGACCGTAGGGCTTGACCTTTGGCACACCCGCGCCAAAACGGTTTGCTTGACCCCGCACGCTTTCAGTATCCGGTGAATGGCGTCCGTCCCCCCCCCCGAACCTAGGAGGCCGCAACGGAAAGACGCCGTACCGCCTCATCCATGCGGCGTCCTCCTCGGGCGTTTCGAATACCTCGTCGAGGGCGTTCAGTTCCTTTTCCCACTCTTTGCGCGCGCCCATCATCACGCCTCACCGCCCGACAAAACGGCCTGCATTGTCTGGGCCGCGCGCTGCTTGCCCTCGGCTGTCGCGTCGGCGTAGATGTTGAGCGTCATGGCCGCGTTGGAGTGCCCCATAGACGCCGAGATAGCCTTAATGTCCACGTGGGCGGCCACGGCCATGGTTGCGAACGTATGGCGCAGGTCGTGGAACGTCGGGCGGGTTCCCCTTGTCCCCTTCAGCTCCAGCGCCTCGGCAAGGTTGCGCCACCTCTGCCAAATCGTATTGGGGCGCATGAAACCGCCGCGAATGTCCCCGAGCACGTAGAGCGCCCCGGTGAACGGCACGCCCGCAGCACGGCAGGCGGCCTCCATCTCCTCGCGCCGGGCCACGAGATCGGCGGCAAGCTCTGAGCCGAAATACACCGCGCGGGCGCTGCCGTCGTTCTTGGGGTCTTTGGCGTAGAACCTCGTCCCGTCGCGGCCTATGCTGTCCTCCACTTTGAGCACGCCGCTATCGGTATCGACGTTCGCCCACCGGAGGCCGCATATCTCGCCCTCCCTCATACCCGTGTATAGGGCGATCTTCACCCCGAGCATAGCGGGCGTCATGCCCGCCACCCTGAGCACCTCACGCACGGTTCGCACGCCCTCGGCGGTAAGCGAGTTGGGGCGTGGGCGTCCGGCCTTGGGCGGCTTTACGCCTCGGGTCGGGTCTTTGCCCAGCAAGTCGGTATCGACGGCCTGATTGCACGCAGACCGCAGCAGCGTGAGCGCCTTTTTCATCGTTCCGGGGGCGTACGTCTCGCCCATCTTGGCAACCCACGCCCTCACCATGTCCGGGTTGAGATCGGAAAGCGCCACCTCCCCGAGCAGCGGGGAAATGATGTTGTCGAGCAGACGCCCGTACTCGTTGAACGTTGACGGGTCGATACTCGGGCGCTTGCCGTCGATATAGCGGCGAACGTAGGCGGCCACGGTAAGCACCGTCTCCGGGTCGAACCCCAGAACAGCCAACGCCGCGCCCTCGCGCTGTCTCTGGTTCCACTTGGCCTCCATGGCCGCGCGCCACTCCTCAAGCTCTTTCTGGGCCGCGCGTTTCCCGGTGGCCTTGAGGGCCTTGGTCGTTTTCCTCCTCGCGCCGTCCTCGTCGATGTATTTCAGCGCCGCGCGGTATTTCCCGCCCCTGCTTTCGAGGTTCGCGGCTATGTAGTGCGTGTACTCCATGCGTGCTCCGTAGACCAAAACGTAGACCAAATGTAGACCAAATAGCGTGTACTGCTTTGGTCTACGTTGCACATTATGGCACATAACGCGCGTTTTACCTGCAACGATAGCAACGCTTTTTATCTCTTTGAACACTTGCGTGTAAGATTCCCAAGCTGACACTCGCGGGTTCGAGTCCCGTTGCCCGCTCCAGCTAGAAGCACAAGCACGGCACCATTACGGTGCCGTGCTTTTTTCAATAAAGTGCCGGGACTCGAACCCGACAGGGTGCGAGCGTTAAATAAACGCGAAGCGTTTATAGCGAGCAGGCAAGGGCGCCGATAGGCGACCGCAGCCGGTGCGTATTTGCGAAGCAAATACGCGGATGTCCCGTTGCCCGCTCTACCGGGCACGGGAGACATGGGGACGGCTAATTCAACAAAGTCTTCCCCTTCGGCTTCGTGAAGCTGAGGGGCTCGCCTGAAGCCGGTGCGGATTTGCGAAGCAAATGCGCGGACGTCCCGTTGCCCGCTCCAATTCCAAAATGTTAGGTTAATGCCTGCTGCCCATACTTGCACCTGCGCACGGTACAATGGATGGGTTACGACCAACGTGCCAATAACCAAAAAGGAGCCGCTATGATCGATCGCTATACCCGCCCGGAGATGGGACACATCTTCTCCCTCGAGAACAAGTACGCCATTTGGCAGGAGATCGAGGTTCTGGCCTGCGAGGCCCAGGCGGAGCTCGGCAAGATCGGTATTTCCAAAGACGAGGCCCAGTGGATCCGCGACCATGCCAACTTTGAGAAGGCGAAGGTCGATGAGATCGAGGAAGTCACGCGCCACGACGTCATTGCCTTCCTGACCAACATGAAGGAGTACATCGATGCCGATGTTCCCGAGGGCGACCCCAAGCCCAGCCGCTGGGTTCACTATGGCATGACCAGCTCCGATCTGGGCGACACGGCCCTGTGCTACCAGCTCACCCAGGCCTGCGACCTGATCATCGAGGACGTCAAGAAACTCGGCGAGATCTGCAAGCGTCGTGCCTTCGAGGAGCGCAACACGCTCTGCGCCGGACGTACTCATGGCATCCACGCCGAGCCGATGACCTTCGGCATGAAGTTTGGCTCTTGGGCCTGGGAGCTCAAGCGCGATCTGGACCGTCTTGAGGACGCCCGCAAGAATGTTGCCTTCGGTGCTATCTCGGGCGCTGTCGGCACGTACAGCTCCATCGAGCCGTTTGTCGAGGAATATGTCTGCGAGCACCTGGGCCTGGTTCACGACCCGCTGTCCACGCAGGTTATTAGCCGCGATCATCACGCCTACCTCGCCGGCGTTCTTGCCACCACCGCGGCCACCTGTGAGCGCATCGCTACCGAGGTTCGCAATCTGCAGAAGACCGATACACTCGAGGCCGAGGAACCGTTCCGTAAGGGTCAAAAGGGCAGCTCAGCCATGCCGCACAAGCGCAACCCCATCACCATGGAGAAAGTCTGCGGCCTGTCGCGCGTCGTGAAGTCCAACGCCCAGGTTGCCTTCGATAACGTCGCCCTGTGGCACGAGCGTGACATTTCGCACTCCTCTGCCGAGCGCGTCGCCCAGGCCGACAGCTTCATCGCCCTCGACCACATGTTCCAGTGCCTCATCCGCGTTATCGACGGCCTGCAGCTGTATCCCGCTCGCATGATGGCCAACCTCAACAAGACGCGCGGCCTCATCTTCTCCTCCAAAGTGCTGCTCGCCCTCGTCGACACGGGCATCACCCGCGAGGACGCGTACGCCATTGTGCAGGAGAACGCCATGGCGACCTGGCACGAGGTACAGGATTGTGTCTCCGGCCCCACCTTTAAGGAACGTCTCGAGGCCGACCCGCGCTGCACCGTCAGCCAGGAGAAGCTCGACGAGATCTTTGATCCATGGGACTTCCTCACTCGTATCGACACGGTCTTTGATCGTCTGGAGCAGCTGAGCTTCGAGTAGGTTCGGGCATAACGTTAGCTTTTTAGGGCGCTTTGCTGGTAATGTGTGTTGCCGGCAAAGCGCCTCGTTGCATTTAGGGAAAGACGGGGATAATAGTCGTCTCGAATAACATTCTGAGAGGGGATCGCATGATTTCGTTTGATTACAAGCCTCAGGGCGTGTGTGCTCGCAATATTCACCTTGACCTTTCCGATGACGGCAACAAGGTGATAGGCGTTGAGTTTACCGGTGGCTGCGACGGCAATCTCAAGGCAATCTCCAAGCTGGTCGAGGGCGCTCCTGCCGATCGCGTAATCGAGGTTCTCGCCGGTAATACCTGCGGTATGAAAAAGACCTCCTGCGCCGACCAGCTTACGCGCGCCATCGAGGCCGCTCGCGCCGAGATCGCCTAATGGGTATCGCCGATCACATCAAGAACGGAATATCGCGTCGCGGCTTTGTACTCGGTGGGGCTGCCGCGGGCGCTGCCACGGTGCTTGCCGGATGCTCGAAAAAAACGGGTACCAGCGATGATGCCGCCGGCGAGCCGCAGGTTATCAAGGACGATTCCAAAATTATCTCGATTACGGATGAGTATGAGGCTGTCGACATCGATCTTGAGCCGGCGGCGTCGTGGACGCTGCCTCTGGGTACGCTGCTGTACTACTGCGACGGCGATTACGCCGCGGCGATGATGGCGCCCGCATCGGCATTGCACGCCAACACGCTCGGTGTGCTCAACCTGGGCGATGGCTCGCTTACCACATTAATCGAGGATCCTATCGAGGGCACGGGATATGCATTCTACGATGTCCGCGCCGGCGACGGCGTATTCGCGTGGGTTGAGATGAACTTTGCCAATTCATCGTGGAAGCTCTACGCTCAAAATCTGTCGGGCGCTTCGCTCTCTGGCGATGTGGTTGAGCTCGATCGAGGTGGCAAGGACTATGATCCGCCCCTGTTTACGGCGTTCGGGTCATCAGTCATCTGGTATAAAATGCCTTCGGCAGGCGGCAATAAAACGAGTAGTGATTCGTTTTGCTATCGTCGCTCACTTGATGAATCCAAGGCCGAGACAATTTGGAAATCGACGGGCCGCTTTGCATCGGCCCCGCGCGCGAGCGACGGCATTTTGACCATCTCGCCGCGTGTCCGCAACGACGAGGGCGTCTACTACGGCATAACGGCAATCGATCTGACCGACGGCAACAACACCAAGCGTGCCCAGCTAGTCCTTCCCTCGTCAGTCTCGCCTTTCGAGGCCGTGTATATGGGCGAAACCTTCGTGTTTTCTATCGAGGCGGCCTATAGCGGCGTGGGCAGCCTGGGCAATATGGGCACGTATATCGGTAATGAGGGAGGGCCGTACCTCTTTCTGTCACGCGAGCCGCTCGCATGTGCGGCTGGCAAGAAGAATAAATACCTTGTTAAGGTACAGGCGTCGCATTTCCTGATCGACACCTCTGCCAAGACCTATGGCTCGCTGCTGTCGCCCGACCGCGCTTTGGAGTATGGCGATTATCCAGCTACGGCGGGAAAATCGGACTCATTCCTTACGTACGCCACGGTGCGCAACAGCCAGGGTATACCAGAGACGGTCGCTGCACGCCTATTCTCTCTTTAAGCTTAGAGGGGTTAAAAAGGCGCCAACAGGGGAATAAACGCGTTGTAATTGTGAGTACCGCCCGCCGAGCTGCCGCGTCATAGCGGCATCCGGCGGGCTCAGGTGCGTTAAAATGGGCTTGTTCTTAGCTAATTGAGACAGGGGGGCCGTGTTATGGCTTCAGATGCAAAAAAGATTCTGCTGGTCGAGGATGAGAAGGCAATCCGTGACGCCGTCGCTGCCTATCTCGAGCGCGAAGGCTACTGGGTTGTGGGCGTCGGCGACGGCCAGTCCGCGATCGAGGAGTTCGAGAAGCATCAGTTCGACCTGGTCGTGCTCGACCTTATGCTCCCCAAGATTCCCGGCGAGCGCGTTTGCCGCACCATTCGCGATACCTCGGATGTCCCCATCATCATGCTGACGGCTAAGGGCGAGATCGAGGACCGTATTATCGGTCTTGAGCTCGGCGCCGACGACTATCTGATTAAGCCGTTCTCGCCGCGCGAGCTCGTCGCCCGCGTTCGCGCTCTGTTCCGCCGTGCCCATCAGGCCGACGAGCCCGCCGTCGAGGTACTCGACTTCGGCGATCTGGTCATCGATATCTCGGGCCACAAGATCTTGGTCGAGGGCAAGGAAGTCGATCTGACGGCTTCCGAGTTTAAGCTGCTCACCACGCTTGCCCGCCATCCCGGCCGTGTGTATAACCGCATGGAGCTGGTCGAGAAAGTGCTCGGGTATGACTTTGAGGGCTATGAGCGCACCATCGATAGCCACGTGAAGAATCTTCGCGCCAAGCTGGGCGATGATCCCAAGAAGCCCAAGTGGCTCTACACCGTCCATGGTGTCGGCTATCGCTTCGAGGCTCCGGCCAAGACCGATAAGTCGGACGAGAAATAGGGAAATCACATATGACACCTGCGCGCTTTGAAATCGGACAAAAGCACAAGCAGGAGAGCGAGGCGGGTTCCAAGGCTAGTTGGAACACGCCTCGTTCCGATTCACGGCCAACGATGAGCTATCCCTCGCGCATGGCACTTGCTTTTGCTCTGACATCGCTCATGACGGTATTGGTGCTGGTGGGCGTTGTCTCTGTTGTGTGGGGCACGGTCTTTTCGGATTACACACGCTCCAATATCGTCGAAATCGCAAATTCCGCTGCCGAGAAGTTGGCGACCTCATATGAGGAAAACGGCTCTTGGACCGCGGGAGAACTGCGCACGGTCGCAACGTCGAGTTTGGTTTCCGACGATCTGGGCATGCAGGTCGTCAATAAAAAGGGTGTGATCGTTTATGACGATTCCTGGCCCTCGGCAAGCGCCACCGCCGATGTACGCGAAAACCAGGCTACGACCGACGACACGAGCGGCAAGAGGGCATCGCATAGCCCGGTCTCGTCTGCTCCAACCGACTCCGATAGCGTTGCTAACGTCGAGATTGTAACGTCTTCCGGCGAGCATGCCGGACAGGTAAAGCTGTGGGCCATCGGCTCCGACGCTCTGCTCACCAAGGCGGACTCTGCGTTTAGGGAGAAGACCTTTAACGCCATGGCCCTCGCCGCGGTTGTTGCAATCTGCATTTCGGTCGTTATCGGATCGCTCGTGTCGCGCATGCTCACCAAACCGATTCATCGCATCACCAGTACCGCAAAGCAAATCCGTGACGGCGACCTGTCGGCTCGCACGGGGCTGCGCGGTGATGACGAGATCGATCAGCTGGGTGAGACCTTCGATGAGATGGCCACCTCGCTCGAGAAGGATATGAAACACGAGAAGCGCCTGACCTCAGACGTTGCACACGAGCTTCGCACGCCGCTTATGGCCATGCTCGCAACGGTCGAGGCCATGCAGGATGGCGTGTATCCCACCGACGATGAGCATTTGGAGACCGTTGCTTCCGAGACGCGTCGCCTGGCTCGTCTGGTGCAGCAGATGCTCGACCTATCGCGTATGGAAAACAGCACGGCTCCGCTCAATCTAGAACCGGTGGACATGGTTCCGTTCGTGCGATCGATTGTGAACGGCCAGGAGCGTCTGTTTGCCGACCGTGACCTTCGTCTTCGCTTTGCAGATGAAACCCAAGGGCACGACGATGTCGTCGAGGCCGATCCCGACATGATCACGCAATGTGTTATCAACCTCATGAGCAACGCCATGCGCTACACCCCCGAGGGCGGTTGGGTCGTGGTGTCGGTGCTCAGTGACCGCAGGCACGTCAGCATTGCCGTTTCTGATACCGGCATCGGTATTGCCAAGGACGATCTGTCGCGCATTTTCGGGCGGTTTTGGCGCGCCGATGCCAGCCGCGCCCGCGAAGCTGGCGGCCTGGGCGTCGGCCTCGCCGTGACCAAGCAGATCGTCGAGCGTCACCATGGCTACATATCCGTGGAGTCGGAGCTTGGAAAGGGTACGACTTTTACAATTCATCTGCCCCGCGAGCACACGGCGGACGCGGCATCTACTACAATGGAGCACTAGCTTTTCGCTATTCGGTGAAGGAGGGGCCGCGTCCCTGCCGCTCCGAGTTTGCGAAAACGTGCGGGAAAGAACCCGCATTACTGTCGTATTTTGGTAAGGAGTGACTCACGTGACAACGATGGAGCGTCGTCCGGATTCCCGTGGCAAGGTTCGTGATATTTACGATGCCGGTGAAAACCTGCTGATGGTCGCCACCGACCGCATTTCTGCGTTCGACTTCATTCTTCCCGACGAGATTCCGTTTAAGGGAGAGGTGCTCAATCGCATCTCGGCATTCTGGTTCGATAAGTTTGCCGACATCGTCCCCAACCATCTCGTTTCCATCGACCCGGCGGATTTCCCCGAGGAGTTTGCTGAGTATCGTGACTACCTCGCTGGCCGCGCCATGCTGGTTAAGAAGGCCCAGACGATTCCTATCGAGTGCATCGTCCGCGGCTATCTGACCGGTTCGGGCAAGAAGACCTATGACGAGAACGGCACCGTCTGCGGCATTCAGCTGCCCGAGGGTCTGACCGAGGCCTCAAAGCTTCCCGAGCCGCTGTTCACGCCGTCCACGAAGGCCGAGATCGGCGACCACGACGAGAATATCTCGTTTGAGCGTTGCTGCGAGATCGTGGGTGAGGACATCGCCGCGCAGATTCGCGACCTGTCCCTCAGGATCTACAAGGCCGCTGCCGAGTACGCCGCGACCCGTGGCATCATCATTGCCGACACCAAGTTCGAGTTTGGTGTCATCGATGGCAAGGTCACGCTGATCGACGAGTGCCTCACGCCCGACTCCAGCCGTTTCTGGCCTGCTGCCAGCTACGAGGAGGGCAAGATCCAGCCTAGCTACGACAAGCAATTCGTCCGCAATTGGCTCAAGGCCAACTGGGATATGACGGGGGAGACCCCGCACCTGCCCGCCGAGGTCATCGATGGCACGTCCGAGCGCTATCGCGAGGCCTTCCAGATCATCACGGGCTCCCAGTTCACAAGCATGAAGGAGAACGCATAAGTGAGTACCCGTAGCGCCACGAACAAGCGCACGCAATCCCACGAAGTTACCGGGGTTGCGCGCAAGTCTGCCGCATCTGCTAAGCCCGCCCGCCAAGCAGCGAGCTCCGTTCGCGTCGTGCCGGCTTCGTCTAAGGCACGCCGCAAAGAGCTCGAGAAGGGCGAGAACCTCGAGGGCCTCTCTAAAGAGGAGAAGCGCGCCCGCAAGGCTAAGCAGCGCGCCAAGGAGGACCGCATCTATACGGTGTCGAATATCCTCCTCAAGCAGGACGAGGACTACACCAAGCGCCGTCGCATCTGGTGGATTGTGCTCGCCATTGGCATGGTGCTCGTCGTGGCAATTTGGGCCTCGCTGTACTTCGCTCCCGCTGGCATGGTGTCCAGCCCTGTCCAGATGGTCGGCATCGTTTTGTCCTATGTCATCATCCTAGGTGACTTTATCTACGACTTCGCTCGTATTCGTCCCTTGCGCAACATGTACCGCGCGCAGGCCGAGGGCATGTCCGAGAACAAGCTCAACGCTCTTATCGAGCGCGCAGCTGCCGAGGAGGACAAGAAGGACTCCAAGAAGAAGTAGCGTTTGCATCCATACTTATCGCTAAGATATAAGGCGCGTCGTTTTTGCGGCGCGCCTTTTTACTGTTCTATAGATAGATGGAGTGGCACATGATTCGAGCTGCCCTGACGGTCGAAGAGGCCCTGGAGGGTATGAAGTCCCTGGAGCCCAAGATTAAAAACTATGCGCGCCTGGTTGTCCGCAAGGGCGTAAACGTTAAGCCCGGCCAGGAAGTTGTCGTTCAGTCTCCGGTTGAGTGCGCGCCGTTTGCGCGCGTGGTGGTCGCGGAGGCCTATGCTGCCGGCGCCGGCCACGTGACGGTCATCTGGGCCGATGATGCCGTGACGAGGCTCACGTACGAGCATGTCGAGAAAAGCTATTTTGAGCAGACGCCCGAGTGGAAGCGCCTGCAGCTGGATTCCCTGGCCCAGGACGGTGCCTGCTTTATCTTTATCGAGGGTGCGGACCCCGCCGCCCTTAAGGGCATCGATCCCGCTAAGCCCGCTGCAGCTTCTAAGGCAAAGAACACGCAGTGCAAAGTTTTCCGCCGTGGACTGGATTACAACATCAATCCGTGGTGCATCGCCGGCGCTCCGGTCGTGGCTTGGGCGCGCGAGGTGTTCCCGGGAGACGCCGATGAGGTTGCAATCTATAAGCTGTGGAATGCGATTCTGCACACCGCTCGCGCCGATGGCCAGGACCCAGAGAGCGACTGGGAGCTCCATGACGCCGCATTCGAAAAGAACCTGCGTTTCCTGAACGACAATCGTTTCGACTGCCTGCATTACACCGCGGCAAATGGAACCGATCTGACGATTGGCATGACGAAGGGTCACGAGTGGGCCGGCGGCAAGGGCAAGACGCCCGATGGGCACCCCTTCTTCCCCAACATTCCCACCGAGGAAGTCTTCACTTCGCCCGATCGCATGCGCGCTGACGGTATCGTGTACTCGGCCATGCCGCTCATCCACCACGGCAATAAAGTCGACGATTTTTGGATTAAGTTCGAGGGCGGCCGCGTGGTGGACTACGACGCCCGCGTGGGCAAGGCAACGCTCGCAAGTATCATCGATACTGACGAGGGCGCTGCTCACCTGGGAGAGGTCGCGCTCATTTCCAAGAACACGCCGATCCGCGAAAGTGGTGTTCTGTTCTACGATACGCTCTATGACGAGAACGCTAGCTGCCATCTCGCGCTAGGTGTCGGTTTCCCCGAATGCATCGAGGGTGGGTACGACATGTCTAAGGAGGAGCTCCTGGAGCATGGTGTTAACGTCTCGAGCACGCACGTCGATTTTATGATCGGCACGGACGACATCGATATTACGGGCATTACGCCTGATGGACGTGAAGTTGTGATTTTCCAGAACGGCCAATGGAGTTGGGAATAGTCCCAGACCGTGGTACAATGCCTCCCGCGGGCCGTTAGCTCAGCTGGCAGAGCAGGGGACTTTTAATCCCAAGGTCCAGGGTTCGAACCCCTGACGGCCCACCCAAAGATTGTTGAGACGGTCAACTTCGGTTGGCCGTCTTTTTTGTTGCCGGTGCACGGGTTCGAACCCGTATCTATCTATATATAAGAACGCTTGGCGAACAAAACCCGCCTTTTACCGATGGGAAACAAATAGCTGATGCCTTTGGAGTAAAGTAGCGCTCCAGAGATGACCGATGTCTCAATACTCATAAAACAGCTGGTCATCGCCAATATCAGAAGCCAATGCTTCAGTTTTAACCTCAGTGACGCGACTGAGGGATCTATTCATTTGTGAACAAAATATGGAGTGCGCGATTCCCGCCCACGGGGCCCCTCCGGTCTGGCAATATATCTCCTTGCCGCGCGGCC